>CAZAQA010000081.1:0-1555 GCA_964487375.1 uncultured Anaerolineae bacterium | reverse complement strand
CCGGTAGGATTCTTGGGGCGCGGGTCCAACTCCTACGGCTATTCGGCAGCGGACCCCGTGCAGTACTTCGATCCCGAGGGGCTGCAAAAGAGTTGCCCCCAACCAGGACGCGATTTCGGATCCGGCCCATGGGGGACAAGACCGGACCGCAAGTGTTGCGATCCAAAGGAAGTGGCAGAGTCATTCACCAATGCAAACCGCCAACTGGGTCGGATGGACAGGGGTCTGCTTCCCAGCATCACTGAAGGCGGTGGGGTGGGCGGATCAGATATCGGAGGCGGTGGATATGATCCTCAACGGCCGGGATGGATCGTTCCGACTGGCCCTGGTCCGAACAAGCCGTTCGCTCCAAACGTCAAGCCAGGAGATCCGTGTGTCATGTTCTGCACAAGAATCCACGAGTGGTTCCATTACACGGATACGCGCCACTATTCCTTGAACTGGAGCTACGTTGAATTGACCCGCTTTCTCGAGTACCCAGCGTACTCGCTCCAAAGGGACTGCCTGGCGTCGTTTCTGGGAGGGTGAAAATGCGTGGCAAACTGGCCGTCGCTGCCGTAGCACTTCTCGCAGCATGTCTCGCCGCCGGACAGGACGATCCGTGGTCTTCGGCTCTCCACGCTTACCTGGATCATTCACCGGAAGCGCGAGGCCGCGTAGCGAGAATGAAGGACAGGACGCATGATGCCGGCCTTCGGACGGCCTTGACGTGGCTGCTTGAGAGAGAATGGCCGATCGAGCCTTCCTCCCGAACTACAAAGCAGCCCGTAGTTGTCAAAGTAGGTTGTTCCCGGGAGACTATTGAGCATGCGCTCCAAGCCCAACGAGAACGCACGTGCAACGCGATGGTAGCGATCGTAACGGTCACAACTGAAGGGCGAGCCCAAGTCCAATCCGTACATGGCATTGGGCAATGTCAGGGGGCTGAGGATCTTTACCTCCGATGCGTGAAGCGGGGGTTCTATTTCCCCAAGATGGAGGATGGCGCCTGGAAGGAGGCACCATTCGCTGTCGTGATACATCTGGTTCTGGATTAGGATGCGGATCGTCCCCTCAGGCAATCCCGCCTTCACCTACGACGGCTTCCTCCAGACCGGCACGACCTGGTCGGGCACCATCAACGGGTCCGTCACCCGCACCTATGACAACAACTTCTGGGTCACATCGACGAGCGTCAACGGCGCCAACACTGCGAGCTTCGCCTACGACGACGACGGCCTGCTGACCCAGGCGGGAAACCTCGCCATCGCCCGGGATGCTTCAAACGGTCTCATCACCGGCACGACCCTCGATACGATCGGCGACGCCTGGAGCTACAACAGCTACGGCGAGCCCAAGACCTACACGGCGAGCGATGGATCCGGCGACCTCTACACCGTGAGCTACACCCGCGACGCCCTCGGCCGCATCACCGAAAAGGCCGAGGTCATCGCGGGCGACCAGATGACCTGGGACTACACGTACGATCAGGCCGGGCGTCTCGTCAGCTCCACCCTGACGACCCCGGGCGGGACCTTCCCGACCACGTATACGTACGACGCCAACGGCAACCGCC
>CAZAQA010000080.1:0-2186 GCA_964487375.1 uncultured Anaerolineae bacterium | reverse complement strand
TGCCAGGCGGATGTGGTTGTCACGATAAGCTATTGGTGTTCATTGGACGAATGGTAGTCGGTGATCAGGGGTGGACCATGGACGATAGACGATGGAGTGGCCCTCACTCCGCCAAGGTGACCCAGCGAGCCCCCCTACGCGGCCGTCCCTCTCCCAATCCTGGGCGGGGGACTAAGCAATCGGTTAGGTCGGCCGTTGAAACGGCGGCCTCCAGTTGCCAAACCGCCTGTGGCGGTTGGTCGTAGCCCCGAAGGGGCTTGGCAAGGGGAGCCCGCAACATCAGTTATCGGGCTCCCCCAGCTGGTCGCAATATGTGGGCGACGCATGTGTCGCACCCTACGAGACGGTGGGATGCGGCAGGACGATAAACAATGGGGAGCCTCTTATCCTGCCAGGACGACCCGCCGGACGCCCCGTCCTGAACGCGTATCACTTTGATGCTGTTGAGGGAGATGCGAGGGGGGCGGTGACAGAAGTTTCAAGAACTGGAGGGTGAAACTCGGGAATCAGGTCACGGAGGTGCTTCAGAATGGCGTCCGCGTCGTTGTGCCGCGCGGCCTCAAGGAGAGTGGCACAGGCTTTATCTAACGTTGTGGGCACAAAGGCGCTGGCATTGGCGGCGATAAATATCTTCTCGTGAGAAGTACGCTCATAGCGCTCCCCGGGAACAAACAGTTCTTCAAAGAGTTTCTCCCCAGGACGCATGCCCGTGAAGACGATGTCGATGTCCTCTCCCACTTGTAGGCCGGAAAGCTCTATCAGGTCCCGGGCCAGATCGACAATTCTGACAGGATCGCCCATGTCGAGGACGAAGACCTCTCCCCCGCGCCCCAGGACAGCAGCCTGCAAGACCAGTTGGACGGCCTCGGGGATGGTCATGAAATACCGTCGCATCTCCGGATGGGTCACGGTCACAGGACCGCCGGCGGCGATTTGTCGCTGGAAGGTGAGAACCACGCTTCCCCGGCTCCCTAACACGTTGCCGAAACGAACAGCCACGTAGGGCTTTCCACTTTCTCTAGCGGCCTTGAGCACCAGATATTCAGCAACCCGTTTGGTCGCTCCCATGATGCTGGTGGGGTTCACCGCTTTGTCGGTGGAAATCATGACAAAACGCTGTACCCCCACTGCCAGAGATGCCTCCAAGACATTTTGAGTCCCGACCACATTGTTAGTCACGGCCTCGGAGGGGTTCATCTCCATCAGGGGCACATGTTTGTGGGCTGCAGCGTGAAAAACAATGTGGGGACGAAACATTTGAAAGATGTGTCGGACACGGTCCAAAAAGCGGATGTCCGCGATGACAGGCACTATCTGGGTAGGCATTCCATCCGCGGCATCCACGCCAGGCCCGCGCCCCCGCAATTCATGGTAGATGTTGAACACGCTGTTCTCCCCGTGCCCCAGGAGGATGAGTTGGGAGGGACCAAATTGCCATACCTGCCGGCACAATTCCGCGCCGATGGATCCTCCGGCGCCGGTAACGAGCACCCGCTTACCACGCACCAGTTCTGCCACCGCGGACGTGTCCGTCCGCACAGGCTCTCGGCGTAGGAGGTCGTTAATTTGAACAGAACGCAACCGACGCAGGCTCACGTCGCCGTTGAGCAACTCAGCAAAACCAGGCAAGATACGTGTGGTCACCCCGGCCTGGTGGCAGGCATCAACGATCTGCCGAACCACGCGCCCCGGTGCACTGGGGATGGCAATAATGATTTCCTGTATCTTGTATTCCCGCACCAGCTCGGCGATGCGCTCTCTACCGCCCAGAATAGGTACGCCCCGCAGTTGCAAACCCTGCTTTTGCACATCATCATCGATGAACCCCACAAGGTCCAAGCCCAAGGTCGGGTTCTGGCGCATCTCCCGAGCCAGAAGTTGTCCGGCATCGCCGGCGCCGACAATGATAACACGCTTACCTTGCACGCGACGATCACGGCGGCGTGCCAGCAAGCGTACCGAGAACCGAGGGAAAGCGATCGCCAGCACCGCTAGCAATATGTCCAGAAACGGCAACGAACGGGGCAGCGTTTGGACAAAAATCGGCATCATGAAAAAAGTTATCAATTCCACCACGCCGGCAACGCCCGCGAGTTCAAGGATCAATACGAGTTCCTCGATACTGGCATAACGCCAATAACGGCTATAAAGCCCGCCCAAAAGAAAAACGATGAGCTTGAGGGAGA
>CAZAQA010000079.1:0-3418 GCA_964487375.1 uncultured Anaerolineae bacterium | reverse complement strand
GCCGCCCACCACCCCTTCCCCAGAGGTGGCGGTACTTGTGGGTAATCACCAGCAAGGTATCGCTTGACCATATCCAGCGTCTCATGGCCCAGTATCAACTGCAACGTGAACGCGTCACCACCGTTCCGGAGAAAATTAATCGCAAACGTATGGCGAAAGCGGTGCGTGTAGGCGTTGGGGACTCCGGCCTCTCTTGCCACCTTTTGGATCAATGCCAGGAGTGTGTCGGGCCGCAACGGATTCCCATGGATGCTCGTAAAGAGATAGTTCTTCCTGACACATACCCACTTTTAGCGCAGGGCAACCAAAAGGCATCCCTCCCATCAAAGGTTCTGGAGAACAGCCTTCAGGAGGGATGCCTATGTAATGGAGAGCTCTTTTGGTGCAAACGGCCCAGGTCATTCTACCGCAACTGCGCAAGACCCAGCGAGAGAATTTGGCTCGCCTGGTGGCGGCTTCGCTGCAGCGGCGGACCTTCGTCCTCTCGGCATTGGCGCGGGCCTGGTGGCGCTGCTGTGGAAGCGCTGGGCGCTGCCCTTACTCCAGATGGCCTATGACCGCGACCACTTGTATCCAGTCAGAATCACATCGAGGAGCAGTGGTTAGGCGCGGTGTTGAATGCCTTGCCTGCCGAGGTGGCGCAAGTGATCGTGATCGCGGATCGCGGCTTCGCCCGCGCCCCATTCTTCCGCTGGCTACAGCAACGGGGGGTGGACTTTGTGATCCGCCTGCCGCGAGGGGCCCTGCTGACCGACCGCCAGGGACGGCGTCTCCGGCTGGGCCAGGATGGGCTGCGCTTTGGACAACGGCAGTGGCATCCTCAGATGCACTATGGCGTGGATGATCGGGGGCGACCGCGGGAGATCGAAGTCAACCTGCTGCGGCTGTGGCAAGCCGGGCCGGGTGGCCGACGCCCCAAAGAACCTGGTATCTGGCCAGTTCCCTGGCTTCGCCCCGGGCGGTAGCTCATTGGTATCGTTTGCGCATGTGGCTTGAGGAAAGTTTCCGCGACAGCAAAAGCGGCCTGTTTCAGATGCACCGCACACGCCTTGGGGACCCGCAACGGCTGAGCCGGTTGCTCATGGGACTGACCCTGGCCATGATGTGGCTGCTGGTGATCGTCTGGCCGCAGCGAACGATTTGGCTCTCGCCGCAGTGGCAGGCCCAGGTGGTCGCCTGGGGGCGCTGGAGCGTGTTCCGCCTGGCTTTGGCCTCCTTTGATACGCTCTCCCCAGAAGCCATCGCCAGCCCTACCTAAACATCACGCCCAAAGTGGGTATGTGTCAGGGTTCCTCCTTTCTTGACAAGGGTTCAGTTTGCCAAAAGTCCAATTGTGAACCTTCATCCGAAAACTCGGATGGACAAAACCTCTCCTCAAGTAGATTCTTACCGGTCGAGAAAGGCAATTTTTGCACCAAAAACAGTACTTTTTTCTCTTTACGCATCGCTCTGATGAAAATACCCTCTGGGGAAGGATCCCTCCCCACATCGATGGGCGGGAGACAGTTTATGCACGTCGGTGCCATGATGAAATGCCCACAGTCGCCCAGCCGATTGATGCAAAGTAACGATGTGGAGGAGTACATTCGCTCTGGACGTCTTGGGATTTCCTGGATGACAGAAGGCACCGTTCGCGGCCACCCCGATCCGTAACTTCGGGGCAAATGTACGGAAGATTGTAGCTAACAACATTGTCAGAGGGGTTGCCCATGAAGCGTTCATCACGATCGCCTCATTTGCTTTTGACCCTGGGGGTGATAGCGTTTGCCCTGGCGGCGCTAATCTTCGTCGTGACCGCACCTGGACGTGCAGCCCCGCAGACCACGTTGAACCGGGCAATGCATGCCCTGCATACCGCGCTTGTCCGCCGCGGGCATCCGGTGGCCGCTGACTCCCCCGAAGCGACCTTGCAGGATGTGTGGGCACGCGTCCAACGCCTGGAAACCTATCGCTTTTCGGCCCGCGTGGAGATGACCTTCACGCCGCGCGCCGCATCAGAAATGGTCGGCCAGGTGGACCAACGCGTCTCCCTGCAGATGGAGGGTGAACAACTCGCGCCGGACCACAGCCGGCTGACCTTGCGCGTCATGGATGTGCCCGATGCGCCTGCCTTGCGCATCGAGCGCCGGGGCTCGCAGGTTACGATCCTCCAGGGCAACCAACAAGTGCAACGCCACCTGCCCTTCGACCCGGCAACCCTGACTGCCGACTACCTAGACTTCCTCTCCGCCGCGACCCATGTCCGCCGGCAGCCGACTGATCCCACAACGGACCCCTTAGCTGCCGACCATCTGTCACGCTTCACATTCCAGATCGACGGTGCCCGCCTGGCCCGGCTCTACCAGAAGAGGCTTGGCGCACAACTGCGTGCCGTGCTTCCAGCAGGCCTCTCTGTTGACGTTCCATCCACGGTATCGGGCTCCCTGGGCACCGGCGAACTCTGGGTGGACGAGAACGGTCGGCCCCGACGCCAGATTCTGGACCTGGACCTGCCGGCGAGCGCATTCTACACGCCCCGTGTGCACATCGTTGTCGATTACGAGTTTCCTATGCATGGGGGCTATGGATCGTCGGCGAAGGACGGCAGCCTATCCTCTATCGTTCATCGCTCCTTGTCTGTTGTCCATCGTCTATCGTCTGCCGCCTACGACCTTTTCTTCCTCCTCCTCTTCCTTGTGCTTGCCTACACGCTCATCGCCTACCGCACCCACCGGCGGGCCTACGCCATCGTTGCCATTGCTATCAGCATCATCATCGTGGCCACCCCTCCCCTCCGGGATTTCAGTATCGCCCGCGTCTACGCGGCTGCCAACAACAGTCCGTGGTCGATGCCCGATGCGCAAAGCCCTCCCTCAAGTCACGCAGCACATGCCGCAAATCACGTCTCCCCTCACACCTCTCCTCTCCCGTCTTTCCATTCCTCAGCCACATCGGCCAATCCTGCCTCCTCTTGCGGCGAGGGCGACACGAACAAGGACACCGACCGCGACGGCCTCAACGACCGGGACGAGAACTGCCTGGGTACCGACCCCTACCAGGCAGACACCGACTATGACCATATCGACGATAAGGCCAAACTGGCAGGTATTGAGTGGCCACAGGGCAGCGGCCAGATGTGGTATGGCAACCCCGTCAGTCCCGACACGAACAACGATGGCTTGAACGACTACGAGGAATGGCATGGGCCCGACGGTACCGCCCCCTCCTGGGACCCCGACGGCGACGGTATTCCCAACCCCTGGGATGACGACAACGACAATGACGGCGTCCCAGACCGTCTGGACATATCTCCCTACGCGTACACACAGGTGACGACGGGGCTCACCCTGGGGGTGCAGAGCAAAACCTCCCAGGGCCGTGTATTTCGCATTTAGACAAACGCCATGCGCCTGATTGGTGATCAGGCTACACGGATAGC
>CAZAQA010000078.1:0-4113 GCA_964487375.1 uncultured Anaerolineae bacterium | reverse complement strand
CCGCCATCCGCTATCTGCTGACCGCCGTCTGCTGAACAAAATCCGATCCACAGAGGATACGACCATGACGAATTCAGGAACAGAACCCGATCCGAGGGAACAGCCGCAGTTTTCCGTCCACCGGCTCTGGTTTACGGTGGAGGCCCAGACGCCGTTGGAACTGCCGCCGTGGCCCGGATCCGCGCTGCGCGGAGCGCTGTTGGGCGCGCTGCGGCGCCATTATTGCATCGCTCCTGATGACCCCGACCCCGGTCATTCCATGCACTGCCCCGTGTGTTGGCTCATGGCTCGTGAGGACCGAGATTGGCGCTGGGGACGCACACCCGCACGACCCTACACTATTGACCTCGATCCGGTTCACCACGCCATTGGTCACCACTACAGGCCAGGGGAGCGCTTCGGCTTTGGCGTCACCTTATTCGGCGTGGCCATCAACCTGCTCCCCTATCTTATCCTGGCCGTTCCTGAGATGGGACGCAGCGGCGTAGGACGCCGCCTGGAAGAGAACAGGGGAAGGCGCGGGCAATTCACCCTGATTCAGGTTGATGCAGTGCACCCTCTCAGCGGAGAACGCGAACTTGTTCTGGCACCGGGTTCGCGCATGGTACAAACACCTACCCTCTTCACACATGAGGGCGATGTGATGTCCCTTACGCATGACGTATTGGAAAAGGTGCGAGAAAGCAGTCGTCTTCAAGTGCGATTTCTCACCCCAACTCGCCTGGTGTATCGAAAACACCTGCTCAAAGAACCCAAGTTTCGCCCCCTGTTCGGTCGCGCCCTGGACCGCGTCGAAGCGTTATACAGCATGTACGGAGAACGCCGGGATTCGACTCAGGTTCCGGGTATGGCGCCGGTCATGGATGTTCGGGGATGGCTGCATGCTGCTGATGATGTTCGCGTTGTGGAGTTCGACACGCGGTGGGTGGACTTGAAAAGCGGCTCCCGCCGCACCGGGCGAATCACGCCCACGGGAGGACTCATCGGCCGTGCTGTGTATGAATTCGACCGCTGGGAAGATTTCCTCCCTGTCCTCCTCTGGGCCCAAGTGGTCCATGTGGGGAAAGATGCGGTGAAGGGGAATGGGGAGATAGCGGTTGGCGGTTAGCGGTTGGCAGTTGGCAGATTGTGAGGTAATGAGGAGGGAAATGTGGGGAGGATGCGATCGCACCGGAACTTGGTGGTATGGCAGCGGGCAATGAAGTTAGCGGTGGATGTCTATAAAGCTACGGAAGCATTCCCCAAAAAGGAAGTGTATAGCCTGACCGACCAAATTCGGCGGGCGGTTGCCTCAATTCCTGCCAATATTGCTGAGGGCCATGGACGTCGCACAGATGGCGCCTTTGCCCACCATATCGACATTGCGTTGGGCTCTGCGGCAGAGTTGGACACACATCTCCTGCTTGCCTTGGAGATTGGATATTTATCCCCCGAACAGCATCGCTCCTTGGAGGAGGAATTAACCATCATTACCAAAATGCTCCATGCGCTCCTTAACAAGGTACGGCCCAAACAGTACCCATAATGCTAACTGCTATCCGCTATCCGCTAACTGCTAATTGCCACAGGAGGTCACCACGGCCATCATCAAACACTTGATTGTCGACCAGTTCGGCACCCATGTGGGGAAACATTCGGGACGATTGCGAGTCACGCGCATTAAGACAAACGAGAAGGTGGCAGAAGCGCCCCTTCTGCATCTTGACGCGGTCCTGATCGCCTCGCGCGGAGTCAGCATCAGCGCGGACGCGGTGCGCGAATGTGCGGAGCGCGGTATCCCCATCTTCTTCCTCAGCGGTACCGGTACGCCCTACGCCAGTTTGTACAGCAGTCATCTCACGGGCACGATTGCCACGCGTCGGGCTCAGTTGTCCGCGTATGAGGATGGGCGCGGCGTGGTGGTGGCGCGGGCGATTACGTTAGGGAAGATCTTGAATCAAGTGAACGTGCTGCGCTATTTGAGCAAGAATCGGAAGGATGCGGAACCGGAGATCTTTAACTCCGTGCAGGAACGCGTGCTGGCCCTGCTGGACGTCGCTTCTGAATTAGAACACATTGAGGCCGAGCGTATCGAGGACATTCGCGATCGAATCCTGGGGGCCGAGGGGCAGGCGGCACAAGTCTACTGGCAGGGGATCAAGCAATTGCTCAGGCAAGACCTGGACTGGCCCGGCAGGCGTACTCGGGGCGCGCGAGATGTGTTCAACCAGGCATTGAATTATGGCTATGGAGTTCTTTATGGACAGGTGGAACGAGCCCTGGTTCTGGCAGGCCTGGACCCTTACGCGGGCTTCTTGCATGCGGACCGGCCGGGGAAGCCCAGCCTTGTGCTTGATTTGGTGGAAGAGTTCCGCCAACAGGTGGTGGACCGTCCATTGGTAGGCCTGGTGAACAGGAAAGTCTCCTTGCAGCAGGAGAAGGAAGGCCGTCTCGGGGTGAAGACCCGCCGTACCGTGGCCGAACGGGTTTTGAAGAGACTGGAAGGCCAGGTCCGCTATGAAGGCAAGCGCGTTGGCTTGAGGGTGGTGTTGCAAAGTCAGGCCCGCCACCTGGCCACCTTCCTGCGCGGGGAACGGGAGACCTACGAGCCCTTTGTGGGGAGTTGGTGAACGACAGCGGTTGGCGGATAGCAGTCAGCAGGTAGCTGATCGCCATCTGCTATCTGCCATCTGCTAACTGCTGGCTGTTAGGACCATGCGTTACATTGTCATCTACGACATTCCTGACGACCGTCTACGAGCCAAGATCGCGGATATTTGCCTGGACTACGGGCTGGACCGCGTGCAGTACAGCGCGTTCTTGGGACGATTGACACGGGGGCAGCAGAAAGAGATGGTGAAGAAGATCCGGCGTCGTTTGGGGAAGCATGAAGGCAAAATCCTGGTCGTGCCGATTGATGCGGACGCCTGGCAGGAACGAGTGGAGATCATCCAGGAAGAGTGAGGATCGGGGGGAAGATGAGCACAGGCATCAGTGAGGAAATTCTGGTCTTACCGGAGTTGGCCCTGTCTGATGGGAAAACGCCTCTGGTCTTGCAGGTCACCGACCTCAAACAATGGTTGTACTGTCCGCGGATCGTCTATTTTCGCTTCAATTGGCCGGGGGTGAGGCCAACGACCTATGGTTTGGAAGAGGGGCGGCTTGCGCACGAGGACGTCACCCTGGCGCTCAGGCGCAGACGGCGCCGTCTGCGGGGATTACCGGAGGGGAACTGGTTGTTCGACGTGGCGCACTACTCGACGACATTGGGATTGAGCGGGCGTGTGGACCTGGTCATCGAGCGAGAGGACGAGATTATCCCGGTGGACTTCAAAGACAGCGCCAACGTCAAGGCGCGCCATTTCAAGATCCAGGTCGTGGCATATGCTCTCCTGCTGGAAGAAGCCTTTGAGCGGAAGGCTCGTCGAGGGTTCATCTACAGCTTGCCGCGTCGGCGTGCCAAGGAGATCGAGATCACAACTCGTCTGAGGAAACAAGTGCGTTCATTGACCCAAGAAATCATCGACGTCATCCGAGGGGAGCATATGCCGCCCGGGCCCAGAAGCCTGGCTCCGTGTGTGGCTTGCGAGTTCCGGCGCTTCTGCAATGATCGGGTCTGAGTGCCAGGATTTCTCAAATCGCGTGGACAAGAGGACCCCATGAAGCTTCTTGGGGGAAAATAGGCCCTGAGGGAGCCCTAAACAGGGGTTTGGGCGTCTCAAACCGGCGGCCTTACGGACACATTTTTCATTTGCGAAAATCTCCGTGATGGAGGTATAATGGGGCGGCAAAAGAGGGGTAAAGCGGTCTCAGAGAGGCCCGTGGAGGCACGAAATGGCTCCGGGGAGACACAAAAGACCTGTCAGGGGCCAGCAAGCAATCGCGGCCGCAGAACACCACGATCCGCAGGGGATACTGAAAGCTCATTTCATAGAAATGAAGCGCTCAATTGAGCGCTGCCGCAGAACACCACGATCCGCAGGGGATACTGAAAGTCACGAATACACCTATCAATACGCGGACGATCTGACGCGGCAGAACCCCACGATCCGCCGGGGCTACTGAAAGAAACTTATCAAACACTCAACCAGTCCAGCAGCTAACGCTGTCAGAAGACAAGATCAGCAGCGTCAG
>CAZAQA010000077.1:0-4122 GCA_964487375.1 uncultured Anaerolineae bacterium | reverse complement strand
GCCCACGCCATCGCCCACCCCCACCGCCACACCAACCAGCCTCCCCACACCGTCAGCCGAGGTCCTATCCGAGTCTTTGGCCGTTTTGGCTCACCCTAAGGCCAACGCACCCGTCATCGATTATTTGCACCAAGGTGATACAGTGCCGGTGATCGGACGAACGAACGACGGGACATATGTCCTGGAACGAGACACCACGGGACAGGGCTGGGTCGAAGTGAAACACATCCGTCTCAACGTCCCAGTCGACAGCCTTCCAGCAATTCCAGAAGCGACGATAGTAACCTACGTGCGGGCTAAAATTGAAATCGTTTGGCCCCACGGTAATGCTCCCGTGAAAAAGGCTCAGCGCGCCAACATCACGGCAATGTTGTTCACCGACCCGGTACGGAACACGCCGCCCCCATGCAATTGGAATCCCACGGTACGCTTGTGGGCCGCTTACAATCAAGAGCCGGCCCACCTCGTGGGCATCGGAGAGAAACGTTTGGCCGAGTATGGAGGTCGCCTTATCCCTGTATGGGACTTCAACGATGTGGATGTGTCCTTTGCCAACGACGTTCGCAACAAGATCTATTTCTTCGTGACCGTAGACGGTGTCGTGGAAGCCCACAATGTGTGGACTCATGGGGTGGAGGCGCGTACGCTGTTCCCGCGGATCGACCAACCTCACTTCCTCAGCCTGACCCGTCCCGTCGCGGTGGATGCCAAGATTGAGACGCTCATTCCCAGAAATGGGCCTCCCCCTCGGAAAGCCGACATTCTCGTCTATCTGTTCCCCCATGGGAAGGGGAATACGACCTTCGGTCCTAACCTCGAGTGGCATCCACGAGTGCATCTGTATCGGGCATTGAATGCAGCGGTAGGCCCGCCAGAAGGGCTGGGGATGCCGGGACGCCGGGTGTTGAAGAACACAGGAAACGTAGTCCAGTGGGTGTGGAAATTCGAGAACGTGGACATCAGCGCGGCCCAAAGGGCGGGAAGCCGACTCTTCTTCTGGGTGCAGGTGGATGGCGTGCCCACGTACACAAACGTTTGGGCATATGGTCTGGACGCTCGCACCTTCTTTCCTCGACAGGATACACCAGACGCTTCCTGCCGCTGATCTCATCGGACTTGTGCCCCATTTCGTCCTGAGGGAGAATACTCGCGGTGGTCTGAGTACAGATTGGCCGTCCTGTCACTGAGGGATTTGCATGCGAACGTCTACTACAACGCTGATTCTGCTTGTCGCCGGAATCTTCCTGGTCGTCGTGGCCGCGTGGTCGGGCCAACGCGGCCACGGGGTGGGGCAGGTGTCCCCTTCGCCGGCAGCTTTCACCCATTCCGCCCCGATGCCGACCAGCATCTCGACCGGGGAAGAGACATGGGCAAAGGAATGCGTGCGGGCCCGCCTCTGGCAGGCCACCGTCCCACCGATTGCGGCCTCCGCCTTCCCGCCCACGCCAACTCCATCCCCTTCGCCCACGCTCTCTCCTACTCCTACCCCCGGGCCTACACCTGACGGTGTGCATCGCCGTGCTCGTATTCCCATCCTCATGTATCACCACATCGACGATCCGCCCCCAAGTGTCGGCCGCATCCGCTACAACCTATCTACTCCCCCCCGCCTGTTCCAGGACCAGCTCAAAATGCTGCGGGATGAAGGGTACACGACTATCACATTGGACGACCTTGTCTATCATCTGACACGAGGACGTCCGTTGCCTCCCAAGCCCGTCATTCTCACGTTCGATGATGGCTATCGGGATAATTACACGCAGGCGTTGCCGCTGCTGAAAAAATACGGCTTTACGGCTACCTTCTTCATCATCACCGACGTTGTCAACCAGCACCTCCCCGACTACCTCACCTGGGACATGGTGCGAGAAATGCGGAAGGCAGGGATGCACTTCGGCGCACATGGCCGTACCCATATCGACCTTTCCCGAGCAAGTCTGGCCCAGCTCGTGTGGCAGGCGTTGGGGTCGACTGAAGTTTTCCAGGTAGAATTGGGGGAGCCCGCGCGCTACATCGCCTATCCTTCAGGCCGATACAATCGACAGGTCATCGCCGTGTACAAATCGGCGCACTATTGGGCCGGTCTGACCACCCATCAGGGTGCGGTGCAGGACAGCGATCACCTGTTCGAACTCAAACGCATCCGTGTTTATCATGACACGACGGGACTCCAGTTGAAATACCTGCTGCAAATGCATTGGAAAGGGGAGTAAAGTCCACCCTCTCCCTTTTCAGGGACATAAATCCACATGACGAATGAGATGAATAAACGGCCATCATTTACCTTCGATGCCTGGGCCGCGGCAGCCATTACCGACGAACTACAAGAGACATGCGTCGGCGGTCGTGTCCAGGAGATCGTGCAGACGGACGAGCACACGTTCGCTTTTGAAGTGTACGCCCATCGCCGGCGCTATTTCTTGATAGTCTCCTCAGACGTCCGGTGGTCTCGCGTCCACCTCGTAGAACGGAAACCCCGGCGCGGACTGATGACCCCTTCCCCACTCCTGCTCTTGTTCCGCAAATGGGTGCGCGGAGCCCGCCTCCAGGCCGTCGAGGCGCTACCCTTCGAGCGGGTGCTGGTGATGACGTTCGATCATCCGGAGGAGGGTATCTCTACGCTCATAGCCGAAGCGATGGGACGCCACGCTAATGTACTCCTCCTGGACGGAGGTAAGCACATCCTGCAAGCGACGAAGGTGGTGGGCCGCGACCGCAATCCCGTACGATCTACTCGACCTGGTGCTCCATACGTCCCTCCTCCACCTCAGCAGAAGCAAATCCCCCTGACGGTCACTGAGAAAGACCTGCGCGGGTGGGCCATGGAAGCACCACCGCACCAACCGGTCTGGCGCCTCCTTGTCGCCCGCATCGCCGGGATCAGCCCTTTACTGGCCCGGGAGATGGCCTACCGGGCCCTGGGAGATGCGCTGACCCCGGCCATCAGCGTGGATCCGCGCGGGGCAGGTCACCTGCACCGCACACTGTCCAAATTCGTGCACATGATGGCCGGTTCCTATTGGGAGCCTACGCTCGTACGCGAGGACGACGTCATCCTGGCGTTTGCCCCCTATCCTCTAACCCATTTGGGCACGCCCGAGCATGTGTCTTCCCTGAGTCGAGGTATCGAGCTCTGGTTGGAAAGCGCGGGCCGCACGGACCCCTATGCGGGACAACGAGAGCGAGTACGAAAGCGAGTGCAGGAAGCCAAACTCCGGGTTGAGCAGCGAATTGCCTCCATGGAGCGGGAGCTGAAAGAAGCGGCGGACGCGGACCAATGGAAACATATGGCGGACTGGCTGCTTACTTACGCTTACCGGGTCGCAGAAAAGGCCAGCGAAGTCACCCTGGAGACAGACGCAGGAGCGCTCACTATACCGCTGGACCCGGCCCTGACGCCCGTCGAAAACGCTCAGCGCTACTACCGCCGCTACCAGAAGGCGAAGCGAGCTCAAAAGGAAATGCCCTCTCGCCTGGAGGAAGCATACAGCCAACTTACCTACCTGGAACAATTGGAAACCGACCTCAACCTGGCCGAGGATGCGCCGGAAATCGCCGAGGTAGAGCGAGGCCTGGAAATGGGAGGGTTCATCCGGCGGCGGAAAAAACGGATTTCACCGCCGCCAGCACGACCGCTTACCTTTACCACGCCGGACGGCTATCTCGTACTCGTTGGCCGAAGTGCTCGCCTCAACGACGAGATCACCTTTCGTCGCGCCGCGCCGGAGGATCTGTGGTTCCACGCCCGCCACGTGCCGGGAGCCCACGTGATTCTGCGCAGCGGCGGCCGTCCCGTTCCAGAGGAAACGATACGCCGTGTGGCCGCGCTGGCGGCCTATTACTCCGCCGCACGCGAAAATACGCGAGTAGACGTACAGATGGTCCGGGTACGCGATGTCCGTCGTCACCCGTCAGGTCGCCCAGGCCAGGTCCTCCTGCGCCGCGAGGAGGTGATCGCTGTGCGTCCCACCACCTGGCAAGGAGAAGAGGCCACGGGGAAAACATAACGCCGGTGCAACTCCTCCCTTAGAAAGGGTCTTCCCAGCCTGAAGTATGTTATAATTTGAAGCGTATCTTTCGCTGATTCGTGAGGCTGAAATCATGAATTTGTGGTACGCTATC
>CAZAQA010000076.1:1463-4157 GCA_964487375.1 uncultured Anaerolineae bacterium | reverse complement strand
TCCCGGGCCAGCCACACCCGAGCCATGCCCCCTTCGCAGAGGAGTTGGAGGATGGTGTACTTGCCGTTGAGAATGGTCTGGTTGGGGCTCAACATCATCATCTGCCTCCTCTACTCTCGGATTCTGTAGCCACAGTGCGCACAAAACTTGTACTCATCCCGTACCACTGCGCCACAGTGCGGACAGTAGCGCGGCTCACCACGTGGCCCTACGGGCAGTTCATCGTCCCCAGCCATATGGAGATCAATGTGCCTTCCGCGTGATCCGCCGATGACCACGCCATCTCCCGCGATGTCAGCCTGAACTTCTCCCTGCTCCCCTCTCAGAATCACCACTCCATCCTTCCCAATACTCACGTAGGCACCATGGTAGTGATAATGAACCTCCGGTTCCCGATCCACGGAGAGGACAATCTCCCGGTACTCTTCGAACGCTTGTCGAAAGCCAGGCGAGCGATAGCGGGCACATACAATAAGGCGCGCCATGCCGGCCTCGGAGGGATATACGAACAACGTCACTTGACGTCGCTGTTTGCGTTCTATGATTCCAGGCAACGATTTGCGCTCTGCCCGCAGGACCGTTCCCCTTATTTCGACCTCCACATCTTTTGCGGCCCCCCCACCAATGTTTCGTATTTCGAACTGGATTTGCGCCACCTGCCCATGACGTACCTGAGGCTTGTTCAAGGGCTTTATCTGAAGCAATGGCCATCCCTCTCCCAGAGCCGCTTCACGCAAACACTGGTGGCGCTTCTCCCATTCTTGTATCTCCTCCCATACCTCCGCTGCTCGATGCCACCATTTGGCTGCCTCCTTGCGGCGGCCCCGTCGTTTCAAGAATTCAGCCGCCTGTTGATAGTACCACGCGGCGCGCTCGTAATAGCCATACCGATGGGCAACCTCTGCGGCCAGTCCCCATCGTTTTTTCTCCTCCGCCACCTCCATGGCCATTTCAATATCACCGGCTTCTTCCCAAAGGCGCACAGCCTCCTCAACGCGTTCCCTCTCTTCAGACCACCGGGCCGCTTCAACCGGATTACCGCAGTACCAGGGCAATGCGTTGATGTTTCCTCCCTCATCAACAACAAAGATGATGCCGTCTTCGGACACAGCAGGGGGCACTATAACCCGTTCACCACTGTAGAACTTCCAGAAGAGTTTCCCCGAGTCGGCCCACACCGCATACACAAGCCCATCATGAGAGCCGAAGATCACGATATCCTCAAACCCCACCGGGGACGCTGTCACACGGCCGTCGGTCACGACGGGTTCATCCACGGGGCGAAGGGTGCGGGGATCAAGGCGATACAGGTACCCTCGCCGTCTCTCCCCACTCACGGGCACGAAGATATGCCCTTTCCAGACGAGGGGAGGATTAATGATAGTGCCGGGCAGTTGGGTTCGCGCACGCTCTTGCCCTCGTATGTCCAGGGCGATGACCCAGCCATAACCAGAAGCGCCGTCCACAGCAATAATGCTGTCGTGCTCTTGGTTTACGACAACGCCCGCCAGCAAACGGCCGACTCTCTGCAGCCGCCAGGATTCAACGTGCTCTAGGTTGAGGTCGACCCGATAAACGACATTGCGCCTGTCGCTCAGCAGCAGAAATTCCCCCCATTGAACGGGCTGGGCCCGAAAGCCCCGTGAACTGATGGGCACGTCCTTGACGATGCCGCCGCTCCAGGAGTCGACCTTCACCAGGCGACCGCCTCCTTCTGGGCTGAATGTGCCCTTCGGCCTGTCGGTAGCAATGTAGAGAGCATCGTCAACCACAGTAGGAGCCGACCGCAATCGCCCCCGGATCTCTATCTGGCGTACAATGCGACCGTCGCTGAGCCGTACCCCGTACAGGATGCCGTCCTCTCCCGGCACCCACAGGGTCTGGGCGGCGACTGCCATACCTGCCCCCGGGCGTGCAGGCAGATGTGTGGGTGTATCCCACGCGGATTGCCACTGTACTTTCCCGGTATCCCTATCTTGTGACAGGCGCTCAAATGCCCACACCGTGCCGTCTTCGGTAGCCACGTAGAGGCGTTCCCCGTACACGAGGGGAGCAGTCACCACTCGCTGCTCCAACCGGTGTCGCCACAGTTCCGGCCGCGATACGGAGGAGCGCAATCGCCATGTACTTCTCAAAACCGTTGAGCGCACTGCTGCCTCCCGAACCTCACGCAGGATCCGGCTTTCGGCGACATCCACCTCCTTGCGCCGGGAGGCAGGGACAGAATGCTCAAGGTACACATCCCTGTACGTGTTTGCCCCTTCGCTTCGGAGGGGAAAGCGGATACCCTCCAGTGTCAGAGACAGGAGTTCCAGGCCAGAACGATTCCGCACGTCCCCTTCCCCGTGCAGGTAATGCACGATGTGCTCTTCCAGTTCATCCCGAATGCCCGGTTGGTTTAACGCTGACAGGGACGTACTTGCACAGTACAGGCCAACGGCGTGTCGCACCACATCCGCCAGGTACAGTTTGAACTCAGCCTCCGTCAACCGGTCGCCACGTTGCATGACGTCCAGCCAGAATTTGTGTGGGTCAACCAACTTCAGGCCAATGCGGAGGTCCAACGTCAGCGGCACGCCTTCCTCGCTTTGCAGTTCGGCGACCACGAGGGACATTTCCCACATCTTTTGCAGAAAAGCGATAGCGGCCTGCCCCTGGTCGTCCAGGGGTATCTCTCCCTCCCAGGCAACTCGC
>CAZAQA010000076.1:0-1363 GCA_964487375.1 uncultured Anaerolineae bacterium | reverse complement strand
GATAGCGGCCTGCCCCTGGTCGTCCAGGGGTATCTCTCCCTCCCAGGCAACTCGCGTGTGCTCCTCATCCTCAGGAAGCAGCACTACTGCCGGAGAGGGAGTGTGTGGTAGCGTTGTCCTGATGGCAACCAGCCGTTCAGACGGGTCCATGAAATCCCTCCTTACATTAAGTCCTATCAGGACTCAACGGGTATCTTCCACAGCCGCACCGTCTCATCACTCGACCCCGAGGCGAGAAGGGTGCCATCCGGCGAAAAGGCCACGCTCATCACCTCCCCCATGTGTTTCTCCAAAGTACACAGCAATTTGCCGTCTGATACCTGCCACAACCATACTGTCTTATCTCCCGCCCTCGAGGCCAACAGCGTTGTGTCTGGCGTTTTCGCCAGACACAACGCACTTCCCGTATGCCCTTCCAGGGTGCGCACGACTTTTACTTGTGCCCTTTTTCGTATCTCTTACAGTGTCTCCCGGGCCTCAGCCTGCAGGGTGGTCGCGTCCAGGTACTCTGGCTCCTCGACCACTAACGCTTCCAGGGCCTTCACTTACGTCGCTCCCTTATTCCAACGCCGCCAACACCTCCCTCGCATCCTCATACCGGTCCCACGGCTCCTCCTGCACGCACCGCGCCACCACCTCATCCAGCCACGCCGGCACATCCCCTCGCACGTCCCCCACTCGCGTCCCCGGCCGTACCCGCTTGTACCGCTTCCCCGTCAGCATCTCAAACAACATACACCCCAGCGCATACACGTCCGCCGCCGGCACCAATGGCTCCGGACTCCTCGCCTGCTCCGGCGCCATGTACATCGGCGTCCCAGGATGCGCACGGCCCACACCGTGACTGCGGCTGCTCATCCCGCTCAACTGGCCAACCCAAAGTCCGCTACATATGCCTTTCCTTGCTCATCAAACAGGATGTTCGAGGGCTTCACGTCCCGGTGCACAACGTCCACCGCCTCCCCGTGGGCCACGGCCAAGCCCCGGCAGATGTCCCGCGCAATGCGCACCACCTCCGCCACCGGCATGCCCCCCCGGTGCTGACGGATGCGTTGGGCCAGGTCACCTCCCGCCATGTACTTCATCACCAGCACCTTGTGCTCGTCGCCCACCTGCTCCACCGTGTACACCGGCACCACGTGCTGCGCCCCCGCCTCCTGCAGCACCTTCGCCACCATCACTTCCTGGCGAAAACGCCGCTCCAGTTCGCACCTCTCATCCGGCGGCAGGTCGGCCCTCGGCTCCTTGATGGCCACCAATCGGCCCGCAAATTGTTCGTCACGGGCCAGCCACACCCGGGCCATGGCCCCCTCGCCGATGAGTTGGAGGATGGTGTACTTGCCGTTGAGGATGGTCTGGTTGG
>CAZAQA010000075.1:0-4251 GCA_964487375.1 uncultured Anaerolineae bacterium | reverse complement strand
GACAGTTGGTGCTGGACGTGTGGCGCGCTCATCCGGGCGGACTATAACGACACCACTCCCGGCGGGTGGGAGTGGACCGCGGACGCGGATTACGAATAAAACGAACACGTTTTTATCCTGTCCGGTACGAATGTCTCTATATCGTCATCCGGTACTCTAGTACTCGGTCAAGAGCCACCTGATCGTAAAAGCGACCCCGCTAACGGGTCGGGGGCTACCGAATTCGTTCGCCTGTACGGCCACGGGTGGACGAAGGCAGTGCCTTCGCCTACCCGTTCTTGGGGGTTCTGGTTCAGGAAAGTTCATGGTTTATCCATCATTCCATGATTAACCGAGTACTAGATGCCTGGGTTGCCGTCGACGAGGGGGAGAGGTGCTGTTCTGACAGGTGGTCTGTCAGGTTCGTTTTGGCAGATCGTGGGGGGAATAGTGGTTTCACCCCCGCGAGCACCGGATGATCATTGATGCAAAATCGCGCTCATGAGTTTTGTTTGACGGCCTACCGGACGCGTTGGCTGTGTACACCGGCTCTGGAGCTCTGTATCCATTCCCCTGACGAGTTTGGAGGAAATGTCCAGAAAGCGGACGATCTAAGCACTGCTGTTGCCGCGCTGCTTATGTGGATTTTGGTATGTTGGACGGCACAAGCGAAGAACACGGTGGATGGCGGAATGTGACCGCCTTGGCAGAGTGGAGTCTGGTCAAGAGTGTCTGCCATCCCGCCTTTTGTAACCGTGTGCAAATTCTTCCCTCTAACGCTTGTGCCTGCGTGAACTGTTGTTTTTTCAGAAATGTGGGTATCGTTGCCTCTACAGCATGGGCGTAGAGGAGGAGGGAGCCGGTACGTTGGGCTTCTTCCAAGGCACGGTGGGCCAATTTGATGTCTCCTACACATGCGGCGGCCAGCCCTGTGAGTGCGCGAACGGTTTCTACGTGTCCTGAGCCGCGGGATGCCCTTTTTAGGGCGAAAGCAAAAAGGCGAGTAGCGGCCTGGATTCGATTCAGACTCAGGAGGTCCCAACCTGCCTCGCACAAAAGGTTCAAAGTGTGGCGTTCATGGGGGATTGTTCTGGCCATTCGAAGGGCTCGACGATGGGCTGCCAGCGCTTCGGTGAATCGGCCTTGCAGTCGCAAAACAGCTCCATAGACGCTGAGCGTCATTATGTATGTTCCGATATACACTTTTCTTTCGAACGACAACGCTTCTGTCAGGAGGGTGAGAGCTTCTTCAATGCGCCCTTGTAGGGCACGCAGGTAGGCCAGATGAACATGGGCGGTAACACGTCCCTGGGAAGAGGTCATTATGTCCGCAAGTGCAAGGGCCCGGGTAAGGAATTGTTCTGCCTCTGTAGAGTGGCCCAGGTGCAAAGCCACGTATCCCCGTCCAATGTCGTAAAGCAGGTCCGGACGTTGAAGACCGATGGCTTGAAGCCATTCCTCAGCGTGTACAAACGCTTGCCACGCGCCGCGAAAGTCACCCAAATCGTACAGAACGTGCCCACGGTTTGCCTGAACCCGATGCATCAAAAAATAATGGCGTACCTCGCTGGCAAGCCCCAGGGCAACTTCCAGGGCTTGTAATGCGGAGGGATACGCTCCAGCCATCATGTCACGCACCCCGCGAAGGTTCCACACTTTCGCCATTGCTATATGATCGTCTGTCTGGGTGAAAATGTTAAGGGCCTGTACTATCTCCGCATCGTCTATTTCTTCCCCGGTGTGAACGGCGACAAAAGCACGCAAGTAAAGAGCCCGTCCCAACAAGGAGCGTTCCTTCTGACGCAAAGCCATTTGAAGACAGAGGTCTCCCAAGGACCTCGCTTCTTCCATATGCCAGCAATCGACGGCGATGTCGATTCGTGCTTCCAGGGCCTCGATAGCCAAGCTGATGTTCCCAAGAATTTCGCCTAGACGTTGGGCCTTTACTAAATCCGGGCGTGCCCGCTCATACTGCCGTTGAACCTTATAAGCACGCCCCCGTTGCAAGTAGATGGCCATTTCTGCGCGCCACCGTTCTGGACCTGGGGGCATGTTGGGGATCAACGCAAGTGCTTTCTCTGCCAAAGAGATGACATGCTCGTAAGCGAACTGGTTAGCCGCTTGTTCCATTGTAAGGATGATGGCTCTCACCGCCTGGGCTGGTTCACCGGCCTTCTGCCAATGGTATGCTAGCATAGCGCCCAAACTTTGAATATTGGCGGGTCGGGTCGCCTGCAGAACTTGTGCTGCCCGGCGGTGGAGATGGCGACGACGAACCGGTCCCATCATTTCGTACACAGTGCCGCGCAACTGTTCGTGGGAAAACTGGTACGTGATCCCATCGTGGAGGTCGGGGACGATGATCCCTCGTGAGACGAGCTCTTGTAGGGTTTCTACAATCTCTTCCTCGGTACAACCGGTGACCTTAGCAAGTACGTCGACTTGAAGGTGAGGACTTAAGACGGCAGCAGCGTTAAGTAAACGCCTGGTCAATGGCGGAAACAATCCGATGCGGTAGGCCAATATTTCTCGTACCCGTTCAGGGATGGGGATCTCACCGCTTGCTTGTCTGTGCTCTTCCAGCCAGCGAATTGTTTCGAGGAGGAAAAGGGGGTTTCCTCCTGTAAGTTTGTAGAGATATTGGGCCAAAACGACTGGCGGGGGGTGATGATGTCGGCGAAGGTAACGTACGAGGTGGACAACTTCTTCTCGCGATAGCCCCCTTAGGGCCATCATTGTCCCCCAACCTTCGGCTTGGGCTCGTCTGGCAAACATCCGAAAAATGGGGGTGGCTTCTTCCGGGCGATAGGCAAAAACAAGCAACACGGGGAGCTTGTTCAGTCGAGGGAGTAAGAAGGAAAACCAATTCCAAAGCATATCAGCGGCCCAATGGGCATCGTCAATGAATAACAAATAGGGTTGCGTTGATATTTGTTGCAAGAAACGGAATAAGGCTTCGTACATCCGGGCTTGCCCGGCGATGGGATCGGGAGGCAAAGGGGCTGGAATATTCGGGCAATGGAACCGCACCTCCGGCAGCAAACGGCTTACTTCTGAAAGTACTTCAGAAGAGAACTCGAGGTCCGACCAGGGTAAATACGAAAGGAATTGACGCAGGGCACTTATAAGGGGATAGTAAGGTGCCGATGCCATACTTGCATCTGCTCGGCCTTCAAGGAGCAGTACTTGCGTCCGTCGAACAAATTCGTGGACAAGTCGTGTCTTGCCGATGCCTGCATCTCCCCACAAGAAAACGGCTTGTCCTTTCCCTTCACGTACATTTCGCCAGAGAGCTTCCAATCGTTGCAGGTGTCGGGTCCGTCCAACAAAAGGTTCTCTTTTCACTCTTCGGAGGGTGGTGTCGAGGAGGAGAGGAGAAGAATGGGCAGGGAATGGAGGCAAACGGTTTTCTCGTATAGCTTGATAGATAGCCGTAGTATCTGGCGATGGCTCGATGCCCAACTCTCGCCTGAGAAGGAACGCACATTTCCCGTATTGGTCCAAGGCGGCTTCTCGTTGTCCGGTGACCGCGTAGAGCAACATAAGCACTCTATGTGTATCCTCGCGAAGGGGGTTTATTATCAATGCCCGGCGAGCGTAACCGATGGCCTCTTTCCAGGCTTTGCGGGTTATATGCACATGTGCAAGCGCCACCAAAGCGTCCAAATAAAGGCGATTCAGATGCTCTCGTTGGAGTAGGACCCACTCTTCAAGTTCTTGATGATGAGGTAACGAGAAACCGCTGAGGAACTCACCACGATATAAGGAAAGCGCATTAGCCACAGCGCGGACAGTGTTTGCCGGGATGGCCTTTAACTGGTCCCACTGTTCAACCGCTCTGGTTGTTTGGTCAAATACACGTACGTCCACCCAGCAATCGAAGGACAAACTCACTGTTTCGACTTTCGCCCGGACGCACAACATCCCCTCCGGACCTAAAGCGTGACGCAGGTGCCACAAGAGATGCGACACTTGACGTCTTGCGGCTTTTTGTGGTTTGTCAGGAGCGAACATGTAGGCCAGGCGATCGCGGGAAACACCTCCATGGTGAGCAGCAAGGTAGTATAGCAATGCCCTTACCAGGCGGCGTCGTATAAGAAGAGGACGTCCATTTCGGCGGATTTCCGGTGTTCCCAACAAATAGATGTGCATTGGGGGGACACGCAGAGCCATGGCAACCTCTACTCTGACATTCTGCATCTGACGGACAAGGTCAAAGGACAAAGAAATCCTTCCCCGTCATTGCTGGATGATGACATGCCTCACAACGGT
>CAZAQA010000074.1:0-4266 GCA_964487375.1 uncultured Anaerolineae bacterium | reverse complement strand
CTCCTTCCCCGCCCCAATTCATCCGCGTGCTTCACAGCCCCTACAACTCGTGCCGGGACGCCGTACCCGGCCAGATCGACGTCATTCCCTTTGAGGAATACGTGGCTCGCGTGCTCCCCGCGGAAATGCCCGCATCCTGGCCCATGGAAGCCCTCAAAGCCCAGGCCATCGCCATCCGCACCTATGCCTGGTACCAGATTCTCAAGGGGAGACCCGACTACGATGTCACCGATTGGACCGACTACCAGGTCATGTGTGACCTCCACCACCCTCGCGCGGACGCGGCCGCCCAGGCCACCCGCGGCCAAGCGCTGTTTTACGACGGAGGTCCCATCCTGGCCATGTACAGTGCGGACAACGGCCATCCTACTCGGGGAGTTGATTGGTTGCCCTACCTCAGCCCCGTGCCCGACCCGGTCTCTTTGGGCCACCCTCGCTCCGGCCACGGGTATGGCCTTTCCCAGTGGGGCGCCTACTTCTGGAGCCTGCGCGGGTGGAATGCGTACCAGATTTTGGCCCACTACTACCCCAACACCACCCTGGCCCTCCCGCCCGACGCGGACGCCCCCGTGGGCACCCTGCTGCCCCTGGAGCTGGAGGACATGACCCTGGGACGGGGATACCCTCTCACCCTCTTCGCCGCCTTTCCCGACCCCCCCCAGGCCCTCACCGTCACCGCGCACACAGCAGAAGGGGAGACGACCGTCGTCCTCACCCGCACCGGGGCCATTGGCCCCTGGTTGGGCACCTGGATTCCACCACGAGCCTTCAGCTCCACCCATCCCATCACCCTGACGGCCACGGTCCAGGACGTGCAAGGCCGCCTCTGGGCTCTGGGCGAGGCCCACATCTGGCGGGACCTACGCCCACCGGCCATCACCCTGACCACCCCTTCGGACACGGTGAACCCCACCTTCCCCATCACGGTTGTCGCGCACACGCCCGCAGATGTGAACCCCCGGGTGGGTGTGGGGGACGGCTGGGTGTGGGAAGAGGACGCGTTCTACCGCCATCCTGTGGGCGCGGGACAAGTGGTGACGGACACACGCGCGCTGGACAAACACGCTCTCCAACTTGCCCCCGGCGGTCTCGCATACGGTCCTTACACGACAGCTCTTCCTGCTGGTCGGACCTACCGGGCCTGGTTCCGCCTGAGCACCACGGCCACCACCGAGGCGAACACGGTCGTCTTCCTGGACGTCGTGACCGACAGCGGTCAAACCCTGTTGGGCCTGCGCGCGCTGCGGGGCATCGAGTTCCCCGCGCCCGGCGAGTACCGGGAGTACCCGGTGGATTTCTACCTCCTCAAGCCCGGCATGGAAAATATCACGTACACCGTGGAATTTCGGGTCCACGCTCTCGGCGCTCCCGTACGCCTGGACCGGGTGCTGGTCACTTCGTATCCCCGTCCGTGGAAGAAGCCCCTAAACTCGTGGAAACTTCCCCTGTGCGATGGGCTTCACCGGTTGGTGGCGAAACAGGTCACACGTAGCGGCCTGGTATCGTCTGATATTCCCCTAAATGTCACCCTGCACGTGCCCCATCCGGCCATGACCCTCACCGCCCGAATTCCGACCGGTTGGATCACGGGAAATCTTGCATATCCCTGGTTCGTGACCACTGCAGTGGCCCCACCACAGAGCGGAAGCTTCCTCACCCGTTACCGACGAGGGTCAGGAGTGTGGAGCCCCTGGTCCGTTCAAGATCTGAAGGTTACATCAGGGCGAACTGGCACCGCTTGGGTACGGACGGATCTTTATCCGGACGGGAACAACATTTACGTGGAACTGCGAGGCAAGGATACCTTCTCCTATGAAGGACGCCGGACCGCCGGACCTTTCCGAGTAGACCGACAGCCTCCTGTTTTGGCAATTTCTGCGTCCTCTCAGCCCACTGCGCAAGGCTGGTATACGGTCCCGTTGACCATTACCGTCGAGGCGCGGGATGCGGGCATAGGCGTTCTCTCCCTGACCGTCGACGTCTCTTCCAGTACGGGGATGGTGGTGACATACCGTCACCTTGCCGGGCGGCCCGAACCGACGCTACGCCAGGGCCTTCCCCTACGCGTGGACGGACGCTACCTTTTGACCATCCGAGCGACAGATGCCGTGTCACACACGAGAACAGAACGTCGCCAAGTCGCCCTGGACGCGAGCCCACCACAAACACGGGTGTTTCTGCCTCCCCGAGTCACGTATCCCCGGGTCAAAATTCACTGGCTCGGGCAAGACGTCAGCGGCGTTCTTGATTATGACGTGGACGTACGTGTGGGAGGAGGGAAGTGGAATGCTTGGCTGCGGCAGACATCGCGCACCTGGGCCCGATATCTGGGGAAACCGGGGCAGGAGCTGGCTTTTCGCGCCCGTGCCCGGGATGCGGCGGGCTGGCTGGGCCCCTGGAGCTCGGCAGTCACCGTCTCCATCCCGTATGTGACCTATCTGCCCCACTTGCAGCGCTAAAGGTCGCCCCTGGCCCTGAGCCAAAGGAGACGCGAGACCTCCCCTGTCTCGATCTGGCCGAAGATGAAGCATCCTTTCGGGACACCTCGTGTGGGCTTCGCGTCAACTTGAACAGTAACTGGCCAGGACTGAACGCCCTTTGCAGCACGCTGTCAGCTTCCTGTCCGCTTCCTGTCATGCAGTCCTGAGAGATGGCGGGTATACTGATCACGTGAGCATCATCAGGATGTCTTGTTCCCCCCAAGTCGAAGGAGGGTGACGATGAGTTTGCTCGACGCGTCGAGAGAGCTGGCCGAGTTTCCAACCCAATACGTTTTCTGGAGAGCTGTGCATGAGCAGGACTGGCGTATTCTTGACCATTATATTCACGCATTGGAGGATCTTGTCGACGCTCTGAAGGAGATAGATGCCTTGTTGGGGAGCATGGTGCGTACCCTTCAACGAGAACAAGGCGAGCTCCACCAACTTTGCCGTGTCTTCCACCGGGACATCTCGCTGTTCGAGGAGGAAGGGAAGGACGATCTGGCAGAAATGGCCCGTCATCGTCTGGCTTCCTACCGACGCTTGCAAGTCACGTACGAACACATGGAGAAGGCCCGACAGGACGAGAGGGACGCGTATCGGGACGTACGGCTAATCCTGGAAGCCACGTTGAGTGAAGCCCGACAACGCCGAGACGATTTCCATGATTATCTGGCGAGCAGCAAGGGGAGAGGAAGAGGAGGAAGTCCGCCATCCCCTCTTGCCTTTGACCCGAACTGGGACCGGAGCTCACTGGATGCCCGTCTCGAGGACTTGCTCCATGCGTCGCCGGGTGAGCAGGAAGGCAAGGAGAAACGGAGAGGTGAGTCGGACCCGGAGACATGTAGAGCTGCGGGCGGAAACCGGGCATAGCCCGATGCAGTCAATTTGTCGGCGAACTCGGTGACCGGCAGTTGAAGTTGCAACGTTCACGGGTTCACCTCATAGATCCCCCCACAGGCGAACGAAGGAAGGAGGAATGTAATGCCTTTGACGCTGCCGCACGCACTGTGGCAATGGCTCACTGACCCCAACGTGGTCTATCTTTTACTCATCATAGGGGTGTGGGCGATCGTTACGGCCTGGCTCATGCCCGGGACTGGCGTTGCGGAGGCGGTGGCTGTGGCCTGTCTAGCCCTGGCCGCCATCGGTTTGCTGCAGCTCCCTACCAACGTCGCGGCGCTGCTGCTTATTCTAGTGGCAGCGGGCCTGTACGTAGTTGAGGCCCACGTGACCAGCCATGGTGTCTTCGCGCTTCTGGCAACTGTATTGCTGGTCATTGGCTCCTTATTCCTCTTCACCGGCGGGACGGAGACACGACGCGTTTCTCTTTGGCTCATCCTAACGGTGAGTCTGAGCACACTGGGTCTCTTCTGGGGACTCATCGCGGTCGGACTCACGGCTCAGCTTCGACCGGTAGAGGATGAAGCGCGAGTACATGTCGGAGACATGGGAGAAGCGCGCACAGACATCACGCCTCACGGCGTGGTTTACGTGGCTGAAGAGGAATGGACGGCTGAAACCGTGGGAGATCCCATTCCTGCGGGAACCCCGGTGCGTGTGGTGGATATCCGGGGGCTGCACCTGATTGTCGAACCGCTTCCTTCCTCTCCAGCACATTCGGCGAAGGAAGCTGTCGAGCACAAACTATAATCTCAAACGCGGAGGAGGGTTATCATGGCTGAACTCGTCGTCCTCTTTTTCCTGTTTCTGTTCTTGTTGGCCTTTTTGTCTCGCATTATTCGCATCGTGCCCGAATACGAGCGTCTGGTCGTCTTTCGCCTGG
>CAZAQA010000073.1:0-5086 GCA_964487375.1 uncultured Anaerolineae bacterium | reverse complement strand
TTACCGTCGGGCGGTGGGGATGGCGGTGGGCCGCCCGGGGCTGAACCCCCGTGCTGAACATGGGAAGCCCCCTTCGGGGGCTCTCCGCGTTATATTGCGCCGCAGTGAGGATTCCGGGATGTATCCTTGAAATCGTCGTTCGTCAAAGGAGGAGAACGGTGATTCACCTTTTCTGCCCGCAATGTGGTACATATTTGGGACGTTCGGACAAGTGTGAAGCGTGCGGATATCGGCGATCGCCGGTGGAGCGTCCGGTTCCACCCGGCCAGGTGTTCTGGCGCGTGAAGGTGCCGGGGGAAGTGGGGAGACACCTGACGTTGACCATGCTGGGGGAACGACCCGTGCTTCTGGTGCCGTGGAGTGAACGGCCAGAGTACCGCCCTGCGTTTGGTGGCGTGGTGGCCCTAGACGCGCGCACCGGGGAGGAGGTGTGGTCGTGGCGAAGCAAAGGCCCTGTGAGAGCGGGGGTCACCGTGACTGCCGGGCTGGTCCTCGTTCCCGTGCAGGAGTCCTTGGGTAGAGGGTACATTGTGGCTCTGAGTGTGGACGAACCACAAGAGCAGTGGCATTTACCTTTGCCCCATTCTGTGGCACATCCACCCGTAGTACGAGAACGACGTCTGTATCTGGCCGCGGACGATGGATGCCTGTACACCTATGACCTTCATACCAAGAAGTCGGTCTTTCAATCCCTCCCCCGTATCAGCCCGGAACCGGTACCCATTCGTGTACCGCCCCTCCTTATCACGCGAGGTCGGGAGGAACTCATCGTTGTGGGTACCTACGGTCGTCACTTCGACCGCATCCCGGGCGACGTGGTCGCCTTCAACGCAGCGGGTCGGGAGCAGTGGCGGCAGTCTGCGTACGGTAACGTGCGGGGCATGACCTGGACCCAGGACGGGCGAATGTACATCACGGCCTGGCGCAATCGTCCCTCCGCGGGCTTCCTCTTCGCGCTCAGTGTGGGAGGACACCCCCTGTGGGATGCACCGTTCCAACAACAGGCGGAGGCAGGCGACCGGCGCAAACACTACTTCAGTGCGCCGCCCCTGGTCGTAGGAGATGTAGTGTATGTTACCTCCCTTAACCGACATTTATATGCGGTGGATGCCCGTACCGGGGAGAAACAATGGGAGATTGAGTTGCCTCGTAGTATCGCCACCCAGCCGGTGCACGCACATGGCCTGTTGCTCCTTGCGGTCAACGATGCTTGCGTTCATGGGGTGGACCTGGCCCGGCGTAAATCCTTGGGCGAAACCCCCATTGCTCCGCAGGAAAGCGATTCCAGCCTGGAGAGCGAAAGCTCCCTTGACCGGGCGAGAACACGACGCAAGCGTGTCAACGCCCTCACTCATCCTGTGCTGTGGCAAGGCATTCTTTTCGCTGCGACCACAGACGGGACCGTGGTCGCGATGCCTTGGCATTTGGGACAATACGCGTGGATGGCGGAGCAGTTTCTGGCGGAGGGACGATATCGGGAGGCGGGAGATGCGTTTGCCCTGGCCGCGGAGTTCGCCACCACGCGACAGGAACGAGAAACCTACATTCAGCGGGCTATCGAAATGTGGAAAGAGGTAGAAGCCTTGGAACGATTAGGAGCCTTCTATGTGGGATTGGGCCAGGAGGAGGCCGCCGCGGCGGCCTTCTTACAAGCGGGACATTTCCATCGTCATCGGGACTGGCGACGAGCGCTGTGGGCTGTCCGACAGGCCCTTAAGCATTACCGCCGTTTGCGCAACCGGGAAGGGCTCGTGAAAAGCCTGCAGTTGCTTTCGCAAATCGCTGCCCTCCCCTTCGTGCGCGTGGAGGGCTTTAATGTCCCCCGCTATCGTCTGTGGGAACGAGGGCCATTGGAACTACGGGTAAGCAACGAGGGAAAACGCGCCGCGCGAAATGTTCGCTTGCGCCTGGGAGGGAGTCTGGAACAATCGGTGGAACTGACCTTTGACCGGGATTTGGAGGCGGCAAACAACTGGATTGTGCCCCTGGAAATTGTCCCCACGCAAGAGAAGAGTTACCTGAACGTGGAAGTCATCTATGAAAGCGATCAGCCGCATGTTGGACAAATGTCGCTGGTGTGGCTTATTCCCTTGGAAGCTGAGCGTCCGCCCACACCGCCTCCGGAGATCAAGATTGGCGACGTGGGATGGCTGAGCCTGGAGATCGCCGCGACTACGCGCGAGGGGGTGCGCATTCGCACGCGGGACGTGGGAGTGATTCGAGGAACAGATGTGGGGGATATACAGGCCGGGGGAGATATCGGCACCATCTCGGCCAGGGGAGATATCGGCTTTGTAGGGGTTCAAGGGGACGTGGGCATCATTCGCGAGCGTCCTCGCCCGAAAGTTCGCGTCTGTTCCCAAGGACACGAAAATCCGACGGACGCACGGTTTTGCGCCAAGTGTGGCGAAGCATTGCAAGAGTGATTGTCTGGGAGGTCATCATGCAATGTCCTAAGTGTGGTCATGAGGCAGAGGGACGCTTTTGTGCTATGTGTGGAGCGCCCCTATCTCGGGTATGTCCCCAATGTGGAACAGATGTTCCTGTAACTTACAAGTTTTGCCCTCAATGTGGGACGCCTTTAAGCGACAGTCCCACATCTTCCAACATTCCCAAGATTGGAGGTGAAGTGCACTTTGGGGATGTTGGGGTTTTCAAGGGGAGCATCGATGCCTCAGTTCATATAGGTGCCTATATAACAGGCCCTGTTCAAGTTTCGGTGGAATCTCCCGGTAAAGATCCAAATGCGCTTTTCCAACAGGCGCTGGTGGCTTTTCGCTCGGGTCACTACAAAGAGAGTGTAAGCCTGCTGCGGGAACTGGTCACTTCAGGTATAGACGATGGCCGTATACATCTCTTGCTGGGCATAGCACTGCTGAGAGGCCGGAATCCAAACGTGCTTCCTCAACAGACTATCACCGAGGCAGAATCGCACTTGAAGATAGCGCTCAATAGCCGCCAATCCCGTGCCATGGCCATGGTTGTCCTTGCCGTCATCAAGTACGACCGCTACCTGGTCAACGGCTTAAGCGAAGGAACCCCCAGGTTGTTGGAGCTCCTAAGAGCACTTAAAAACCTCAGTGAGAACGACATTGACATGAGCATCATCTCCCATGTCAATGCCAGCAAGGACATAAAGAAAAGACTGAGGATGTGGTGGTAATCATTACCAGAAAGGAGGCGAGCCATGTATTTTGAACATTCAGAATATCCAGACAACATCTGGAAGTACATCTCAAGATTCAAGTACATGCCGAAATACGAAGACAGAAAGAAGTTGGAGGAGAAAGCCTCACAAGACAAGGAGCACGAAAAACGGGTGAAAATTTGGGACTATTTCTTCCGAATCGATTTTTCAAAGATAGAAGGAGAGGTGAATGAGGAAATAGACAACATTACACGCAATATACATGGCAAGAGAGGAGAACTGCGAGAGAATGACAACGCATTACATAGAAAGAAAAGCAGAATATCATCGCTCGCATCAGAAATAAGCAAGTCACGAGCAAGAAAAAGATTGTACGCAATTTTGTGCATAGTAACAATATTCGCCGCGTTTTTCGCGTTTTCTTACGCCGAAATCAATGAGCGAGGAGCCCAGTTAGGTGTTCTACTCCTAATGTTCTGCACATTGTTTGGGTTAGGATATCTATCCGCGACCAGTAACATGGGGCAACTAGAACGGGAGATGCTATCACTAGAGCAAGAATCCAGAAAGCTCGAGGAAGAAATTCGAGATGTACGGCGAACGATAACCTCGCTTGAATTGGATCTGAAAAGATGGCACAACAAGCTAGAACAACTGCGAAGTCAGTTGCCGGACTACCCATCCACTGATGAAGTATACACCTGGTTGTCACAAGACATCAATTCGCTAAAGGACCAAGTAACCAGAGAGATGGGATTTGCCGGCAGGCTCCTGGAATTTAAGGACGGAGTTCCCAATCCCCTTGTCATTATGTCACCGGCTGCAATTCAGAATCGTCAGGAAATACCCGACGTCTTTTTTGAGGATGAGAACAAGAAGAAACACCTGTTCGCTGCGCGATATGACTACTTATCCGATGGCAGAATTGTTGACCTTTACGGTGTTTACTACTTCGAGTTTATATTCATCGGAGAGGACATGCTGGGTATTTATACCTGCGTATACGACTTCATCGAGGGGGTAAGGGAAAACGAGTTTATGTCGGAACAATACTATCATGACATTGTTTCCCTGGCCATCGAGCGGAAACGGTTGCAACGTTCCATTGTCGAGGAAGAGGACGAATATCTCTATAAGTTGCCTGAAATCGAGCGACTTCCCACCTTTAGGATTTCCTTGACCAGCGGGGAGGTGCGGCAGATCAGCTTTGCCACGCACACCTATTTTGAAGGGCTACAACGCTTTTGATGCACGAAAGAGACGGCAAAGACGGGGAGGCTGGGGAAGAAAAAGGCGTATTTGAGATTAGCAAGTGGGCCCATAATCCAGAGGTTGCTGCAGAGAACGCTATCAAAGCGCTGCGTGCACATCTCAGGCAATTTAAACTGAGGCCCGGTGCATAGAAATTAGCCCGCGAACTAAGGAGGCATGCTATGCCCGAACATCCGTGTACTGTTTTCGAGAACGGCGACCTGATCCTGGGGGGCAAGTACCGTGTAGAACACTGCCTGGGCCGCGGAGCATTCGCCGAAGTCTACCTGGTCACCCACGTGGCCCTCAACGCCCCCCGAGCGGTCAAAGTGCTCCATCGCAAAGCTCCCGGGGTGGGCAGCACAGACATGCACATTTACCGCGAGCGCTTCACCCTGGAGGCGCAATTGGGTGCGCGGCTGGACCATCCCAACATCATTCGCGTCCACGACTTCATTGCCGAAGGGGATGAGGCCCTGTACCTGGTGATGGAATACGCGCCCGGGGGCAGCCTGTACCGGCGGCTGGAGGAAGTACGGGACGGAAAGCGGCCGCCCTTGAGCGTGGAGGAGGTGGTGCAGATGGGCCTGGACGTGGCCCGGGGGCTGGCCGCGCTGCACGAGCGGCAGATAGTGCACCGGGACCTGAAGCCGTCAAACATTCTGTTTGATGCCGAGGGCCGGGCCA
>CAZAQA010000072.1:1589-5197 GCA_964487375.1 uncultured Anaerolineae bacterium | reverse complement strand
GGCGGTTCTTCACAACACCCGCTCTCCTAGAAGGAGAAGAACAGGAAACACAAGCAACCGGCCTCAAAATATCTTCAACAAATCGCCTCGCCCATCAATTCCGGCAAACGACAGGGCGAAGTAGGGGCATATCTACAGATAAGCCACTCGTTTTTCCGTGATCGCACCCGGCGGTTGCCTCCTGGAAGCTCATGACAGCCCGGCTACCGCAACATCGAATGACCAACAGAGACTTCACTTGCCCCTTTCAGCCCATGCATCCTTATTTGGGCTTCTCCAAAATGGTGTAGAGATCGTGAGCAAACAGTTCTCCCACCAAGGGCAGGTGATGGAGCAGTCCAAAAAGCCGCGATTTGGCGTTCTGCCCGTGATTGACTTTCCAGAACACCAGCTTCAGGCCAGAATGTCTCACCAGAATGTCGTGGTAATCGGTCAATCGCAGTTGATTCAACCCCATTTCACGGATTGAACTGACACGGTCTTCCGGTGCACGATACCGATTGACCCATGCCACCAGCCACGACTCCGGTAACACAAGATGCCCCCACGGAACCGCCATATGCATGCGGCGGTGTCCCCCGTAGGGGCTACGATATAAAGGCCCAAAACCGATATATAAGCGTCCTCCGGGATTCAAACGCCCCACCAGATGTGTAAAGAGCTCAGGCAGGTCGAGCACGTGCTCAAAAGCATCACGGGAAATAATACAATCGAAACGCCATGCAGGATCGAGCTGGCGAAGGTCAGCATTGATGAAGGACAGGACATCCTTTAATTCCGAATGACGTTCTTGCAATACTTGATTGGCATGGAAGATGGGACGGGGATCGATATCAACACCCACAACGCGCCTTGCACCGCAGCGCGCCGCATCAAAAGCCAATTCCCCGTGACCACACCCTATATCCAGCACCTGTTTACCAAAAAAGTCAGGGCGCCCCTGCAGGCGTGACCAGAACCGCTGCACGCCCTCTTCGCGCGTCCTGGCATAGTCATCCTGTCGTTGTTGCCAGTTAGCTGAGCCAGCCCCTGACGCTTTAGACGCTTGGCACATGCCCCCTCCTTGAGGGTATACCTAGAAACCTACGAGGCCAGACCGCCCAATCATGTAACACTCTCAGGCGAGTCTGCAATCTCGTATAAGATTTTGGGACACCCCTACTCAGTGAGATTTATTGATCACCAGGAACTCCACTCGGCGGTTCTTTGCACGCCCCTCAGCAGTTTTGTTGGAAGCAACTGGCTGTCGTTCTCCACGCCCCTCTGCCTCTAGGCGTTCATGAGCTATACCGTGCTCGACCAAGTAAGTCACAGCAGCACGTGCACGACGCCACGACAGTTCCAGATTGTACTGGTCAGAACCCCGCGCATCCGTGTGCCCGACAACCCTAACCCGTATCTCTGGGTACCGGGTCAGCACATCCACGACCTTGTCGAGCACCGGGTAGGCGCTATTCCGTAACTGCGCGCTGTCCGTCTCAAAATTGATTCCCTTCAGGGAAGGCAGCATGCGTTGGACACGTTCGGGGCGTGGCTCGCAACCTGTTTGGTCCACCGCATGTCCACGGGGGGTATCGGGACACCGATCATCCGAATCGAGGACACCATCAAAATCACTGTCCAATGGGCAACCTCTTGGATCCACCACGGCCCCTCTGGGGGTACCGGGGCATTGATCCTCGCCATCCCACACACCGTCCCCATCACTATCCGCAGGACAACCCCTCTGATCCACAGGGGTGCCCACACGTGTGCCGGGACACTGATCGAGCCCATTGGCAACCCCATCTCCATCATCATCGAGCGCACACCCCCTAGCATCGACCACTACTTCCGCAGGCGTGGCAGGGCACTGGTCCTGATCGTCAGGCACACCATCCTGATCATTATCGGGAACTCGCCCTTCTTCATAAGCCACCATACCAATATGTGGCCAGCTGATTAACGATGAACTACAGCCGCCATTGAAAACAGCAGCCAGTATCAGTACAGGGGTTCCGAATCGCTTGATCATGATGTGATGGTTCCTGAAGAAAATTTTAGCGTTCGCGTTACCAAAAACGAGGTATACAATTAGTCAACCTAGCTCCACTAGATTATGTCGGTCGACCTGCTATAGCGTCAATGACCTTTGTGCCGCAAGCGACTGTCAGCAGCATCATGACCGTGGGTCCAGTCAGTCCAGCCGACGTTCTTGCCAGGCTTGGCAGGTATGGGAGCGGGGAAGTCGGTCCCATAGTAGTAGTTGATCACGTGAGGTTGCCAAGTGTCGTCGCCCTTTGCCGGATAGTCCGCCCGGTCATACAGCCAATGAAAGGCGCGCAACAGGGCGCGATCTTCCCAGTCCCACACCGGATATCCAGCACGATCCAGGATGATCGCCTGTGCAAGTGCACCTTGGAGGGCCGAGTAGACATAATTTTCCTTGGGGGGAGGCCAGCGGAATCCGCCGGAGCGGCGTTGGTCATCAGGCAAAACGCCATCGATGGAGTGCCCTTCCTTCGTCGCGCCGAGAGGGTTGATGCCCACCGGATGAACGGGGTCGGCCTGCCAAGACCGGTTCTTGAAACGGAAGCCGATATAGGCTTCGCGGTCGCCCAACCACCCCTTGAATACCCGGGCAGCCCGCTCGAATTCTGCTTGATCTCCCAGATACGCGGCGACGGCAAGACGGCTTGCCCCGGCATAGGTCCCCCAGTTGTTGGGACGGATCTCATGGGTTGACCTCAAGGTCTTGCCGGAAGGGAAACGACGGACGAGCAGATCGCGTAGCCAGGCGCGGAATCTTTGATCTTCCTTCTCGGGAAGGCCGACGAAGTCGGCCGCCAATACATAGGCGATCAGTTCTTTCCCCAAATCGAGTGTGCGACCGCCTGTTTCAGTACCAATAGCCTGCATGCAAGCCTTTATTACGGCATCCCGGTAGTGCTGTTCCCCTGTTCGGGCATAGACCAGCGCCTTTGCCATCACCAGGACATTGGTTGGGTCGTCCTGGTTGGACAAATCAGGATGCCCGATAGGGCGGTCCGCGGCTCGTTTGAGGTTGTCCCAGGCCGACCCCGCAGTGGGCAAGGCCATGAGGCGTTCCCGATCGATCCAGATGTAGTCATGGGGGAGCCTTGAAGCAGCGGGGGACAGATGAGGTATGGGATACGGCAAAGGGTTGGTAGCGGCTGTCGGTGCAGTACTCGGTCCGGTGATCGTGGTCGCAGGCTCCGAGCTATCTGCGGTGGGCCATCGCCAAACAGTTGTCAAGATCACCAGAATGGACGCCAGAACCGCCACTGTGAAGATCGCCCCTCCCTTGCCAGGTAATTTGGTCATTCGTTATCCTACACAACGTCGCTTTACGTAACGGTCTTATTCACCCAACCTGCCCCGGCCAGGTTCGCCACAATAGCAGCACAATGGCGCTGAACTGGGTTATCCAAAAAAGGAAGCTCCACTTCAACCAGGATGCGTGAGTCTGGGCCATCCCGACCTTGACCTCTCCCCTCAACCGTTCGATATCCAGACTCAAATCCGCCCGTACCTGCTCGATTTCCTTGCTGAGATCCGCCCGTACCTGCTCGATTTCCTTGCTGAGATCCGCCCGTACCTGCTCGATT
>CAZAQA010000072.1:0-1489 GCA_964487375.1 uncultured Anaerolineae bacterium | reverse complement strand
TCCTTGATCAAGCGTAATTCCGTCTCGCTCAGATGCGTCCGCGTGGCCATGTCGCCCAAGTGAGGGTAACGCTCCTCCAGGGCTTCGAAGGCCTCGGCAATGATACGTGCACGCGCATCATCATCCGGCGCCGTACGCAAGCGGTCGTAGAGATCAAGAGCAGAAGATGACATAATCGCCGGGCATGCGTTATCTGATCGGTATTGGCCCTAGAGCATAAGGGCCGTCCCTGATCGGATCAAGGCTGGCGACGCGCAACTCCTGCGCGGTAAGCGCACCAAGGAAAGCTAATGGCGAATTCAATCAGCACGATCTTGGAGAGCAGTCACCGTTGAACAGACCAAATTTCTTCATTGTCGGCGCCCCCAAGTGCGGAACCACAGCGCTCTACCATTACTTGGCCGAACACCCCAGTATCTTTATGCCGCCGCTCAAGGAACCGCACTATTTCGCCGACGACCTTCCCCATATGCAAGCAGTGGCTACCGAAACCGACTACCTTGCCTTGTTCAAACCCGCCGGCCCGGAGCATATCGCGGTTGGCGAGGCATCAGTGATGTACCTATACTCCTCGGTGGCGCTCCGTCGGATCCACGAATTCGCACCTGATGCCAAAATCGTGGCCATGCTGCGACATCCGGTCGAAATGGTCTATTCGTTCCACTCTCAACTACTGTACGGATTTCACGAAGAAGAAAAAGATTTTTCCAAGGCCTGGGAACTGCAAGAAGCACGGCGGCAAGGTCAACACCTCCCTGCTCGCCCCACTGATGCCGCCCTCCTTCAGTACAAGGCACTAGGCGAACTCGGACGCCAGGTCGAAACACTACTCAACACATTCCCGGCGGAACAGGTAAAGCTGATATTGTTCGATGATTTCAAACGCTCACCGAAAGCAATCTACGACGAGGTACTCGCGTTTCTTGAAGTACCGAACGATGGTCGTACCGAGTTCCCGAAAATCAACGAAAACAAGACCTATCGTGCTCCTCGGATGGCCCGCCTCGTGATCGCCCTGGAGGCCGTGCAACGTCGGATAAAGCGCGTACTGGGACTGAAACCCGGCAGAAAACGACGGTTTCTGAAGTATCTGAACGCGCTCCATTTCCTGCGACGCCTCAACACCAAGAACACCGCGCGCCCGCCGCTGCCGGACGAGCTGCGCGAGCGCCTGGTGCGCGAGTTCAGGCCCGATATAGAACGGCTTTCTCGGCTCCTCGGTCGGGATCTTCACCACTGGCTCCGATAAGCAAGACAGTTCTGCTGTCATGTCCCCCGGCCCCGTAGGAACCGCCGCCCAGTCCCGCCCGATTACCAAGACGTCACTCCATCACGATCTCCGGTCCCATCAGTGCATTGGGAACCACCGTCGACAACCAAGGCACATAGGTAATCAGGATCAGGAACACGAACAGGATCGCCAGCCACGGCAGAGCCGCGCGTACCACTCCCAGCACCGGCATCTTCGCCACGCCGGCGGTGACGAAGA
>CAZAQA010000071.1:0-5278 GCA_964487375.1 uncultured Anaerolineae bacterium | reverse complement strand
GATAGCGTACCACAAATTCATGATTTCAGCCTCACGAATCAGCGAAAGATACGTTAGTCTGTGCATTCTCCTACAACGCGACAAAATAATCGCCTACCGCGTATCAAGACATCTGTCCTCATGTCCCTTTTCTTCACACCACCCCCCGCTCCTTTGCCCATATGGCCGCTTCCACCCGCGAGACCACCCCTAACTTGCGCAGGATGTTCGTCAAGTGAAACTCCACCGTCCGCTCCGTGATACCCAACTGTGCTGCAATCCCCCGATTGGTCAGACCTTGGGCAACCAAGCGCAACACGTCTACCTCTCGCGGTGTCAAATCTTCGCGCCCCTTTCTTGTACGCCTTTCGGCCATCTTGAGCGCGACCGGTGGACTCAAGTATGGCTCACCACGGGCTGCTTTGCGGATGGCTCGCACAATCACTTGCGGGGGCTCACTCTTCAGCACGTAGCCCACTGCGCCGGCCTCCAGGGAAGTACGAACATATCGCTCCTCATTGTACGCGCTGAGCATAAGCACCCGCACCGGCAGCCCTTCCTCCTGGATGCGAGTTGCTACATCCGGCCCCGAAAGTCCCGGCAACTCGCAGTCCAGCACTGCCACATCCGGTTGCAGACGGCGAATATGCTCCAAGGCTTCGGTCCCCGTGTTCGCCTCGCCCACGACCTCCACATCTGGAATCTGGCAGAGCAGGGCTTTTAGTCCCACCCGCAAAGTCGGATGGTCGTCAGCCAGGAACACGCGTATGCTCATATTCCCTCCTTTCTGTTAGGCAGATTGTCAATCCGCTCTACTCTAGATGCCTTGCGTAACTCCAAGGCCATTCGTCCCAGGAGGACACGAGCCCGGCTTTGACAGGATTGCTCAGCACGTAGGCAATGATGCGATGAAACGCGCGTTCGTTGCGCACGACGTGATCGTAACTTTCCGCCTGCCAGAAAACCCCCTGGCGACCCAGCAAACGATTGGCTTCCCGGGCTGTATATCGCTTGAGGGAGTGGAGAATGGCCGGAAGGGCATAGTAAGTCCCCTCCGGCTTCAGTAGGGGCGTGCACACGAGGTGAACGTGGTTCGACATCACGCAGAAAGCGTGAAGGGTGTACACTTTGCCGTCCCGGTAATGTAAACTGTCCACCACCAGTTGGGCAATGGGCGCTTCCGCCAACCAGCGTGGACCTCGGCACGCTGCATCAAGGGCTGCATCCCACCGGCGAAAGAGACGACCGTCCTCCAGATAAGCCCTGCGAGCACGCTCTGCCGGATCAGGGATGCGTTCTAACATCCAGCGCGTTTGGTCCTGTTCAGCCATTAATTCCTCCACTACAGCTCGAGGCAACGAGCCGGCGAGGCGAAAGGTGATGAAAAAGGTCGCCCCAGGTGGTTGAATGTGGGGCAAGTGTCGTCTGTAAAAGGGCCGATAGTCCAGGTGGCTCATGGCGATCTTCCTTTGGGCGGATTATCAATCCGCTCTACCGTTGTAACAAGGCTTCGAACTCCTCGGCCGCGTAGATAAGGCGGCCCGGATGTTCCGTCAGGTCGAACCAACGCCATTGGGTGTCCCCAGGAATATGGTCCAGAAACCAGCACAAACTTTGTACCTGGGGCTCGTCACGAATGACGGTATAGGCCGTGGTCAACCAACCGGAGGGGTAGTTTTGGGCGGGAGGGACACCTTGATCCGGGGTGTAAGTGTTTGTAGAGGTGATGTATGCGGGGGCCCCGCGCGTGGTCGGGTACGCATTGATGATATCCAGCCACTCCCTATAAAGCCGAAATCCCTGCTGTGCTCTCCTCCAACCAGGAGAGGGCAAGTCCAGCGCAGGCTCGGCCGCGGGGTCCTGTCCGGCCGCAGCGGCCGCCTCCGGCCGTCCTGGAACATGCAACGCGAACCCATCCGGTGCGGCTAAAGGAATGCCGGCGGCCATCTTCGCCCGTGCGCTCGCGTCTATGTAGGCCACTAAGGTATTCATGTACGTCAACCAGGGCACATCTATCCGGTACACGCGTTCCCCATCCTGATCCCACACCCACGGTCGCACCGGGCCCACCAACACTCGCACACGCGGGTTAACCGCGCGCATTACCTGGACCGCGTTGTCCGCATGTACAGGGGGCTCACCGTACCCATTGAACACTCGGGCATACCACGCAGGCGTGACCGGCCGCTCCGGGGCTTGGCTGTTGGCATCCGTCGCGTTGTAGCCGCTGCCCAGGAAGTAGGCGTATACCCCGCTCAGCCGTGCATCCCTGGCCAACCGGTGGAGGTAATCTAAGTACTCGGTGAGGGCCACATTATCCCCGGCGGGTGGAATGCTTTGACCTTTGGCGTAGTCCACCCGCACCAGGACACGCAACCCCCGAGAGTGATAGAGGCGTACACGCTCGGCCAGGGCGTCGATGCCCCAGTACGGATCCTGGTGGTGCACATAAGTCAGATCGACCACCCACCCGCGCCGTCCCATCCAGTCACGATCCAACCGGGCAAACACCAGACATAATTTGGTCTCCGACCCGGGCGCAGGGGAAGGTGTTGCTGCCACCGATGTCCCGACGACAACCATCCCTCGCAATACGCAGCCGGTGTTGCAGTCGTGGTAAAAGGCCAGGACAAGATGATCGCTCTCGGCCGGTGCTTTCCCCGTCCACACCCACGTCCATGTGCCGTTGCCGTTATCCCGCCACGTCGCCAGTGTGGTCGCTCGCCCGTTGACTGTAAGCAGTACATAGGACCAGGGAACCACGTCGGTCACGGAGACGGTGAATGGCTCCCCAGGACGAGGCGGCGACGGGGAGAGGAGTATCTGAGGCCAGGCCAAGGCGATGTCTCCGGGCAGGTAGATGAGGCGACCGGAGATGGGCAGGAGCCAGTACCCGATCAGCACGAGGCCTACCCCCCCTATGAGTCCCACTCGTGTCCACCAGGTGCGCATAATCTATACCGCCTTTCGCAACGTGAAGGAAGCGCGCGTGCCTCGCTCTGGGCCTTGAGTATGACTTTCTATGTGGAGTATACTGCCATGGCGCTTTAGAATCTCCTCCACAATTGCTAGGCCTAAGCCACTCCCCTGGCCCCGCGCGTCCGTTCCTCGGTAAAACCGACGGGTGATGTGAGGCAGGTGCGCAGCCGGAATCCCCGGCCCGGTATCTCGTACTTCGCAATAGATCTCTTCATCGCGCGTCTTTAAGGTGACCGTGATAGTATCCCCAGGGTGACAGTAACTGAGCGCGTTGTCGAGGAGATTGAGGAAGACCTGATAGAGGCGTTCAGGGTCTGCCAAGACAGTTGGCATAGGCGTGTCGGCCACCAGGTTGAGCGTGAGCCCCTTTTCATCCGCCCGAGGTTGGAGCACAGCGAGAACTTGTTCTACCACCGCCAACACATCGGAGGGACGCAGGTCCAGTTCCGGCGTCATGTTTAGTCGCCCCAGTTCCAGCATCTGGTCCACCAGACGGGCAAGGCGCCCTGTCTCCTCGCGCAGTATGTTTAGGGATTGTCGGTACACATCAGGTGGCACATCGGGCAGGTTCAACACTTCTACGTGTGTGCGAATGGTGCTTAAGGGATTTCGCAGTTCGTGGGCCAGGGTGCTGAGAAGTACGTGCGCGGCCTCTTCCGTCCGGTGATAAGCCGTCACATCCCACAACAGGACCACATCGCCTGCCATGCTGGGGTGCACCCACCAGCGTACCACTCGGCCTTGTGCAACATCGGCTTGACGGTATCGTCCTCCGCTCTCACCGGCCAAACGGGCCTCGGACCGGTCGGCCATCAGCACTCGGGCCCAATCCGTATCCGGCAACGTGCCCTGAGGGGCGGGCAAATCTAGCAAGCGTTGGGCTGTGGCATTGGCCCCTCGATATTCCCGGGAGCCCGTGAGAAGAAGGACACCCAAGGGAGCGTGTTCCCATACTTCTGTGCGCGCGAAGAGCCCATGCCTGGCTGTACCATGAGTCCACCACCAAGCCACGATCATCAACATCAAAATGAGAAGGAGGAGCGCATAGAGTACAAATCGAATGTCCAGAATTATCATCTTGGAAACAGGCCTTGCCTCCTGCGACTCTAGGATAGAGACGGCACAAGTAGCGATAAAGGTTCCCCAAGCATGCCTACAATTTTAACCGATTTTTCAACGAAATGGGAATACACTCTACCCAGACGTTTGGACTTCTTAATGTTCTCACCTTCGGAAGTCCACGGAGGCGTTGTTCCAGCCATCAAGCATCGTACAGGTGTTGGAAGGTTACCGGGTAAGTGAGGGCAATGCCCTCGCCGACCCAACAACGAAGCAACTAAGTGAGAGGATTAAAGAGTTTTACAGTTCTCTCTCACCATCATACTCTGCCTGTATCCCCAAACAAAGAATCATCGTATATACTGGAGATATACTGAGGACAAATGTGAACCAGACCGGTATGACACACACGAGGATATCTAAACCATATCCTTTGTCCTGCCGCAGACCCTCTGGCACTGGCTTACAAATCCGAATGTGGTCTACCTGCTCCTGATCGTCGGCGTCTGGGGCTTCATCGCCGCCTGGCTGGTGCCCGGCACCGGCGTGGCCGAGGCCTTTGCCGTTACCTGTCTGGTGTTGGCCGCCATTGGCCTCTTCCAACTGCCCACCAATGTGGCAGCTCTCGTGCTCATTCTGGTCGCTGTGGTTCTCTACCTTCTGGAAGCACACGCGAGCAGCCACGGTGTTTTCTCTCTCCTCGGTACGGTGCTGCTGGTCATCGGCTCTCTCTTCCTCTTTGGCACCGCTGAAGAAGCTCAACGCGTCTCCCGTTGGCTTATCTTCACCGTCACCGCGGTCACCCTGGGGCTCTTCTGGGTACTGATGAGCGCTGGCCTGGCCGCGCAACGTCGCCCGGTAGTAGAAGAAGATCGGGTGCACGTGGGTGATGTGGGAGAGGCGCGCACGGACCTGGCCCCGCATGGGTCGTCTACATCGGAGATGAGGAATGGTTCGCGGAAACGGTGGGGGCGCTTATCGCGACGGGAACGCGGGTGATGGTCGTGGCCATCCGCGGCCTGCACGTACTCGTAGAACCGATGCCGGAGGACCCAGACGCGCCCTCATCGTAACCGAGGGAAGACAGGGGCGTCCTCAACGGTGAACGTTCCTTTCCCGAACAACTTCACTCTACCCAAAGGAGGTTGACTTATGGCCGGACTTCTCACCGTCATCCTCGTCGCCCTGTTTATGCTCATATTGCTCTCTCGCATTATTCGCATCGTGCCCGAATACGAGCGTCTGGTCGTCTTTCGCCTGG
>CAZAQA010000070.1:4216-6096 GCA_964487375.1 uncultured Anaerolineae bacterium | reverse complement strand
ACGAACACCTTCGCGTCGCCATACATGTGGATGGGGCTCTCTTCAGAGTCAATCAAGGCCACGCGATTTCGGCGAAACGCCTCTGCACGTTCCAGCCAACTCTCAGAAAGTAAGAACGCCTGGCGAATTTCTTCTATAGCCATGGGATAGTTGCCTCCATCGCCGCGACGGTAGAAACGGTAGCCTCTCTCAATCTTGAAGGCGTGCGGAGCAAGGACGCTTCGAGGCACATGTACGATTGCCACCTTTCGCTCATTGCTGCCTTCTTCCTGGAGCAGACGCACGCGTACTCCAAGAGGGCGGGGATGAATGTGATCACGTATCCAACTCTCAAGACGTTGCTTCTCAGCGTCCCAATTGTCTATCTCGATTCCCACAATGTCTTGGGGGACGCCTGCAGGGCTGCCCTGCTCGTCGCGTGCTTCTCTTACGCCAAACACAAGCCAGCCGCCTTCGGTGTTTAGCATGGCTACAACATCGGCCAGGAAGTCTTTCTTGCTACTGGGCATTTGTTCTTTATAGTCGAGCGTGATCGACTCTTCAACCTGATTGACGACCAATTGTTCGATATCCCCGAACTGAATGGAATCGATGGATTTGCCTTCGAGTGCCATGGCCTTTTCCTCTCTAGGCTACCCCTCCTCCACCTCCACGCCCATCTGGCGGAAGGCTTCCATGATCTTGTTCTCGTACTCCTGCTCGGTTATCTCACCTTCCGTTGCCCGCACGGTAATTTCCAGCCGGTCGAATTTGTGCTGGAGGAAGTTCAGAATGCCCAGCAGGTTGGCAACTTGACCCTTAGGCACGGTGAAGCGTAGGCTCAGGGTGCGGCGGACCGGTTCCGCTGGCGCGGTGCCCGCACCGGATGCGATGCCCCGGTAAGTGGCGGAAAACTCGCGTATCTCCCTCGAGGATTCGTCGCTTGGGGATGAGGGGGGGATTCCCTCCAGCACCGTCGGATGTGTTGGTGTGGCCTGTACGCGCTGGGCCTCGCAGATGTCGGACTGAATGACGATTTCGTTGCCCGCCAGCGCTACAGTGGGCGATTCTTTGTAGGCCACGCAGCGGATTTCCCCCTCTTCCAGCACGCCCAGGCCAAAAAGCCCCTGTTGGACACCGGTCATGATGCAGCGGCGCCAGGCGTCCTCACTGACGACGCGCAGCGCGCCCGGGGTGCGCGACCAACTCTGGGCCAGTTGGGCGGTGAACACGTACTCCTGATCGCGCAGGTAGCGCTCTTTCAATACCAAAGGCTCCAGCCGTTCCAGGATTTCCCCCGCAATGCGCAGCTTGTCATATACCTCCTCATCCAGCGGAATATCCATGCCGTATGTGCCGGTGCCCGTGTCCTGTTCCCGCAGCTCGCCGCTGGGGCCCGGGATGTAGACGAGACGGTAGGCATTGCGTATCTGGTCGGTAAGGTCTTTCTCCAGTTTGGCGATCCGTTCCTGCACTTCTTTACGCTGTTCCTCGGTCAGGCGCAGGGTGTCATCTTTCTCAATGGAACGCAAGGCCGCGTACCGGCGCAGAAGTCGCTGTAGCGCAAGGTGTTCGTGTTCCATGGGCGCGAGGAAGAACAGGGTGTTGCGGTGGACACGCGGGGTCTGCCCCTTTTTCTCTAGGAACGCGCGCATGTGCTCTTGGTCCCGCCGACGGAAGATAATCAGTTTGAGTTCCGGGGTGTCCGGGATGTCGTTCTCGCTTTCCGGCCAGATGTAGACCTTGAACCTGTGGCCGCGCATGCGACGCCGGAGTCGTTCCCGTTCCAGGTTGGTGATCTCCTCGGGGCGGATGTTCTCCTCTCTCACCAGGAGGATGCGGTTCAGGTTGGGCTGGTTGGAGAAGTAGACCTTGCCGTCGGACTGCTGGAGGTAGAAGAG
>CAZAQA010000070.1:1909-4116 GCA_964487375.1 uncultured Anaerolineae bacterium | reverse complement strand
AAGTCGGCCAGGGTGATGTAGGGCAGGTTGCGCTCACGCAGGTTGTAGACGACGAGCGAGAGGAGGCGCAGCACGCCGCGCGTGCGCTGGAAGGTGGAGAAACTGCCCCAGCGGTGGTAAAGGACGTCGATGGCATCGGGCAAGAAGGGGTAGGAGCCGAGAAAGCGATCCCGATACTCGCTGGGTTCCACGCCCGCGGGTAACAAGTTCTCCCGTTCTGCGTATCTCAGGAACGCCTCAACAATGCGTCGGGCTGCCCCTTCGTCAACACGACTGAACAGGCGGCGTCGGATGACCGGGCTGATTTCGTGCTCCTGGACCGGGGTGTAGATTTTCTCCATGCGGCCGAGCACTTTCTGCATCTGGCGGAAGAGGCGCTCTGCGTTTTCGTCGTAGTGTTCCAGGAGGCTGGAGGGAAGCGTGACCACCAGACAGACTTTCTCCAAGGTGCGGGCGGTCTCGGTGAGTTCCTGGAGGAAGGTTTGCGTCTGGGCGGCCAAGTTGCTTTTGCCGACGGTAATCCCCGCGGCTTTCGTGGCGTAGGCGAGGACTTCGTCCATGAGGATGAGGACGGGCTGGTGCGCGGCCAACAAGGTGCGAATGGCCTCCCGGCCCGGCGCGGTCTTGCCCTCGAAGCCGGAACGGGTGCCGGTCAATTGCTCGGCCATGATGCCCCACAGGGTGTCCTTCTTCGCGTCCAGGACGGTGCCCACGAGCACCACGGTGTGAGCCTTCCATTCCCGAGCCTTGTGGTACATGGCGATGAGCGCGTGGGTCTTGCCGCCACCGAAGGGGGTCTGCACCTGGATGACCGGATCGCCACCTTGTCCGTGCAGGCGCTTTTTCACCACGGCCAGCAGGTTCGTCAGGCCCTCGGTGGGATACGTCTTCTGGAAGAAGCGTTGGGGGTCCTGATATTCGTCCGGCGCGCGACCCTGGAACACTTCCCACAGGTCCGCGGCGAACACATCCATGGTCAAACGGCCTTCCAGGATGTCATCGTGAGGAATGGCTATCATGTGGAAAGGCCGCATCACCTCTCCTGTTTGCTCCTGTTTCGCGGCGACGATTTTGCGGGCGTCCTTCAGGGTGGGCCAGTGGTGCTTTATGTACTCCACTGTTTCCTTGGGATTCAAGGAGCGCGAGGTGGTGCCGACGCGGACGTAAAATTCCTCGCCCTTCGGGCCCTTGAGAAACACCGGCTCCGAGGCTCGTTGTACTTCAACCACGTAGACGAGTTTGTCCTCCACCTCTTCAAACCGCCCCCGAATCAGGGGGGCATACTGAGCTCCCAGGTGGTCGCTGAGCAGGCTGGCCAGGAGTTGCTCGAACCGGTCGCGCGAGTTTCGCACCAGCGCCAGGTCCGCGTCCAGCCCCAGGACGCGGCCGTCGTCCTCGACGCCGATGACCAGGGTGCCACCGTCGGTGTTGAGAAAGGCGGCGATGGTTTTCAGTACCTGGTGTCGGAGCGCGGTGTTCTGCTTGCCCTGGCGCACATCCCACTGCAGACTGCTCTTGAATTCAACGGTCTGGCTCTCGCCGCCGGCAATCAGGTCCTTGATGTTCATAAATTATCCCTCCCCTTACGTCCAGTTCATCTGAATATATTCCACCGTCTGCTCGGGATCCAGGGCTCGCGACGTCGTGCGCACGCGAATGTAGAATTCCTTGCCCTTGGGCCCTTTGAGGAAAACGGGTTCCGGTGCTTTTTCTACTTCGACCACATAGACCAACTTGCGGTCCACTTCCTCAAATCGACCTCGAATCAAGTGGTTGTACTGGGGCCCAATGGTGTCCGAGATGAGGTTGGCCAGGAGTTGCTCAAAGCGATCCGGTGAGTTTTGGACAAGAGCCAGGTCCCGTTCCAGGCCATAAATGTTCCCGTCGTCCTCAACGCCAATAATGAGGGTGCCTCCTTCTGTGTTAAGAAAGGCAGCAATGGTCTTCAACACACTGTGACGCAAGGCTGGATTTTTCTGCCCCTGGTGGACATCCCACTGTAGAGTGCTCTTGAACTCGATAAAGGGACTTTCTCCCATGGCGATCAACTCTTTCACCGGGCGCCGTCGGGTCTCCTCACCGTCAATGAGCAAACTGTTGATAAAGTCGTTCAACTTGCGGGCGATCAGTGCTCGGCGCGCCTCCAAGAAGTCCTCATAGCGCTCCACCTTCCACAGTTCCGGGTTCTTGGGGATGAATTGCTTGTC
>CAZAQA010000070.1:0-1809 GCA_964487375.1 uncultured Anaerolineae bacterium | reverse complement strand
CGATACAGGGGGTGTTGAGCGCCTCGCCCTACGAAATCCGCAGGGCGTACTTCGATGCGCCCGCGTTGGTCTACAATCTGGGCTCGCAGTTCCTCCCACGGGGATGTTTCACGCACGACAATGCTCACATCATGTTCCAATCGCTGGTCCGTCTGCCCGGTGTAACGGGCCCAGATGTGGGCGTTGTAGAGCCAGTGAACGGCGTTCTTCAAGGAACGCTCGTTAGGGAATGTGCCCCCATTCAGCGAAAGGTATACGATGATGGGGATAAGCACATTGGTTGTGTTAAGATCTTCTGTGGAGTGGATGTAAGCTTGGCCGGGGAGTAAGGCAACCAGATAGTCAAGAATCTCGGAAAGTCGCTGCCATCCGGCAACGAGTTCCTCCCGAGGGGTGTGGTGAATGGTCTCAAAAAGCGCGCGGCGGACGACGACGCCTGTGAGAGCGCGAGTCATGAAGGTCAGGTCGAAGTAGAAGTGTTGCTTGCTGAGCGCCGCTATTTTTTGCTTCATCTCCCGGCGCGCTGCCGACCACTTGCCCGTGACATGGGTGAGCGCGAGTTCGGCGTCTGTAAGTTTTGTGCCCTGGCTGTTCACGCGATCAAAGATGTCAATAGCCTCATCCAGACCGGCATGGGAGGGCACAATCTGCACGGGGATGTCAATATTGCGAATCTGGCGCAGGCGTTCCAAATTCTCGCTGTACCGCTCGGCCAGTTCCACGACCTGAGCGTCGCTTTCAGCCTGGGCTTTGGCGATGGCGAAGACGTTGATTCTCTGGGTGAACGCGTCCACCACGCGGATCCACAGGGGATTGTCCCGCATCTTGGAGGCCTGGTAGTACTGGAATTCGCCCGTCTCCAGGTTGAAATAGAGTTCCCGGGGGTCGGTGTGAATGTCCTCTTCTGTGTAGTAGGGTGGGATCTCCCCGGTCAGGAGCATGTACAGGGTGGTAAGACGCTGTTGTCCGTCCAGGATGATCGAGACCGTGCCCAGTTCGGGGTCATAGGCATCCAGGTTCTTCAGTTCGGGCGGATGGGGCGTCTTCCAAAAGAGAAGCGCGCCGATGGGGTACTCTTTGAACAGAGACACCATCAGTTGCTTGGCCTGTTCGCGACTCCACACGTATTCCCGCTGGAATTCGGGAAGGACAAGGTCGCGGTTGCGGATATCGGTCACGAGTTCGGCGATTTTGGTCATGGGGATGCCCTCCAAGGTCAGATTTCGTCAAACAGCCTACCTTGCTGCCCGCTCTCCCGCACGGCCCGGCGCACGCGCTCGCGGCCGGCCAGGAAGCCGTCCAGCAGTTTCTTCTCCTTGCTGGCGATGGGTAGAGTTTCGGAGATGGCCTGGGCGACGCGGTAGAAGGCCTCGCTGGCCCCGTAGCCCGTGGCCGAGAGCAGGGCCACCATCTCCTGCTGCTTGCCCGCCTCCCAGTAGCGCAGGGCCCGGTGCAGCACGTTGATCAGTTCCCGCGGGTCCTTTTCCATATCCTCCTCACGGCGCTGGTGGGGCCCCAGCACGCGCACGAACTCCCGCTCCTTCTTGACGAAGGTGCCGCGGCGGTTCCACTCCCGGGCCAGGTCGATGCCGCAGGACTGGGCCAGTTTGCGGGCCTCGTCGAAGGGGACGCGGGCCTCTTTGTAGTTCCAGCGCCAGAGGACGTAGAAGCGGGTGAGGGGGCTGATCTCGCCCGCGAAGCCGTTGTGCAGGATCTGGCGCACCGCGAAGTCGGTGGCCAGGGTGCGCACCTCCTCCAGCAGGCGGTCGGCGCGGATGAGGTTGCCCTCGTAGTCCATGACTTTCTCGT
>CAZAQA010000069.1:0-6149 GCA_964487375.1 uncultured Anaerolineae bacterium | reverse complement strand
CTCTGTGGATCGGATTTTGTTCAGCAGACGGCGGTCAGCAGATAGCGGATGGCGGGCAGTTAGCGGGTGGCGGTTAGCCATTTGCCAACTGCCAACTGCTAACCGCCATTAATATCAAACATCAACCCTAATTCCTCCGAATATGGCACATCAACGATTTGCGGCCATTGGCCGGGTTCTGTCCACAGGCACTGGTTGAGCCGCAATTGATGCCAACGCCCCCAAGAGATGGGAACGAAAAGTTCCGCGGCTTCCAATGGGCGTTCCTTTTGTAAGCGGTGATATTCTTCTTCCAGAGAAAGAGGAAGGACCTCCGTTCCGTCGAAAAGTTCGTCAAAAGCCTTCTCAAGGCTAGGGTCACTGTTGAACGGTGTGAGCGCAGCCAGGAAACTTTCCCTGAATTCCCGGGCTGTCTCTTCGAACAGTCTCTGCCAGTCCTGCCAATAACCCTCTGTTTGATATATCTGATCCAGCCACTCCTGGATGAATCCTTCATGAATAGGTTGGCCCTGGGCCTCAGAGATGAGCACGTTGAGCGTTCCTCGCACCAGGCGCGGGTCGTAAATCCCTTGACCGTCATCGGGTTGGGTGAACACATATATAGGGGCTAATGTCAATCTGCGCTTACGGTTTATCCGACCAAAACGCTGCACAAGGGCTTCAAGGGGAGCGGGATCGGTGAAGAGAATATCCAGATCAATGTTCAGGCTGACCTCGACGACTTGCGTAGCCACCACAATAACGGGCTCCCGATGCGTGCGTCCTAGCCCTGTGCGTGTTAGGATCTGGGCTTCTTTGCGCAGACGGTCACGCGCGTTGAAACGACCGTGTACCAGAATAAGTGCACTCTTATCGGGGAGGGCCTCAGCCAGTGAGCCGTACATTTCCTGGGCTCGGGCGACGGTGTTGCACGTGACCAACACGGATCGGCCTTCCTGAAATACGGCCAAAATGCGTTGGACGGTCCTGTCGTGTAGGATATCGCCTTCTAGCACATGAACTTGGTGACGAGTGAAGTGCTCGAAGAGTGCAGAGGAAGCCCGAATGCGGGTGAAATTTCCCAGGGCGACTCTTAGTTGATTTTGGATGACAGTAGGAAAGGTCGCGGACATCACAAAGAACGTGGCACCTAAGTGCTCCCGCAGGAATCGAACCAATTCTAGGATCATGGCCAAGCGTTTGGGCTCATAGGCGTGGATTTCGTCAAAGATAAAAGCGGCCTCCGCGTAGTCGGCCAGAAGCGCTTCGTAGCCCTTTAGTTGGAAGGCCGCCTTGAGCATCTGGTACGGACTGAACACACGGATGGGGGGAAGGTGCAGTCGGGCCACATTGTTCATCCAGCGGGCCTCTTGAGCCGCGTGTTGGGGATCATAATCCCGCTCCATCAGGCGTCGGTAGAGGGCGAGGGTGCTGCGTCCATGGACAAGACCTACTGCACGGGGGAAGACACGTTGCAAGCGGTCGTACATGGCGTTCATGCTAGCCTGATAGGGCAACGCGTAGAACACACGGGGAAGAGGTCGCCCTGATGCCTTGTGGTGAGCTGCCCAGAGGAGTGCGGCCTCGGTCTTACCGCTTCCCGTGGGGGCAATAAGAAGGGCGTTGCCTGTGATAGAGGCCGCGTGCTTTTGGTGTTCATAGAGCGCGGCAGGGGAAATTCCGGTGGCGGTGAGAATCGTCTCTCGGTGCACAGGAGGAGCGTGGAAGGGGCCCGCGTGTGCGGACGCGGTGTGGTCGGCCTGGACCAGGTATCCTCGCAGGAGGATACCACACAGGCGCAGGGAGACATCTTGGCTCCATGAGAGGTCCTCTATGAAGCGATCGTACTCATCCAGCCACTCACGGACGATATCCACGCCGGTATCCATCACCTGGGGGATAGCGATCTCCACAGGTGGCGGCGGGGTGAACTTGACGCCTTTTTGATGCAAACCCAAGTCTTTCATCCACACGGGCGCCAGGTTTGAAAGCCAGTGCCAGAGGCGGGTAACGGTATCCTCGTCCAATTCGCCAAGCAGCGCGCGTAGCGGATCGTCTTCCTCGTCCAATCCCGGTGGATATAGGTCTAGCACCTCATCCGCATCCCGATGGTGGGAGACAATGGCAGCTACAAGCCAGAGGGTGTCTTCCCGGGACCATTGATGAGTCACCCAGGGGACAAAAACCAGGGACAAGACCTCATGACGGTGAGGCCAACGTCGAATGTTTCCCCGCAAGAGAGCCTGGAATCCCCGGGCCGATTTGCCCCAATCGTGGAGGAATCCAGCCCAAAAGAGCAGGTGCCACAGATGCGGGACGGACACCTGCCCGGGCAGGTCGGGCCGGAGGAGAGCGAGTTCCGATAGACGCGTGAGGACAGCCCACGTGTGGTGGGCCAGGGTCTCCCCTGACGCGGCCTTATCTACAGGGCTTTTCGCCCAAAGGTTGTTCAGATCTTCAGGCCAACGGGAAGAGGCTGACAGGTTCATCTTCTCCCACCCATGTGTGAAAACTCAACCCCAAGCGATCCCCATCGATTTCTGGCGATGTGGGGTCGATCCAAAACGTGAATGGCGGTTCTCCCTGGAAGCGGAGAAAATCACGCGAGTGGACTCGCCGATGCAGGATGACGTACCTGGCAAAGGTGGGAAAGCGATCACGATGATAGTCCAGGAATCGGGGCATCTGCACCGTGATCCCCTTAGCTGTACGTCGAGCGAATCCAAAGGGAAGCAAAGTATGCTCAAAGTAGGCGTGTTCCGCTTGTTCCAACTCGATGACCTGTACTGCGGTGTAGGTGAACAGGTCTTGGGATCGCCCAAGTACTACCGCGTAACGAGGATGGCGGAAGGCATCGATCCATTCCGGACGGTTAACGTATAAGGTTAATCTAGGGGCAAAGAGGAGTTCTCGGCGAAAGGGATTGACTTTGCCCTCCAGTACTTTGGGCAGACGCGTGCCAGGAAGTTTGCCTCTTGATGGTTTGAGAACATGCGTGTGCTCAAGGTCCTCGAACTTGATCTTGTAGGTGAAGTGCAGGGCGAAGCGCACTCCCACCGGGTCAAACCATTCGCCCAGCGCACTGGCAATATGCCCGTAAATCGTTGCGGGCGGGGGCATTTCAAAGGTCGGTTGAACCTCTTGCATGAAGAAGGGATAGCGGAAGGACGTCACTATCCCCTCCGCGATAACTTTCAGGACACGCATGGTCGCCTCCTGTTGTGGGCTCACGCCAACCAGGATGCGTGCTCTGGCTTGCGCATGTCTTCGGCCAGCGCGAGGAAGGCCTCACGCGGGTGCATGATGTGGATACGGTCGCGCCAGGCAGCCAGTTCGCCGTCCTCGCCCAGGGCGCGTTCAAAGGCAGCCCGTTGATCGTCCAGGTAGCCCTGGACCCAACCGACATAGATGTCAGAAAGCAAGTCATCCTCGAACACGGTCAGGGCTTCCTTCAGCGCTTCGATGTTGACAACCGGCCGATGGCGCTCATCCGCGCCGACGACGTGACCAAAAATGTGATTGCCCCCTTTGGTGATCGCGATAAAAGTGAGGACTGGGCTTACATCGGTGTAATGGAGCGTTTGTTTGGCCCCACCCTCTAGGTGGGCTAGCCCTTCCAGCAGCACGGTAATGCGGCGGACACGCTCCTCCCGGGGGAGACGATAGGCTTTCTCGTCTTCCAGATGTTCCAATCCCCTCTCTTCGGCCTGGCGTTTCCGCACGACGTCCAGGTTGAGGAAGCCCGTTTTCTGACGGTAGGTAAAAGTACCGGCCGCGTGGAGGTCGAGGGAGATGAGGCCCTTAAGCGTCGCCCGATAAAACTGATGCTCGTGGGGTACGGGATCACCTTCGTGGCGGGACATCACGCCGAAGTCGTCCACGACGCCAACAGGGGCGATGGAGACGAGGGTGCTGACGCGGAAGGGGGACGCACGCGTGATAGTGTCCACACCCTCGATCGGGGTAAGGGCCGCGTAATCCGTATCTTCGGCACGTGCGGCGGCAGCTGAGGCGCGCTTGGACGCGGCACGCATATACCCGAAAAGGTCATCATCCCAGTACATGATGGGGTTGCCATCCGTGTACGCGACTTTTGTTTCCCGGAAGATGGGCGCGGCCTGCCATCCCCAAGGTCCCTTCTCCAATGTCTGCCGGAGCCAGTACCGAAAAGCCTGGGCCGAGACGTAAGGATACGCGCCCTCGCGCGTGCGAATCATTTTTACTCCGACGGTGTTGTCTGTTCGGGCTCCAGGCATGGATCCCAGGTTATTCAGAGCAGATGCAGGCGCATCGATGAGAAAGATGCCAGTTAGGAATGCCATAACTCACCTCCTGAGTTTTCTTCGCAAAGGGTGTGAACTTAACTTTCTGCTTCCTCGGGGAGGACATCAGGGTGAGATGTTAGCCAGCCTTGCTGATAGAGTTGTTCGATCATACGGATCAGTACCAGGTCACGGGCCAGCCGCCAGTCGAAATAGGGGAGATTTTCGCCCTCCTCAAAGATGGCGATGAACTGGTCGAATGTGATGAGTGGGGACTCTCCCCGTTTCATGCGGGCTATACTGGCTTTAATCAGGGCGTTTCGTAAGTGGTCATAGTGTCCGGCGGTCAGGAAAGTGTGGAAGAACCGCCGGTCATTCTCCGTGCGGACATATTCCGCCAGTGTATCTCCTAGGGTGCGAATGTGTTCAATACGTGTTTTGTCCATGATTACCACCTTTCGCAGGAAAAGATCGAGCAATGGCCACGAGATGAGATTTAGGTCACTACGGAGAGAATATGTGGAGCGAGGATCCTTTTTGTTCCGCACGCGCGTGGGGCGTCGCAAAAAGTATGTGCGGATGAAAAATGCAGCGCTCTCCGGCAATTGGAGCAGGTCCTCATATACCACGTTGTAGCGAGGTTGAGGGACATCCTCCGCCTGAGCCTTACGTCTCCTCTTAGCACGCGTGATCCCCCATCCGCGTTCTACCAAGGCCGACCAGGCCGGCTTGTACTTTGGCGTGATAGCGGCGCGAATGAAATCGAGTACTTCCATGGGCAGGTGGTAGATGTCCAAATCCACCCCCTGACCGCTGTTAGAGAAGTGGTACGCGGTGACAGATGCGGGCTGTTGCTGGCGCTCATAGCGTTGGCGTTCTTGTTCCAAGTCCAGAAGTGTGTGCACAAAGAAGGTGAGCGCTCGTTGTGGTGTTTCAGGCATCTTCTTGGAGCCCATTGCCTGAGCCACCTGGATGGCTTTGCGGTTGTGCTGGAGGAAGCGGCGGGCAAAGCGTAGAGTGATGTCTGGGTCATCCGAGTGGACCGCGAGGAGTCGGCCGCCTGCCTTGGCGCAACCCAGGGGGAGAGCCTGAAGGGCGAGTAGGGCCTCTCCAGAGATGGGAAGCCCCGCGTCCCCGTAGGGGAAGAAATTGATGATGCCTTCACCTGTCAGCAGGGGGACGTGCTGACGAAATGTTCGGCCTGGGGGAAGGGTGCCCTTCACATCCAATGAAAGGGCGGTAGCCGGTTTACCGGTGAAGACGCCGGGGACGCGGAGACGAGGAACCTGGGAACGAAATGCACCCAACACGCGTTCAGCGTATATCTGCCGCTTTTCAGGTTGTTTGTTATAAGCCGGCTGGGTGAAACCGGAATTAGGGAACGCCACCGTAAGGAAAGATTTTAGCGGATCAACGACGTAGTTCTTCCGCATGTACTCGGCGATGGCTTCCAAATCCGCCTCGGTAAGTTCCTGAGGCAGGGTCTTCCTCGCGAACGCGACGATGGTGGCGATGCCTACATCCACAAAAGGATGTCCTGTGTATTCAAGCATTCGCATACTCCTTTACCCAACTGTGCACGGACGGAAAGAAAAGAGAGTGTTCCATAACCCTATCCATCGTACTCTACAGAAAGAGCTTTGACTTCATAAGGGGTCTCATCACCTCTATGATTTCCTTCGGATTTTCGAATGGCGAAACATATTTACTCTGCTCGCCGTTTCCGGGCTTCGTCGCGCACCGCTTGCAGATTGAGAATTTCTGCCACTTCAAAGCGTGGGGGTACCACTCGCTGGCCATCGAGTCCCACCACAGGACGCATGCGGATGCATGGCGGGAAGTAGCCCATGCGGCCGTGGAGTTCGGCCAGCAAGGTAACAGCGCTAAAGTTAAGCGCGGGCGGGTTGA
>CAZAQA010000068.1:0-6606 GCA_964487375.1 uncultured Anaerolineae bacterium | reverse complement strand
ACCATTCGTCCAATGAACACCAATAGCTTATCGTGACAACCACATCCGCCTGGCAACGCCTCTCCTTTCTCACACTGATGATGTTCGCCTTGCTCACCCTTCATCGCGCCCCCCTCCTGAAGGCCCTTGGCTCCCTCAACATCGCCAACGTCCACCTCCTTCGTTCCCCCCTCGCGTCTTTAACCCCCACCGATCCCCGCCGGCCCTGTTCTGTTCCCGCTGGGGACACATCGCGCCTGGCAGAGGGGGCCCTGACCCGACTGGAGCGCGTGTCTCGCGCATCCGACATCGCGTCCCGATCGGTGGCCCGACTCACCTGCCTCACCGGACACCTCCCCCAATCCGCCATCCTGTGGCAACAGGTCTACGCGCGCGTCCCTGCGGACACCGTTACCGCTTACTACTACGCGCTGACCTCCTACGCGCTCGGTCATCCCGTCCACACCCGTTTCGACCGGGACATCAGCACCTACGCGGTGAAACGCGGCCGTGTCCTCCAAACGGAGAAAAATGTGGAAGCCGCCCAGGCCTGGTACGAGTTTGCCCTCAGCCTTTACCCTAACACGTCTGCAGCTGCCTACTTGGCCGGTATCTACCGGGGTCGGCAGGAACTGGATAACGCCCTGGCCGTGTGGGATGACGTCATCGCCCGCCTGTCGCCGGAGTCTCCCGAACACTGGTGGGCGCGCGGCCAGCGGGCAGAGCTGAAACAGAATTGGGAAGAGGCTGCCCTGGATTATGAACAAGCAGCTCGCCGTGCGCAACCGGGAAAGGCTTATTCCTTCTACCTGACCGCGGGAGACCGCTGGGTTCGGGTGAAGGCGTACGACCGGGCAGAGGCCGACTACCGCCGAGCCCTGGACCTCCAGCCCGACAGCATGGCCGCCTACCTCCGCCTGGGCAACCTGGCGCGGGCGCAGAAGGACGACGAGGGCGCTATTGCCTGGTACAAGAGAGCACAGGAGGTCGCGCCCACCAGTTACGTGCCCCCCTACTACATGGGGCTCACCGCGCGCGAGCAGCGACAGTACGAAGACGCCTTGCGCTATTTCGACCAGGCCCTGGAATTGGCACCTAAGAGGAGTGGCATATGGTACTACAAAGCCCTCACTCTGGACGCGCTCAACCGCCGTGTTGAAGCTCTGGCAGCCCTGAACCAAGCCATCACCCTGCACTCCAATCCGCCCAAGTCCTGGCTTGACCTGCAGGCCCACTGGCAGAAGTACCCTGACAAGAAACGGGATCCGAACTACTGGTGGAACCGTGGCCGCTTTCAAGAACAGAAACGCCTCTGGCACACGGCCGCGGGATTCTACCATCAAGGCGCGCGGGTGGCCCAGCCGCCCGACGACTACCCCCTGCTCATGCGCGAGGCCCTCATGTGGCGCTACCTGCGCCAGCCGGACCGGGCCGAGCCCATTTACCGTGACCTGGTGACCCGTTACCCCGACCGTATGGACGCCTACATCGGCCTGGGAGACCTGGCCCGAGGCCGCGGCGCCTGGGACGAGGCCATGCGCTGGTACAAGGGGGCCTGGCGGGCCGCGCCGGACCACCATGCGCCTCCTTACTACTTGGGCGTGACCGCCTACAGCGCCAAACGCTACCAGGAGGCCCTGGAGTACCTGCAGCGCTCCCTGGCCTTGAACCCCAAGGCCGCCTGGACCTGGTACTACAAAGCCCTGGCCCTCAAAGCCCTGGCCCGGAACCGGGACGCCATCGCCGCCCTGGAACAGGCCATATCCCTCTACAAAAACCCCCCGGCCGGTTGGGTGAAAACCCTCGAGCAGTGGCGAGAGGAAGGAAAATAGCTCTCGTCCATCATCATCGTCCATCGTCAATGGTCAATGGTCGACCATCGACCACCGACCACCGGCCAACGCAACCCCCAGCCGCTTCGGGGGCTTTCCCAACGTAGCCCCATTGCGGCACTCTCGCTCCAGCGGCCAAGCCCCACGGGGGCTGCCACGAACCGCCGTCGTCGTTCGTCATTTGTCCTTCGTCGGCTGTCCTTGGTCAGACGTCGTTCGCATGTTATAATGGAAATGCACCGCTTGACCCAAGTTAATCCGAGGCATGGGACATTCACGTGAGTGCCATGGGAGGCTGCTTGAACATGAAAACGCTCTTGTTATCGATAATCATTGAACCCAATGACGACGGCTACTTAGCCCGGTGTCCTGAAATCCAGGGAGCCTTTGCCGAAGGAGATACGGTCGAAGAAGCTATTTTTAACTGCATTGATGTCGTTAAGATGATAGCCGCGTATCGCGCTGAGCGAGGAGAACCTTTAGGTATTCCAGAAGTGGACATTACCCCGGAGACTCGCATCGCCCTCTCCATTCCTGTAGGTGTAAATTAATGAGCAGAACGCAACCCCAAGCCGCTTCGGGGGCTTTCCCCCAACTACAGCGTGGGCAGGAGGCAGGGATGATAAAAATCACGAGGAAATATGTGGTAGATGAGCAAGGAAAGCCCCAAGAGGTTATCATCCCCTGGGAGCAATTTCAACTGATTGCCGAGATACTGGGCTTGGACTTGGACGAAAAAGCGATTGCGGATTTGCAACAAGCGCGCGAGGATCGCGCGCAGGGGAAAAAGGACGCATACATCGAGTTGGACGCACTCTAATGAACAAGGTAGTTATCCACCGCCGTGCCGCTCGATATATGCAAAGATTATCTCCTTCGGAGAGAGAACGTGTAAAGGCGGCTTTGCAACGTCTTGCGGAAAGCCCAACCACCTATCCGGGGATGATTCACATGGCCGGAGAGTGGTCAGGCTACCAACGAATTCGGGTTGGGAATCTACGCATTATTTTCTGGCATGCTGCCGAAGAGGGCATTATCTACGTCGACCATATAGGCCCCCGAGGGGATATCTACAAATCGTAACCGTTTGACTGGAACTCCTTACTCCTGGTAGGGAGAGCCCCCACCGCCCACCGTTCGTCATTTGTCGGTCGTCGTCCGTCCATCGTCCATCGTCCATGGTCGACCACCGACTACCGACCACCGGCCAACGCAACCCCCAGCCGCTTCGGGGGCTTTCCCCAACGTAGCCCCACTGCGGCACTCTCGCTCCAGCGGCCAAGCCCCCACAGGGCTGAGCAATAAACCGCCCACGGCGGTTTGGCACGTGAAGGCCGCCGTTTCAACGGCCGGCCTAACCCATCGCCCGCTTAACCCCCTCGCCCAGGTTTGGGAGAGGGACGGCCGAGCGCAGCGAGGCAGGGAGAGGGCCTCACGGAACGCGGGGTCGGATCCAGGCCAACGTTTTTTGTCCCAGAGGGACACCCCCCGTTGAGCAGGCGAATTCATTCGGCTGCACAGGTGACCCGCCATCATCCCTCCTCGTAGGCCGCGCCGCCTGCGTCGTAGGGGCGCAGCCGCGCTGCGTCCAAGGCTGCCACGAACCGCCGTCGTCGTTGGTCGTTGGTCATCCGTCCATCGTCAATGGTCGACTCACAGAGAGGTCGTTATCCACCGCCGTGCCGCTCGATAATGGCCGACCAATCCCAATTGATCGGTTATGTAGAAGCACGTTATAATGAGCTTGACCGGATTGACATCATGAGCTGTCCTTAATGTGGAAAAGAGTCATAGAGGAATGTGTTATGGAGACTCGCAGGCGCTTCTTGGTCGCTATTGAACAGGACGAGGACGGAATCTATGCGGCAAGCGTGTCGGCCTTACGAGGTTGCCACACCCAAGCGCGCACCCTTGAGGAATTAATCCCGCGCATTCGGGAGGCCGTCGCCCTCTGTCTTGAAGTTGAAGAGCCAGAAGAGCCCCCTATGTACTTTGTGGGCGTTCAACAGGTTGATGTGACAGTATGAGTCGTTTACCTCAGGTCTCACCACGTAAAATGTGCCAGGTGTCGGATCCTCGGAGTTCGAACTTGTCCGACAAAAGGGGAATCACCGCTTTTACCGTCATCCGGATGGACGAGTTACAGTCGTGTCTTATCACCCAGGTGAGAATTTAGGACGGGGGCTGGTGCGCCAAATCCTCAAGGACATCGAGATTCCCCGGGAAGAGCTCTTGGAGATGTTGAAATAGCCTTCCTCAGCCGAGAAGTTGGCAAAATGCTCGGCAGCATGTTCAAATCCCCGGAGCGTTTCCTGATCTCTGACCACTGACCACTGGTCTCTGATCTCCGGCCTCTGATCCCTGATCTCTGATTTACACAAGCTTCGCACGCAGTAAAAGGAAAGGGAAAAATCCGTGTTTTTCTGTGTTCATCCGTGTCCCAAATCGGCAGCATGATCAAATCCCCCGGTCCCTTTCCTGATCCCCGATCTCTGATCTCTGCCCTCTGGTCTCCCCCTTCTGGCCCCTGATTTCTGCGTCTTGGACAAGTACCAGGTCAGAAGCTATAATGGAGCTGTCATCAACACCAGGTGAATGGGGCCCTGGCTGGCATGTCCGGCCTTGCTGCCAGATGCACACATGATGGAGGCATCGAAATGGGTGTGGAAGTTGTCTTCCCTGAGGAAATTCTAGTAGCTCTGCGAGAGGAGCCTCAGGACTTTCGCAAGCAAGTGTTCATCTATACACTGGGTCGGCTTTATGAGATGGGACGTATCTCAGGAGGGCTGGGTGCTCAAATCCTGGGCTGTGACCGGTGGGAATTTTATCGTCTGCTTTCCGAACACGGATTCGACGTGATTGACTATCCGGACGAAGAACTGGAGCAGGAAGCTCAGGGAACTGAGGGATGGCTCGAATCGTAGGCGTGGTGAACAGCACGCCCCTGATTGCCCTCTCCATGATTGGTCAACTCGAACTGTTGCACGCTCTATTTGACGAAGTCCTGATCCCCGCCTCGGTTTATGGAGAAGTTGTCCTGCAAGGACGAGGTCGTCCCGGAGCGCGGGAGATTGCACAGGCCGACTGGTTTGTGGTTAAGAATCCTAAAACAGCATCACCATTCCCCCCGAACTTTTGGGGTTGGATCAGGGGGAGCTTGATGTCATCCTGCTGGCTCAAGAAGTAAATGCTGACTGGGTATTGATAGATGAGAAGTTAGCCCGGAGAATCGCCAGAGACATGGGCTTGCAGGTAAAAGGCACGTTGGGAGTACTGCTGCTTGCTTATCGCGTTGGGCTGATCTCTAGAGAGGAAGGACTGGCCGCAGTTCGGGAGTTGGCGCAGAGTTCCGTCCGTGTAAGTGCCAAACTGGTGCGCTGGTTTGAAGGGCAAGTGGAATAACCCAAGGATAGGACGCAAATCCGCAGGGGCTTCGTGTACGGATATACAGGACAGAAAGCCAGAAGCAGAAAGTCAGGAGGCGAGAAGGTGCGGATTAGGTCGGCGAAGGATTTAACCGTTTACCAAAAGGCCTATCGGCTGGCGATGGCGATATTCGAGGTCAGTAAGTCGTTTCCGCCGGGAAAAGAGGTTTGAACGGACACAGATGAACACGGGCTCCGCTCACGGATAAACCATTGATGAAAAAATCCGTGTCCCCAAAACAGGACACAGATGAACGCGAGCTTCGCACACAGATAAAAAAGAAAAGGTTTAATCTGTGTTTCTCTGCGTTCATCTGTGTCCCCAAACCAGCCCTTTCCTGATCTCTGGCCTTTGACCTCTGACCTCCGGCCCCTGGCTTGCGGATACGTCTTCCCGAGGTGCAGCCATGAACATCCCCCAGACACTACGTAACCGACACTTTCTTCAGGGGCGGAATCATGGCGCCAAGCGGGTGCTGGTTTACGGCGCGGGCGATGCTGACCAATTGCTGGCTCGGGAAATGCAGCAGAATCCCGCCCTGGGGTATGACTGGTTGGCTTCCTGGATGATGATCCCGATAAACAGGGGTTGCGCGTGCGCGGTCAGCCCATTCTGGGCGGGCGAGAGCACATTCCCGAGCTGGTGCGGGAATACAAGATACAGGAAATCATTATTGCCATCCCCAGTGCACCGGGGCGCGTGGTTCGGCAGATCGTTGATGCCTGCCACCAGGCTGGAGTAACCACACGTATCTTGCCCGGTCTTGCCGAGTTGCTCAACGGCGACGTGAGCCTGCGCCGGTTGCGTTCTGTTCAAATTAACGACCTGGTCTTGCAGGCTGCTGTCCTGGGGCGCGGGGGAGAGGTCTTCGTCCTCGACATGGGCGATCCTGTCAGAATTGTCGATCTGGCCCGGGACCTGATAGAGCTTTCCGGCCTACAAGTGGGAGAGGACATCGACATCGTCTTCACGGGCATGCGTCCTGGGGAGAAACTCTTTGAAGAACTGTTTGTTCCCGGGGAGCGCTATGAGCGTACTTCTCACGAGAAGATATTTATCGCCGCCAATGCCAGCGCCTTTGTGCCCACAACGTTAGAGAAAGCCTGCACCACTCTCCTTGAAGCCGCGTGGCATAACGACGCGGACGCCATTTTGAAGAACCTCCGTGACCTGATTCCCGAGTTTCACCCTCCGCTTCTTGAAACTTCCGTCACCGCCCCCCTCGCATCTCCCTCAACAGCATCGAAGTGATACGCGTTCAAGACGGATCGCCCAAGCAGGGGAGATGGTCCCCGTGCTGTCAACCATCATCCCTCATCCCTCGTCGGCCGCGCCGCCTGCGTCGTAGGGGCGCAGCCGCGCTGCGTCC
>CAZAQA010000067.1:0-6676 GCA_964487375.1 uncultured Anaerolineae bacterium | reverse complement strand
TCTCCTATTTGAAACAGGAGCTTTACTGGGTGGGACAGCAACGCTGCGTATGGCATCTGTGGCGCAACCTTCGAAAACCCTTGGCCGAGGCAGTACAGCAAGCCTGCAAAGGGCTGGAAGGGGAGGAGACGCTAGAAAAAGGACAGGGCGTGCATCGGAAACTGAGCCGGCTCATCCACCAAGGTACTAGATGCGGCTATGAGCAGGCAGAAAAGTCATCCCTTTGGGGTGGAGACAGGACGTTTCCTGGATCGTCACCTGAACGATGTGATGACCCACAGCCAGGCGTATTACCAGGGACTGCAGCGGGTGACGCCGGAGTGGTATGGGCGCGACTTTCGCTTGAGGCTCAGATGGGGACGCAATCAGGTTCAGAGGAACGTCTGGAGCGGGCGGCGCTCCTCTGGGCCTTGTACCGGAACTTTACGCCTGCGCAAGAGAGATACGAACGTAAACGGCACTACCGTCATCCCGGATTGAGTCCCCTGGCTGTGGCGGGTTTCCCGCCGGAGGATGTCTCGTACCTGGACGCCTTAGAGGTTTAGCGTTTCAGGGGGCTGCTCCCTGCCGTTCAAAGGCGGTGGGAGCAGAATTCCAAAGAAGTGGGGAAGATCCACTTCCTTACCGGTGGAGTCGCCCACCAACACGCCCCCCCTAAATCGCCAACAAAAGATGGAACCGAGCTGGCTAAGCATTTTATGAAGCAGGAAGCCCCCGTGTGGTATAATGTGCACCACAAAGTATTAGTTGTGAGATGTGTGACACGGCGTGGACACAGAGTTTCCCACAGAGAGAATATGGGATGAGAGAAACGACACTACAGATTCCGCAAGAGATCCTGGATTCGGCACGGCTTACGGTCGATGACCTGAAGCTCGAATTGGCCGTCCATCTATACAGGGAAGGACGGCTCTCCATCGGTAAGGCGCGCGAACTGGCGGGCATGTCCTTGTGGGAGTTCCGTCAGGTCCTGGCGGCGCGGAAGATTTCCCCTCACTATGATGTGGAAGACCTGGAAGAGGATGTGGCCACCCTCCGCCGATTGGGGCAGTTATGATCGTGGTAAGCAATATCTCGCCTATTACCAACTTGGCTGCTATTGGCCACTTACATCTCCTTCGAGATCTCTATGGTCAGATCCATATCCCTATGGGCGTATGGGATGAACTCAATGCCTTTGGCCGTCCCTGGCCCGGGTGAAATGAGGTAGCCGAAGCGGATTGGATTGCCCAACGGTCTGTGCAGGACAAGAGAGTTGTTGCTGTATTGCAAAGAGACCTGGACCGTGGGGAAGCGGAAACCATCGCTCTGGCCCTGGAAATGGGAGCGAATCTTGTCCTCATGGATGAACGTGAGGGCCGCCACATGGCCCAACGGCTGGGGCTGGAGGTCATCGGTGTGGTGGGCATTTTGTTGGCCGCAAAGGCCGAAGGGCTGATAACGGCTGTCCAGCCCTTGCTTGATGATTTGCGATACAAGGCGGGCTTCTACCTCAGCGACTCGTTGTACACCCGGGTCCTAAAGATTGCTCAGGAGAAATAAGGATAAAAGTTGTTGGATCACCCCACCCGCTCCATCCGCTCCGCCAGGTCCTCCAACCGCGGCTCCGTGTACACCATGACCGTGTTCAAACTCGCATGGTCACGAACGCGGCCAACCCCCGCAGGTCGCCGGGATTCGCGGCCAGGTAGCGAGTTGCAAATGTGTGCCGCAGTGTGTACGGGCAAGGTCGTCAAGGCCCGCGCGCAGTGCGTACTTGCGCAGGATGCGCAGCACCGAACTCCGGTCCTTGAGCGCCCCCGCTGACCCCGCCACAGGGATGCATCGAGGTTCCCCCCCTTTTGGGATGGGTCTCCAAGTACGTGGCCAGGGCTTTGGGCACTCCCGATATCAAAGGGAGTTGCCAAAAATTTGCCGTGCTTCTCCCGGCGTCCCTTTCTGTGCCGTGTCTTCCCGTACGAGCGAACTACTCTAATCTGTCCAGTTCTCTCAGGACCTCCTCATTCGAGGGGATCTCCCACTGTTGCCTGCCTATGAAAGCGTAGCGCACAATTCCGGCCTTGTCTACAATGAACAGCCCTGGACGTTGCCCTAGGGACAACAGCCGACTTTGCACATCGTATTGGTCATAGACGGCGTGGCTGTTGTCCACCAGGCCGGGAAACGGAAGGGCATGTTTTCGGAAGTACTTTCGGGCATTGCCCAGGGTATCTGCTGCATTGGCCAGGACTTCGGCAGCACGCTTACGGAATTCTGGGTAGTCTCGGCGCAACTGCGCCAGGTGCCGGCGGCAGAAGGGTCAAAAGACCCCCCTGAGGAAAACCAGCACGACATGGTTGTGGCCCCGGTAGTCGGAAAGGCGGACTGTCTCTCCTGTCACAGAAGGCAGGATAAAGTTAGGTGCCTCTGAACCAAAGGGAACAAGATGAGTTTCGGTCGGCATAATCAACGCTCCTCAGACCCGTCGCACAAACCCGATGTCCGGTTGCAGGCACGTGCCTAGTCTTCACCCCAAGGGGGCATCTTGATGACCACCGCGCCGGGATTTGACGGGACTCCATCCTTTCACCACATGAACGCCACGGTCCGTTTGCCCAGGATCTGGCCGTCAAACAGGAGTTGGGCAGGGGTCCCTGCGATGCCCTGGCACACGTGCAGAGGCAACAGGTGTTCCTCGCGCGGATGGCAGTAACGCGCGTGCGGCGCACGTTGCCACTCCATCAACCGACGTTCGCGCTCCTCTTCCGACAGCGGCCCGGTACATGTCTCGATGAGCCAATCCTGGAAGGCGTCATTGGCGGGGTCAGGACCACCCGAGCCAGCGAGTAAGGCCCTGAGGTTGTGGAACGAATATCCTGAGCCCACAACCAGAATATTCTTCTCCCGCAGGGGGCAGAGCGCCTTGCCCATGGCGATGTGTAGCGATGGATCGAGCCCGCGCACCAGGGAAAGTTGCAGGCAGGGGATGTCCGCCTCGGGGTAAAGGAGCATCAGGGGAACGAACAGGCCGTGGTCGAAGCCGCGCTGTCGGTCCACGCGGGCTGCAAGGCCCGCCTGTTGGAGCAAGTGGGCGATTCGCTCTGCCAGGGCCGGGTGTCCCGGCGCCGGGTAGGAGATGCGATATGCTTCTTCGGGAAAGCCGTAGTAATCGTACAGCATGGGCGGTTGCTCGGCCCCCAACACGGTGGGGACGGGCTCCTCCCAGTGGGCGCTGATGACCAGGATGGCGTCCGGGCGGGGAAGTTGGGCCCGCAGGTCGTTCATAAGCTCCACCATGGGCCGGTGCCCGGGGTCGCCCAGGACAGGCAGGGGCCGCCCCCGTGGGGAATGTAGACAATGTGCATGCTCGTGTGTTTCCTTTCGGCCATAACCACCTCCGTCAAATATGTGCTGCCGGCTCTCGCCCTGCCAGAATGTCGTCAACACCTGGTGCAAGAACGATTCGGGCACGGCCCCTTGAAGCCCAACACGTAGTTACAATCAAACGCTCTCACACTCTATCCAAAATTCAACAGTTGGCTTCCACTCCTTAGTACGGTGGGGGAGGAACCTTTGTTTCGTGCTCCTCGAATGGGAAGGATTCCGATCGTTTCATCACGTACAACGCGGTTGGACGCCATCCTTCGCCTGTCTTCACCTCTTCGATGGCGAACAACGGTTCGAAGGCGGATCGTACCTCCTCGGGCGTTACCCCTCTGGGGCCAAAGCGCGCGGGCGGCCGCGCCGGGTCTCGCCGAAACGTCCAGAGCAGATACACACCTTCCGGCCTGAGGACGCGGGCGAGGGAGCGGACATATGCTCGCTGTCCCTCTTCCTTCAAACTGTGGAAGCATCCCACGTCCAGGGCCAAGTCGAAGAGCCCCAAGTCCGGAGGCAGGTCGGTGACGTCAGCCACAAGGAATCGGGGGTGTACGCCGGCCGCTTCTGCCTTGCGTTGCGCCTTGGCAATGGCTCGTGGCGCAATGTCCACCCCTACGGCGTCGAACCCATGTTGGGCCAGGTAGATGACATTCGTGCCCGTGCCGCATCCCAAGTCAATGGCCCGCCCCGAGGCAAGGCGGCCCGATTCCACCAGTTCGACAAATTCAGGCAACGGCTTCCCCGTGTCCCAGGGTGGACGAAACAGATACATGATGTTCCAAAAGTTCATCGTAAGCAATGCCATAGGAAAGTGAACGAACAGGGGATACAACGGTGCCGACATGTGACCACCTCTTCCTGCTTGGGGGTTGGGCGATGGCCTATGTGATCATCCGACTCGAGCCATCTGTACACGGTACTACGAGGGTCAGGGCAAATAGGTTTCATCTGACGACAACGATCTTCCGCGCGGGGAACAAGGCGGTGGATTGTGTGTTGTGGAGGGCGGCTGTGGAGGGAGGGGTGAGAACGGACGTTGGGCCCCCAAGCCGCGCCAGCGTGGCCAGGTCCATACCCTGGCGCAGGGCACGCGTGGCATACGGGCCATAGGCGTTACCTCCTTATTTCTGTTGGATTTGGTCCCACGCCTATAGCCTATGTTTTACCACATCTCTCGGCCCCCACGGCTACCTGCTAAACTGATACAGTCACGCCGTCTTCTCTGCGGTTGACGAGCGCAACTACCTGGAGTATACTTATGCACGAATGTATGACTTTCAGAATGCAGGGGAAGTGAGAAATCATGGGCACATCCAAACTTTCGGTGGTGCAGGAAAAAGGCCAGGTCACGATTCCCGCGGAAATCCGTCGTCGCTGGGGACTGCAAAAGGGAGCTCTGGTAGCCTTCGAGGAGACCGAGGAGGGCATCCTGCTTCGGCCCCAGAAGGTTGTGGCAATGGATGTGCTGGACCGACTAGGAAAGTTGCTGGCGGAACGGGGCATAGATTTGGAGGACTTGCTGGCGTCTGGACAGGAAATCCGCGAGGAAGTTGTGCGAGAACTCTATGGCATCGAGGGGAATGAAGTGTGATACGCCTGTTTCTCGATGCCAGTGTCCTCTTTGCCGCGGCTCTCTCCCCAACCGGCGCGTCACGCGAGATTATGCAACTGGCGTCGCAGGGCAAGGTTCGCGTTGTGCTGAGCACAGTGGTCATTGAGGAGGCGCGGCGTAACCTGGGGCGTAAGGCCCCAGAAGCCTTGCCGCTCTTCGAGACATTCCTCCAATTGTTTCCCCACGATGTCGTTGATCCACCGAAACCGTTAGTGATGGCTGCCACCGCGTATGTAGCAGCCAAGGATGCTCCCATCGTGGCTGCGGCTCAACATGCTCAGGTGGACATGCTGGTTAGCCTGGATCGTAAGCACCTGGTAGGTGTGCCGGGAATAGAGGAGTCTTCCGGGGTGAGAATAACGTTGCCATCGGAAGCGTTGCAGGAAATTCGTCGCCATCTTGGGGAGTGAGTGTCGGAAAACACGAGAATTCGTGGTAGGGCCAACGTTACTCTGAGACCGGTGGAGATACCATCGAGACGACGGACCACGGATTGTGGTGGAATGGCTGTGGAGGGAGGGGTAAGAACATACATTCGCCCCCGCGCCTGTTTCAGGAGAAGGGAGGCTCTATTCACAACCCCTCCACCATCTCCGCCACGCGCGCCTCGTCAGGATGGAGGTAGCGCGCGGTCGTGGTCAGGCTCTCATGTCCCAAAAGCCGCGCCAGCGTAGCCAGGCCCACGCCCTGGCGTAACGCACGCGTGGCATACGTGTGCCGCAATGTGTGGGGCGTGACGCGACGCGTCAGCCCCGCCCGCCGCGCGGCCTTCTCCACCAGGCGCTGCACATCCCGCGCTGTGAGAGGCCGTCCCGTGCGACTGACGAAGAGCACCTCGCCACCAGTCCCGAACGAGCTACCACCTCAATCGAGATGGGCGAGCACCTCCCGTATCTGACGGATGAACTCACCCGGTCGTACCACACGCACATCGGGATGTCCGGGCCGATAGTGTCGCACGTTGAACGTCACGAGCCACGGACATTGAGCCTGCAATGCCGCTACCAGGATGGGCAGATCCTTGGGGTCGGCCAAACCTGCGTGGGCGGCCACCTCTTCAGGCGTAGGATTGGGGACAATGATCAGAGCGCGCTGCACCAGCAAGCGAAACATGGGCAACGCGCCGGGAATCTTGGCTGCCAAGTTGCGCTCTGCTTCGGTGATCACCTGCTCCGAGGTCACAGTCCGGATAAGGGTGAGCAAACTGGCACCGTGCTCGGAGGGCGAGGCCGCGTCCGCGAAGAGGACATCTGCGTCCACAAAGACACAGGGTTTAGGCAGCGCGCTCTTCTCGCTCATAGTGTTCTCGATAGTAGGCTTCTCGCTGTTCCCGTAGCGCAGCCAGGAGGTCCTCGGTGCTCAGGCCCAACTCCTTGCGCAGGCGCTCAATCTCCCGTGCCAGTTCGGGCACGATGGGTGCCATGGGCGTGAGAATGAACACGCCGTCCAGGTCCACCAGGTAGAAGGTGTCCCCGGGCTTGATACCGTATTTCTCTCGCAATTCCGCGGGCAAAGTAAGCGTACCCCGCTTGCGCACTTGAACCGTGAGTTCCACAGATGCTCCCCCCTTGTTCTCTCAATCTACTGATTTTCTGCTTTCTCAGTATATCAGATCCAGCAGTTGGGGGCGATATGGGGTGCTATGACGCGAGACTGTTCCAATTTATTCAACGAGAAAGTCTTTGTTTCAGGCGTAGCAGAGCT
>CAZAQA010000066.1:0-7611 GCA_964487375.1 uncultured Anaerolineae bacterium | reverse complement strand
TCTCCTCCTAATGGTTTTTCTCCGATTATTAGACCAATGGCCTTTCCTTGTTCACCCCCTCCCTTGAATAAATTGAACCAGTCTCGTGTCGCCACTTCATAGGTCCCCAACACCAGAAAGAACGAGGATTTCATGTGGGGGAAAATGCACGCTGGAGGGGGACGCCATTCGCCTGGGCCTGAACTACGTGAAAGGGTTGGGGGCGACGGGCATTGCCCGCGTGCTCACTGCCGCGCAGGTGCGGGGGACGAGGGCGGGCGAGCGCGTGCGGGTGGCCGGGTGGCCGTGTACCAGGCCCCGCCCACCGCGAAAGGGGTGCGCTTTCTCACGCTGGAGGATGAGACAGGCCTGGTGGATGTGGTGGTGCGGCCCGAGGTGCACGCGCGCTACTGCCGAGTTCTGGGAAAGGCTATCGTGCTCATCGTCACGGGCGTGGTGCAGAGGCGGGAGGGCGCAGTGAGTCTGTTGGCGGAGGAAGTGGAGGGTGTGGAGTAGGGATGGATATCATGACGCGCGAATTCTCAACACAAGGTTAATTCTGTAGAGGGGATTTGCCTTCTATCGGGAAGGAGGATATACTGCAGCCGACAACAAAAATGGGGCCAGCGATGGGTGCCAGCCCCTTGCGGGGAAAAACTTGTAAGTCAATTGTGCCCTCAGTATATCCCCGCTATGTCTCCGGTGTCAAGTTCGAAGCATGGGCCCCCTAGGCCACCAAAAGAAGCTCGTTTTAGGAGGCTTGACTCTACACGCAAGTTTATGTTCCTCATTTTTCAATTTACTTGCAGCTTCATTCTATGACGAGAACCTGAGCCCTGGTTAATGGTTCACAAATTACAGGCAGACAATGGGTTAGTTTTCGCTTGCCGCTAAATAACTCCTGGACAAGTTCGCAGACAGAGTATTGAACGACTTCATTACGCAAGGAGAGCGCTTTGTCCTCTTTTATAAACGAGGCCCTCCTGTATAAATGTACATCCCACAAACACATCATCGAATGAGAGGATCACCATGAACGAGCCCTCTTATGTAAGTGCCCTATCGGGTCTCCTGCACGACATTGGTAAGTTCATGCTGCGCGCGGCAGAAGGCGGTACACGCATTTGGGATGCTGAAGCGCGAGGAGATTTTCGGTACAAACACGCCATGCTCACAGCTAGTTTTGTCGAGCAATATGTGCCCAAACCGTGGCAACAGCAGGTCATGCTGGCTGCCGGAAATCACCATCGTCCTCAAAGTCGCCTCGATTGGGCCGTTGCCCTGGCTGACCGCCTATCTGCCGGGGAACGGGACACCGGAGATGATGAACAGGTGAGAACCACTCACCCCAAACAATTAATCTCCATTTTTGCTTTGCTCCGTGCCGACGGGCTTACGCTATCACCAGAAGAACAGGCCCAGGCCTATGTTCCTCTGGCTCCCCTGGTCATGCAAAGAGCCCACCTTTTTCCCGGCCCGGCCCATGCTAACGAAGAGGCCGTCTGGCAGCAATACAGGGCAATGTGGGATGAGTTCGCTCAGGAGGCCGGACGATTGCGGGACGCATACCAGAATGGCGACCTACCGGCCTACGTGGAATCCACCTTGCTGCTCATGCAGAAATACACGTGGTGCATCCCTTCCGCGTACTACGGAGCTCTCCCCGATATCAGCCTGTACGACCACAGTCGTACAACGGCGGCTCTGGCCGCGATTCTTGCCGACAGCCCTCTCACCGAAAAGGAGCTACGCGCGCTGGCGCAGGAACCCCGCACCAAGCGTCCCTTGGCACTGCTTGTCGGGGGAGATTTGAGTGGAATCCAGGACTTCATCTACACCATTACCTCTCGCGGCGCAACCAGCGCACTCAGGGGACGCTCTTTTTATCTCCAACTGTTCATCGAGGCTGTGGCGCGTTATGTGCTACGACGCCTGGATCTGCCGGTTACAAACATCATTTACAGCGGTGGTGGAAGTTTCTACATCCTGGCCCGGCCGGAGGACGCGGACCGCCTGCAAAGCATTCGGGCAGCGATCAGCCGCTCTCTCCTCCAACATCATCGAGGAGACCTGTACATGGCCCTGGAGGGGGAACCGTTACAGGGTGTGGATTTCTTTGACGGACGCATTGGTCAGGCGTGGGACCGGCTTCACGCGCGTTTGCAGCGCGCCAAAGCTCGCCGCTTTTCCGAACTCCCTCTTCAGGATCTGCAATGGCTGTTTGCACCTCACGGTCATGGGGGAAATGAGGAGCAGCAATGTCAGGTGTGTGGGTTGGAACACCCGGAGACTCGGGAAGAAAAAGATGACGTGGGCATGGCAGTGCGCAAATGTCCGCCTTGCCTCTCCTACGAGGCGCTAGGCAAACAACTGCGCCAGGCCCGATTTCTTGTCTTGGAGGAAGTGGAGCCAACTTCAGGGCAATTGGATGCCCCATCCCACGGGTGGGAAAAGGCCCTGGCCGCGTTTGGGCTTCGCGCCCACCTGACGAGAACATTTCCCAAGTCCCCTGATCCCCAAGTCCGGCGTCGGGTGGTTCTAGCGCTGCACGATGACGCCCAGGGTGACCTACACCCGGATTCTCGGACCGCGGTGGGACGCCGTTTCCTGGTCAACGTCACGCCCATTATCACCGGGGAAGAAATTGAGAAAGCCCGGGAAGCGGGGCTGCAGGAGTTGCCCGTCTCCGGCAGCGTCAAGCCCTTCCATGTAATGGCCTGGCAATCTCAGGGGATTTCGCGCGTCGGTGTGCTGCGCATGGACGTGGATAACCTGGGGCGCATATTTGCCGAAGGGCTTGGGGAACGGGCCACGCTTTCGCGGGTGGCGGCGTTGAGTTTTGCCATGAGTTTGTTCTTTGAAGGCTGGGTCGAGCGTCTGGCCGAGGAGCAGAACGGGCGGGATGGGCGAGGAGAGCGCCTGTATTCCATTTACTCAGGGGGAGATGACCTTTTCTTTGTGGGATCGTGGGATGCCATCGTAGAACTGGCACGGCACATCCGGGCCGATTTGGGGCATTACGCGGCCCATCACCCAGGCATCCACGCCAGCGCGGGCATTACCCTTATCAGGGGGAAATACCCGCTGGCTCAGGCCGCGTGGGATGCAGGCGAGGCAGAGGAGATCGCTAAGCGCTATCGTCGTCCGGATGGAAGGACCAAGGATGCGGTGTGTTTCCTGGGTGAAGTCCAGTCCTGGGACGCGTTTGGACTGGAGGAAGAATGTTTTGGAGGGCTGGAAAGCGTGCACCAAATGGCCCACCTGTTTGCCGACATGGTGCAGGCTAAGAGTACGCCGCGACGGCTGCTGCGGGTTTTCCTCTCCCTTTACGACCAGTACAGGGAACGGGAAAAGGAACTGCGTGAGAGCGGCTCCGATCTTACCCGAGAGGGAATGCCCCAGACGATATGGGGACCGTGGATTCCCCGGGGATATTACGTACTTAAACGCATGGCCAAAGAGAGTGGGAACCGGGAGATAGACCAATTGGCCGACGCGTTGCAGGAACGATGGTTTTCCAACCTGCCCCGGGTTGGCCTCGCAGCCCGCTGGGCAGAATTACTTGTGCGGTGATTCTTGCTTGGCTATTGCCAGCCCATCTTCACACGCATGAGGGCATTTTCAGAGAAAGGAGGACAAACGCCATGATTATGAAAGAAAAAGACCTTCGTACCATCATCACCGATCCTAACGGGGCGGAGGTACTGGTCCAGGAGGCGAAACAACTAGGACAGAGATTTGCGCAACGGCCTAAAAAGAATAAAAAGGCAAAACTTTCTACCAGCCAAATTCGTGCCATTTTTGGCGAAGTGCGTCAAATTGAAGCTCAGTGGCATATGGGAGGTGAGAAACGACGAAAAGCAGAACGACGTCTTATACTTCTGAAACCAAAAATGGCATACCGCGCACGTAAGGAAAATTCTTCATCGGTTGGTGAACTTGTTGACATTCTCACATCGGCTATCGATATGGTTATCGAAGAAAAAGACGACAAGAAGCGTACAGAGAACTTTACCCGCTTCGTGGAGTTCTTCGAGGCCATCCTGGCTTATCACAAGGCCTTTGGCGGCGACTGAGAGCACCCTTCTTCGTTCAAGAAAGGAGATACGACCATGCGCCAAGTAGAACTCAAGGGACGCGTGTTTATCACGTTCGACATTGAGGCAGTAACCGGTTTGCACATCGGAGGATCCGACACGGGCATTGAAATTGGAGGCGTGGACAAGACCGTCATCCGCGACCCGTTGACCAATCGACCGTACATTCCGGGGTCCTCTCTCAAGGGAAAAATGCGCAGCCTCCTGGAAAAGTACATGGGTCTGAAACAAAATCAGCGTATTGGGCAGGGATTTATTCACTCCTGCCAGGATGAAGAGGAATACCAAACGTGCCGCGTGTGTCAGGTGTTCGGCGTGCCCGGTGAACGTACGTTCGGTGGCCCGACTCGCCTGATTGTGCGAGACACGCATATGAGCGACGAGGAAGCCGAGCGCATTGCCCGCCTGGCCCGCACCGACCTCCCTTACACCGAGGTCAAGACCGAGGTCTCCATCGACCGGGTGACGTCCGCGGCCAATCCCCGCCAGTTGGAACGAGTGCCCGCGGGCACCACGTTTGGCCCTGCGGAGTTAGTATACTCGGTCTACAGCGTCAACGGTTCCAACCCGGGCCAGGACGTCGAATGGCTGAAGACGGTCATCGAGGGGATGAAACTGCTGGAGGACGACTACCTGGGCGGTCAGGGCTCCCGAGGCTCCGGCAAGGTGAAATTCCGCAACATCCAGGTACGAGTGCGGAAAGGAACCGCTTACCTGGAAGCTCCTGTGGCGGTGGGAGAGGGAACCTATGCCTCTCTGGATGATCTGGCCAAAGATTGGGATGCTCTCAAAGCAAAGGTTGAAGAGGCATTGGGCATTTCAGCGCAAGAGGATTAGCACCAAGTTCCCTGGGAAAGGGGGGACAGATGACGACGTTAAGGCCATACTATCTTACTTTCTCGTCCGCACTGCATGTAGGGGGCACAGGGGTTGACCTGGAGGAGACACGCGTGTCCATCCCGTCAGACACACTTTTTGCAGCAGCGGTGGATGCGTGGCGCCGCCTGGGACGGGAGCCTGACCTGTTTGCGGCGCCTTTTGTGGCTCAACCGCCGACACCACCGTTCCTGCTCACATCGACGTTTCCCTTCGCAGGAGAAGTGCGTTTCTTCCCTGTTCCCATGAACCTGGCTCTGTACTTTAACCCGGCAACGGTGAAGGCGCGGGCGAAGGACATCAAACGCATCCAGTATGTGTCCGAGTCCCTGTTCAAAAGAATACTGAATGGCGAGACCTTAGACGCGTGGCTATTCCCCGCGGATGAATTTGAGGAGCCCACCCACGGTGTGGCTCTCCAGGGAGGGCGGTTGTGGCTGACGGTGGACGAAATCGGCCGTTTACCGCCTGCCATGCAGCGCGGCAAGGGACGTTACCACGCGTTGCGCAGGCTCTCCGTGTGGGTGAACACGCGCGTGCCCCGGGTGACCGTGGACCGCTCGTCCTCTACATCGACCATCTTTTACGCCGGACGAATCCGATTCGCCTCAGGATGCGGCCTTTGGTTCGGGGTTCTGTGGCTGGATGAACAACGTCCGTTAGAGAACACGACGTATCAGGCCGCGTGGGCCCACGTCTTGGACACGTTGGCCGAGGATGGTCTGGGCGGGGAGCGAAGTGTGGGGTATGGGACGTTCACGTGGGAGACGGGAGAGCCCATCCCCTTGCCCGAGGCAACGGCGGAAGGCACAGCCCTTCTACTGAGTCGGTACCACCCACGGGAAGAGGAGGTGGGCCGGGTGTTGCAGGATGAGCGAACGGCCTACCGACTCACCTCTGTGGCCGGATGGCTTCGCACGCCGGATGGAGCGGCCCAGCGGCGACGACGGATATACATGCTGGATGCCGGAAGTATCATCCTCTGGCCCGGAAGCCCGGCCGGAGATGTGGTGGACGTGAGACCGGTGTACGCAGCCGAAGAGGGCCTGTTGCCCCATCCTGTCTATCGATACGGGATGGCCGTGGCCGTCGGCATGAAAGGGAGGTAGCACAATGCCCGATTACGCCATCTACGATGTGACGGTGGAACTGCTCACGCCTTTGCACATTGGCAGCGGGCGAATTCTGCTCCACCAGTATGATTATGTCATTCACCGGGGGCGCACGTGGCGCCTCAACGAGGATGCGCTGCTGGAGGCTCAGACGGTAGACGACCCCAAGATGGCGGACATCCTGGCCCAGCGACCGCCCGGCGAGTTGCTGACCTCTGACGATTTTCGGGCCGACAGCCCGTTTTTCCGCTATGTCTTGCGAGGCACGCCGCGTGCCCAAGGGGAAGGGGCAGAACTGCGAGAACAGTTAAAGGACCCTTACGACCGCCCTTACCTGCCTGGCAGTACGGTGAAGGGCGCGCTGCGCACGGCCATTGCCTGGTATGCTTGGGAGCAGTTAAACCTGCGCCCCGATGTGAAGAAACTGGGCCGGAAACGGCAGTGGGCCGCCCAGTTCTACGAGCACCAAATCTTTGGCCGGGACCCCAACCACGACCTGATGCGTGCGCTCCACGTCAGTGACAGTACGACCGTGAGCACAGATCGTCTGGCGGTCTACAACGTTCAGGTCTTCAACCGGGTGGGGCAAAGCGGAGGACCGCCCATTGAGGTGGAAGGGGTGGCACCGAACACCCGTTTTTCCCTCACGCTCAAGGTGGATAGAGCGCTCTTTTCCAAGTGGGCAAAGCAATACAACCTGAAGTTGCCAGGAGAGGAGTGGTTGAAGAAGTTGCCACTGGTCGTGCAGGCATATGCCCGGGCGCTGATGAAGACGGAGATCACCGCGCTGAAAGGAATGCAGGGAATGGACGCGGTCGTCCGTTTTTATCAGAGTCTGTACAAAGTCGACCTCCCCTCCTTTCGCTGCTTTATTCCTCTAGGGTGGGGGACGGGGTGGCAGAGTAAAACGCTGGGTTCCCGGCTGCTGGAGGATGGGCACTTCATGGCCTATGTGGTGGACCGCTATCGCCTCACCCGGGGCGTATGGCGTCCGGGAATGCCCTTCCCCAAGAGCCGTCGCCTGGTCCAAACAGGCATACGGGTCAAGGATCGGACCACGGGTGCCAGGCGGTCCCTTATTGCTCCCAGGCCAATGGGATGGGTCGCGCTCACGTTTCGATCTAGACATTCATGACGTCACATGGGGGGACAACGATGAAATTGCTCACATTCCTGGGCACACGGCCCATCGAGACCACTTATGTCATGCCGGACGGTCAGGAGTTCACCGCGCCTTTCTGTGGAGTGGCCCTGGCTCACCTGCTGGACATCACAGAGGCCCGGGTCTTCGTGACCCAGGAAGCCCGGGAGCAATCCCTCCCTGTATTCCAGGAACGGGTGCAGGCCGCCAACGTCCACGTGGTGCCCGTGGACATCCCCGGCGACGCCACAGAAGAGGATTTGTGGGGGACTTTCAAAGCGGTCGTTCACGCGGTACAGGAAAGGGAGGCGGTGATTTTCGACATAACGCACGGATTTCGTTCCGTCTCCTTTCTGTCCTTTCTCGCCGCCTCGTACTTGCGCATTGTTAAGGACGTCCACCTGGT
>CAZAQA010000065.1:0-8564 GCA_964487375.1 uncultured Anaerolineae bacterium | reverse complement strand
AACTTGCCAAATGTAGACCCCGCACTGCCTTGTGAAGCCTAACGGCGCGGCGGATGGCCGGAGCGCAGCGGAGGCATCCGCCGCGCCGCTAGGCGAGACGCGAAGCGTCTCGCCTAGCGATAGCGTCAGCGGCTGGCGGAGCCGAGCGCAGCGAGGCGAAGCCAGTCCGCTGGACGCACGGTTAGGTGGGCATTAACGCTGACAAGGAAGGTCAATACAGGAAAACGGTCCACAGTCTGGTGGACTGCCCCCGCGCTGAGAACCTGGAGAAAAACCAGCCATGAGCAAAGAAGGTTATGGAAGAATTCGTACTTCCTCTGCCAACAACGTCCCCTGGTTGCCGGGGCGCCCTGTGACCTGAATCCTCATTCCGGCTTCTATTTCTTGCAGCGTGATGTTCTGCCCTTCTCTCGAAATCAGCCTGGTATCTTGCGTCAAAGCCACATAGAGAAATCCCTTTACAGGCTCCCGGAACAGGATCATTCGACCGGTGAGCGTGGTATCTTTCCCCTGCCAGTAACGGTGAGCGCTACTTCTCTTTGGGCACCTTCAAGGGCACGATCTCAATTTTGGTGACAAACCATGCACCCGTTTCATCCTGTCGAGCCAGTTTCTTCAAAGTGACAACGTATTTCTTGTCCCCACTCTCGATTTCCACGACGGCCATCCGATTTTGAACAACTTTGATATGCCGCGGAGGTTTCTCAACTTTCCCGAACTCCGAAAAATGAGAGGCCAAGTAATCCATCGCCGTATATGCAGGCTCTGAAACGCTCAAAGCAAAGTGCCCTTGATCCACTTCCTGTTGTCGCTGTTGAATCTCCTGGTCACTATAAGAAATTGTGACCACAGTGGCTTGGGCAGATATTGTCGGATGGGCTTCTGTCTGGACTAAAGGCGCACCGCTTTGACAAGCGGAAACGAAGAGAACTATTGCCAAAACAACCAGCAATACCAAGGTCTTCAAACGACAATAGGCCATCTTGCTTCCTCCTCGTAAGAAGCTGGAGGACGGCCTTTCCCCAAAAGCCGTCCTCCAGCGCGCTACGGCAGATCAAAGTAGTACACAGTCAACCAACTGTTTTCTAGGTATCCCAGGCCAAGATCATGGGCAACGGCCGGTGTCAAATCTACCGACGTGGGCACAGTGACAACGGCGGGATATACCAACCCAGGTTCGCGAACTTGACGTACTTGTCAGGAAGAGCCACTTCATAGTTGGTATAGCCATAGTATTGCGTTGCAAACATATAACACAAGTAGGCACTCGACCGCACCCCGGGCGAGGCAACCGGTTGAGGTCGCTTGAGATGATAAATGGCCGCCTGTTCTCTACCCCACCACTCCCGTATCCACGCTCGGAAAGCGGAGTAGCGGGAGCCCAGCAATTGACGGACGGCTCGGTCGGTCTTGGCCATCACCTCGGATACGCCTTGATTGTGCGCGAGCACCGCTTGTTCCTTAACCATAGACGAATTGGCTTCGCCCAATAGCGTGCTCTGCGAAGTTTGGTAGAGATCTCTCACTGCCTGCTGTTCCTGCCCGGCAATTTCCTGCAAGGCTTTTTCCTCCTGCGCCGACAGATGGAGCGCCCGGTAAAGGCTCTGTCGCTCGCCCGCCAGGCGGGAATCCTGCGTAAGCAGGAGGTAGGGCAATACAGGCTTCTGCAACCAGGGATCCGCGGCTGAAGCCGTTGTACCCGATTGGGCTTGCGCTGGCATGGCACTCGTCGCTATGACAAACAGGAGTATACTAATCATTATAAAGGTTACTGCACGTTTTAGCATGGCTGTACCTCCTTCTAATATTTAAGGACTTTCAGAAACGAACTGTACACTTCTCAAAATGTTTTGGCCCAGCTTATCAAAAGTTTTGTCATTCTCGTGACAAAAAACAGACATAAACTCGAAGCGGTAAACCACGTCGAATCTGTCGGAGATGGGCACGAAAACGTCCATGCAAACGGCCCCTTTCGACGTGACTAGCGCGACACTCTCATATCCTCCCACGTTCATGCGGTGAGCTTGCACACTCACCGCATTATACTGGACCTGATACATTTGTATGAGCGCGCGCTCAAATTCGTCGATATTTTGTGGAGTTTTGATGGGTAGGTCGGTAAACGGGATGCTGAGGCTAATCACAAACCAAGGATCGGAAGGAAGCGGACCGATAAAATACGCGCCCGGCATACGGTTATGTTTCCACTTAGCCGGAATACCCATCTTTATATTCGGTATCTGCACTTGGGTCGGTATGATCTGTTCTGCACCAGGTGGTGGTGGAAGCAGCACTTCTTGCCAGGCAACAGGTGTAGAAACGAGGGTGGGTGTGGGCAAGGGCGTTGGCGGCTCATAACCTGGCGGAGGACCGGGCTTGGTTTCCGCAGGAGTCAACGGGGGTATGAGCGTTGGTGAAGAGGTAGGAGGGGAAATGGCGGGCTGCGTGGCTACCATTGTCGGCAGGGATGTGGGAGTACGGGGAGGCACGCTTTGCACAGGCGCGCCTCCCACTCCAGAAGACGTACACGCGGCCAACAGAAGAGATAACCCTCCAATCAGCAGACCATACCGAAACCCAGACATGTCCCCCTCCTTTCTACCAACTCATCCACTGATAGCGGCTGATATACCAGTAATCCCCTCCTCCGTCCAAGCCGGCCCAACCACCCCCAGCCCAGCCGGCATAAAGCACCGTGCCGGATGCGGGCGGATAAACGATATCCCATTCTTTCAAGGGGTGGTCTAAAGCAAAGTAATCGTTTAATTTGTTAGGCCGATCGCACCCCACATGTAAGCCTTCACCAAAGTAACTTGGGCCTGCTTTAGACCATCCTTGCGAGTAAGGGGTACCTGATCCATTCGCATTCCATGCCCATTGGGTTTGTAGAAATTTCCACGTCGGAAAATCCACACAGCCCGGCGGTGTATATGCCTGTGGTTGGGGCTGATGTTCCTGTCGAGAAGCTCCATCGATCATGGATTCCTCAGTAGGCTTCTTCGGGTCTATCCGCCAATCCCAAGGCGGTGCGTCATACAAAGCATCCTCCGCCTTCCGAAGACCGAGGGCTGAGAGATCACCTTTCGGGGGGATGAATGTCAGGCCTTGAACGATGTTCAAGCCCAGAGGGCTCTCGGTATTGTAAAAGATTCGATACAAGCGCCCGTTTGCCGAGACGAAGACCACAGCCGTCTCGACTTGGCCTGGGATGGGAGAAAGCACGATCGCTTCGCGCCCGTCAATAACGGTGCGTGAACGGCGCACAGGAATGTCAGGGAAACTCTCTCTCAACTCCGACGCGATATCGTCCATCGCGGCAGGGGATGTCTCGTGCAACCACTCCACACGCGCCAGCAAACGCCCTTTGCCATCGACCACACTGAAACCGAAGGAGGAACTCATATATTGGTCCCGAACGACATTCGTCTCCTGAGGCAAATAAGAAAGGCGTACTCCTAGCACGTCCCATTGAAAAGCAGGGGGTGGTGATCCAGCATGGACCGGAACCCGCGCCCCGAAGCCAAGAAGGAGCATCATAAATACCAGAGTTGCGACAAGGAACCGCATTTTGTGCTTGAACATGGTCTTACCTCCTGAGATAGAACGGTATTTCGGCGGCTGGTGATCCAATCGCAGTCGGGCGAAGTTGATTTCCTGGGCCTATGGTTATGGTTGTATTGTTGGCGGTGGTGCACCAGCATCGCGGTGCTGGCCAAGCATTAAGTACCAGCGCACACCTATTTTTTGTAGAACGAGTTCATCGCAAAGCCCCTCCGGGGATCCTGTAGAGTCGCTGTCCTTCGTGAAGCAAACCTTTGCTTTTACCCAGCGAGAATTTGGTAGAGGGGTGTACTCTATCCATACCTGGCTGTAGGTATGACCACCAAATTTTTTAAGCTTGTCCCTCACAGCCTCTTGGGCTACCTGAGTCGTGGGTACTAGCGACAATATGGCCTGCTCGTCCTTTCGGCGAAGAGCCTGAAGGTAAGTATCCAGCAGCAAGTCTTTTGTTGCAGCGCCGCGGTTCTCGTAGGCTGACATGCGAAAATCAACAACGCCGATACTCCCCAAAGGGTTATGACTTGTAGTCTCGCCCTCCGATCTTGACGCCGTGTTTGTTGGGTCATCGATTCCATCGGAAATTGCTAGGCAACATCCAATCATAGGATTGTGATGTGAGCAAGCCTGGGTCTAACGGCACGCGCCTCACCTGCGCCGCGGAGCGCGGTAGCAGATCGGCGTTAGGTGCAAGCGCAGTCCATAACAATGAGAGCCGGTACTCCTTCCGTGAGAAGCAACCACCCATCAAGGCGTACGGCAGACCGACCTTTTCTTGATTGTGGAGGACATTGTCGTCTCCTTGCCAGAGCCACCTTTCCACCAGATAGGGGAATTGCTGGACGATACCCGCCAACACAGCGAGCATGAAGAGGGGCTGAATGTGTGCAGCCTGGTGAGCAGAGAACCAAAAGTGGCCGGTTTCAACACGCATATAGGCAGAGAGGACCCGGCTTGCTTTCCAGCCGTATACCACAAGCAGGAGGGCTGTGATTGTTGAAGCACTGCCGTGCAAGATGATGTACTTGCCATGATGTTTTCTGCGCCTGGATTTCCTCTCCACGAGTTCAGTCCCTGAAGGGAGCTCTGCTCTTTCCCCCCGAAGACCGCTGGTCTATGTGAGTCCTACTTCTCGAGGTGGTAGCGGATGAGAACCTGGCGATACCCTTCCGGTGTTCCGTGGTGCTCCATCTTCTTGTCTACGATCCCCACGCCAGGGCAAAACCAGGTCTCGAACGTCGTGCCGGCCCACGCATCCTCCAGGAAAAAGCAGTGGTCAAACTGTCCGGCCGGCACAATGACGGAGCCCACCTTCGTCACTTTCCGAAGCATCCACGCATCGGCGTACGTCGGATAGCGTTTAGCTTTTTCGTCGCTCAAATACCACTTCGCGCCAAGTTTGAGAGGGAACACAAATTCCCGCAAGGCCGTGCTCAGGTGAGAAAGATCGAGCTTCCTCTCTTGGCGGTACAAGCGATTCCCGCGGACCACGAACCAGTCGTAGCGGGACGTAGCATGTCTCAGCGGCAGGTTCTGCATGCTTTCAGGGATATCTACCGGCCTCTCGACACTCTTTTCGCGGTGTATTTGAGCCAAGAAGTAGGAATCTGTGCGTTCCACATTAACAACGGTTTCGGTGAGCACCCAGGTGGTGGTGATCATGGTCACCTTTCCGTGAAGGGGAGCCCCTTGGTGCGATGTGACTCGGAACACCCACATATTGTTCAAAGCCAACGGAAAGGTGATCTCCGGGCCGGGCAAGGGAGGCGCAGAGGGTGACGCTGTCGCAGTCGGCTCGGAAGTGGGCGAGGTGGAAAGAGTAAGCCGCACTGTGGCAGTTGGTGCAGGGGAAGGCTTTGTCCCTGATCGGGGAGCAAACGTTGACCTGCGCGTTGCCTTCTCTCCTGGAGTCAGCGCGCAGGCGCTGATGAGCACACTCGCCATCAAGAGCAAGACAATGACTGTCCCAAGTCGCTGTCTATTGCAACCGATCTTTCTTCTGTTCACTGGGGTAACCTGTTTTCTAATCGGCGGCGCCGGAGAATGTTGAATACAATCCATCCAAATGTCGGCAGGAAAACGGTCGCAACGATCCAGCTTGAAGCATTTGATGATGACCTCCAAGCAATGTCAGCCAGAATTACGGCTAGTCCAGCAAGCAGAGTGGAGGCAACCATACTCGCTGGATCAATTGCGATCAGCTCATGGGCACCGAAGCATCCACATTTACTTCCTTGTCTTGTGAGCATTAGAAACAGCTTGAAGAGCAGAAACAGACCGAAAAGTACAGCGTTCACTACCGTCACTAACTATATAATACCACCGTGACATGATTACCTCCTTGTATAGTTATGCTGGTGTGAAGGGCGCCAGACCGTCGCCCACTTGACTTTAAGGTGCGTTCTTCCGTGATCATTCTCATAATAGCACATCAGGTATAAAATCTTCGTTAAGTTTTGGGGTATTAGGAGGCGATGTTGAAGAAATCGGCAAGGGATAGAACTACTCTTTACCGCGGCAACCGCACGGTGAATGTGCTGCCGACGCCTGGGGTGCTTTTCACCCGAATTTCTCCCCCGTGAAGCTGGACGATGTGAGCCACCAGGGCCAACCCCAACCCTGCACCGTGTTGATGAAGCGCTCGCGAGGCCTGACCCCGATAGAATCGGTCAAAAATGTGCGCCATATCTTCCTCCGAAATGCCCATACCGGTATCCGTAATCGTAATCGTCGCCCAACCCGGCTCCCGAGCCAGGTGAACGGTGACCGTGCCGCCAGCGCGGTTGTAGCGTATCGCGTTCTCGATCAGGTTGCGAAAGACCACAACCAGCAGGGCGTTATCCCCTCGAATCACAACTTCCGGGGCGCCGCTCAGATGCACATGTATGGCCTGGGCTTTCGCCAGGGGGTCCATGTCCAAAAGCACATCTTCCAACATCGGCCAAAGGAACACCTCGTCATGAGCAACCTGTTGCTCGTGACGAGTCAGAAGGAGAAGGCCCTCCGTCAACCATTCCAAACGCCCCAATACTTGCTCCAGTGTCGCACTCATTTCCCGGTAGTCCTGCAATGTCGCGGTGGGGTCAGAGCGAACCGTCTCGATGCTTGTGCGCAATGTGGCGAAAGGTGTGCGCAGTTCGTGGGCAGCATCCGACACGAAACGCTTCTGCTGTTCGAGGGACCGTTCCAAACGATCCAGAAGACGATTGAAGGCATCGGCCAATCGCTTGACTTCATCCTCTGGCCTTTCCAGAACGAACCGCTTATCCAAAGTTTGGATATCCACTTGGGAAACCCAATGCGCCAATTCGCGCACAGGATGGAGGGCGTGCCCGCTCAGCCAATAGATGCCAAGACTCCCCACAGCCAGAATAAGCAGAATGCCTCCTACAGAAATCAGCAAGATCTGACGTAACGCCGCTTGTTGAACTTGCTGTATGGCCCAGCCCTTCACCACAAGATGGGGCCTTATTTCAGGGGCTTCAAAAGGGACTGGGGTCATTTGAGCGGCGAACGCGGTCGGGCGGGCAGGCGGGGGAGTCGCTACCAGCGGAGCAACAATCACCCGGGGGAGCGAGGCGCGGGCCACCAGGTTGATGAAAAGGACTAACGCCAAGCTCGTGCCTAACAGGAGCACGGCCGACCAAAGTGCCAGACGCATTCGCAGCGTCAGGCGCGAGCGAAACCACTTTCCAAGTCGAGACAACGTTGACTGCATCACGAACTACCTTGACCAGATAGGGGTATCAGACAATAACCCACCCCTACCACTGTTTTGATGTATCGAGGGTTCTCAGCATTATCACCCAATTTTCGACGCAGTGAGCGGATATGAACACGTACTGTGTTGGTAAAAGGATTTGCGTTGACATCCCACACGTGTTCCAGCAATTCCTCCTGGCTGATGACTTTGCCGGGGTGAAGCATGAAATATTCCAGAATCGCGAATTCTTTGCGCGTCAGGTTCAACCGCCGTCTTCCTTGCCAAGCCGTGTGGGTCACCGGATCGAGTTTCAGGTCTCCCCACTTCAAAATAGGTTGATGAGTCCCCAACCCTTTCCGACGCAACAGCGCCCGCACGCGGGCTAAGAGCTCCTGAAAGTGAAACGGTTTGACCAGGTAATCATCTGCGCCAAGATCTAATCCTGTTACCTTATCTTCAAGCCGGTCACGGGCCGTGAGAATCAAGATGAGCAGATTGGGCTTTTGGGTGCGCAACTTACGACAAACATCTAATCCGTCCATATCAGGCAGATTGAGGTCTAAGATAAGCAAGTCGTAGTCATTCACATCAGCCAAAAATATCCCCTGCTCACCATTTGTAGCCATATCGACGGCATATCCTTGTTGGCGCAAGCCACGCGCCAAAGCGTTTGCAAGCTCAATCTCGTCTTCAACGATCAACAACCTCATTTCGTTCCCATTGAAATTCAATTTGGGGATCGATCTGTTTCCCCTTAAGCTGCCCACCTAACGGGGGCGTAACCGACTCGCCGACGCTTGCAAGACTCGCCTATTTCACTGCGGCGAATTTCTTGCAAAAATCGCGCCGCTTACCAGAGCCGAAGGCGAGTCCGGTTAACGCGGGGTTGTGCGGCTGCTGATGTTGTCAAACCAGCTCAACTTTCAACAAAATATCCCTGCCCGAGTTCCCGCAGATAGCGATTGATGGCCTCAGCTAACATATTTCTTCGCTCGCGCAAAAATTCCCGATACTTGCCAACCTGCCAAAGGTCTCGCCTGAGCGGGACTAGCTGTGTTCGGAGACGTTCTTGTTCTAGTTTAGGCAAGTAGTCACTGGGCGGCGACTTCAAGATGCTTCTATTCGCTTTTTGTGAGAGAAATGCAATGTTCGCCAAATCATCTATTTCATGGGCCTCGTAGCTATCCATGTGCTTAAGTACTGCTCGCGGGAAAATATGGTGAAGTTCTAGCTGGTGTTCAGTTCCTACGCACCTTTCGCTGATTTTTCAAGAAGGTTTGCCAGATTGGATTACAAGGTTCAT
>CAZAQA010000064.1:0-9059 GCA_964487375.1 uncultured Anaerolineae bacterium | reverse complement strand
GGGTAGTTGACTGGGCTTGGGCACAGACCGATGATGGATAATGAATGATGTGTGATGTTGGAGGACAAGCCATGACTACATTCCGCAGTATCGAGTGGATCGGACACGCGTTGAGATTGCTGGATCAACGCAAACTACCCGCGGAAACGGTGTACCTGGAGTTCACCGATTACAGGGATGTCGCCGACGCCATCCGGCAGATGGTGGTGCGGGGTGCACCGGCCATTGGTGCGGCCGCGGCCTATGGCCTGGCCCTGGCGGCCATGTACAGCGACGCCGAGGACGTCGACGCATTGCGCCGGGAACTGGAGGAGGCGGCGGAGGTCCTGCGCGACTCGCGTCCTACCGCGGTCAACCTCTTCTGGGCCATCGACCGGGTCATGAAGCGGGCTGCTGCCCCGGAATTGACCACCGTCGAGGCGTTGCGCCGGGCCGTCTTGGAGGAAGCCCATGCGATCGCAGAGGAGGACATCCGCGCCAACAAGGCCATCGGTTTTAATGCCCTACCCCTTATCCCAGATGAGGCAAAAATACTCCATCATTGCAACACAGGCAGCCTGGCCACGGTCGACTACGGTACGGCGCTGGGCATCATCCGCATTGCCCACGAACAGGGCAAGAAAGTTCACGCTTACCTGGATGAAACCCGCCCTCGCCTTCAGGGGGCCCGCCTCTCTGCCTGGGAACTGAACCAACTGGGCATTCCGCACACGGTCATTGTGGACGGCGCCTCAGGTCACGTGATGCGCACTATCGGCATTGACCTGGTCGTTGTGGGCGCGGACCGCATCGCGGCCAACGGGGACACGGCCAACAAGATCGGCACGTACAACCTGGCCCTGGCCGCGCACGCGCACGGCGTGCCCTTCTACGTAGCCGCGCCCACCAGCACCATCGACCTGAGCGTGAAAAGCGGCGATGATATACCCATCGAAATCCGGTCACCTCGGGAGATGACGCACATCGGCGATGTCCAGTTGGTGCCGGATGGGTCCCCCGTGCTGAACTTTGCCTTCGATGTCACCCCGGCCAAGTATATCACGGCCATCATCACGGAAGTGGGGATTGCCTATCCTCCCTTTGAGGAAAGCTTGGCGGAACTGGTGAGGAAAGCGCGCCATTCCTGAGTTCTTACCTCCTCGTATCCATAAGCCAACGCGTCCTCGCCGCTCACGGTGCTCTGTGCCCCGCGCGGCGGGATGGCATCTTAGTGTCACCTCGTCAGACAAAACCAGTGGGAAGCATCGCATTTGGGCATGCCCTACATTGAGAAACAGGACGATTTGGCACCGTACTTGTGTCATACAAGATCGCAGAAGGACAGAGAACCATCATGGCTTAACGGACATTTACCGGACGCAGTGCTGATGACAAATGTCGCCCTCATTCCTCGCCAGTTTCCGTAAAAGTCCCACCCGTGGCCGCCAGGGCTTTTCAATGTTCTCACAGCAGCCCAGCAGTTGGGGACTGCGGCAAAACCACCCTTAAGACGGTTGGTCAGGTCCCCTTTGGGGACTCGACCCTTGAAGCCCGGAACTGAAGGTATGGGCTTCAGCCCCGGCAGACAAGCCGTTGCCTGGGTTGCGATAGGGCTGTCAGGGAAGTGAGAGCAGTGCTCTCGCCTCCCCCCCTTGGGCCATACGCGTAAGAACATTGAAAAGCCCTAAAATGGGTGGACAAGGGCAATTGCATTTGGGTTTGCAAGTGATACAATGGGTCCACAATCAACGTGGTAAAGGACGGGCTGGATGGCAGAAATATCGCGGACAGTATTGGGAATAGACCACTCCAACGCCGGCGGCATTGCATTATCCATTGCGTTTTTGTGAACCATGTTGCACTCGGAGTCCACTATGAGCCAACAAAAGAGGAAAACCCACGATCACCGGCCTGCCCCGGCCATCATCGGTGTGGATATTGGTGGAACCTTTACCGACTTCGTCTATTTTTCCGACACAGGAATCCGCATTTACAAATTGCTTTCCACCAGGCCTGACCCTTCGGCGGCCTTCCTGGCAGGGCTAGAGGTCCTGAAGGTGACTTCGGACACTCTGGTTTCCCATGGCACCACGGTAGCCACCAACGCTGTGCTGGAGCACAAAGGGGCCAGGACGGCCCTCATCACCACCGAGGGCTTTCGGGATGTGCTGGCCATTGGCCGTCAAACGCGGCCCGGCCTCTACCGACTGAGCTTTCCGAAACGATGGCTGCCGGTGCCGGAATCGTTGCGCTTTGAGGTCTCGGAACGTGTGGCAGCAGACGGCTCCATCTTGACGCCGCTGGATGAGGCCCAAACAGAGCAGGTGCTGGATGCGGTCGTCGAGGGAGGAGCGGAAGCGCTGGCGGTCAGCCTCCTGTTCTCCTTTGCCAATCCGGCCCACGAGCACATCATCAAGAAAATGGCGCTGGAGAGGGGCCTGTTCGTTTCCCTTTCGTCGGAAATTCTGCCGGAGTATCGCGAGTTCGAACGAACCTCCACCACGGTTATCAACGCTTACGTTTCTCCTATCATGGACAAATACATCGGCAACCTGGAGGAAGGACTCAGAGGGCGAGGGAACAAAACGCTCTGGATCATGCAATCTTCTGGGGGCATTATCGGGGCGGCGGTGGCCCGTTCGGAGGCTGTAAGGACGGTCTTCTCCGGTCCGGCAGCCGGTGTTACCGGGGCGTTTTGCGTCGCCTCTCTGGCCGGGTATGATCACATCATTACCTTTGACATGGGTGGCACTTCCACCGACGTCTCGCTGGCCGACGGGAACATACGGCGTACGACTGAGGGCAACATCGAAGGATGGCCGGTGCGAGTGCCCATGATCGATATCCACACTGTAGGCGCCGGCGGTGGTTCCATTGCCTGGAGGGATGCCGGCGGTTCGTTGCGAGTGGGTCCGGAGAGTGCCGGGAGCGACCCCGGCCCCGCCTGTTACGGGCGTGGCGGTTACGAATTTACCGTCACTGACGCCAACTTACTCTTGGGACGCCTGGCCCCCGACCATTTCCTGGGGGGGCGAATGTCTTTGGACAGGGGAGCTGCGGAAGGTGCGGCTTCGAGGCTGGCCCGAACGTTTGGCTTGTCCAGCATTGACCTGGCGGAGGGCGTGATCCGGGTGACCAACGCCAGAATGGAGCAAGCAATACGGGTCATCTCCGTGGAGCGAGGCTTCGACCCTCGGGATTTTATTTTGCTGCCCTTTGGTGGCGCCGGGCCGATGCACGCTCTGGAGATGGCGGAGGTGCTGCACATCCCCCGTGTGCTGGTTCCGCGTTATCCCGGCGTCCTCTCGGCCTTGGGGCTCGTTATGGCGGACTTCGTGAAGGACTATTCGCTCACGGTCATGGGGAATATGGATGACGTGACGGCGAATGATCTTGCGGTTGTTTTCGACCCGCTTCTGGCCCAAGGGAAAGCAGACATCCAAGCGGAAGGGTTCGCTGAGACGGATATTGTCCTGGAAAGGGCCCTGGATTTGCGTTACAAAGGGCAATCCTTCGAGTTGGTGGTGCCCATCGACTCTTACGACGTGCATGCAGCTCTGAAAGCATTCCACGTCCAACACGAGAGGCGCTACGGCTACGCTCGTCCTGGCGCCCCCGTGGAACTGGTCACCATCCGGGTGACGGCCCGCGGGCTCCGACCGCGACTCGAGGTGCCTCGCGTTCCGCAGGCCCCCTCCCCCGATCCGTCGATGGCCGCGGTGGGCGAGACTAGAGTGAGATTCGGAAGAGTATGGGAGGAGGCGCTGGTGTACGAGCGGGAACGACTCCGACCTGGCCACGAGATCACGGGACCTGCGCTCATCGCCCAGGAAGACGCGACGACCGTTGTCCCGCCCGGGTGGCAGGGTCGTGTGGATGGGTGGCTCAATCTCATTTTTTCTCACGTCCGCCGGACGTAATATTCTCGAGACGCTGGAGGAAGGCCGTTCACGAGCCAGCGTTGGTGAGGAGAACCAGGGGGGCAAAATGTTCCAGGCCGATCCGGTCCTGTTGGAAGTGATGAAGTCGTTATTGACCGCCGTGGCGGAAGAAATGGGCGGGACTCTGGGGCGCACAGGATATTCGCCCAACATCAAGGAACGCAGGGATTTCTCGTGCGCCGTTTTCGACGCGCAGGGCGACATGGTGGCTCAGGCCGCTCACATCCCTGTGCACCTGGGGGCTATGCCCCTTTCTGTCAAGGCGGCGCTGAAACGCTTTGAGTCCCTGGATGAGGGGGATATTGTCGTGCTCAACGACCCCTATTCCGGCGGCTCTCACTTGCCGGACATTACCATGGTCTCTCCGGTGTCCCTGGACGGGGAATTGCTGGGTTATGTGGCCAGTAGGGCCCATCATGCCGACGTGGGGGGTATCTCCCCCGGATCCATGCCCTTGGCAAAAGAGATCTTCCAGGAAGGACTCATCATTCCTCCGGTAAAATTGCAACGAAGTGGTGAGATCGACGACTCCGTGCTGGACCTGATCACGCGTAACAGCCGCACGTCCGCGGAGCGGCTCGGAGATCTTTCCGCACAGATTGCAGCGCAGCACATCGGCATTCGGCGGACGCGAGAACTTGCCCGTCGGTATGGGGTCCCTTTGCTCCGAGAGTACATGAGCGCACTCCAGGACTATGCTGAGCGAATGGTTCGTGATCTTGTCGCTCGGATGCCGGACGGAAAATACACCTTCCACGATGTCATGGATGACGATGGCTTCGGCCATTTTGATATTCCCATCGTGGTCACGGTGGGCGTGGCAGGAGATGAGCTGGTTGTCGACTTCACCGGCACATCGCCAGAAGTGGTTGGCGGCATCAACGCGGTGGAATCGGTGACCTTGTCGGCGGTTTTCTACGTCATTCGTTGCCTCCTCGCGGATGATCAGGTGCCCACCAACGCCGGAATTTTCAGACCGGTGAAAATTGTAGCCCCAAGAGGGACGCTGATCAACGCCTGCTTCCCGCGCGCCGTGGCCGCCGGAAACGTGGAAACGTCCCAGCGGATAGCGGATACGGTTCTGGGAGCCCTCGCACAGGCGATGCCCGGACTTGTGCCGGCCGCATCTCAGGGCACGATGAACAACCTGACCATTGGCGGTGATGATCCTCGAGGTGGAGGACGCTTTGCCTACTATGAGACCATCGCTGGCGGGATGGGAGCTTCGGCAGAGGCCGATGGTCTTTCTGCCGTTCACGTTCACATGACCAACACCATGAACACGCCTGCGGAGGCAATGGAATACGCCTACCCTCTGCGGGTGACGCGTTATGAGATTCGCCGCGGTTCCGGCGGTTCCGGTAGACACCGGGGCGGCAATGGGGTGTATCGAGAGGTGGAGCTGCTGGCTGATGCGACGGTGACCATCTTGTCGGAGCGACGACGGCATCCTCCTTATGGTTTGTTTGGTGGTAGTGCGGGAGCACGGGGGGAGAACCGTTACTTCCCCGTGGCAGAAGAATCGCTTCCACCAGAAATAAAGAGCTTGCCGAAGGAGGGGGGCTACCGCATTTTGCCGGGGAAAGTGACGTTTTCAGCCCGGAAGGGCGACCGCATCGGCATCGCTACACCAGGCGGTGGTGGATACGGGACGGGGTAGGCCCTCGAGCACACCCATTCCTGTCGCCGGAACCCGACGGTCTTCACGGTCTCGGCCATGTGACCTTCCCCTCCAGAAATTTGACGGGCTCTGTGAGGTGTGTATAATGAGTGTTGCGTGGCGATCCCCTCGTCACCGGACCATACCTTCCCGTCCGGTTGTAGCCCCTCTGCTCCCGGGGAAGGGTTGAATAGAGGTAAGAGTGGACAGTCGTGGCGGAAGAAATGGGCGGGACTCTGGGGCGCACAGGATATTCGCCCAACATCAAGGAACGCAGGGATTTCTCGTGCGCCGTTTTCGACGCGCAGGGCGACATGGTGGCTCAGGCCGCTCACATCCCTGTGCACCTGGGGGCTATGCCCCTTTCTGTCAAGGCGGCGCTGAAACGCTTTGAGTCCCTGGATGAGGGGGATATTGTCGTGCTCAACGACCCCTATTCCGGCGGCTCTCACTTGCCGGACATTACCATGGTCTCTCCGGTGTCCCTGGACGGGGAATTGCTGGGTTATGTGGCCAGTAGGGCCCATCATGCCGACGTGGGGGGTATCTCCCCCGGATCCATGCCCTTGGCAAAAGAGATCTTCCAGGAAGGACTCATCATTCCTCCGGTAAAATTGCAACGAAGTGGTGAGATCGACGACTCCGTGCTGGACCTGATCACGCGTAACAGCCGCACGTCCGCGGAGCGGCTCGGAGATCTTTCCGCACAGATTGCAGCGCAGCACATCGGCATTCGGCGGACGCGAGAACTTGCCCGTCGGTATGGGGTCCCTTTGCTCCGAGAGTACATGAGCGCACTCCAGGACTATGCTGAGCGAATGGTTCGTGATCTTGTCGCTCGGATGCCGGACGGAAAATACACCTTCCACGATGTCATGGATGACGATGGCTTCGGCCATTTTGATATTCCCATCGTGGTCACGGTGGGCGTGGCAGGAGATGAGCTGGTTGTCGACTTCACCGGCACATCGCCAGAAGTGGTTGGCGGCATCAACGCGGTGGAATCGGTGACCTTGTCGGCGGTTTTCTACGTCATTCGTTGCCTCCTCGCGGATGATCAGGTGCCCACCAACGCCGGAATTTTCAGACCGGTGAAAATTGTAGCCCCAAGAGGGACGCTGATCAACGCCTGCTTCCCGCGCGCCGTGGCCGCCGGAAACGTGGAAACGTCCCAGCGGATAGCGGATACGGTTCTGGGAGCCCTCGCACAGGCGATGCCCGGACTTGTGCCGGCCGCATCTCAGGGCACGATGAACAACCTGACCATTGGCGGTGATGATCCTCGAGGTGGAGGACGCTTTGCCTACTATGAGACCATCGCTGGCGGGATGGGAGCTTCGGCAGAGGCCGATGGTCTTTCTGCCGTTCACGTTCACATGACCAACACCATGAACACGCCTGCGGAGGCAATGGAATACGCCTACCCTCTGCGGGTGACGCGTTATGAGATTCGCCGCGGTTCCGGCGGTTCCGGTAGACACCGGGGCGGCAATGGGGTGTATCGAGAGGTGGAGCTGCTGGCTGATGCGACGGTGACCATCTTGTCGGAGCGACGACGGCATCCTCCTTATGGTTTGTTTGGTGGTAGTGCGGGAGCACGGGGGGAGAACCGTTACTTCCCCGTGGCAGAAGAATCGCTTCCACCAGAAATAAAGAGCTTGCCGAAGGAGGGGGGCTACCGCATTTTGCCGGGGAAAGTGACGTTTTCAGCCCGGAAGGGCGACCGCATCGGCATCGCTACACCAGGCGGTGGTGGATACGGGACGGGGTAGGCCCTCGAGCACACCCATTCCTGTCGCCGGAACCCGACGGTCTTCACGGTCTCGGCCATGTGACCTTCCCCTCCAGAAATTTGACGGGCTCTGTGAGGTGTGTATAATGAGTGTTGCGTGGCGATCCCCTCGTCACCGGACCATACCTTCCCGTCCGGTTGTAGCCCCTCTGCTCCCGGGGAAGGGTTGAATAGAGGTAAGAGTGGACAGTGGCCGGCGGCCGCGTTCAGGCGGCGCACGGCGGACGTCATGCGTCAGGCCTTAGCGGCGGAATGTGCGTTAGCTTCTTCTATATTCCGGCGTGAAACGTAAAACGTAAGGAGTTGGCTTGGGCACAAGGTTGTCCAATCTCTGGTCTCGAATCTCGTCAACCGTCAGGCCTCATTTGTCGACCACCGACCACCGTTTGTTGCTCTTCCTGATTGACGAGTACGATTCGTCGGGCATATTATTTTCTATGTTCCAGTCATGAAGAGCAGATGGCCATTGAGCACTACTTTCGTTCGTCAGTGGTCGTTGGACAAGAGGAAACCGGGCGTCTATCGGTCATCACGAACTGAGCAGAAGATATAGAAGAGAGTAGAAGGTTCACAAGGAATCTATGGAAAGGCGAGCTGTGTGCGGTCAAGGGGGGGGAAGTGACGAAAATCAGGGTGTTATCGATAACTGAATACGTCCAGGCTGCGCTACGGCAGGCGGTTTATGAAGTGGACGAGAATGGCGTCGTTATTGCCCGAGTGCCGGGCGCGTCAGGGTTTTACGCTCAGGGGAGTACGTTTGAGGAGGCACGAGAAAATTTGCGCGATGCCATTGAGGGGAATGTGACACTGGCGCTTCAATTGAATCTCCCTATTCCCGAACTCCCCGGCGTATCAATGGCTGAGCAGGATGTCCCGACTCACGCCGCTTAAACCCAAAGAAGTGATTCGAAAGTTGCGTCGGCTGGGATATGTGGGGCCTGTGTCGGGTGGAAAGCATGTCCGCATGGTACATTTGGAGACAGGGCAGATCGTGCCGATTCCCGTTCACGGCAAGAAAGATGTAAGTGTGGGGGTGATCAGGGAGATCATCAAACAAATTGGCATTACCCGCGAAGAGTGGATTGAATTGTAGGAACGTGGTGTCAGGTGTCATCCGTCATGTGTCAGACCTTAGCGGCGGAAAGTACGTTAGCTTCTTCTATATTCCGGCGTGAAACGTAAAACGTAAGGAGTTGGCTTGGGCACAAGGTTGTCCAATCTCTGGTCTCGAATCTCGTCAACCGTCAGGCCTCATTTGTCGACCACCGACCACCGTTTGTTGCTCTTCCTGATTGACGACTCCGGTTCGTTGGGTATATGATTCCCTTGGTGAAGAGACGAAATAGCACACCTGAAATGAGGGGATGGCATGTTATTCGAATACATTCAGCGGGCGATGGAGCGTGCCCGTTATGAAATTATTGAGGACGACGGAACGTATTGGGGCGAGATTCCCGGGTTGCAAGGCGTGTGGGCGCGAAGTGAGACTCTGGAGGGCTGTCGGCGGGAGCTGCGGGAGGCGTTGAGCGATTGGCTCGCTCTGCGTTTGCGCCTGGGTCTGCCCATTCCAGTTTTGGATGGCATCGACCTCAATCGCGTGGCCGAAGCAGCCTGAGCATGTCGAAACTGACACCCGTTTCTCAGAAAGAGTTTGTGCGTCGCTTGCGCAAGCTTGGATTTGAAGGGC
>CAZAQA010000063.1:0-9317 GCA_964487375.1 uncultured Anaerolineae bacterium | reverse complement strand
AACCTTGTAATCCAATCTGGCAAACCCTCTTGAAAAATCAGCGAAAGGTGCGTGAAGGGGTTTCCTAACGGTCTTTTTCCACCCCACGCACTCGAAAAGCTCTTCGTGCTCTCCCATTAGCAGGAAGGCCTCACAAAGGGGTCTTCGCCCTTCCTCCGGCCGGTTGGGGAGGGGGAGCACGCGATCCAATCTGAGGCTGAGCGGCAACGCTCTCGACCACGACACCAGTGTGCAGGAGGTGCACCATGCCCGAACTCATAGGTTTTCTCACCAGCTCCGGAATCGTCATCATTCTCGTTATCGCTCTGCTCAGTTCTGCCATCAAAATCGTGCAGGAATACGAGCGAGGCGTGATCTTCCGCCTGGGCCGGTTCATTGCGGTCAAAGGCCCGGGACTTTTTCTCATCATTCCAATCGTCGACCGAATGGTGAAGGTCAGCCTGCGCGTGGTCACCCTGGATGTGCCTTCCCAGGAAGCCATCACTCGTGACAATGTGACCGTCAAGGTCAACGCGGTGGCGTACTTCCGGGTCATCGACCCGGCCAAGGCCATCATCGAGGTGGAGGATTATCGGCGGGCCACGTTCCAGATCGCCCAGACCACGCTGCGCAATGTCATCGGCCAGTCGGAGTTGGACGAAATCCTGGCTCATCGGGAGAAAGTGAATGCGGAACTGCGTCGCATTATCGATGAGGCCACCGAACCCTGGGGCGTGCGTGTGGACATCGTCGAGATCAAAGATGTGGAACTTCCTCCCGATATGCAACGGGCCATGGCCCGGCAGGCGGAAGCAGAACGCGAGAAACGGGCCAAGATCATCCACGCCGAGGGGGAATTCCAGGCTGCCAAACGCCTCGCCGATGCAGCCCGCCTCATCAGTCAGGAACCAGCCGCGCTGCAGTTGCGCTATCTCCAGACACTGACCGAGATTTCAGTGGAGCAGAACTCGACCATTATCTTCCCTGTGCCCCTGGACCTGGTCAAAGTATTCTTCGGGCAATTACACGAGGAAGGAGCCAACAACGACTCAGAAACGCCGTGATAGACAAACGTACATCGCCGTCATCGGACAGGGCCGAAAGCCCGGTGAGCCCCCGCTGCCCTCTCACGTCCTGGACGCGGCCTATCGGGTCGGGCAAGAGATTGCGCGCGCGGGAGCGATCTTGCTCTGTGGCGGCCTGGGCGGCGTGATGGAGGCCGCCTCCCACGGCGCCTATGACGCGGGAGGCGTCACCATGGGCTTCCTTCCCGGCCTGGACCGTGCTGCAGCCAATCCTTACCTGAGTTATGTATTCCCTACCGGCCTGGGCACGCTACGTAATTACCTGCTTCTCCGCGGTGCCCAGGCGGCCATCCTTGTTGCCGGTGGCGTGGGGACTTTGCAGGAGGCCACTATCGCCTACGACCATAGGGTGCCTGTGATATTGCTCCGGGGCACAGGCGGCTGGGCCGACCGCCTGCCCGACGTGCTTATCGAGGGGAAGTACCTGGATGCGCGGCGCAAAGTGGCTTTTGACATGGCTTCTTCCCCTGAGGAGGCGGTAGAGAAGGCCATTCGCCTCGCCAGGGGTTGATCCTGTCGGTGCTGACAAGGGTACACGCCCCCTCAATCACACCCCTTTGAGACCGGTATAAGCAATTCCTTCCACAAAATAACGCTGGAAGATGAAGAAAATGATGATGATGGGGAGCGAGTTGAAGATGCTTCCGGCCAACACATTGGAATAGATGGAATAGTACTGGAAACGGAACATTGCCAGGCCCAGGGGCAGCGTGAACTTTTCCGGTGTTTGCATCATAATCAAGGTCAGGAAGAAATCGTTCCAGGCACCTTGAAAGGAGAAAATAGCCAGGGCCAGCAAGGCCGGACGAGATATGGGCAGCACCACCCGAAAGAACAGGGTAAATCGATTAGCTCCGTCAATGAGCGCCGCCTCCTCCAGGTCCCGCGGGATCTGCTTGAAGAACTGCGTCATCATAAAGACACCAAAGGAGAAGCTCCCACTCGTCCAAACGATGATGAGCCCCCACAAGGTATCATAAATGTGGAACCACTTGACCGCCATCCAGTAGAGTGGCACCACCGTGACCACAAAAGGCACCATCATCGAGCCCAAAATGAGGGAGAACAACACCCCCCGGCCAGGAAAACGCATTCGTGCAAAAGCGTAGCCTGCCATGGAGGAGAAGAAGACGCGCAGCACGGTCGCAGCAATGGCAAAAAGGGTACTGTTGCGCAACCACAGGGGAAACTGCTTGAAAGCCGTCAACACCACGCGATAGTTTTCGAGACTGAACGGATGGGGCCACAGGCGGGGCGGATCATAGATGGCCGTTTTGGGCATGAACGAGAAGACCACCGTAAACCAGTAGGGCAGCACGGCCAGGACCGTCCACAGGATCAGCAACGCATAAAAAATCGGCATCTTGGCCCGATCCCACCAGGAGTGCTCCCAGGCTATTTCCGTCCGGTCGGCCATTTCAATCCTCCTCTCCTAAAAGCCGTCGCTGAGCCATGGTCACCACAAAGATGGTCACCGCCAGGATAAACGCGGCGGCCGAAGCCCGCCCCATATCCGGAGTCACATCCCCGAAAGCCCAAAAATAGATCAAGTACACGATTGTGGTGGTCGCCTTCAACGGCCCACCCTTCGTCATGATGTAAATCTGGTCGAACACCTGAAAAGTGCCGATAATTCCCAGGGTCACCACAAAGAAAATAACCGGCCGCAGGAGAGGAACTGTGATGTAGCGAAACATCTGGATACGATTGGCCCCATCGATGGACGCGGCCTCGTAGAGTTCGGAGGGAATATCCTGCAGCCCGGCGAGAAAGATGAGCATCATCGTCCCAGTAGTCGACCAAATATTGACAGTCATAATCGTCGGCAGTGCCGTCTGCACGTTGTAGAGCCAGTTGACTTTGAGCCCCAGAAGGTGGTTCACGATCCCCTGGGGGGCAAACAGCCAGACGAAAATGATGCCGATAACGACCGAAGAGGTCACCGAGGGCAAGTAGAAGGCCGTGCGAAAGAAATCTCGGAAGCGAATTTTCTGGTCCAGGGCAAAGGCAAAGATCAAGCTGAGCACCGTTTGGACCGGCACAACGACGGCAGAATACTCCAACGTGTTCGGCACCGCGTAGTGAAGGAAGTCGGGATGCTTCAACACACGAATGTAATTCACAGGCCCGATCCACACCGGAGGCTTCAGCAGGTTGAAGCTGGTGAAGGAGAAATACAGGCTCATCACCAGGGCAACCACCACAAAGACTCCCCACCCCAGGAGCACCGGGAGGATGAACAAGTATGCCGTCAGCCAATCCGCCAGTTTACGTCGCCAGGTGTAGACCACACAGCACCTCCTCAGAGGTCAGCAACCGCGACCCAGACCCGCCGGCCGACCTTTCCGCGGTCGGCCGGCATTCTCCCCATGAATGCCACTCTGGGCTACAATAGGTGTATTCCCGTTTTCCGCGCGGGGGAAGAGGCCTCCCCCTCTTTCCCCCGCGCTTCCCATGAGATTATTTTCCTAACTCAGAGCGAATCTCCTGTGCCGCTTGTTTGAAACTCTCCTCCACGCTCATGTTCTTCAAGTACACCCGTTCCAACGCCTGCTGGATGGCCTTGTTGACAGCCTCCCCGTGGAGCCCCCACATGAAAGGCGTGGCAAACTTAGCTCCGGTGAAGATCGTGTTTGCCACTGGATTTTTCTTCAGGTACTCATGATTCTGCAGAGACTTCCGAGATGGCAGCGCAAATCCGGAAGTGAGGACCTTGACCTGGCTCTTTTCCGAGGTCAAACAAGAGATGGTCTTGAAGGCCGCATCCGGATGCTTCGAGTGTTTGGAGATGACGTAAGCGACCGTGAAGACCAGGTTGCCCTTCCCCTTGGGGCCTGCAGGCGGATATACAGCACCGTAGTGCAGGTTGGGGAACTGGTTCTTCAGGTAGGGAACCAGCCATCCGCCCTCCAGAACCATGGCCGTGTTTCCTTTACCGAAAGCTTCCCCTTGCCACCCCACTCCGACGTCCTGGGGGATGATGGCCCAGCCATCCTTGCGCGCGCCGGTGTAGAACTTGCCCGCCTCAATGGCCGGCGGCTGATCGATGAGCGTGTCGGTGAAGTCATCGTTCATGATCTTGCCGCCATTCTGGAAGACGAAAATCGGGAAGCGGCCCGGATCCGGCGGCACCGAGAAGCCGGCCACACCCGTCGCTTTCTTGATCTTCTGAGATGCCTCTTTCAAGTCATTCCAGGTCCAGTCATTGGTCGGGTAAGAGACTCCGGCCTTGTCGAAGAGGTCTTTGTTGTAGAACAGGGCCAGCGTGTTGAAATCCTTGGGAATACCGTACGTCTTACCCTTCCAGGAAAAGGCGTTAATCAGCGTGTCGATGAACACGTCCCGCTTTACACCCTCCTTGGCCATCAGGTCATCCAGAGGCCGGAGCACATCCTGAGTGGCAAAGAAGGGGAACTGAAAAATGTCCATGTAGTAGATGTCCGGCTCTGTGCCCGACCCGACCATGGTCTTGATCTTCGCCCAGTAGTCCGACGGGATAGGTTCGTACTTGACCAGAATGTCGGGATTCTGAACGCTGCACTCATACAGAAGTGCACGGAGCAAGTTCTCTTCCTCTGGGCTGGCCGTCCAGCCGGAGAGACGAACTTCGGTACGTGGCTTCTGCACCTCCTTGGTGACCACTTTTTCTACTTCTTTGGTCACAACCTTTTCCACTTCTTTCGTGACGACCTTCTGCACTTCTCGGGTGACCACCTTTTCTACTTGCTGCGTGACGACGACCGTTTGTTTGACGACTTTAGGGGTGGGCGTAGCGCACGCCGTCCCCACAATGGCAATGACGATCAAAACGATCAGCAATGGAACCCACATCTTCATCCGGCGCATGACACCTTCCTCCTTTCAAATGCCCTTCATTCAAGTACAAGAGTGGAGAGAGACTATTCAAGGTTGGACATTGAGGGTCGAGTTTCACCTCCTTCCGCCGAGGACGTTGGATGCAAGGTTCTGGTCGACGACTTCCCTCCGCTCGCGTCTCCCTCACCGGTCACCTCCACCTCTTCCAACGCCCCGCGATAATAGAAATGGAATTTTACCCGCCGCCAGTGGGGGGGTAAGTGGGGAACCACGCTCCATCCGTCGGGAGTGACACGGAGACCTGCAAATCCAAAGACAACCGCCTGCCAGGTGCCTCCACAGGATGCTCCATGAATTCCATCGACCGCGTTACCGCGTACATCCTCCAGATCGGCCAGGGCAGAACGCATGAAGTGAGTATAGGCTTCTTCACTCTTGCCCTGCCATGCAGCCAAAATGGCATGGATGGACGGCCCCAGGGAAGAACCGTATGTGTGATCCGTGCGGGGAGCGTAGTAATCCCAGTTGACTTGCAATGCCCGGGGGCCAAAGCGATCGGGTAGAAGATAGAGGAGCATGAGCACGTCGGGCTGCTTGAGTACCTGACGCTGATTCGCGCCTTCAATCCCGAGGAGGGCTTGCATGGACTGGTGCCGGGGTTCAAAAGCCGTGAGGTCGATGTCCTCCAGACGGAAGAAGCCGTCGAACTGCTCGATGAGACCACTTTGGGGATCGTACGGCACGAACAAATGATCACGAATATGCTGCCAGTGAGCCAGGCGTTCCGGCGTAAGGTCCAACTGCTCAGAGAGCGTCGCCAGGCGCTCTGGGGCGTTCTGTTGCAACCAGGTGAGAACGTCCAGGGCCCGCTCCAAATGCCAGCGGACCATCTCGTTCGTGAACGCATTGTTGTCTACATGCTCGTGATACTCGTCAGGGCCGATGACGTCTCTGATCTCATAACGGGCGCGGCCCGGGGACCACTCAACCCGGGTCTCCCAAAAGCGAGCCGTCTCCAGGATGATGCGGGCCCCGTAGTCTCGCAGGAACACGTCGTCTCCAGTAACACGCCAGTACTGCCAGAGCGCGTAGGGAATATCGCTGCAAATGTGGAATTCGATATCCCCACACCAAATGCGCACCAACGGCCCATCCGGCAGGGGAACCCATCGAGGCGTGACCTCATCCCCGGTTTCTGCGCTTTCCCACGCGAATTGGGCCCCCGCATACCCGTTCCTGGCCGCCTTGCGGCGAGCACCCGGCAAGGTCTCATGGCGATACATCAAGAGGCGCCGAGCCGTTTCTGGCTGGACATACGTGAAAAAGGGAAGCATGAAGATCTCGGTGTCCCAGAAGATGTGCCCCCGGTAACCGAAGCCCGTCAACGTCTTGGCTCCAATACTGGTAGGGGTCTCCCCACGAGGGGCAGCAATGAGCAAGTGATAAAGGTCGAAACGAATGGCCCGCTGTGCCTTCTCGTCCCCTTCGATGACGACGTCAGCCACCTGCCACATTCGGCGCCATTCTTGTCGATGCTGAGAGAGCAGGCGGTCGTACCCCCATTCGGTCAGGGAGGTGAGCGCTTGTTCGACAGCATCCGGGGGCAGGTCCGAATCGCGGTCGGTGGTGATGAGGACCAGCCGATCGAGGCCGGCGAACTCACGGGGAGCCAGGTGGACACTCCAGGTCACCCCCTGCTGGCCCGGCAGCGTACAGGAGTGCAACGTACCCTGCCGACTTCCCCAGGGAATGACCTCCTGGCCAATGACCAGCGTACGATTCGTGTGCCGGGTCTTCAGGCTGACCCAGGTCCGTCCCTCCGCCTGACGCTGCCAGTGCAAGACTTCTGGATTCGACATCCACCCCTGCAAGTAGGCGTGAACCCGGATGTCTATAGGACGGTCGAGAGGGGTGAGCCACATGCGTTGAGCCAGCGCGTGGGGGTTCTGCCAGGCAGCAAAGCGCTCCCACGTGATATCCACACGAGCACCGTCCCTCCCTCGCCAGCGCACAGTGTGCCGGACCCGTCCGTCGCGCAGAGAAAGTTCTCGTCGGGATCCGATCACCTGGTCGGAGTGTAGGCGGACCCGTTCCCCGTCAATGGTAAGATCCATAGCCGTCCAATCGGGAGCATTCACCAGTTCCGTGTGGAAAATCGGCACATCATCCCAGAGACCGTGGAGCAAGGTGGCCCGCTGTGTTTGATTTTCATCGATTTCCAGGGTTCCTCTCGTGCCCACGTAGCCGTTGCCGATGGCAAAAAGAGAGGCCTCGGAGGGAAGCAGATCGGGCTCTATCCTGTCACGTACCACAGACCAAAGTCGAGCCTGCTGTCGGGCCCTCTCCAGGGCATCCACGAAACGTGAGAGTGTCACTTTCTCGAGATCGGGAAAGACCACGTGAGCGTGTCCCACTCGCTCCTCGGGGCCGATACCAACGGCCCACATGTGCGCGGCCAGGGCGGCATCAATCCCGGCGGCCGCGTCTTCTACCACAACAGCTCGTTCCGGCGTCACCCCCAACTGGAGAGCTGCGTAGAGGAAAATATCCGGGGAAGGTTTGCTCCGTCCCACACTGTGTCCATCCGCGAGCACGTCGATCTCCTGGCGGAGCCCCAGGCGGTCCACAATCAAGGGAGCATTCTTACTGACCGTTCCGATGGCCACCTTAAGGCCAGCCGTACGGAGCGCCCGTACCAGCTCCAGCGCCCCAGGGAGGATATCTTTGGGGTTCAACGTCTGCAGGGACTCCCGGTAGTAGCGATTCTTGCGCTCCAACATTTCCTGGAAAACCTGCGGGGGGACCTGGCGGCCGTTCAAAAGAATCTCCAAGGAACGAGCCCGAGACACACCGCGCAGGCGCTCATTCATTTGTCTGTCGAAGGGCAGACCTTCTTCCTCTGCCAGACGTTTCCAGGCACGATAGTGATATTCGGCCGTGTCGGTCAACACTCCGTCCAGGTCGAAGATAACAGCATCAATGCCGGTATGAACGGGACGGTCAGGCACAATCTACCTCCACCAATGAGAGATGCTCCCAGTTCGTTGAAAGCATCCTGCCAGATGGCAGTTATTCCAGAGTGATACCAGCCTCCCTCTAGGGCCCATTACCCTGGCATTACGTCCACCCCATACGTTGGATGGGAAGTCTCGGGTGAAGTGGACGCACGCACGATCAGCTCGGGTGCCATGAGGATATGCTGAGACTCCAACGCCTCCTCCTCCACACAAGCGAGCAACATCATGATGATGTGTTCACCGATCCGGGCAATGGGCTGGCGCAAGGTCGTCAAAGGGGGGCGCAGATACGCGGCCATGGGAATATCGTCGAAACCCATCACGGCCACGTCCCTTCCCACCTGAATATCCATGTCCGCCAGCGCGTTCATGACCCCAATCGCCATGATGTCGGTCACCGCCATGATCGCGGTCGGTCGTCGTTCCGGAGGGAGCGCCATAAGCGTGCGGGCTGCTTCATATCCCACCTCATGGCTCATGCGTCCGCGCACGATCCAGTCCTCGTCTACCGGCAGACCGTGGGCAGCCATCCCTTCCAGATACCCCCGCAGGCGCTCGTCCCCTGTCAGAGAGCCCTCGGGCCAGGCAATGAAGGCAATGCGTGTGTGCCCCACCTCGACCAAATGTTCGACGCCCTTACGTATTCCCGCGGCCCCGTCCACATCGATCCAGGGAAACTCCCATTCCGGGTTGGCGCGGCCAAAGGCAACGAACGGGACGTGGGCATCCAGGAGGAAATCAATGCGAACGTCGTCATAGTTCGTATTGGAGAGGATGAAGCCATCGACCCGTCGGGCCTCGATGAGTGTCTGATAAAAGGAAAGTTCGTCGCGGGTCGTAGAGGTAGGATAAGCCACAATGTGGTAATCGTGCCGGGCGGCCGCAATGGCCATGTGCTCGAGAAAAGTGTCTAGAATGATGTTGATCTGGCCGTCAGGCATGGGACGCCAGGAATAGCCGAAGGAATAGGCGCGCTGGGACCGCAATCCCCGGGCCATGTTGCTGGGATGATAGCCGAGCTTGCGGACGGCTGCCAACACCTTGCGGCGCGTCTCAGCACTCACAGGTTTCGTTTTGTTCAGGACATAGGAGACCGTTGCGACGGAGACTCCCGCTTCTCTGGCGACATCTCGGATGGTAGCCATGTTGGGTTTCTTCGCCTTCGGGTTCTGTTACTACTGTCCGCGCTTGAGAGGCCATGAGTCATGTTCTCCAGTTCAGGCATTTCTGGCCTGGGCCCACGCCTCTTTAGGTAAGAAAAACGTTTAACCAACGAAAATACGGTAAAATACCATTAGGTGAAACGTTTAACCAAGACCAATATACCATATCGGGCATCAAAAGTCAAGGGGGGGCAGGAATTTTGAGACTGTTCCAATTTATTCAACGAGAAAGTCTTTGTTTCAGGCGTAGCAGAGCT
>CAZAQA010000062.1:0-9778 GCA_964487375.1 uncultured Anaerolineae bacterium | reverse complement strand
GTCGTTGCGTCTCTCGCACCTGCGCCCGCGCGTCCTCGGCCGTGACGACCTGAATGCCCAGGCCGCGCACGCCCGCCACCACGTCCTCCTCGCACACTCCCGGAGCCAAGCGCAACCACACCTCATAGGGCACCTCGCCCCCCCACAACTCGAACAGGGTGTCCAGGTGGGTCACAAAGACGGGCCCCTTTTCCAGGGAGACGCCGGGAAACAGGTCGAACGTGCCGACGATAACGAACACGCCTCGCGCCTGCAAGTCGCCGGACCCCACGGTCAACGCCAGGGGATCCCCCACCTGCAGGCCGTGGCGTGCCAAGAAAGAGCGCTGCACGAGCAACGCCATCGGGTCCCGGGCCAGCGCGTTCATCAGCGCACCCAGAGACTGTCCGCCCGCAAAATCCGGGCGGAAGAAGGCCACTTGTGGGAAGGACACCCGGTCCACACCGACCACCTGCCCCCGTTCCCCGCCCCCGGCCAAGGAGACCTCAGCGGTGTAAATGCCGACCCGCGTCGCGGCCCGCACCCCCGGGACGCGCAAGTGCTCGGACACGGGCAGGAAGACCCATGTGCCTGCAGATTTTTCCTGGGGGCCGCTTTCCTGAGGCAAGCGTTCCCCCATTTCGAGCAACCGCATGTCCGCACCCACCCGGAAGTATGCCTGGTCGTACGCGTTACGATCTACCGTCACGGCGGTGGACGCGATGAAGGTCGCCAGCCCTACCGTCAGGATGAGGAGCGCCAAGGGGGTGGTCACCAGGCCAGGGGCCCGAGCCAGGTTCCGGAAGGCCAAAAGGCCGGTAATGCCGGGCAGCCGGTCCAACAGCACAGCGATACCGCTTACCCCCCAGGGGAACACCCGCATGGCGAGGAACGCTCCGGTCAGGACGAAGAGGGTCGGGACGAGGAATAGCAGGGGGTTGGCGAAGAAGTCCACTTCCCGGCCCCCTGTAGGGCGATTTCGCAGCAGCCAGTAGCCGTAGAGTGTGGGCAGGAGGAGCAGCCCATCCACGTAAAATCGTTTCCAAAGGGGCGCCTGTGTGGGGCGAGAGCGTTCCTGCTTGTGGGAGATGAGCGTGTGGCGGGCCGCGGCCCAGGTGGGTAAGGCCAGGGCAATGAGCGTTGCAAGGAGTCCCGCGACGGCGAAGAGCGCGGCCGTGTGGCCGTAGCGCACGGGCAGGGAGGGCACGGCAAGAGCGAGGGCCGGGTCGAGGAACGTGTGGACAGGCGCCAGCCGCCGGGCTAGCCTTCCGGCCAGGAGGAGCCCCAGGGGCAGGGCTACGATTCCCAGGACGATGCCTTCCCCCACCTGGAACGCGGCGATGTGCGTCCGTCGAGCACCACGACTTCGGATGATGGCAATCTCCCCCTCCCGACGCAGGCTCAGCATGGCAGCCACAAGGCCCAGGAAGGCCAGCAGCAGGCCGAAGATGGGCAGGCTAAACAGAGCCATCTGCAAGGTCAGCGTGCGTGCGTTGCGGCGATACCGTTCCAGCGCGTCCACAGGGGAAACTTCCAGAGCCAGATGGGGCAGCCGCGCGGCAGCCTGGGCTTCCACACGGCGGACACGGCGCACCAGGCCGGGCACGTCCTCACTGCGCACCGCGCGGCCGTCGAACACCGTGTACCACGCCGCCTGGTTTACGGGCTTCTCCCACCGAGGGGCCACCTGTTCCCGAAACAGTGGCTCGGAGGTGAACAGCGTCTCCCGGAACGCGTCCGGACGGTAGAACCAGAAGGAGGCATGCGTGTTCCGGGGTGCCCATATGCCGGTCACGCGCGCGGGAAAGGGCTCCCCATCCTGTCCTACCAGGAGGAGCGTATCCCCCACGTTCAGGCCTACGCTATCGGCCAATCCCTCGCTGATCAGGGCAGGGAGAGGACCGTCCGCGATGTCCGGCGGGTACGTCCCTTCCACGATGTTCACGTGCTCGGCCAGGGCAGACATAAAGGCGACATGAGTCCGGAAGAGGGGCTGGGTTTCCTGTGCGTTCGTATCCGGAAGGAAAACCCGGAGCCGTGGGGAACGGGCAAAGCGCACCTGCAGACGGAGGGGAAGCGCGATGTGGGCCGGGGCCTCCTGGGTCAAATATCGATCCACCTGTCCGTAGGGAGCCCAGGCCACGGGACCGTACCAATCGCCCACGTAGCGGAAGAGGAAGGCGAACGGTGGATGATTGTCCTCCGCCTGGAGATGAGCGTGTAACACCCGGTAGTGGACCGCGTCCGCGTAGAGGGGGATGCTTGCGGCGAGCGCTATGACGGTGGTCATCCCCATCCACAGGACCAGGGAAAGGGTCCATTGACGCCGGAGGCGGCGTAAGAGAATTCCTATCATGGCCCGATTACCACTTGTCCCTCCTCCAACCCCGACCGGATCTCCACTCGGTCCCTGCCCTGCAGGCCCAGGGTGACGTTCACTCGACGGCGCAGGTTCCCCTCCTGCACGACCACGAAGGTGCGACCGCCGAAGGTACGGATGGCCGCGGGGGGTAGCCAGAGGACGTTCTCCTTGCGGGCCAGGATCACGTGCACCTCGACGAGATCTCCCATCTGAAAGTCTTGGACGATGGGGTCACGGTCGAAACGGATGCGCATGGTGGTGTCCTTCGACGTTCCCTTCCCCTTCCCGCCGCTGCCGTAGGGGTAGGGTAGCTGGTCGATGTGGCCGGGAAGGACAAGACCGGGACGGCTGGGCACGGTGATGGTGACGGGCTGTCCTTCCCTCAAGGAGGCCAGGGTGTCCGTGTCTGGTTGGGCCGTGATGGCCAGATGTTGGGGGTCGGCAAGGATAAGGACGGGCTGGTAGGCGCGGACGGATTGGCCTGCGGCGACGCTCAAGGCAATCACTCGCGCGTCCACCGGCGCCTGTAAGCGGGTTTCTTCGAGCCGAGCACGCACGTCGTCCACCTGGAAGCGGGCGTCCTCGAGCCGGATGCGTGCATCCAGGTCTTTTCCTTTGCGGAGGGTTCCCAACTGCTGTTGCGCCTGGGCCTGGGCCAGTTCCTCGGGCGTGTTGAGCTCTTTGTCCTCAAGGCGCTCCAGGCGACGGCGGGCCTGGGCGACGTTCTCCTCCTGGATCTTCAGGTCGATGGCGTGGGTGTGCACGGCTTGCAGGGCTAACTCGTAGGCGGCCTTGGCTTGCTGATACGTCAACGTGGCCTGTTGCAGTTGCATGGCCTGGGGAAGTGCGGCAATGTCGGGACGCCAGGCGACCGCGTCGTATGCGGCCTGGGTCTGTTTCAATTGGACGCGGGCTTGTTCCAGGCGGGCTTCGGCCTGGGCCTTCTGTGGGGCGGGGTCCTGGGCCTGGAGTTTGGCCAGTTCTTGCTGGGCGATGCGCAGCTGGTGTCGGGCCCCCTTACGCGCGGCTTCCAGTTGTAACTCCGCCAAGCGTACCTGGTGTTCGGCCTCTGCGATCTGTGCCTCGCGGGCCTGTTGACTGGCCGTGAAGGCAAGTTTGGCCATTTCCAGGTTGTGCTGCGCCCGGGCCAGTTCCCGTTCCAGGTCCGCGGCCTCTAGTTCGGCCAGGAGGTCGCCCTGGTGGACATCGTCTCCGCGCTGCACGTACACCCGTCTGACGATTCCATCACGACGGAAGTACAGCTGCACCTCGTCCGCGGCGCTGACCCGGCCGTTGAAGGTGGCGCTGACCACCACCGTGCCCCGCTGCACCACGTACGTGGGCTGAAGGGGCCGCGCAGGTGTGGGGATGGGGGTGGGGGTCGCCTGGGGTTGCCCCCGGTCTCCGCACGCGACCAGAAGGCTTGCTATCAGCACAAAAAGCACCACAAAATATGTGCCTTGGTATCGCAGTGCTCGGACGGATGACCGCCGGCGTTTTTGAACAATACACGGTGGCAACAACATTCCTCACTGGACCTCTTAACAAGATACAGTGTTTCTATCCTTTACAAACCCTCCTCTCATTATCTACACTTCCGTCGATTTGGGAAAGGTTACCCGTAGGGCAGATTGCCAATCCACCCACTACTTCGTCCGCGCCAGAGGGTGGGTCGGGTCCACCTGGCGGAGGCAGGCCACCACGTGCTCCCAGTCCTCCGCCTTGCCCCCCGTGCAGGTGAGAAAGGCCTCCGCCTTGGCCTGGGCCGGAGCCAGCACCTGGGGCAGGTCCGCCTTCGGCCCCGCCGTCCGCAGGGCCCGGTCGAACCACCAGAGAGCGAGACCCTTCAGCACGTCGGCGTCGGTAAGGGGCGTGGGGGGCACGCGCTGGAGCATGGTCATGGCTGCGGAGTGGTACCCTTCCCCCAGGCGGGCTTGGGTGGTCTCGCTTTGGGCCAGTCGGCGGAGGGCGGGGAGCCCCCGGGCGACCAGTTCGGGGTGTTCCACGGTGAATGCGGCCCACTCCCAGGCCATGCGGGGGTGAGGGCTCCGACGATTCACGCCCACGAGAGTGACGCGCACCGGCCAACGTGTTCCGGGACGCGGCGTCAGCGCTACCGGCACATACGCGGTCGGTGGGTACCGGGAGGTGAACAGCAACGCGGCCGAACGCGAACCCCGCAAGAGCGGCCCGGGTCCCACCCACGTGTGCAGTTGCTCTAATGCCCGCAATACGGGCGCAGCCGTGAATTGGGGGACGAGCGCGTCGGAGAAGAGGGAAATGCCCTGTTGTTCCAGGACAAAGGCCAGTTCGTAGCCATCCTGGGGGACATAAGGGATCAGGTAAGGCGCTTTCTCGTGGATAATAGCGGCCGCGTTCCACACATCGTGCACCGACCACGAAGCATCGGGAGGCGGAAGTCCCAGTTGGCTGAACATGTTGGGGGCATAGAAGAGCAACATAGGGCTTAGGGCGACGGGCAACCCGGGCAAGCGCCCCTGCCAGGAGGGGAGGCTCAGCGCCTGGGGCCAGAAGCCCTCCTCCCGAAGGTTGGGCGCCACCTCGCCGATGTGCTCGACTGACATCAACGGTGTGAGAAACGCCCCCGTGGCGGCAAAAGGCGCATCGGGAGCGACCTCGATGCCTATGACATCGGCTTCGGCCGCACGGGGCCAAAAGGAAACCCACCACTCCGGGTGTGTCTTTTCAAAGGCCTGCACGTAGGAACGGGTTTCTGGCGAGGCCAGCCCTTCTTGCATTACCCGCAGCCGTTTTTTGCGGGCTAAGTCCTCGGGTGGGATGGGCGGCATGACGGTAAAGGACTCGGGGTCCTTAGGCCGCTTGTACCAGGACGACACTTCAGCGGCCACCTGTTGTTGGATCGCGTCCACGTTTCCCTCTCCCGCGTCCAATTGCACCATTAACTGCACGAGGTAGCGCCCTATAATGTACCGCTCCATCGCGTGAGGGGCCTGGGCCCAACGACTCAACCCCTGCGTGACCGCGGTGAGCAACGCTTCCTGTTGTGCTGGCGTGAGCAATAGGGGCCTTTTCATCCGAGACAACAACGTCCGCCGCGTGGGCACCCTGTTCACGGGCACGAAGCGCTCGCTGAGGAACGCAAACCAACGCCACACCTCGGGCTGCGCCTGGCTGCCCCGGCTCATGGCGAGCACTGGGCCCAAACGTACATCTCCGGGGCCGTCTACGCCCACCCACACCGGTTGAGGCAGGGGAGCATACGCGATGTGGGGATTCGCCTGCAGGACCGGCGTTGCAAAGGAGAGTTGGCTGTAGCGAACAACGGCCATGGCCACGCGGCCCTTGCTCAAGGGGGTGATCGGATCCCACACCGGTGGGAAAGTGTTCAGATCTTTCGTGGGGAGACCCAGGTAAGGGAGAAGATTCCGGTGCGCCTTTAAGGCCACCAACACCTCCGAATCGTTCAGGCGGGGCTCATAGCGCCCTTCGACCTCGCGATAGGGCTGAACTTGGGTGAGGAGCCAGTTGGCCAGGGCAATGTAGCGCAGGGTGAAAGAGGCCGCACGTCCCGACCGGGAACGTGTCTTGGTTCGGTCGATGTGGATGATGGCTTCCTTGAGTTCGGCCCACGTCCACTCAGGCGTGGGCTGGGGAACGCCGGCCTCAGCCAGTTGTTGGGTGTCATACAGGAGGAGGTGGAAGTCCATGCCCAACGGCAAGATCACCCAGCGGTCGTGTTCACGACTGGCCGCGAGGGTCCCGGGCAGGAAGTCCTGCGGCCGAAACGCGGGGTCCGCGTCCGCGAAGGGGGTGAGGTCCTGAAGGAGACGTGTGTCATGTGGCTTGACGGAGAGCAGAGCTGCATCATAGTGGCGGGGCCACTCCCCGTCCGGGAGCCCGTAGAAGACATGGATGCGAATGTTCGGGTAGGTGTGCTCGAATTCCTGGATGTACCTGTCCAGCGACAGAGGGATGTCGGTGAAGAAGTAGATGTGTTTAATCGAACGTACTTGTGGCTGGGCGCATGATACGGTTTCCAGAAGGATGAGGACGATGATGAATAGCCTTACCTTCAAAATCTTGTTCATAGAACTCCTGCTGGTCGGCATCGTGATCTTATATCGGGAGAACATGACATCATTCTCATTTGAGGAGGTGTCAGGGGTAAGCAAGGACAAAGCCCTTGCCTACCCCCTGGTTTCTCCTCATGGTTCACACCGAAGTTCTGTTCTTTGCCTGGTCTCACCAGTAGGATAGCAGTAGCCGCTTCCATCATGGCACATGAATTTTTGCTCTGTGATGTGGTGCACGTACCAAAAACTGTAAAGAGCGCATGCTTCATACGGCCCTTCTCGCACATCACTTATTACCCTCCATTGAGGATACCACCATGCAAAAGCTATCGTTGCCATGATGAGGAGTATGAGAGAAGCAAGAACGACAGTCCGCCAGGTTATATTAAGTGAAGGGGAAACTACATACGCCAGTTCCATAATCCGCCTCCTCCTTCATCTTCCTGTCATTGTGTCATTGGTGGGAAGAACGTTTTCCTAACATTGCTCACCCAACGGCGCCGTCCGGACGCTCCCACTATAGCACCCCTATCTCCACAAGTCAACGCCTTTTCTGCGCGTTTTCGCGCATGTTTGCGCGCGCGAACGCGCAAACCTATGTAATCCTACATGTCAGCCACTCATCTCTCTATAAATAAGTAGATATGACTCGGTTCCATCTTTTGTTGGCGATTTAGGGGGCATGTTGGTGGGCGACTCCACCGGTAAGGAAGTGGATCTTCCCCACTTCTTTGGAATTCTGCTCCCACCGCCTTTGAACGGCAGGGAGCAGCCCCCTGAAACGCTAAACCTCTAAGGCGTCCAGGTACGAGACATCCTCCGGCGGGAAACCCGCCACAGCCAGGGGACTCAATCCGGGATGACGGTAGTGCCGTTTACGTTCGTATCTCTCTTGCGCAGGCGTAAAGTTCCGGTACAAGGCCCAGAGGAGCGCCGCCCGCTCCAGACGTTCCTCTGAACCGTGATTGCGCCCCCGACTGAGCCGCAGGCGAAAATCTCGCCAGTGCCACTCCGGCGTGACCCGCGGCATGCCCTGATAATACGCCTGCGTATGCGTCAGAGCATCATCCAGATGACGATGCAAGAAGCGGGCGATGCCCTGACCAAAGGGATGATGCCTTAGCGCTTTCAATGCCTCTTCGGCTTGCTCATAGGTCGCCGCATCCAACACCTGATGGATCCGTTGGGTCAGCTCCCCAAAGACGACCTTCCCTTTCACCTCGGCCGCCTCTTTTCCCAACCCCTCGACGGCCTCACTCACCGCCTCGGCCAAAGGCTGGCGCAGGTTGCGCCACAGGTGCCATACGCAGCGTTGCTGTCCCACCCAGTAAAGCTCCTGTTTCAAATAGGAGAGCAAGCCCTTCGCCCCATCACTGGTCACCCCCCGCAACTGCTCCAGGTTGAGACCCGCCTGTTGAGCTCGCTCAAAGAGGCTTCGAAAACCCGCTGCACTCCCTTCCCCCACAGCCACAACCGGAGGAAAGAGTATCCCGGTAACGCTGTCCGCCACCAGCAGCACCACTCGCTTGCTCCCCCCACGCAGCTTGGCCCATAAGCCATCCACCCCCGCATAATCCGTCTTGGCTATCCCCGCCAGACTCCCCTTCACCCCCTTCTTAGCCCGAACACCCGCCTGGTCCAGCCAGCGATGCACGGTACTGGCCGCAAGATAACACCGCTCTTCTCCCTCCGGCTCCAACGGCCGCCACATCCGATAGCGCTCTTGCTTGCCCAGCCAGGAACGCATCACCTCCGCCGTACGCCGTAAAGAAACCCCCAGATGCAGCCAGTGGTCTATGGCACTGCGATGTACCTCCCGCGCATACCAACTGCCCCGCTTCAACAACGCCGATTCCTCTCCATACGTGCGCCCACAGGCCCGGCAGCGATGACGCTGCACTCGAACCTCCCGTCGCCCGCCAAAGAACCAGGGCCGACGTCGATATGAGCCGTACTTTATCGTCATCCGACTCCCGCATCGGGGACATTGCCGCCAATCCTGCTCCGTGCGCTGCGCCACTTCCCGCAGCTCTCGCAAAAACTGCCGGCCTCGCTCCAAAATGTTCATGGGCTCCTCACGCTCTCCTTTTCATTACCTTGGTCGAGGAGCCCCCTCTTTTGTCAAATTTGCCTCCCCCTTTTCACCAACATACTTTGGAACCGAGCCCGTCCCTGTGAAACAGGCGCACATACGCGATCTATGATATACTCCTCACGGGATGAACCCATGAAGCCCGAACGCTCGCATTGGTGGCGTTGTGTGCCCCGTTTAGAAATCTGGGCCGCGGCTCGGACGATTCCTTCATTGGTGGCACGGGTTGGCGAGACCCGGTGACCCCGCTCAGTAACGTGTCGATTTCGAGTGAGCCGTATGGTTCATCCCATGGTTGACGTGGTGACGACATTCGCCCTTCTTCTTCCCTGTTCGCAAGGGGTTCCTGCTTACAGGTGTTTCCTGCTGCCCAGGATTCGGTTTCCGGCCCCAAAACGACCTCTGTTGCTGTTTCTCAGTAGCGAGGGTTAGGCAGAGGCTGCCTATGCGACCTTGACCCTCGCCGTAGCCCACCGCTTTGCCATGCGCTCCATCTCTTCCGCGTACTTCGGCCAGTCGTGCAACGTCTCCGGATCGAAATCTGCTCCATTCGGCCAAACAAGGGTGTGCACTTCCGGGTCGATCTCGACTTGATTAAACAGGCCTTCGTCCCGTAACGGTCCATATAGCGGCCCTTCTAACACCGGGCGAAAGTCAATGACTTGTTCTGTCCCATCGTCGAACACAACTCGCAGCGTATACGGGCCAACGATTTCAAATTCAACCACTCGATAGATTGAATGATTCATTTTCCCCTCCCTTCAGCGAAGTGGAGCTATCTTATAGGGTATCTGGCCGGCCTGCAATCGTTCCCAGTTCTCCAGCAGTTCACCCTGGTGGAGCTCCACCCACGCTTCCACAAGCCGTTGTTGCTTGCGCGGTAACTCACCGCCAAGTATCTCGATCGGATCGATGCCGTACACCGCCGTATAATTCTGGTAGTAGGCATGAAAGTGCGGGCGATGGTGCGGAACACCTGGCTCCGCATACATGCGAATAATGATACCGAAAAAGCGAGCAAGTTCGGGCAAGACTCTACCTCGTGACAACGCTTGGCAACTTTGTAACCTGATTCGCAGGCGGGCTAGCGGCGCAGCTCAGCCGCCCGCCGGAGAGCCAGCGGAGGCGGGTCGGCTGCAATCCCCCAATACGGCGGGCCGTCTTGTTGTTCGGATGAAACAGGATCTTGCTGATGCTGTTTCTTAGAAATCCCTTTTGGCAGGTGACGGCTCTGTCATTCCGTCCCTGTGAAACAGGCGCACATACGCGATCTATGATATACTCCTCACG
>CAZAQA010000061.1:0-10033 GCA_964487375.1 uncultured Anaerolineae bacterium | reverse complement strand
TATCATTCGTTGATTTGACGCGCTATCGGGGAGTATTGTCTTTTGAACCCCTGGTGGAAACATGAAACCGAAATTCGCTCCGCCATCCTGCGTGGTTTGGTACGATACGGGGAATTCAAGCCGGAGAAGGCATTCCCCGCGACGCGTTTTGGGCCGAGGAAGATTGACACGGAGATGTGGGACAGAGGGCTAGGACGTCGTCCCCTTCGGGATCTCCTTGTGTTCTCCATGTCGCCGTGTGGGGAAAATTGAGAAGGACAAATCAAAAGAGGAACACCATGCCTATGCCAACGGCTCTCCTGACCACAGTTGTAGACGGCGTGTTTGGCTACCTGCTCTCCGCTGCTGCGGAGGAAAGCGGATGGGACGAACGGGTGCGTCGAGAAATACGCACCCGCCTGGGGCGCCAGAGCCCCGAGCAGATGGCCTTTCGCCTGGCGTTGGAACGCGCACTCAAGCGCCTGGACGATGAATCCCCCGGCGGGTGGGCGTCCTCCGGATTCGACCTTCACCTGTTGGAGAAGGCGGAGAGCCAGCGTGAATTGGCCAAGTTGCTGACCCGGAAGGGTGCACCTGACCCCAACGTCTTGGCCGACGTGTGGGCCGCGAATATCGGCGTGCGAAAGTCGTCGCTGAGAGAGGACGCTCGGCACGCGGCCGACGTTTTCCTGGGCCTTGTGAACGAGGAACTGGATGCACCCGATGTGCGGGTTGCGTTGGCCCCCCTGCGCATCAGCCGTGACCTGGCCCACCTGCGGGAGCAGAACGAGGCGTTGAAGGAGCTGGTGGATCAGGTCCTGGACCAGGTACAACGGATGGATGAGCAGGTCACGTTGCTCGCCGCCCAGGTAGAGATCCTGGCGGAGGCCGGCAGACGGGGGTGGTTACGGATTGAAGAACAGGGTGTCGCTGTTCACGGAGACATCTTTCAATCTACTATCATAACAGGAGACAACGTTCGCATCGAAATGAACTTACCGGCCGAGTGGATTGAAACCCTGCTGCAGGCCTCGGAAATGGGTAAGTTCGCCTCGCTGCAGAGGAAATACCTCCGCTGGGTCCTCGAGCAGGATTGGACCACGGTGTCCATGAGTTTGTTTGCCCCGGAGGAGCCGAGGTTAGGAAGGCGGGTGAAGTTAGGGGACATTTACACGCCGCTGCCCATTGAGTTCGGCCTGACACTCCAGTTCGACGACCAGAGGAAACTCGTGGATTGGTGGACAGGGCGGCTTAAGGAGGCGGAGCAGGAATCCCAGGCTAAGGCGCTTCAATCGCTTCGGGAGCAGGAGCGGGACGTGGGCAAACAGCGGGCATGGCCCGAGATGAACCTGAAAGAGAGCGACTTGCGGCCGCTGGTTGCTCTGGCCGAAGAGGAAACACGAGAGAACGACAAAGAAGAGGAATCCGTCTACTGGCAGGCCGACGCCTGGCACGCGGCCTGGCTGCAGCCACGCTTTGTGCTCGTGGGCAACCCAGGCAGTGGGAAGAGCACCTTCCTGCGTCACCTGGCCCTGGCCTGGGCGAACGCGCGCCTCCACCATTTGGGAGAACCAATGAAGGACGAGGTGTGGGAGGCCCTGTCCCACTGGGAACACATCCCCACACCCATCTACGTCGAACTACGGCGACTGGTGGAGTACTTCCCCTCCCTGCCTGCTGACCCCACCACGCCTTATGACCTGCCCCGGTGGACGGTGCTGCGCGACTTTCTACGAATGGTGCTTTCCTTGCCAGAAAAGGAAGTCACGGCCGAGATGCTGCTGGACTTGTTGCGGAAGGGCGAGGCGGCCCTGTTGCTGGACGGGCTGGATGAGGTCGGCCAAGCGGATGACCCGCGACGACGGGCGCAGATCCAGGCGTTTGTTCAGGATGTGTGCTCTGAGTTCGACACCGCGCGCGTTATCGTTACCTCGCGACCGTACGCGTACCGACAGAGCGAATGGCAGTTGGAGGGGTTTGGCCGCACCGCGTTGGCCCCCCTGCCGCGCGACCGACAATCTCTTATGGCCCATCGCCTTTTCCGTCAACTGATGCCCCGTCAAGCCGAAGAGGAAACCGATGCCTTCGTGCGTGCCCTGAAGCGAATTCCTCGCGACCTCTCCAGCAATCCCCTGCTTCTCACCCTGCTGGCCGCCATCTGGTTGCGCCGTCGCCCCGGGGAACGCGATCTTCCCAGCACTCGCGGAGAACTTTATCGCCGAGGACTCGATCTGTTGTTGGAGGACTGGGTGCGGCAGAAACGGCGGGATTTTTCCATTGAAGCAGACCTGAACCTGACTGCAGAGGACCTTCAACTGGTCTTACAACTGGTGGCCGCCCAAGCTCAGGAGAAGCGCCAGACCGTGGAGGAGGAGCCCGAGATTACCGAGGGGGACATCTTTATTGCGCTACGAGCCATTCGGCGCGGCGACGCAGCCGACCCTCTGGTGGATCACCTGGAAGGACAAGCAGGAATTTTACAGGAATTAGCTGAGCGAACTCCTGGGGCTCTCTTTTCCCCCTTTGCCAAGCGCTTCCGCTTCCTGCACCTTTCGTTTCAAGAGTACCTGACGGCGTGCGAATACCTCTTTCGCAGTGAGGAAGAACGTCCGCATGGCCTACGTATACTGAAAGAGTGGCGGTTTCCCAACGGGTTGAAAAAAAAAGGTGCTGCAGGCACCCCGACTGTGGAACAACGTCCTGCGCTTTGCCGTGGACGAGTTGCTTTACCGGGGACGCAGGGACGACGCCTGGGAACTGCTCAGCGCCATCTGTCTGTCTTACCTGGAGGGTGCGTCAGCATCTCCCCACGCGGCCGAGGCCGCGCTGTTGGCCCTGGAAATCGCGGAAGCGGAGAGGTTCTTTGAGCGTTATGACTCGCGACGGGATCGTAAACTGAAGTCCTTTTATCAGGACATGCAAAAGGCCGCTGTGAAAGCCCTCATCGATACCCAACACTTCCCGGACCCGGCAGACCGGGACATTGCCGGGCGGTTGTTGGGACAGGAGCCGTTTCCCGGGCATGACCCACGGCCCGGGGTGGGGGTGAAGGCAGGCCTGCCCGACCTGGATTGGGTGTACATTCCGGCGGGAGAGTTCATCTACCAGGACGGCGAACGCCGCTACGAACCTGAGTTCTGGATCACCCGCTATCCCATCACCTACGCCCAGTTTGAGACCTTCTTGCGGGCAGAGGATGGGTTTCACAACCCTCGGTGGTGGGAAGGGTTGGCCGCGGATGAGGATGATCGCCGTGCTCCAGGCAAACAAGCGTTCCCATACTGGAATCACCCGCGCGAAGGGTGAGTTGGTATGATGCCGTCGCGTTCTGCCGCTGGCTGACGGCCAAGGCGCGCGCACATCCAGACCTACTCCTCCCCGAACCCTTGCGGACACAGCCCCACCAGATACGCATCACCCTACCCACCGAATGGCAATGGGAGCGGGCGGCCCGGGGGACCGACGGCCGCGCTTATCCCTGGGGAGCCGAGTACCAGAGCGGGTATGCCAATGTAGACGAAACGTGGAGTGAGGCAGGTCCCCATTACCTGGAGAAAACCAGCGCCGCGGGGATGTACCCCCAGGGGGCATCCCCTGAGGGTGTGCTGGACCTGAGCGGCAACGTGTGGGAGTGGTGTTTGAACGAGTACAATGATCCTGACCACGTTCAGGAAAGGGGTGACGCCCCTCGCGTGCTGCGTGGCGGTTCGTGGTCCTACGGCATCCACTTCGCGCGCGCGGTCTCCCGCGACTGGTGCCTTCCGAACTCCCGCTTCAACAGCGTCGGTTTTCGGGTGGTGGTGGTTTCCGTCCCCCACAGCTCTGAACTCTGAAGGCTCTGGTCTCTGGACTCTGGATGGGGGTCTGGGGGGCTTTGCCCCCCAGCGCGCTAGAAATTTCTATATTTTGCCTCGTGGGGTACACTACATCCCCCTGCTTTAGGAGGGGCAGGGCATCCGGGTTCGTGCTGCGTGGCGGTTCGTGGAACAACAACATCCACAACGCGCGCGCGGTCAACCGCAACAGGAACAATCCGAACAACCGCAACAACAACATCGGTTTTCGGGTGGTGGTGGTTTCCGTCCACACTTTTCCGTCCCTTCTGGGTGAGGGAAATAAACCCTCACGGCCGTCTCGCCCCCCATAGCGAGTGCGGTTCCGGCAATGTAGGGCGCCGCGTGTGCGTCGTCCTACCGAGGCGAGGGAGAAAAATGGCGCCGGGTGTTCTGGTCTGCACGCAAAAAGAGCAACACAGGGGCATTGGTCGCGTCAGGCACATACAGAAAATGGGGCACATCCACTGCTTTACGACGTAGTGGTCCGTGCCCCGCCCCTATCCTTTTTTGTTTGTCGGATCCAGCCCCCTAACAGGCGGCCGATTTCGTCCACCATTTCGCTCACATGTCGGTATTGTCCGCTGCTCAACCAGTCCCAGCGGTGAACCAGTCGCAAGTAGAGGCGCAGGGTGTCCAGGTGCGCATCCGCCGCGTGTAAGGCATTCAACCGTTGACGTCCAGAGTGTGTGTTCGCCCAGAAGATAGATTCCTGAAAGTTCAAGGCCGCATCCTGAAGACGCTTGGTGATCACGAAACGGTAGGCTTTTGGGAATTTTTTGGTTCGAGGAAGCAACCACGTCAACAAATCAAACGTTCGGGTGAAAATGACCATGTCTTCCATGTACGCCTCCATCATCGAATGGAATAACCTCTTGCTTGCTTTTCGCAAGGCCGCGCGCGGCAAACGAGGGAAAGCCAGTGCAGCCTGCTTTGAATATCGTGTGGCCGACAGACTATTACACCTGCAGAGGGAGTTAAAAACTCAACGTTATGTGCCGGGGAAGTACGTCCATTTTACCATTCACGAACCCAAAAGGCGCAAGATTAGCGCCGCTCCTTTCCGCGATCGCGTCGTTCACCACGCTCTGTGCAATGTGATCGAACCCCTATTCGAGCGGCGGTTTATCGCGGACAGTTATGCCAACCGGGTGGGTAAAGGCACCCACCGGGCTATCGACAGACTGCAGTACTTTGCCCGCAAGTATCGCTATGTGCTGCGCATGGACATTGTTCAGCATTTCCCCTCCATCGACCACACTGTCTTGCAGAGGATTATAGGGCGCGTGGTGCGGGACAATAGGACGCTGTGGTTGGTGGAAGCCATTTTGAACAGTGGAGCAGGCGTATTAGAGGATGAGTACGATATGGTCTACTTCCCGGGAGACGATCTGCTCGCCCCCTTGCGTCCCCGCGGCCTTCCTATCGGCAATTTGACCTCCCAGTTTTGGTCTAATGTCTATATGAACGACCTGGATTGGTTTGTGATAGGAAGCCTCCGCTGTAAAGCGTATGTGCGTTATGTAGATGACTTTGCCCTGTTTTCCGACAACAAGAACGTATTGTGGCAATGGAAGAAGGACATTGTGAACTTCCTGACCAACCTTCGGTTAACGATACACGGGGGCGCGGCACAGGTGCACCCCGTTTCGGTTGGTATCCCCTGGTTGGGATTTGTAGTACATCCTGACTACCGCTTATTGAAACGCCGCAATGTCATCAACTTCCAGCGGCGCCTGAAGCGCAACATAGACGCTTACATGAATCAGAAGATCACGTTCGCGGAATTGGATGCCAGTGTCCAAGGATGGGTGAATCATGTACGATATGCCGACACGTGGGGCTTAAGAAATCGGTTCTTCTCCTCCCATGCAGGATGAGTTCATGTAACTAAAAGACTCTCAGATCGCAGGCACACCCCGCTTAGTGGTCGGTCTCCCCACAGGGGGCTTTGTAATTTGAGTACAGGGTTTAGCCCCGTGGGAGCGTGTGGGGACATGTACTATCACGGGCAGTCAGTTAAACCCCTCCACTGAAATTGCCGTCTGCCCGCGTTTGCTATTTCTTAGCGTTCTTGGCGGCTTGGCGAGATTTTATTCGCTCGCAAAGACGCCAAGAACCGCATCCAGCAGTCTCGCAAAAGCGAAGGCCGTCGTTTTCATACGAGCCCTTATGCACGGCTTCCTTGAGCCAACGCATCGTGAAAATTTCCCCACTTCGTGCAAGGGGGTGCGAATATCTGACGTGGAAATGTTTCCTTACTCCAGTCGAATGAGCCCTCGCTTCAGGGCTTCTGTGACGGCTGCAGTGCGGTCGGATACCCCGAGTTTACCGTAGATGTTCAGCAGGTGGCTTTTGACGGTGGCTTGGCTGATGTGCAGGTGGCGGGCGATTTCCTTGTTGCTCTTGCCTTGGGCCACCAGAGTGAGAATTTCTAATTCGCGTGCACTGATCCGCTCTTCGCCTGGGTAGCGCATTTGTTCCATAAGCTTGGCAGCCACAGGAGGAGCCAGCACCGCCTGCCCGCGAGCTGCAGCGCGGATGGCCCGGTACAGTTCCTCTCGCGGCGCATCCTTGAGCAGATAACCGGTTGCGCCTGCTTCGATGGCGCGCAGGATGTCCGCGTCCGTGTCGTAGGTTGTGAGGACGAGGACATGGATGTCAGGCCACTGGCGGCGGATGTGCTCGATGGCCGTCACCCCATCCATGCGGGGCATGCGCAGGTCCATGAGCACCACATCCGGCTGCAGCTCCATGCACTTGACCAATGCCTCCGCCCCGTCCGCGGCCTCGCCTACGATCTCAAAGTCCGGCTGGGCCGCCAACATGCCTACCAACCCAGCGCGCACCACAGGATGGTCGTCGACGATGAGTAGGCGGATGGATCGAGTCATGGTTTCTTTTTCCCTCCTGTTATTCTCTCAGGCCCATGCTCCAGGATGTAGCGATACCTACCTCAGTATCTCATTTTCACCACCACCGTTGTCCCTTCTCCGGGTCCACTTTCGATGATCACCTGTCCCCCTCGCGCCTCCACCCGTTCGCGCATGGCGTGTAAGCCGAAACCCTCACCGGCGTTGAGGACGGAAGGGTTGAAGCCGATGCCGTTGTCCTGCACATCCAAATTGATGTGATCACCCATGTAGGTCAGTGTTACATCCACACGAGTGGCGCGTGCGTGCTTGCGCACATTGCTCAGGGCCTCTTGGGCCGCCCGCAGCAGCACCACGTCGGTATCGCCGGGCAAGGGACGGGGTGTCCCGGTTATGGTCACGTGAACGGGGATGCCCGTCTCCTCCTGCCACCGGTGCGCCACGCGTTTCAACGCCTGGGCTAGATCTGTACGGGTGAGGATGTCCGGGCGCAGGGCCCAGACGACACGGCGAGCTTCGGTCAACCCCTCACGTGCAGCGCGGCGCGCTCGTTCCAGGTGGGCACGCGCCACATCTGGAGATGTGTGGAGAGCGCTCTCTGCCGCCTCCAGGTGAGTGACAATGCTGGTGAAGTCCTGCGCCAGGGTATCGTGGATTTCTCGTGCCAGGCGTTGGCGCTCTTTCAGCACGGCGGTCTCGCTCACCTGGCGCAGCAGACGCAATTTTTCCACGGTGAGGGATAAGCTGGGCATCAAGGATTCGTAGAAACGGACGACACGACCGGGAATGCGTTCCCTGTGCGCCATCCCTACAAGGAGCACTCCTTGGAGGGTAGGTGTATGGTTCTCATGTTCCACAATAGGGATGAGCAGCCCCCCACGAATGCCCATGCGTTCCCACACGTGTTGTTCCCCCGGAGGAAGGTGGGAGACACGGAAGGACACATTCCCATCCAAGCGGACTCGCCTTAGGGTGGGACAATCCTGGTCTGACAGCCGTGAGGGCAGGGTGACCCGGATGGCGGTCCAAGAGGCGAGCAGCAAAAACAGGTTTTCCTCTGATTCGGTTTGGGGGGTCCACAGGGCTACGTGAGTGATGTCGGATAGCGGACGATATTCCCCTAACACCTGCCCCAGCTCCTGGGCAGAGGTGACCGCGCTCAGTGCGCGTAGGAGGCGGGTATAGAGCATGGCTGAGGCCATCGTCTTTTCGGCCAGGAGTCCTCCGATGAAGGCCAACCCACTGTACAATCCCAGTGACATCACATACTCCTGCAGGGAGCGCAGAATAGGTTGGGGAGAAAGGAGCAGAAAGGGGAGGCCATACCCGGCCAGCCAAAAGCCGATGAGGAACCAATTCCATCTGGAGGCCTGGGGATGATGGCGTGTAAACCAAAAGCTGACAATGGTCGCGGCCACATAAGCCCCTATCGTGCCGGCTTTCTGCCCGAAGACCTCGGAGAATCTGGACATGCTTTCCAAATCGGGGGGGCCTCCCTTTTGGGCAATGAGCCACATCCCGTATATGCCGACGACCAGGGAAATGACAGCTATCGTGCCCATGAACGCGATCAGAGAGGCAATGAAGGTCTCTTTCCACAACAGTTTCGAGCGCGCAGATACCATGGTAGTCCTTCACTGGGTGCCGAACCGATGTCTTCGGCCCGGCACTCCTGTTCTCCTCTTCTTCCCGCCGGGGTGTTTTTGTGTTCTAACGTTTGGCGAGTACACGCAGGCGTTGTTCCTGGCGTCGAGCCGCCGTATGTGCTTTTGGATGGCCACGAGGTAGACGAAGGCACTGCCCTCGCCTACCCGTTGACCGTAGGTGTAAAAGCTCTGAAAAGCCCTCATTCCCACCGAAAGCACTTGACCGCGAGCATTATCCCACCGATCGCGAAGGCAACGGTTGCCATCAGAGCGAGTCCGTACTCCGACCAGGGTTTGCCGAACCAAATCGCCTGGAACAAGTTTACCATATGCGTCATGGGCATAAAATCACTGATGAGCCTGAGCGTGTCGGGAAAGACGTCTCGTGGAAACGTCGCGCCGGAGAGGAAGAGATTGGGAAAGTAGATGATCATGCCAGCAGTTTGTGCTGCCCGTGCGGTGGGAGAAAAGGCGGCAACGATGTAAGCTGTGGCATAGGCGGAGAGCGCACCTGCGCTGAAGGCCACGAACAATAGCAACCACGAGCCGCGGACAGTCAACCCAAACGCCGCCATGCCTACGATGATGAGGAGGACCGCGCCGAGTAATCCCATGCCGTAGTTGACGGTCATATCGGCGACAATGTAGGAAAGGGATGGTAAGGGCGTGGCGCGAAGGCGGCGCAGTACGCCTTGTTCGCGCATGGCTGCCACTGCCGTGGGAATGCCCATGAAGGCGATAGAGGCAATAACCAGTGCCATGAATGCCGGCGTTTCCACATCCAGGAAACCGAATTCGGGATTAAATTCGGGATCGGGGACGTTGCCGAAGACCAGCCCAAACAGGTAGAGCAATCCCGCCGGAAAGACCAGGGTGAAGAAGAAGGCTACAGGTTCGCGTAGGAACAGTTTGGCCTGAGTTTGAGTGAGCTTGAAAATGCCTCGCATTAGAGCACCTCCATCGTGGTGTGATATGGATGTCGTTCCTTGTTGGTCAGAGCGAGGTATACATCTTCCAGAGTGGGCTGTTCGGTGCGCAGGTTGGTAAAACGCACGTGTTGTGCTGTAAGTGCCTGAACAACGTCCACAAGGGCGTGTTCGTCACGTCCGTAAATGATAACCCCGCGACCGTTGGTTTCCACTTGAGCCACGGTGGGCAGAGTCTTCAGGCGAGCAACGTCCACCGGTGTCAGGGGCTCGAACACAATACGCAGCGAGGTGTCCAGTTGGCGTACCAGATTGGCCGGGGTGTCCAGGGCAACAAGGCGGCCCTCGTCCAGGATAGCCGCGCGATCGCACAGGTGCTCGGCTTCCTCCATGTAATGGGTGGTGAGAAAGATGGTCTTTCCCTGTTCGCGGATGGCTTCCACCATCTCCCACATGAGCAGGTGGGTGGTCTGGGAGCAAAAGGCCCTCTAGAGCACCTGCTGTTGCCATTATGCGCGCCCGCACAGGGAATCTCAACCATCTTTCGCCGGAATGTTTCCTACCATCCGGCTGATGTTGAGATGACCCATGGGTGGATTCGGGGATATGAAGGAGGTTATTTATGCGATGAGTGCTCGGGTGTCGAAGAACGGACTGGAGTGAGGGCAGAGGAAAGGGAATGCAGGAAGAAGGAGATCACAGCCATCCTCGCTTTGTTGGACATGTTGGAGGTGCCGGGGGTGTTGTGACCACCGGCACCAGGATATGCTTACGCC
>CAZAQA010000060.1:0-10373 GCA_964487375.1 uncultured Anaerolineae bacterium | reverse complement strand
TATAGCTGCCCAAGGGGACCATCCCTTTTTTGGTTGTATTGCTGCTGTGTGTTTTGCGTTTTCTGTGGCGAAGATGAATGAGAGACAAGCAGTCGATGGGCAGCTTCCATGGAGCGAGTATTGATAAACGGGTATTAACGTGTATCTAAATTACTATTCGATGCGGCAGGAGCCGTTCACCAATAATCCCTCACCGGAGCTGTTCTTTGATTCGCCTATCCATGCAGCAGCGTGGCAGGTGCTGCAGGCTGCCTTGGGATCCGAGGAATCCTTTTTTTTGTTGACTGGGGACTACGGAACCGGGAAGACGCTGCTGTGTCTAAAGTCGCTTGAGCTGCTAAAGAACGAGGCGTCTTCGTTGTGGCTCCATCTGGCTACGCCGATAGGGGGCTACAGGGAATTGCTGTGGCGTATCGCTGACGCATTGGGACTGGATACTGTTGCGGAGCACGATGGCAAAGACGTCCTTCAACGCCGCATTGACCAGTATTTCGAAGCGCATCCCGAAGTTACTTTGACGGTCTTGTTGGATGAGGCTCAGGAGTACGACACGGATCTGCTAAATCGCCTTCGCTTACTAAGCAACCCGGGGGCGGGAGGGCATGTTCCCGTGCGTCTGTTTCTGTTCGCGCACACCGCTTTTCTCCAAAGGCTGGCTTCGCCGGAGCTGGAAGCGCTGGGGCAACGCATCAAGCGTCGTTATCACCTGACCGAACTCGATCTTGGCGAAACGAAGGAATATATCTATTTTCGCCTGTTGGAGTCAGGGGCACATGGTACGCCTTATTTTACTGATGCCGCTGTTGAGAGGCTTTGGAAATTGAGTCGTGGCGTCCCCCGATGCGTCAACAATATTTGTGATGTTGGTTTGCTGATTGGCATGTCGCGAGGTTTGCAGAGCATAGATATTTCCGAGGTCGAAGAAGCCGTGGAGTATCTTGGCCGTTCCGGAAAGCCTTCGGGTGTTCCGGTGTCCTCGACTTCCCAAAGGGTAGTAGAGCCGGGTGGGGACGATAGGAGAGCACATGAGGGTGACGTGGCTCCTTTGGTTGGCAGTAGGCGCAATAACGGATCAATTTCGGCTCAGGCAGGTGAAGGATCTCATTCTCCGGGTTCCTCTGTACGTGGACATTATGTCGTGGCAGAAGAGGTACCTTCCTCAGAGCCGCCTCTTTCAATAACTGAGAGCGTAGTATCTCCATCATTTCTTTCAGACACTTATGGCGATAAAGGCGGGGGAGGTTCACTGTGGGGGTGGCGTTTACTCGTTCTCCTCTTGCTGCTCGGAATTCTGGTGCGATTGGTTTCGGGGAATTTCCCGGATTTGTTGGAATGGTTTGATCAACAAATGCATTGATCTCGATAGAGAAAATATACGATGACCAAAAAAAAAAGTGGGAACGAGGGGACGAAATCGGCAAGTGGGCAATACACAGAGCAGTATCGTATCACCAATGAGGTCGAAGACGATATTGAAATGACTTCGCCTTACGGAGATTGGTACCGGGAGCGATTGCAATCGGACGATGTTGGAGGGTCTTCTCGCCTATCCGAGGAGGGGATTGATGCTCCCATAGATCAGGCCAGTATTGAGCAAGATGGGCCAACCACTGTTCGCATTGAAGATGGAATTTCGACGAGACTTGAGGCTCGGGGCGAGCCAGTCGTGTTGTCCACCGAGGCAGAACGCTTTCTGACCGGTAATATGCGAGAGTTGGCCATCGTTGAAGGTCGCTTGCTGGGGAGTGGCGACCGTCCCAAGGTGATTGGTTTTACCAGTTGTTTCGATGGTGAGGGCAAGACGACCACGGCATTGGGCGCTGCTTATGGTATTGGTCAAACGGGAGGGGAGCGTGTACTGCTGGTTGACGCCAATCCGCTTCGGCCTCGGCTGCAACAATTATTTTCCGTGCCGGGCGGTCCCGGTTTATCAGAGGTGCTTGCCGGAGGTGTGTCGGTAGAAGAAGCGTTGCATCCCACACGCTACAAGGGGTTGGAGGTAATGACCGGAGGTAACAGTTGGGCGGCATTTGGTCAGAGCATGCCGATTGTTCGCCTGCGTGCTTTTCTGGATATTGTCCGGCCGGCTTATGATTGTATTATCGTGGATACGACCTCGTTGTTTACTGCTTCTGATGCCATGTTGAGTGCGCCATTGATGGATGGCATGGTCATTACGGTGGCCTGTGAGCATACAAAATGGGAGGCTGTTCAAGCTGCGGCGGACAAGGTGCGGGGTGCTGGCGGACGCGTGCTGGGTGTGGCATTGAACCGGCGAAAATACTATATACCAAAAAGGGTATATCAGTGGTTGGCCGGTTGAGGAAAAGGTCATGCGAGACAAGATGAAAAATATACTGATGATCTGGTTGGCCGGTGGTCTGTTGTTGGTTGCCGGTTGTGTAACACAACAGACGCAACCCGAAGCGGAAGGGGATCATGTCGATGTTACCGACATGGTGGACCATCAGAAGGGGGTGGCCGGAGAGCAGATTGCCGTTCTGACGATAACGGCAAAGTCGCCTGTATTTCATACCTATACGATTGCGCCCGGTGATGTGCTTGATGTGGTCTATCATCTTCAGCGCACTCTGAATCGGGAGTTTCCGATCACGCTGTATCATACGGTGGCGGTACATTTCGTCGATGTGCCCGAGATGGATCAGGAGCAAGACGTCTTGCCCGATGGGACTATCAGCCTGCCGTACCTTGGCTCCTATCGGGTGGTGGGCAAGACGGTTGAGCAATTGCGGAGTGAGTTGACCAAGGCCTATTCAAAGATATTGCGTGATCCAGATCTATACGTGGTGATCAAAAACTTCAATGCGCGGGTAGAACAGGTGCGGCGGGATTTGCATACCTCCGGTCGAGGGCTCAGTAAACTGATCAGCGTGCGTCCTGACGGTTATGCCACCTTTCCGCTGGTTGGAGAGCACTATGTAGTCGGGCGTACTATTCGGGATGTGCATAAGGAACTGGTGAAAGCCTACAATGAATACCTACCTGGTCTTCAGGTTGATTTATTCATGCATGAGCAGAGTGGAACCCAGGTCTACGTGCTGGGCGAGGTAGGGAAGCCCGGACCCGTCAAGGTCGTGCGTCCACTGAATGTGCTGGAAGCCATCGCGCGGGTAGGTGGGTATACGCACGAGGCTCGAACCGAAAGTGTGTTAGTGTTCCGGCGCAAGGGTGATCGCTTGGTGGCGCATCGCTTCAATATCAAGGATATGGCGCGTTATGGCGCGCAGGCGATGAATTTCTACCTGCAACCTGACGATGTACTGTTGGTTCCCCGTCACGAAATTTCGAGCGCTGCACAGCTCATGAGTGAAATCGCCAATATCACGTTCTTCCGTGGCCTAGGGCTGAATCTGAGCCATCGGATTAGATGACGGTATTGGACGAAATTGTATACATAGGTGGATTTTCATGAAAACCCAGGACTACCTTCGTGAGTTTATTACTATTGCTTTCATGCGTCGGCAGACGATACTGGGGGTTACTGGTTTGGCGCTGTTGTTGGGGGTACTGATCGTGCTGCTGGTACCCTCCCGCTATCAGGCCGAGGGCGCCCTGATGCTCAAGGGCAGTCGTCTGCTGGAGCCGGAGAGTTCGTTGGCCAAGGTCAATGCGCGGGTGAATCCCTATCGAGAGGAGGACCTGTTCACCGAGATGGAGATACTTAAGTCGCAGGACGTGGCAGAGGCAGCAGTACGACGCATGGCAGAAGCATTTGATGTCGATGTCAATGACATCGCCGCCATGCGGAGTATCGTGAATGCTGTGCAACAGCATATGGTGGTTTCATTGATCCCGCGTTCCAATGTCATTCGGGTGAGCGTGCAATGGGATGATCGTGAACTGGCCGAAAAACTCCTCTCGAATATCTTCGATGAATATTTGCAACGCCGTCAGCAGGTATTCAATCCGCGTGAGGTCGAGGTGTTCTATAAAACCCAGTTGAAGACTTTTCAGAAAGCACTCGATGAGTTGAGCCACCGCGCCATTGAGCTGACAGGGGGGGCCAATGTCCAGGAGTTGGAGGACCGTATTGCGCGCAATGGCGATCTTCAGGCCAAGCTGCGTCGTCAGCTCAGTGATCTGCAAATGGAGCGTATCAAGCAGGCCAAGCAGGTGACGTTTCTCGAGCGCACCATGCGGCGCGAGGATGGTGGCCTGAATTTCTTTACCACGATCGATAGCCTTCAACTGGCTGGGTTGGCCAAGCGAATCGCCGATCTGATGGTTACACGGTCCAAGCTACTCCAAGTTTATGATCCGGACAGCTCCAAGGTGAAGCGTGCTGATGAGCGCCTCAAAGCACTTTATGCCGTTGTCAGGGCTGAGGCTGAACGTTATGTGGCAAAGGAGCGTAGTCGTTTGGAGAGCATGGATGATCAGATTGCTTTGATTAAGCAGAAGCTTCAGCGCTTGGAAGAAGAGAGCAAGCAGATGGCGGAAGCCGTACAGGAGGCGCGCCGCCTGGATCACGAACGGAGTGTCATTGAGGATTCTTATCGGACCTATGCCACCCGTTCGCGGGAAGCCAAGATTCGTTCGCAGACGGAAACGGATCGTTTGTTCAAGGTGGCGGTGGTCGAGGCTGCGCATGTAGGGAACCGCCCAGTTTTCCCCGATCCGTTCCGTGTGTTGCCGATGGCTTTGATTCTGGGATTAATTTTGGGGGTGACGCTGGCTTTTATTCGCGAATTTTTCGACCATCGTTTCAAGCGGCCGGAGGATGTGGAAAACTACACCGATCTCCCTTATCTGTTCTCGGTCCCGTTGTTGGGCAAGTCATAGCGTGTTTTTCTGACCGTGAATGGGTTCGCCATGGAAGGCAGGCAGTTCATATCACTGATCATGGTCGACGCGTTTTATTCTTACATAGAATACAGAGTGCGAAGAGGTCGTGAAGGCAAGATACAACCCGCCCTGTTTGGCTGGGGTATCGGTGGGGCTATGGTTTCAGCCGCAGGTTAGGCTTTAACATAACAATGAAACGGCGTGGTATAGTCTCGAAAAATTCGGGCTGAAGCACTATCCACGGGGTATTCCGGCCGGATTCTTCAGATGTTAGATAGCACTCCGTCGGGACAGTCTCCGCTTCAACGCCTCTGTGATCTCTGAGCCCTCTGTGGTGATCAAATCCTACATATGGTATCTAGGGGTGTCCGCCCGAACTGTGGCGAAATTCCTTCCTCAACGCTTGAAGTGTTGGAACTGTTACGGTTATCCTCCACGAAGGGGCGCAAAGATGCGCAAAGTATCATAAAGGATGTCATGGAGGTGGAGGATGGTCGAGCGACCAGTGGCGGATTCGCGTAGTGTGAAGGGGGGGGGTGAAGGAGTCAGGGTGGCTCTCAGTGACCGTCTCCTGGCCCTAGTGATGCTGATTCTGTTGTCGCCATTGTTTGCAATAACCTATATCGTTGTGCGAATCACCTTGGGGGCGCCGGTGTTCTACATAGGTGAACGCATGGGGTTGCACAAGCGGCCGTTTAATATCATCAAGTTTCGTACTTTGCCACTTGGGGCGGAAAAACAAATCGGGGGGCGATTGGTATCGCAACGTCAGGATACTCTGCCCTTGGTGTCCCGCTTTTTGCGCGACAGCCGCTTGGACGAATTGCCGCAGTTGGTAAATGTACTCCGTGGGGAAATGGCGCTGCTTGGCCCCCGGCCTGAACGTGAGGCGGTCTATCGTGAGCAGTGTGCGCACATACCCGGATATGAAGAGCGTTTCCGCATCCCCCCGGGATTGATTGGTATCTCCCAGTTGTGCACGCCGCACAGTACGCCCAAGGCATTTCGAGCCAGAATCGACCGGCGGTGCGCAACAGGTAGCAACCGGGTGGGATTCCTGTTTTTGTTGTATACGGCCTGGGTGCTATTGCGTCGTCTATTGAATTCGGTGCGCCGTTATGTCTGGAACACCGCATTGCGTAACCGTTTGCAACGCCACGCTGAGCGGCAGGCGGAATTGCGGGTGCATCCGCAGGGGGCAACCATTGATGTCCTCGGAGAAAATGATGAGGTGCTTGCACACGGGGAAATCGTCGATATGAACCGTTTCTATATGCGGGTGCGCCTTAATACAGTGCTCGACCAGGAAAAGGAATATCAATGCCGCGCACGGAACAAGCCCAGCCGTTGCTTGCGGGGGCGCGTCAAGACGGCTCATTGCTCATTGAAAGTGATTCGTGAGTTGCCTTGGTTGGGTGAAGGGCGTGATTATGTGGCTTCTTATGAAGCTTCCTCGCCGCTGAATAATTACCTTATTCACCAGTATTTTCTGCACGAAGCCATTATCGGTTGCCCGGATTGAGGCGGCCTTTACGGGGAATGACCATGTCAGCGAACAGTACTGCCTTCGGCAACGATTTCGGTAGGGCGTTGAGGAGCCCTGTGGATCATGCCGTTCCGCAATTGCTGTTCTACGCAATTATTGCGTTAATTCCTTTTTTTCGTTGGCGTCAGTTGCCGGGACTCGGTATCAAAGTCGATTGGGTGCTGATGGCCATGCTCCTGCTCGTTATCGCGCCGTTGGTGATGACACGGCACGCGCCTGCGGAGCGCTTACGGTCAAATCTGTGGGGTCCTTGGGCGTTGTTTTTGCTCCTCAATGCCATCGCCACCATGCTCTCGCCTTACCCCGAACAGGCGCAATCGGGCATGATCATGCTGCTGCAGGGTACGCTGTTTATGATGGTGGTCATGTTGATGGTCAACGAACGTGGGTTCGAAGTGTATCTGCCGTGGACCATCGGACTCAGCATGGCAGTCGCTGGGGTTATGGCGGTGTTGGGCTATTTCTTCGGCGTGGAGTTGTTTTTGCACGAAGGAGTGAAAAGGGCTTACGGCGCAACGATCAGTGCCAATAATCTTGCACTTATGAGTGTGTTTGCCTTCCCCATTGGGGTTTATTGGACGGTCTATGGTCACAATAAGTATGTCCGCTTATTGGGTGTTGGCGTGGCTACCTTGATGGTACTGAGCATGATCAGTACGGTGTCGCGGGGTGGATTCCTCAACATGTTGATTGTGGTCGGCCTGCTTGCATTGCAATATCGTAAGCGTTTCCATCCCCGGTATTTGGGTTTGGTCGTTGGAGCGGTTGGCGTGCTGGCCGTAATATTTGTTGTTGCGACTCCAAAAGAGTTTATTGATCGCCAACTCACTTTGGTCGATGAGGGTACCCAAGACAAATCGGTCAATCGTCGTTCTCACTATGTGAAAGTAGGGATAGAAGGAATACAGGAAAGGCCGCTGATTGGTTGGGGGCCGGATGTATTCAGGAAGATTTGGGTGAATTCGATGGATACCCGGTGGTTCAATATGGTGGAACGTCCCGCGCATAATACCTATATCGAAGTGGGGGTGGGTGCTGGATTACCTGGGTTGGCTTTGTTCCTGTTTGTCTTGTTACGTGCCTATTTGAATTACCGGCGGGCCGAGAAACAGCTTATGGAACACGGAATGGAAGAGAAGGCTCACTTGGTGGGTGCTATTCGGTTATCAATTATTTCGGTTATCATTTATTTTACGATAAAGAGTGGACTTGAACATAAGTATTTTTTGATGTCCATTGCGTTGTCACAAAGTGCCTTGACGTATGCCAGGAGTCAGGTGGCGAGATTGGAAGAAGCGTATTCGGGGGGGGAAGCAGAGTCTCGGACCGTCGGACTTGGCACTCCGAATTATGCTAGAACGCAGCAGCGTCACAAGAAGGCTAAGTCCCTTGAGTCAGGATGAGTCCACTTCTCCTGATCATGGAAGAGGCGTTTGCCCCTTATTTCTCACCACAGAGGACACAGAGCCCACAGAGTTCAATGATGGCAAAAGGCGAGGCGCGCCCCCTTGCAGGCGAACCGTCGCTCCGTCGGTCGCGGGTGGCAATCCCGCCGAAACAGCCCCACCTTTCAATCCCTCTGTGATCTCTGTGTGCTCTGTGGTTTCCTGTTCCTCACCACAGCGGACACGGAACGCGCAGAGTTTGGAGATGGCAAAAGGCGAGGTGCGGACTTTCCCGTAGGTGAGCCATCGGTCCGTCGGTCGTGGGTTACAACCCCGCCGGGGATAGCCCCAGCTTCAACCTCCTCTTGTGATCTCTGTGTACTCTTTGGTGTCGATTTCCGCACTAACGCTGGAGTCGGTAGAAGCGATAGAATTTACGGCGAAGCTGGGTGTATCCCCTGCGGCCGATGAGGCCCCGCACCAACCGCTTGACGAAATAGACACCTTGATAGAATTGCATGTTGTTGTTGTCGAAGACAGCAGCGAAGGCGCTGATGTCCATGCGTTGCCGGATATCTACTCGCCGTAGCAGATAGGGATTGCAGCGCAGGTCGTTGCTGCCATAAAGGCAGGAGCTTGCGCCTTTGTAGCCGAGTTCCTTGAGCTGTTGCCACATCCAGCGCTTGTAGTGGCCCCCAGGGTAGGCGAAATGGACCACGGGCGCATCAATGGTCTGCTCCAATGCGTCCTTGGATTCCTTGAGTTCCTGGTAGACCTCATCCTTGGAGAGATAGGCAAGAAAGGTGTGAGTGTGTCCATGGGAACCTATCTCCATCCCGCCTTCGTGCATTTCTCGTAGCTGCTCGCGATTCAGGAAACCGGACCGGTCGATCCAGCTTCCGACGACGAAAAAGGTGCCCTTAAGGCCAAGTTCCGAGAGGATCCTGTACCCTATTTGATGGTGGTTGTGAAATCCATCATCGAATGTGATGATAACGCTCTTTTCCGGCAGTGGACGATGATGCTCGCGATAAGCGAAGTATTCCTCCATGGTCAAGGACTGATAGCCTTCATCCACCAGGTGCTGCATCTGTGCCCGGAAGTTTTTTCGGGTGATGGCGCGATCTCGCAGATAGGCCTCTGTTGGCAAGGCTGATTCATCTTCTACGAGATCATGGTAAAGCAGTATGACAAGGCGGTTATCCATTGTTCACTTGGTTGTTGGGTGTCGGTATCGTGACGATGCGGGCACAAGATACATGCTTGTTAATAGATCAAAACTTCCTAGACAATACTCTTGCGTATGAAATATTGATTCAGAATGTATCGGTTGAACGGCGATATGGCCCGATAGGCGAGGATATAGGCATGCTTGGGGCCTTCCAGGTGCATGGTGTCTCGTACACGGAAGACCCTTGCCGTGCAGCGTGCGGTCTTGAATTTCGCTCCCCGGCCCAGCGCGGGCGGCCGCCGGAGTGTCAGATGAACGAACAGTGGGCTGTCTTCTCGTAAAGCCTGTTCGGTATAGACCAGCATGCATTCGTCATTGATGTCACCCAACATGGCCGGCCCGGTAAAGGTTCCGTGTTCATCTTCCCCCTCGAAAATCTGTATTCGTACACCCTTGGGTCGGACCCGGGCCAGTGTGCGACGCTCTATGGCCTTGCCAAGACGTTTTGCCACTACCAGACGCATCCATAGGCGTTTAAGGTAATGTTCGATAGTGCCACCGGTGAGATAACCAAGAGTGAATAGCACGATGAGCAGATCGTAAAGGATGATCTGATCACGCCGGCTGTATGTGTTATCGATAATGGCCCTCAGGCGTTTTGGGGCATCGTATGGCATGAACAGTTGTGAGTAGCCTGTCAAGCCGGGCTTGATGGCGAAACGCTGATCAAAGTCGGGAATGGTGCGGCACTGTGTTTCGTAGACTTCGGGGCGTATCGGGCGGGGGCCGAAGTAGGTCATGTCTCCCCGCAGGATGTTGAAAAGCTGTGGCAGTTCATCCAGCCGCGTTTCTCGCAGAAAGCGTCCTAGCCGGGTTTCCAGTCCATGGCGTTGATCAGCCGGTATGTCGGCGAGGCGCTGGTCGGCATCGGGAACCAGGGTCCGAAACTTGTACATATCGAACGGGATCTTGTGGCGACCGAGCCGACGGCTTGCATAGAACACAGGTCCGCCATCCTGTATCTTTATCAGTAGGGCGATCACGGCCATTACGGGCAATGCCAAGCCTAGCAGGGGCACCGTGAGTGCCTTCTCAAACAGCCAATTGAGAAATGGGTGGTGCTTGCGGTAGCCCCCACGGATGGTCTTTCGGCTCCTGGCCGTTGTTGGCGATAGTGACATGCTGGATTTGGTGAAGTTGTTGTCAGGATGACAATATTGAAAGAGTGGGATGTAAAGCGCAACTCCAGGTTGATGTGGAATCGATGGGCACGACCCCACGGGCCTTTGTCCATCCTACGGCGTTGGGTCTGTTGAACAATGGGCAGGATGGGCAAAGGTGCATCGCGCCGTGCCCATCAAAGACCCCGCCATCATGGCAGTTGATTAGGCCATCCCCAGAATGTGATATCCCGAATCCACGTACAGCACGTCGCCGGTGATGCCCGAGGCCAGGTCGGAACAGA
>CAZAQA010000059.1:0-10799 GCA_964487375.1 uncultured Anaerolineae bacterium | reverse complement strand
TGACACCCTCGCCGACAGCCACGCCCACGCTGACACCCTCGCCGACAGCCACGCCGACAGCCACGCCGACAGCCACGCCCACACCGACGCCCACGGCCACGCCCACGCCCACGCCCACGCCCTCGCCGACGGCCACGCCGACAGCCACGCCCACGCCCTCGCCCACGCCCACACCCACGCCGGCGTGTGGAGGGGCATGCGACGCTGTGGTCTCTGGACAGTTGTTCTACGATCGGGACCATAACGGCGTCTACTCTCCCGCGGATCGACCATTGCCGTACCAACGGTTGGTCATGCAGCAGGTGGACGAATCATTGGCCTACAGCACGTACACGTCCCCCGAAGGAGTGTTCGTCTTTTCCCCTGTGCCACCCGGCGCTTACGAAGTCTTCCTGGGATCGGCAACCCAAGAAGGGGCCCGCTGGAGGATTCAGGCTGCGCCGGCAGCCCGAATTGAGGTGGCACTCCCTTTGCCCGCAAAGGCCGTGCTGTATGTCCCCTTCATCCAACGCTGAGCCCTCATGGGAGATAGAAGCAATTCCGGGTGCCGGGAATCTTCAAAACCATCGTCACTTTCCATCAACCGTCAACCCCAAAGGGCGCGACTTGCTCCAGAAGCGTTGAAAAACTCCTGAAACAACTTTGGGCCTTGGAAGCAGATCGAAGACCAAACCGGGCAACAGCAGGAAGGACAATAGGGGCCGTGCTTGGAGGAGATGGGAAGGCAGAAGAGAGCCTCTTATTCAACCCTCCTCTCGTAGAGAGGATGCTGATCCTGAAGCCAGTGCCTGGCAACCAGGGGCAGTTGGGCCAATGGAGCCCGTTGGACCGTGCAGGGGGGAAGCGCGTCGAGGAAAAGTCGACCGTACGTTTTTGTCTGGACGCGTTTGTCCAGAACGACCACCACACCTCGGTCCGACCGGCTGCGAATGAGGCGACCAAATCCCTGGCGGAAGCGAAGGATGGCCTGAGGGATCTGATACTCGCGGAAAGGATTTTCGTACGTCTCCGCTCGCGCCTGGACAATCGGATCCGAAGGAACAGAGAAAGGTAGACGCACAATGACCAGCACACTCAGCGCGTCCCCCGGCACATCCACCCCTTCCCAAAAGGAACGCGTCCCCAGCAGGATGGATTTGTCCGCGCGTCGAAAGTTCTCCAGCAATTGTGTGCGTCCCCCCATCCCCTGTTCGTACACGATGATGCCGGCTTCTTTCAGCACCTGGCCGATCGCTTCTGACGTGCGCCGTAGTTGGTTATACGAGGTGAACAACACCAACATCCGCCCACCGGTTGCCTGGGCCAATTCGATGAGAACCCGCTCCACCGCCTCCTGGTAGCCCCGACGGTTGGGTTCAGGCACATCGGTCGGCAAATAGAGCAGTGTGGAAGAGGCGTAGTCGTAAGGAGAGCCTAGGGAAAGTTCCTCCGCTTCCCAGGCGCTCAGACGGTCGCGGAAGTAGTCGAAGGCGTTGTTCGTGCGCAGTGTGGCGCTGGTCATGACCACGGTGCGCTTTTGATTCCACAGGTGCCGTGCAACCAGGTCGCCAACGTGCAGAGGTGCTGCACGCAGGGTCAGACGTCCGTCGCTGGGTTCCTGCTCAATCCAATAGATGTAGTCGTCCAACGGCTGGCTGACCACCCGGGAGATCTGTTGGACGGTGTCTCCCAGTCTCTGCCCTGTACCGCGAATGTCCATGACGGAATCCGACAAGGTGTCCACGCCTGTCTGGGTGGCAAACAGTTCCAGGCGTCCAGCCAGCCGTTCCAGGGTCCGGACCGTCTCCTCGAACAGGGAGGCACACTTGTCCCAGGAGATCTCCACCTGGGCCCACGCCGGTTGACTGCGCTGACCGGGCGTGATGCGCAGCCGTCGAGCGTAGGGACCGTTTCCCTTCTCCCCATGCTCGTTGACGAAGGTGCCCACGTCATCCCAAAATCGAGTCAGCGGGGCATGCAGGCGGCGCAGGCTGTCAGCCAGGGTGTTAATGTAACCGCTGATTTCTGTCAGGCGTTCCATGCCCAGTTCCAGGGGGGTGAGGCGGCGTTGCAGTTGCCCCAACAGACTGTGGGCACGAGGGGCCTGGGGATTATGAATGGCATTCAGCAGGCCTTGTAAGCGTGATTGGCTGATGCTGTATCCTAACTGTTGCGTGACGGCATCTTCAAAGTGATGGGCTTCGTCCACGATCACATGGTCGTACGAAGGAATCGCCCGATGGTCAATGCCGATGTCCGCCAGGAGTAGCGCGTGGTTGACGATAACAAGGTGAGCCCGTTCCGACCGGTCGCGGGCCAGAAAGTAAAAATCGCCGGCCTCGCGGCAACGGTCCCGGGTGCAGGTATTGACGTCGCTGGCCACTTCCGGCCAGTAGCGGCGGTGCTCTTCCTGGGTTAGTCCTAACTCGCTGACGTCCCCCGTGTCGGTCTGGCTAAGCCAGACGATCAGTTTGGCCGCAAAGGTGATGGCCGGCTCGTCCAGATCCGGGCGGGCGATGAAGTCGTGTAAGCGGCGAACACAGAGGTAGTTGTTTCGCCCCTTGAGTACTGTAGCGTAAAGGGCAAAGGGCAAGACCTGTTGCAGGAGGGGGAGATCCTTGCCGAAAAGCTGGTCCTGCAGGTTAATGGTGTGGGTGGCGATCACCACCCGCTCCGCATTGGCCTGGGCGAAGAAAGCCGCCGGCAGGAGGTACGCCAGGGATTTTCCCGTGCCGGTGCCCGCCTCAACCAGCAGATGGCGGCCCTTGTTCAGGGCCACGGCCACCTCCCTGAGCATGTGAACCTGTTGTGGGCGATACTCGAACGCGTCCATCGCCTGGGCGAGGGGGCCGTCCTCCTCCAGGTATCCGGCCAGATGGTCCACGTCTATCTCCACACGATCGTCGTGAGGTGCCAGGAGAGGAGCCGTCGGGGGAGGGGTGAAGGGATGCTGCCCCTTCATTTTAGGACGCAAGGAACCGATGTCCTCTTTCCGCTTCAGGCCCAGGGCCTGGTGTTGCTCCCACATCCAGTGGAAGTACGGGGCATAACGCCAGGTTTTCCCCTCGAGGAGGCGAGCCAGGGTCTGATGGACGGGTCGAGGGAGCAAGATACCCCGTTGCAGCAATTCCACGAAGACCAGCGCTGTGGCTTGAGCATCATGGAGTGCCCGATGGGCATCCTCCAGGGGGACATTGAGCGCCTGCGCCAGGCTTCCCAGGTTGTAGCGCGGTTGGCCTGGGAGCAAAATCGTGGCGAGGTCGAAGGTGTCCAGCAAGGGGCCTGGTGGATAGACTCCATGTGCCCTCAAGAAGTTGACATCGAACATGACGTTGTGGCCAACGAGCGGGGCGTCCCCGATGAATGCAGCCACCGCGTCGCGGACCTCCAACCAGGGTGGGGCTTCCGCCAGCATCCGATTGTCAATGCCCGTCAGTTGGGAGATGCGAAACGTAAGCGTGCGCCCGGGGTTGACGAGAGTCTGGAAAGTCTCCACGATAGTGCCGTCCAGGCGAAAGCGGACAGCGCCCACTTCAATGATGGTATCCTTATCCCGGTTTAGTCCGGTTGTTTCCAGGTCCAGGGCAACAAGAGAAGTTTCCATATAGCGTACTCTTTTCGAAAGATATCTTTTCCGTAGTGATCTCGCTTCGATCAAACCAGACACGGATGACGGCGGGCTTCACGATGAGTCGCGTTCGAAAGACGTGACGGGGAGCTGCACTCCATCCGCTCGGACGGGCTCACAGTCATATCGACTTGCAGAACCGGGTTAGCAACGCACGAAACTCGTGGGCATGATAACCCACGCCCTACCAAAGCTGCAAACGAGGGCCTTTTCAGGGAAGAGCCGGCGCAAGCTGGCCCTCGGACGCCTCTGGCCCCACGCCTCGCGTTTCGGTCGATCATTTCAGCAGAGAAACGAGACCGTTAGCTCCGGTTTGTAAGCGCCTCCTTGACCGCGTCCTCAAACACGTTGAGTGTTTCGGCCACATCTTCCTCGGAGAGGGCATAGCAAAGGAACCAGGGCTCACGCGGGTCAGGGTCGAACATGACCCCGCGCCTGATGGCCCCAAAGGCGATATCCCTGTACAGGGCCATATCCGTGGCCGCGTACGTGCGCACGTCGTACACCTCAGCGTCGGTCATGATAATGCCAAACATGGCCGGCACACCGGACACCCGGTGAGGAATTCCGTGACGGGTCAGAATTTCGTCGACGCCCTTCATCAGCGTTCCTCCCCGCCGTTCCAACACGGCGAACACTTCCTCGTTTTCCAGGACGTCCAGGGTAGCCGCAGCCGCGGCTGTGCCGACGATGTTGCCGTTATAAGTGCCGGCATGGGTCACCGCGCCGCTTCGGTAATGGGACATGATTTCCGCCTTGCCGGCAATGGCGGAAATGGGATAACCGTTACCCAGTGCCTTGGCGAAGGTTTTCAAATCGGGGGTGATGCCGAAATAGGGTTCCGCTCCCCCTTTGCCCACACGAAAGCCCGTCTTCACTTCGTCGAAGATGAGGACAATGCCGTACTTACTGGAAAGCTCTCGCAACATCTCCAGAAAGCCGGGCTTGGGCATGATCCCACTCAGGTTCCCCATCATGGGTTCAACCAGAATGGCGGCCAGCTCGTGGGCGTGATCGCGAATCTGGCGCTCAACGATCTGGGGACGATTGTAAGGGGCCAGGATGAGGTAGTCGCGAATGCCTTTGGGAATGCCCGATCCCGCCTGGAAGGGAATGGGGTCACAGGGATCCCCCAACGCGGCCGGGATCGACCCCGCTGTGGAGAAAAGGACATAGTCATGCGCGCCGTGATAGCAGCCTTCGAACTTCATGAACTTCTCACGGCCGGTATATGCCCGAGCCAGGCGCAGCGCGTGCATCGTCGCCTCGCTTCCTGAATTGCTGAAACGGACCAGGTCCACGCCGGGCACCATGCGCACCAGGCGTTCGGCGGCCTCCACTTCATAGACATGCGTGGCCGCGAAGACGTTGCCGTGTCGTAGAGCCTCGGCCACCCGGTCGGTTACGGCCGGATAGCCATGGCCCAGGAGAATCGGGCCGTACCCGAGCCTGTAGTCGATGTAGCGGTTGCCCTCCACGTCCCAGATATATGCCCCTTGACCCCGTTCGATGACAAAGCTTTGCGGCCCCCAATCGCGAAAATTCGAGGTCACGCCCTGGGGCATGACGGTGCGGGCCCGCCGGAGCCATTCTTGTGTGGAATTGGTCGTTTGTGCCATGATGCACCTCCAAAGAGTATGGGGTTTAAAAAAGATGAAGGGTGGGCATAGTGCCCGATGAGAGCCAGATGGGCTGAAGGTAGGGAAGGGTGTCAGGTGTCGGGTTCTTCTTTGGCCGGTGTTTCCGCCGAGGAGTCCTCCTCTTGCGGAGCGCCAGTTCGGATCTCTTCCGGGATCAGGGCTTGGATGGTCTCCTGCGGTGCCAGGATGTGTTTCATCTGCTTGATCACCCGTTGCAACGGCCGCGTGCCATGCAGTTCTGCAAAGGAGGAGACCGCCGTCTTGGGACTGGGCGGTGCAGACATCCCATATTTATGGCGCAATTCCTCTCGATGGCGTGCGATCCAGAGGTAAAGGTCGGCCTCGGTGCGCTCAGGGAAATTCTTGAGGATGTTCGAGTTGCGAATTTCTTCCACAATGGGCAAGTATACATGGTCGATGAAGGAGTGCACGGCCTCTTCGTAGGGGATGAAGTGGCCCTTTTCCACCCCCAGATAGTAGCGGTGGACATCGATGTGCTTCAGCAGTTCCCGATACCAGCCCGGTTCGGTGACCTCGATAGAGACATCCGGCCGTAGTTCCTGCAGCTTTGTTTTCTCCAGAAACTGAGCTCGCCCCAATTGGAGCAGGAGTTCTTTCAGGTCGGTCTGTGGAGTGATGCGAATCCCCTCAGGAAGCTGGATTTCCGTGACGTAGGCTTCGACGTCCTTTAAGCCCAGCGTGCGGGCCACCGAAACACGGTGGTTGCCGTCGATGACGAAATACACATCGCCGACCTTGTAGGCTTCGATGGGTGGCCAGCCGGGGCCTTCGAGCAAGGCAGCCACCCGGACCCATCGTTCCCGGTTCACGTTTTCTGTGGGCAGAAAGGTGCGGGTGAAATCACGATAGCGCCCCACGCTGCCCACGATCTTGTCCAGGGGGATAGACTCCGGTTCCTGCCGGGGACGACGTCCGGCGGTCAGCCCGATAGTGCGCAGGACCTCATCGAACGGCAACAGGACGTCCTCCTGACCGCTCAATTTGCTCAAGATGCGTTCGATAAAGGCACGACGCGTGGCGGCATCGAACTGTCCTGCCGCCGCCGCCCGAGCGGCTCCTATGGATTCTGCGTACATAAAAGACGACCTCCTTCCAGCCAGTCTAGCATAATTTTGAGAGGTCTGTCCAATGCTTCCGGCGTTTGAGGAGACGGCATCGGGCCGGTAGGAAAGACAGCGGACCATGACCACACTCTTTCTCCAAGTTGCCCACATCCTCGTTGGTTCCTCACCCGGATGCCCGCCGTCCTCGACGCCGAAGCCTCCGGGAACCACATACCCCACTGCCTAATACCTAATGCCCGACATTCCTCCCCACAGTCCCAGGGACACCCCCGCCCCTATTAGAAACCCGACCAGCACATCACCCAAATAATGGACGCCCAACGCGGCCCGGCTGAGAATGCACCAAAGGCTCACACCGACGAAGAGCGGTGCCCACCCCGGAAACAGCACACTCCCCCAGACCGCGACCGTTCCCATGCGGGTGGCATGCCCCGACGGGAACGCGTGCACGTCGTAGCGCATGGAGTAGAACCCCCCGATCTCCCGGGGGCGGCTTCGTCGGACCGCAAACTTGATCGTGTAGGTGATGACGGCCCCAACGATCGCGCTGAGCACCCACACTCCAACCATCCAGAGCCGCGGCCGGTCCCCCCGAACCGCCCAGCCCAATCCCAGCCAGAACAATAGCCACAGGGGCCCATCACCCAGATGCGCGCCCAGCACCACCAAGGGGCGCAGAGGATGACCCGGAGGCACATGCAGCTTGTGTGTCCATTCTTCGTCCAATGTCCGCAGTGTGTGCATCCAATTCATTCTTCTGCCTTGTGACTTCGTCAGTTGCCCTGGATTCTAGCACGCGCCGAGGGGAAGGAGAAACCCCGATCGTCACTCGTGAGGTCCACCGCGGCTTCCAACACAGACAACAATTTCATTCCTCTGTCCATGATCGAGTACAATAGGTCGGATGTGGCCAGGTTGATAGTAAGGCCCCACGCGAGCATCTGCGAAAATCATGACACCACGTGGGATTTTCCTTTTCATCCGGGTTTACCCGGACATTGGCCCGAACGGTCAGACGAGAAAGCGCGGTACACAAGAACATCAAGAGATGGGAGGTGCTCATATGGCACATAAGTGGGTGTATTTGTTCGAGGAAGGCAACAAGGATATGCGCGATCTCCTCGGTGGAAAGGGAGCCGGCCTGGCAGAAATGGCCCGCATCGGTCTCCCTGTTCCTCCCGGATTCACCATCACGACCGAAGCCTGTAATGCCTACATTGCCGCCGGCTACCAATTTCCCGAAGGGTTGTGGGAACAAGCTCTAGAGGCCCTGAAAGAGGTGGAGAAGCGCACCGGCAAGACGTTCGGTGACCCTAAGAATCCTCTTCTTGTCTCTGTGCGCTCTGGCGCCAAGTTCTCCATGCCCGGCATGATGGATACAGTCCTCAATGTGGGCCTGAACGACGAAACGGTCCAGGGGCTCATCGAGCTGACGGGCAATGAGCGCTTCGGCTGGGACGCCTACCGCCGCCTCATCCAGATGTTCGGCTCCATCGTCATGGGAATTCCGGCCGAAGCCTTCGACGAGGTGATGGATGCGTTGAAGAAGGAACGCGGGGCCAAACTGGACACGGACCTGACGGCCGAGGATTTGAAAGAGTTGGTCAGGCGCTTCAAGGAGGTTTTCAAGAAGCATACGGGCATGGATTTCCCTCAGGATCCGTATGAGCAACTTCGCCTGGCCGTGGAGGCGGTGTTCAAGTCCTGGATGGGCAAACGCGCGGTGGATTACCGGCGGGCCACAGGCATTCCCGACGACCTGGGCACCGCGGTCAACGTGGTCACTATGGTGTTCGGCAACATGGGGGATGATAGCGCCACCGGTGTGGCCTTCACCCGTGACCCCTCCACAGGCGAGAAGGTTTTCTGGGGCGAATACCTGGTCAACGCCCAGGGCGAGGACGTGGTCGCGGGCATCCGCACCCCCAAGCCCATCGAAAACCTGCAGAAAGAGTTGCCCGGCGTTTATCAGCAGCTCCTCGAGGTACGCGACCTGTTGGAGAAACACTATAAGGATATGCAGGACATCGAGTTTACTATCGAACGGGGCAAGCTGTGGATGTTGCAGACGCGCACGGGCAAGCGCACGGCCCGGGCAGCCATCAAGATCGCGGTGGACATGGCCCGGGAAGGACTCATCAGCAAGGAAGAGGCTGTCGTGCGTGTGACCCCAGAGCAGGTCGACACCCTTCTGCATCCCCAATTCGACCCGCAAGCCAAGGAAAAGGCCCGATCTGAAGGTCGCATAATTGCAACCGGCGTGAACGCGTCCCCAGGAGCAGCCGTTGGGGTGCTCGCTTTCGACGCAGACACCGCGGAGGAGTGGGGCAAAGGAGGAAAGGACGTCATCATGATCCGCCCTGAAACCAAGCCCGATGATGTCCATGGGATGATTGCCTCCAGGGGTATTCTCACCAGCCGGGGAGGCGCCACCAGCCATGCCGCGGTCGTCGCCCGCCAGTTCGGTATCCCGGCCGTGGTGGGATGCGAGGCCCTGGAGATCGATCCGGAGCGACGCCAAGCGCGCGGAGGAGACATCATCCTGAAAGAAGGAGACACGGTCTCCATCGACGGCACCACAGGAGAAGTGTTTGCCGGCGCCATTCCCACCGTCTACCCCGACTTCGAGAAGGAGGTGGACCTGATGACGCTCCTCGGTTGGGCCGACGAGATGGCCGCCCGGCCGGATGTGCGCCAATGGCCCGACGAGAAAGCCATGTACCCGACCCGAGGGCTTCAAGTCTGGGCCAATGCCGACTATCCCAAGGACGCGGAACGGGCACGCAAGTTCGGTGCTCGTGGCATTGGTTTGGCCCGTACTGAGCACATGTTCTTCGAAGAAGAACGCCTTCCCATCGTGCAGAAGATGATTCTCGCCAAGACCAGCGAGGAGCGAGAGACGTATCTGAACCAACTTCTCCCCTTCCAGCGCGAGGACTTCCGCGGCCTGCTGCGAGCAATGGCCCCTTATCCGGTCATCATCCGCCTCATTGACCCCCCACTGCACGAGTTTCTGCCTCGCTACGAGCAGCTCTTACAAGAAGTAATCGAGATGCGGGTGAAAGGGGTGAGCGGACCTGAACTGGAGGAAAAGGAAAGCCTCCTGGCTGCGGTGGAAGGCATGCGTGAGGCCAATCCTATGATGGGCATGCGTGGCGTGCGTCTGAGTATCGTCATGCCTGAAATTGTGAAGATGCAAGTGCGCGCCATCATCGAGGCGGCGTGCATGGAGAAAAAGGCCGGTTATGACGTGAAACCGGAGATCATGATCCCTTTGGTCAGCCACATTAACGAGCTCAAGACCATCCAGACGGAGTTGGAGCAGGTCGCTCAAAAGGTAATGGAGGAACAGGGCGTAGACGTGGCGTACAAGTTCGGGACGATGATTGAAATCCCACGCGCCGCCTTGACCGCGAATGAAATTGCGAGCGTGGCCCAATTCTTCTCCTTTGGCACCAATGACCTGACACAGATGACGTTTGGCTTTTCCCGGGACGACGCGGAGGCCAAGTTCCTCATCGATTACGTGGAAAAGGGCATCTTGCCCCGCAACCCCTTCCAGACGCTGGACGTGGACGGTGTGGGTCAGCTCATCGACATGGCCACGCAGCGCGGCCGCACGACCCGTCATGAGCTGGAAGTGGGCATCTGTGGGGAGCACGGCGGCGACCCGGACAGCATTCATTTCTGCCACAAGGCCGGCCTGAACTACGTCTCCTGCTCGCCCTACCGAGTGCCTATTGCCCGCCTGGCCGCGGGGCAGGCGGCCATCGCGGAGCTACGGAGTCGCGGGGTGAAGGAAACGTCTCTGGCATAAGTGAACCGACCGATCGCATAACCTTCAGGGGCAGGGGGAGGATAACTTCCTCTGCCCCTGTTGCGTCATGGGAAGTAGGGATTGGGTATCAGATATCGGGTATCGGCTATTGGCTATTGGTGCCAAGTCCTGACGCCATGACGTAAAACGTGAATCGTAAAACGTAAGGGGTGGTGCGTAGTTCACGTTTCACGTTTCACGCCGGCACACGGGAGAAGCCAAACGGTGAGTTCCCGTCAGACCATGACGAGTGACGAATGACGCCTGACGTCTGACGCTTGACGAGTCACGTATGCGCATTCGACGAATTACTATCACATTAAGCCTGCTCATCCTGCTCCTCCTCTCCTGGCAACGCTCCGTCGACGGAGGACCGGGGGGTGTCTCGCACCGGCCCCCAAATCCCTGGAGGATTGCCCAAACCCCGGACTTGCGACCGCGCCTCCTCGACCCGACGACCGGAGAAATTGTGTGGGAAGGCCCGCCCCTCACTTACGTGTTCCGTCGCCAAGACGGCACCCTGGCCTGGGTCCCCACCGGGAACGAGACCAACGGCTACGCCCACCCACTCTTCACTTCCCGTTCCTTACGCCCGACGCCCTATGCCCTTCTCCCCACTCCCCACTCTTTACGTTCCTCCTCCCCCCTAC
>CAZAQA010000058.1:0-11712 GCA_964487375.1 uncultured Anaerolineae bacterium | reverse complement strand
CAACAGGCGGGTCTCAACCTGGAGCAGTTGCGGGGGGTGACCAGTGATGGGGCGAGGGGTTGGAAAAAGAAGCGGCCGAGGTGAAAGGGAAGGTCGTCTTTGGGGAGCTGACCCAACGGATTCATCAGGTGTTGGATGCGGCGACCTATGAGCAAGCCGAAGAGGCATTGAAAGCGCTAAGGCATCATCCCTTTGGTCAGGGCATCGCCCGCTTCTTGCATCGTCATCTGGATGATGCTCTGACGCATACGCAGGCGTATTATCAGGGCATGCCGCGGGTCACGCCGGAGTGGCACTGGCGAGATTTTCGCCTGCGGCTCAGTCGGGGGCGCAATCACGGTTCAGAGGAACGTCTGGAGCGGGCGGCGCTCCTCTGGGCCTTGTACCGGAACTTTACGCCTGCGCAAGAGAGATACGAACGTAAACGGCACTACCGTCATCCCGGATTGAGTCCCCTGGCTGTGGCGGGTTTCCCGCCGGAGGATGTCTCGTACCTGGACGCCTTAGAGGTTTAGCGTTTCAGGGGGCTGCTCCCTGCCGTTCAAAGGCGGTGGGAGCAGAATTCCAAAGAAGGGGGGAAGAAGTAGTGTCAAGTTCTTTCTGTAAATTGTGTGGGCCGGTGCCTCCCTGGAGGGCGAGATAACCATGCACAACGTGTCAAGTGTCTGTGATGGACAGGTAGACGCGTCCGGTCACCCGGGCCTCACTGGTCTCCATCAGCAACGCCGTAATCAGGCGCAGGCAGGAGGCCTCGTTGGGAAAGATACTCACCACCCGCGTGCGGCGACGTATCTGCCGATTCAGGCGTTCCACCATGTGGGTGGTCCGAATACGATACTGATGCGCCTTGGGAAAGTCGAACACGGTCAAGCCCTCCGGCTGGTTGGTCTCCATCCAGGTGGCCAGTTTCGGCGCCCGCTTTTGGCACTTCTCTACCGCTTTGGCCAGGTAGCGCTCGGCCGTGGCCCGGCCCGACACCACCGGCGAACAGCAGGTAGATGTGTGGGTGGACGGCTGGCGGGTGTGGATGCCGGTGGTGTGGAGGTGAGGGGACAACTCTTCAAACCGGGTAAGAAGCGTGGACGAAAAATGAGGGGAATGACGTGTGAATAAATAAAAGGGGACATGAAGCGGTTGGGCTCACGTGTCGGGCATTCCGAGGAGGGCGTCATGAAAAACCTTCGATATCTTACGGTGTTGCTTATGGTTTGTTTGGCATTAGTCATTGTTCATAGCCGTGCCCTGGCCGATAGCCCTACTCCGGTAAAAGTCGTTTTGAACAGCGATGGTAATTCACTCGACCTCCCCCCTGTTCAAGAGCCTACAGGTGGTGGTGTCTCAGTAACCTCCGTATGGACAGCAAACGGAGATAATGCTCGTCAATCTGTCTTCAAACGTGGTGACAGCATTCGCTACTACGGCGCGATCTACAACGGCACAGGTCGGACTGTTACAGCATATTTTAGATGGTCGGTAGATGGCCCTTGCGGTTCTATTGCTTCCTGGTCAGGCAATTTGAATACGCGTTCCGGTACGGTATGGTGGTACCTACCGGCACGTATTCCCACTGATGCCTGTGCAGGTACATATACATATCATCTTAGCGTTACATACCAGGACCGTACTTCGTCGAAAGACGCCCACTTCACGGTGGTATCCCAAAACTCCCATGCCCGCGTGGTTCTCGATCCTGGACATGGCTGGCGGAAGGGAAATGGGATTGATTCAGGAGCCACCGCTAATGGTATGAAAGAGAAAGACATCACCATGGACGTTGCCCGTCGGGCAAAGACCATACTTGAGGCGCAGGGTGTTGAGGTATATCTAACCCACAACGGAGATGACTGGAATCACACTTTACACTATGCTGCCCAATTTGTGAATAGCAAGAATCCTAATATCTCGATTTCTATTCATGTCAATGCAGGAGGCGGCACAGGGACAGAATCGTGTTATGTTGTCCGCAAGAGTACCAGCCACGAGAGTAAACGTCTGGCAGAGTTACTGACATCAGAAATTTCCGGAAATTTAGGATTGGGAATTCGCGGAAATTTTCCTGAAGATGCAGGAGATCGCTGCGCCCGACAAAACTCAACTGGGTGGAGACAATTGTATATCCATGACATGAACCCGCCCGCAGCTCTCATTGAAATAGCTTTTATTGACGGTCCCACCGATAACGACGTATTCAAGTTGAAATATCGACGTGATGACTTTGCCCGAGCTATCGCTAATGCTGCTCTACGTTATTTGGGCCAAAATCCAGGGGATGAGCATCATCTCTGTCCCACCATCACGCAATGGAAGGGCGAGTATTGGGCTAACCAGCATCTCAGTGGTAGTCCGACAAAATGCCGCAACGATGCCCATATCGACTTCAATTGGCGTGGAGGTAGTCCTGATAACAGCATTCCCAATGACCATTTCTCTGCCCGCTGGACACGACGAATGCACTTTGAGGGTGGTCGTTATCGGTTTTACGCCCGGGCGGACGACGGCATCAGGGTGTGGGTGGATGGCCAGCGCATCATCAATGCATGGCGCAACCAACCACCGACTGAATATCGAGCAGAAAAGAACCTAAGCGCCGGTGAGCACGAAATCAAGGTGGAGTATTACGAAAACGGTGGTGGGGCAGTAGCCCAAGTGCATTGGGAACGCATTTCGGGCGGAAGCACCGGTAACTGTCCGGGGAAGTATCGCACAGAGTACTTCAGCAATCGCGATCTACGTGGCGGCCCCGTGTACGTTCGTTGTGAGGGCTGGCCGATAAACCACGACTGGGGAGGAGGGAGTCCCGGTCACGGGGTGCCCAGTGATCACTTCTCAGCCCGCTGGACCGGGCGGTTTCATTTCGACGGGGGGCGTTATCGGTTCATTGCCCGTACCGACGATGGGATGCGCGTTTGGGTGGATGGGCTGTTAGTCATCGACGCATGGTGGGACCAGCCGCCCACAGCCTACCGGAGAGAAACATCCCTGAGTCCGGGAGACCACACGGTTAAGGTCGAATGGTACGAGAATGGTGGCGGGGCGGTCGCCCAAGTGCGATGGGAGAGGGTCCACCCCCAAGAGCCTCATTGCGGTGACCGGACGGAACCCAATAACTCCTACAATCAAGGTTATTGGCTTCAACCAGGCCAACAAGTGGAAGGATACATTTGTCCTCAAAACGACATCGATTGGTTCCGTTTTACCGTAAACCCTGGGGACGAGGTACGGATTCGCTTGCAGAGTTTGCCCGCGGATTACGATATGGTCCTCTACGTCAACAACCAAGAGGTAGCCCGTTCAGAGAGGGGAGGCACATCGAACGAAGAGATTGTATGGCATGCCCGAGGTGTCGGAAATGGGACGCGTGCATACCTTAAGGTCTATGGCTGGAGTGGTGCTTGGAGTCGAAACGATTCCTACGTGCTCTCTCTGGAGAAGCGCGGAAGTGGAGGAGGGACCTCTTGTCCTAACCAGTACAAAGCCGAGTATTTCAATAATCGCGATCTCCGAGGAAGTCCCATTTTTGTCCGCTGTGAAGGTTGGCCGATAAATCACGATTGGGGTGGTGACAGTCCAGGGCATGGTGTTCCAAATGATAACTTTTCTGCGCGCTGGACGGGTCGTGCTCATATCGACCAAAACATTTACACCTTTATCGCTCGGGCAGATGACGGCATGCGTGTATGGTTGGATGGGCAAATTCTCCTTAACCAATGGAAAGACCAGGCACCCACCGAGTATCGCATTATTCGGCGGGTAAACGGTGGCGACCACACCATCAAAGTGGAGTTTTACGAACACAGTGGAGGAGCCGTCGCCCAGTTCCGTTGGGAGAGAGGGGTCCGCGGTGGCCCTGGAGGCTACACGTTTTGTGCCAATGAAGGGGAACGGTGCTCCTTCAGCGGAACCAAGGATGTCGCTTACGGTGCCAACGGACAATATGCCATTCGACGGCGGGCTTCCGGGGGCATCGACTGCGGTAATCATGTCTTTGGTGACCCTGCCCCGGGAATCTTCAAAGCATGCTACATAAAAGAAAGCAGCAACGGCAATCCTTCCGGCCCCACATACGAAATTGTTGCCACGCATAGCGGTAAGTGTCTTGATGTCGAGGGTGCCCATCAGGATGACGGCACCAATGTGCAACAATGGGCTTGTGGCGGGGGGCCTAACCAACGATGGCGATTGGTTAACATGGGCGGAGGATTTTATGAGATAGTAGCCGTACACAGTGGAAAGTGCCTGGATGTTGCTGGCGGTTCACACGATAACGGAGCCAACGTAATCCAGTGGCGATGCCATGGAGGGGACAACCAATTGTGGCGTATTGAGCCTGTTAGAGACGCCTATCGCATCATTGCCAAGCATAGCGGCAAAGCCTTAGATGTAGCAGGCGCGAGTCCGAGAAACGGTGTCAACGTCCAGCAATGGCAATATGGAGGTGGTCCCAACCAACTTTGGTGGTTACGGCGTCGGTAATGGGTGATTGAGTTCGACACCCAAAAAGACATTAGAGTCGTTGCACAATAGGCAAGAATGAAGGATAATACACCTCCCCAACATCGTGAAGGCGAGGGGAGAAGGGATGCTCCGGTATAACATCCTGAAGAGCCGTCCTGAGGCTCTGAGAGCCCTTACGGGCCTGAGCCATGAGGAATTTGAAGACCTGTACGAGCGCTTCTTGCCGGTTTGGGAAGAAGCGGAACGAAAACGCTTGAGCCGACCGGATCGGCAGCGGGCGATTGGAGCGGGACGCTCTTATAAGTTGGATTTGGCCACTCGTCTGCTGATGACGATGATGTGGGTGCGGCTCTACTTGTCGACGGCGGCCTTGGCAGCGCTGTTTGGGGTGGACAAGGCCACGGTGAGTCGCAATGGGCGGCGGATTCTGGCGGTGTTGCGTCAGGTCACAGAGGGCGAGATCGAATGGCCCGACCCGCCGTCGCGAGGGAAGGGGAAGGATCTGGCCGAAATTCTGGCCACTTACCCCGACTTGTTCGCCATTTTGGATGGGACGGAGCAACCCATACAACGTCCTACTGATCCTGAACGCCAGCGGGCGTTCTACTCGGGCAAGAAGAAGCGTCACACGGTTAAGAACGGTCTGATCGTGAATGAAGAGGGGCTGATTCGAGCGGTGACTTCCTCGACCCCCGGTTCGGTCCACGACTTGCGTCATTTTCGGGAGTCGGGTGTCCTGATGCGGATTCCGCAGGAGGTCGGGGTGATTGCAGACGCTGGCTTTGACGGTCTGCATAAGGATTTGCCCCTCCATAGTGTCGCTACCGCCCACAAGGCGCGGCGAAACCATCCCTTGACAGAGGATCAGAAGTTGATGAACCGAGAGTTGTCCCGCGTGCGCATCGTGATAGAACATGTCTTGGCGCAAATGAAACAGTTTCGGGCGCTGAGTGAACGCTTCCGACATAGCCTGCAGATTCACGATGACATCTTTGTCCTTGTGGCCGCCATCGTGAACCGTCGGACTCGACAGCGATTGGCACTCAAAATGGCTTGATCTCTTCGGAGATGGATAGGGCATCTCTGTTCTGCTCTTATTGTGCAACGAGTCTATTGTATCGCTCCACAAGGAGGTGACACCATGCGTACACGTTTTGTTCTTGCTTATGCTCTGGCTCTTGCCCTGTCCTTTGTGTTCGTCGTTCCGAATGTCATAGCAGATTCAGGCCCTGTGTCTCACCATATGTTCGACCGATTCTCACCTCCAGCCCCCCCATGGGAAGCATCTCCCTTCCGAGGCACAAACCAAATGCTACCGAGTAGTTCTTTTCCCTTTTCTGACCCGGCAAGCAGGGACTCCTTTTTCCAGAAAGCACCCCTTATAGGGCCACCATCATCAATTGTGAGTAAAACCATTGCACCATTCTTGGATTTCCAAGCGGAACAGTGGGGAGAATCCGTTAGTGTAGGCGCTTCCACTGCGTCTTCAGATGACTTTGGATACACGCTGAACGAGAACGTCCCTTTTCAATGGATTGACGCTACCTCTGGGACACGGCTTAACCTCGAAGGTAACGACGAAGTATTGGCTGTCCAGATTGGGTTCTCTTTCCCATTCTATGAACAAAACTGGGACCAGGTATTTGTCAGCACGAATGGTCTTCTCATGTTTGGTGGTGCATATCGCTACGCTTGGGCTGGCTATATTCCTTCGATCAATCCACCCAACAACCTTATTGCGCCGTTGTGGAACGATTGGACAGTCGGCGGATCATACAATTCTGGAGGCATATATGTACGTCGTGGGGGAAGCGCTCCCAATCGTTATATTGTCATAGAGTGGTATCAAGTGACCCCTTGTTGCGTTTACAACTCAACGGACCGCCAGACGTTTGAAGTCATCTTGTACGAGAACGGCGATATCCGCTTCCAATACCAAGAATTGACCGTCCAATACGCAACAGTAGGTATTGAAGATAGTACCGGCACAAGTGGTATTCTTTATTCAGGAATACCTGTTGTCAATACGGCCCTTCTTTTCTCCCGCCCCTCACCCCGGGCCCGTGTGAAGGTCTGGCTTCCTGAGCAGGGGGCGTTCGGCCATGCCGGTGAAGTTGTGACGTATACCCTGACAGTTCGCAACACGGGTGAGATAGGACAAGACGTGTACGATCTGGACATAACTTCGCGCTGGCCTGTGACGGCACAGATCGAGACCGGGCCTCTGACGGACACCGATGGCGATGGCGCGCCCGATACGGGCCCTCTTGCTCAAGGTGAGGATGCGTCCATCATCGTCAAGGTGCAGGTGCCAAAGGATGCCCGGGTTGGGGACTATGATGTCGCTCACTTGGCGTGGCGCTCATCTCTGGATACGCACCAAGTTACCACTGTGACGCTTCGCACGGCCGTGCCCGCGTCTTTTGCCCAGGCCTTTGTGGACAGGGTTGAGCACTCTGGAATCTATCTCGTAAAATCCCAGGGCCGGCGAGCACAGCAGGTGAGTTCGAAGTGCTGTGGCCAGACGGCGGTGGCAGAGATTTCGGATGGACGATTCATATATGTATGGAGAGAGTCATGGAGCGAAGGTCAACGCTACGGGGAGGACATATGGTATCAGATATTGGATCATTTGGGCAGGCCGATAAGCTCGCCCCAAAGGCTCACGGATTCACGTACCTTCGAGGGCCAATATGTATACAACTTTGTTCCCACGATTGCTGTGCTGCCAAGCGGGGAAATCGGTTTGGCTTGGCGTAGAACAGAGTATAAGTCCATCAGTCAGTGGCGGCGTAATGTGTGGATTGCCATTTTAGACAAGGATGGGCGTCTAAAAACCATGTCTAATTTATCCAACATCTCTACCTGGTACTTCTGGAATGATCCGCAGACTGTTTCAGTCTTTTCACCCCGTATTGCGACCGCCCAAAATGGACGGTTCGTGGTGGCATGGGTGAAAGAGATAACCCGAACCTCAGACTGGAAATTCAAGCATAATGTGTTTTACGCGGTGGTAGACACATCAGGCAATCTTGTCAAATCTCCAACCCCCCTCACGAACGGTCAACTTGGCGGAACACGCTATGATAACCCGGCTCTTGTGGGTTATGGAGGCCGTTGGGTGTTGATCGCATACCGATCATCCGACAAGGGGCTCGTATATCAAGTGCTCAATAGTGCTGGCAATGTGGTGCGCAATGAAACCCCACTTGGTGTAGATGGATGGAACATCGATGGTGTGCGCCTTCCCAACGGGCATACTGCATTGGCGTGGACAGGAACTGGTCCCAGGAATATTGGTGAGGGGCAATGGCGCGGTGAATATTACAACAACGAGACCCTCTCCGGGACGCCCGTCCTGGTCCGCACAGATGACACCATTGATTTCCAGTGGGACCTAGGCTCTCCGGCTCCGGAAATAAATGTGGACAATTTCTCTGTGCGCTGGACGGGCACCATCACGATACCGGAGGGGATGGAAGACACTTACACTTTCTATATGGGAAGCGACGACGGAAGCAGGCTGTGGATTGATGGACGTTTGGTTCTGGATCGTTGGGACACGTGCTGCACGACGTGGTCTGTGCCGGTGTATCTGACAGCAGGCCCCCATCGTGTGCGCATGGAGATGCACGAAATCTATGGTGCTGCTTGGGCGCGCCTTTACTGGATAAAGGGTCAAGGACCCGTCATTTATTACACACTTCTGGATGGATCATTCTCGCCGGTGCTTGACACCCCTCGAACATTAAGCGCGGATGCCTCGGTTTCGGGCAATGATTCCGTATCTGTGACCCATGATAAAAACAACCGGATTATTCTCACCTGGATGGCCTATCCGAGGGACCCTGTCAGGAGGCTCTGGCGGTCTGACTTCCAGATTCACCTCTACTATGCGCTTCTTGACGCACAAGGGCGAGTGATAACTCCTCCCATGATTTTTAAGCATGCTAAACGAGATTCTGGAGGTTATTACTACCTCATAACAAACGGTCAGGGGAACGGGAATACTACATACAGTTGGGAGCCACCATCTGTCACTGACTTGTACCTTCGTTTTGCCGACGAAAAGATTCACGGCCGCGTTGAAGAGCGGGTGGGCATAGGAATTGAGTATGGGAATAACGGCGGCAAAGTTGCCACAGGAGTACGCGTAACGCTAAATCTGCCAGATGGACTTTCCTATCTATCGGATACATCCGGTGTGTCTCCTCACATGGAGGGCAATGCAGTCACATGGGATCTTCCTGCTCTGGGCTTTCTCGACCAGAAGACGTTTACTATATGGCTACGTGTTGCCCAATCCCCGCCGCAGCGTGAGATGGCTGTCCATGCCAGTATTGCCGCTCAACAGGAGGACGCGAACACTTCAGACAACGAGGCCACCGGGACGGTTGTGGCTTGGGGGCAGGTCCAAAACATGGATGTGGTCACCCAATATGGAGGATTCATTTCCTCCGTTGTGACATACAACGGGTATGTTGTGGCTGGAATAGGGCCGCGCCTTGTTGTATTGCGCGTGAATAAGGACGGACAGTGGGAGACGATAGGTGAGACCACCTTGCTCTCGGACTTTGTGAGCGATGTGTTTGTGGACGACTCGCGGGCCTACATCTCTATGCAGTCTCGCGGTATGGCAATTGTCGACTTGAGCCATCCGCAGCAACCGAAGGTTCTCTCGCATCTGGAGACGCCTGGCTTCACCTACCAGGTCGTGGTATCCGGCACAGTGGCCTACTTGGCGGATAGCAGCGCGCTGCGAGTCGTCGATGTCTCCGATCCGCAGAACCCGCATATCATCGGGGAGTATCGTCAGGAAGGCAAATACGCTTGGAGCGTTGCGGTTCATGGTAACTATGCATATGCAATATTCTCCGGCGATCTCTTCGTGCTGGATGTGTCGGATCCAACAACTCCGAAGTTCGTGACGTCTATTAACTTTCCAGAAGATGCACTGAACATAACCGTTTACGCTGACATTGCCTATGTAAATGTCCGCGATGTTCGCGTTCTTTCCTTGCAAGATCCCGCGCATCCTACTGAGGTAGAATTCCTCGACATCCCCGGTTCCGCAAGTAGCCTGAAGGCTATTAATGGCTATCTGTACATCACCGACGCAGAACAGGGGCTGCACATCTACCGACTGCTTCGGCCGGAGCACCCTATCTGGGTGGGAACACTGCCACTGCCTGGAAGGGCCGTGGATGTTACCGCAGCAGGAGACCGGGCTTACGTGGCAGGCGGACAATGGGGAATCTATCTGGTGGACATCTCATCGCCAAGCATCCCCTTCCTCCTGAGCATCTACGATCCGCCCTCTGTGGCGTGGGGCATGGATGAGGGCGACGGGCTTATGATCGTGGCCGCAGGGGAAGCCGGTGTGCGCATTCTACGCCGTTCGGGCCTTGCGGATCTTGCCTGGCTTTCAACATACAAGACCAAAGGGACAGCATATGATGTTGCCTACAGGGACAAGCGCCTGTATGTGGCCAACGGCCGTGAAGGACTGCTGATCCTGGATGTAAGCGATCCTGCGCATCCTCTTCCCTTAGGCGCACTCGATCTGGGGGGAACATCGGAAACGGTCATCGTGCGAGGTAATTACGCATACGTAGTCAGCGGTAATGTCTACTTGGGGAATAGCCGGTGGGATAGAGGGGGCCTCTATATTGTAGACATATCTGACCCGACGTCTCCCAAGATCGTTGGCGTATGGCAGGACGCCGACATCTCAACGGCGAAACTCCAGGGCTCTTACTTGTTTGCGGTCTCCCCGTGGTGGGGATCCTCGGGCGGGTTGTACATCATAGATGTATCCAACCCCTCGTCTCCTTCATTAGTGGCTCATGTGTCACCAAACGATGTTGGAGCGCCCTCGGGCAGACTACACTTCGCAGATGTCGACGTGCGAGGGCGGTACGCATATCTTGCCGGAGGAGGAGGCCTTTGGGTTCTCGACATCTCCACGCTGTCTGCGCCCCAACAGGTTGGACACTTCGAATCCTACTGGGGTGAAGCTGTGGTTGTCTGGCGGGATTGGGCGCTCGTGTCGGAGGCTCTGGGAGGCCTGTTGGTTCTCGACGTTTCCGATCCAACCCATCCGCAGTTAGCGGCCGAGTATCCAGTGCCCGGGTGGATGTTCGACGTGATTCCGCACGATAATTTCCTCTACGCGGCGAATGCATACGGAGGCCTCGCTGTTTTGCGCCTGATTCGAACGCATGAGGCGAGGACGGTAGGTGTGGATGGAGGTACACTTGCCTTTGATAACAACCGGCTGCAGTTGACATTACCAGCCAACGTATTTACAATGACCGTAGAATTAGATTATAGCCGTTTGTGGATGGATCAGAATCCTTACCCGTTGCGGGGCATAGGCTTTACGTTCGATCTCCGGACACTGGCTCATGACACTGGGCTACCGATAGCCTTTCCCTTTCCTGCAGGTGAACAATACCAAATGCAACTCACGTACGATGCAACTGTACCCTGGCCAGTCCTGGAGAACACACTGGCCTTCTATTATTGGAATGGCTCTGAATGGGTGCGCGAGCCCACCTCTGCAGTGGATGTTACTACCCATACAGTACGGGCAACACCCAATCACTTCTCACTATGGGCGGTGCTTGGTGAGACTCGCGCGACTTACATCCCGTTGATGCAACGTGCATATCCAGACTAATCCCTGGTTACGTCAACATAGTCCTTGTGCATCAGCCAAACTGAGGTAGGGTGAGAGGGAGTCTAAGCGAGAGTATATCACTACTTGGACTCCCTCCACCTCTGCTAGAAAAGGGGAGGACAACGATGCCCCAGGCCATAGCCAATCCCGAAGACCTGGAGCGCTTTGCGCGGGAGTTGAAGCAGTTCAACAGTCAATTGCTTGACAGCATGCGGCGGCTTCAGGCTCAGTTTAACCGCCTGGGCGAGACGTGGCGAGACCAGGAGCACCAGAAGTTCGCTCGCGAGTTCGAGCAGACGATGCGCGTGCTATATCAATTCACCCGCACATCCGAGCAGCACATTCCCTTCCTGCTGCGCAAGGCCCAGAAACTGCGGGAGTACTTGAACCAGCGGTGAGCCCGATGAGCCAGAAGGTACACGTCCAGACTATCCAAGCGCTTGACGAGCTGCGCGCAGCCCTGGTGCAATTCCGCGGGGAGGCGGAAGCCGCCTTTCGGGAGATGGAGGCCGCGATCCGGCGTGTGCTCCATTATCTGGGCGAGCGCGAGGCCCATTGGAAGCGTCAGGTCACAC
>CAZAQA010000057.1:0-12517 GCA_964487375.1 uncultured Anaerolineae bacterium | reverse complement strand
TCCATCCCGAACGCAACGAGCGCCGCTTCTACGCCGTGTACTGGCAGGACACCTTACTTGGCCCTGCGGTGGTTCGTGTCCATGGCCGTAAGGGGGCTTGGGGGCGCGTGCTGCCGCCCGTATTCTTCCCCGACCTGGAGGCCGCCGAGTCGTACATCCGACACCTCATCCAGCGCCGTCTGCGGCGCGGATACCGAGTCACCGAACACTTTGACCCGGCAGGCTGACGTATGGCGCCACGCTCTCCTTCCCCCCACGCGTCTGCTATGCCCATGGGTTTACAATCTGCACGCCCGTTCCCTTAAAATCCCTTACGTTTTGAAATCCTCCCGCAGAGGACTTTTGTCCCTTTCCAGGTCCAGTTCAACTTCGGCCAGAGGCGACTCACGGAAAAATTCCGTGAGTTTTGGGCGCGGCCCAAGAAGGCGGCGGTATTCCTCGAAGGATAGGATGACCGCTATCTTCTTGCCTCGACGCGTGATGATCTGAGGGCCGGAATGGTGGGCCTCTCTTATTACCCGACTGAGTCTATTCTCTGCTTCCTGAAGCGGCCATTCCCTTGTCACATGCCCTCTCCTTTTGTCTTGAGGTTCGCCAAGTCCCCGTAGATTATGTCCCATACTCACACCGTCTCTCACTTCAATCGAGATGGGCGAGCACCTCCCGTATCTGACGGATGAACTCACCCGGTCGTACCACACGCACATCGGGATGTCCGGGCCGATAGTGTCGCACGTTGAACGTCACGAGCCACGGACATTGAGCCTGCAATGCCGCTACCAGGATGGGCAGATCCTTGGGGTCGGCCAAACCTGCGTGGGCGGCCACCTCTTCAGGCGTAGGATTGGGGACAATGATCAGAGCGCGCTGCACCAGCAAGCGAAACATGGGCAACGCGCCGGGAATCTTGGCTGCCAAGTTGCGCTCTGCTTCGGTGATGACCTGCTCCGAGGTCACAGTCCGGATAAGAGTGAGTTCTCCCAGGCGTAGGATGAGCAAACTGGCGCCGTGCTCGGAGGGCGAGGCCGCACCCGCGAAGAGGACATCTGCGTCCACAAAGACACAGGGCTTAGGCGGCGCGCTCTTCTCGCTCATAGTGTTCTCGATAGTAGGCCTCACGCTGTTCCCGTAGCGCAGCCAGGAGGTCCTCGGTGCTCAGGCCCAACTCCTTGCGCAGGCGCTCAATCTCCCGTGCCAGTTCGGGCACGATGGGTGCCATGGGCGTGAGAATGAACACGCCGTCCAGGTCCACCAGGTAGAAGGTGTCCCCGGGCTTGATACCGTATTTCTCTCGCAATTCCGCGGGCAAAGTAAGCGTACCCCGCTTGCGCACTTGAACCGTGAGTTCCACAGATGCTCCCCCCTTGTTCTCTCCAATCTGCTGATTTTCTGCTTTCTCAGTATATCACATCTAGCAGTTGAGGGCGATATGGAGTGCTATGACGGAGTGTATTTCAATTTGGTCGGCGCGAGGGAAGGATGGACAAGAAAGGGCCCCCTCCGGCAAAATGAAAGGAGAAACCCATCGAATTCAGCCAGGAGGGGGACTATGGACGGGAACAGGATACCTCAACTGCGAACTCATTTGCAAAGGCAAACGGAAACACCGTTAGAGGGGTGGAAGAGCTACTTTTTCCAAGGGGCATGTCGTCTGGCACAAGAGCAGGCTCGAACATGGCTAGAGGAGCTGGATGAGCAACTGTTGAGGGTCAAGCCCCGGGGGGGACGGGTCGTGGGCAAGCGGTCACGGACATTGGTGACGCGCTTTGGTCCGGTGACGTTTGAGCGGCGTCTATATCGGGACGAGCGGGGAGGGTATCACTTTCTTTTGGACGACGTGTTAGGGCTGCCAGCCTATCAAGCGGCCAGTTGGGAGGTTATGGAGAGCGTGCTCATGTTGGTTACCGGCATGCCTTTTTCCTGGGTGAGTGACGTGTTGGTGCGTTTAACGGCGGGAGTGCTGAGTCCGAGCACGGTGTGACGGCTCGTGCAGGAGGTGGAGAGACGGGTTGTGGAGGCCGAGGAAATGGAAGTGAAGCGGGTGTTTGGTCAGGGGGCGCCACCACGACGGGTAGGGCAACGGCGGGCCCGGCGGCTCTATGTGGAGGCGGATGGGGTGATGGTACGGCAGCGGACCGGGGAAGGGCGGACCCGGTGGCAGGAAGTGCGATTAGGAGTGGCTTATGATGAGGCGGGGAAGGAACGGATCTACCTACATGGGGGAGAGAAGGTGGATTTCTGGGAAGGGGCCAGCTTGGAATGGGGAGCGGAGTGGGATTGGGGCCACGTGAAGGAGGTGGTGGTGAGTGGGGATGATGCGTCCTGGATAGATGAGGCGAGCGAGGTATTGGTGGGCGTGATCCGACAACTGGACCGTTTTCATGTCGTGCGGGCGGCGTATCGGGCCCTAGGAGGGGAGGCCGGTCGGGCGTTGAGCGATGCCTTACAGACAGGGGATGGGCAACAGGTGCGAAAGATATGGCAGCACGTGCCGAAGCCCGGAAAGGAGGCGCCCAAGACACAAAGGGAGGCCTGGGATTGGCTGGCAAAACACCTGGAAGACCCGCGTATGGTGCGGTGGTGGCATCGCGTCGGGGAATCAGAAGGGGATGTGGAAACCCTGGGGCATATTGAGAGTTTGGTTGGCGCCATTGTAGCGCACCGGATGAAGGGAAAACGTCGACATTGGTCTACTCGGGGAAAGCAACATATGGTCAAAGTATTACAGGTCGTGCACAATGGCAAAGTGGCCTCCTGGTGTGGACGACATCAACAAACACAAGACATGCCACTCCAATATGCCCAATCTCGACACCCCCTACCCCCGGCTTTCACGAGACCCTAGCGCTTGGCTGCAGGCCCACCTGCCCTTCCTGCAAGGCCCTCTCCCGGCCGACCCATATCTCCTGCGGCTGCGTGAGATGATACGCCTACCAAATTGAAATACACTCCTTCCTTGCTCGTAATTTGACTTTTGTACCCACATCCGTTATACTAGCGGCTATGTTGTGGAGAGTGCCGATCCCGGGGAGGGATGGCCGAGTGGACGAAGGCGGCGGTCTTGAAAACCGCTGGGCGCAAGCCCCGGGGGTTCGAATCCCTCTCCCTCCGTCCGATAATTTGACGTCCAGCAAGAGAGCTGGGGAGGTGCCGGAGTGGTTGAACGGGGCCGCCTGCTAAGCGGTTGTGGGGGCAAAACCTCCACCGTGGGTTCGAATCCCACCCTCCCCGCCTGATGAACAACAGTATGAGCCCCCGTAGCTCAGCGGATAGAGCGTCTGGTTGCGGACCAGAAGGTCGGAGGTTCGAATCCTCTCGGGGGTACCAGAAGGGCCTGCTCCAACGTGAAGCAGGCCCTTTTCTTTGGTTCGGCAAGACCTCTCGGGGGCGCTGCGCCCTTCTCTTCAAAACGGATGAGGAGGGAAACCGTCCCATCGACGACGAAACGCTTGCCCCGCAGGCCCAAAGCCGCTAAAATAAGAAAGGGACGGATGGCAAATGAGCTCGACGGAAGCCTGCACGGGAAAATGGTGGAGAAAGGGGAGACCGCCGGACAGAGGGAACAGAGTAAGGGTTGGCACAAAGGACCGCTTGCGCCTGTTTCGGCCGTCTTTGTTCCGCTGGCAACCCGGTTAGCCGTGTCATCTGACCGGCCCGTGCCTAAATTATCCCTCTCCTCTGAACACGGCGAATGACTCCAACAAGTCTGGCCGTCGCCCGGGTGGGGGGTGCAGGAGTATGGACGTGATTCCAACGTTACGAATGCGCGACATCTGGCATTTGTATCGGTTCCAACACGAAGGATTGTTCCTAGACGGGGAACGAATGCTCATCGAGGGCTATTCTCCGCTGAAAGTGATGTTGCGTTCCTATGTCGATAACGGCGTGCGCACGTACATCACCCAAGATGCTGCAGGAAAGTGGCACGTGTTGCAACTGGTGCGGCGGGACGATCGTCCTGAATGGGATATTACCTTCGTGGCCCCGGCTCACTCCGAACAGGCAAAATGGCGCCCCCTCATTGAGCAGGTGGCTCGCGATGCCGTCCACAAAGGCGCCTATCGTCTTTACGCCCTCCTGCCCCCAGAGGCCCGTTTTCTTTCTGCCCTGCAAGAGAGCGGCTTCCGTCCTTATACCCAGGAGCGGATCTACCGCTTGCACAGGGACGCCCACCCCCATCCGCTCGCCTTCCCTCAGCACATCCGACCGCGCACGCCCGCGGACATGTGGAACCTGAGCCGCCTCTGGCGGCAGACGACGCCCGCCCTTGTGGCCGCGATGGAGAGCCTACCGGGCAGCAACAGTCTGGACTTGCCGTACCAGTGGGAGGAACGACCTGGCCGGCGTGTCTACCTCTGGGAAGAGGGCAGCGATCTGTTGGGAGCGATTGTCCTGCACCAGGGGCGCAAAGCCACCGGCATGCGAATCATCCTGGCTCCGAACGCCGAGGAGGATGTGGGATACGATCTGTTGAACTGGAGTATCCACGTGGCGTCCTCCAGGAAAGAAAAGCCTTTGTACTGCACCTTGCGCCATTACCAGGTCAACGAAGGGGCACTGCTGGCCGATACGGGCTTCGAACCCTATGCTGAGCAATCCTGTCTCATTCGCCACCTGGCCTTACCTGTCGGCGCAGACGAATCGGTGACGTCAGGACTCCTCTCCTTGTTGGAAATTCGAGGAGAAGCTGTGTACACTCTCCCCCTGGGAACGAGCGAATCCCAGCCTCTGATGGAAGTGTGGGGAGGAGCCCACCAAGAAGAATGAAGGAGTAAACTGTTTCTGGCATTGGCCCGTATTATCCTATGAACCGGAGAGAGAAGATCGAGGAATTTGATGGCGACCGTGCGCCCACACACGGAATTGAAAAAACCTACATGACAAAAGAAACCAAGCGCATTACAGACGATTTGGATGCTTTGCTGGCGGTCTTACCGCCGGACATCGCACAGGCCTTACACAGCGCGAACAAGGTAGACGATTTGCTGGAGATCGTCCTGGACTTGGGGCGCCTGCCAGAAGCCCGTTACACCGATGGAGAATACCAGCTCAGCCAGCGGGAGATCACCTATGAAGACATCGACTACATCGTCAGTCGAATCGGTGAATTCACGGCCGACAACCGGGCAGGCATTGAACGTACACTCCACCGCATCTCCTGCATCCGCAATCGCCAGGGCAAAATCGTTGGGCTCACCTGCCGGGTGGGGCGGGCTGTCTACGGCACCATCGACATCATCCAGGACATCATCGAGTCGGGCAAGAGTGTGCTTCTACTCGGCCGCCCCGGAGTAGGGAAGACCACCCTGTTGCGGGAGGCCGCGCGTGTCCTGGCAGAAAAGAAACGCGTCGTGATCGTGGACACGTCCAACGAGATTGGCGGCGATGGGGACATCCCACACCCGGCCATTGGCCGGGCCCGCCGTATGCAAGTGGCAACTCCGGCACTTCAGCATGAGGTGATGATCGAGGCTGTGGAAAACCACATGCCGGAAGTGATTATCATCGATGAGATTGGACGAGAACTGGAAGCTGTTGCCGCTCGCACCATCGCCGAACGGGGCGTTCAGCTCATCGGCACGGCACATGGCAATACCCTGGAGAACCTGCTCATGAACCCCACCCTCTCCGATCTGGTCGGGGGCATTGAGAGTGTTACGTTGAGCGATGAAGAGGCGCGCCGGCGCCACACGCAAAAGACCGTGCTGGAGCGCCGCGCGGCTCCGACGTTTGACGTGCTGATCGAGATCAAGGACCGAAACCGTCTGGTCGTCCACCACGATGTAGCAGCAGCCGTAGACGCGCTCTTGCGCGGGCGCACGTTGACGCCTGAAGTCCGCTATCGGGACGAAACCGGGGAGATTCACGTGGAGACGATGCAAGTCTCAAGCGGGAATCACGCCCGGGTCGACACCAGTGTCATTCCCGCGTTGTCCGGGCGACAAAAGGGGGGAAATGTCACTTCCATGGACTCGGCGGTAAGCCACCCTCTCCAAACACTTCACGTCTACCCCTACGGGGTGGGACAGAACCGCCTACGCCAAGCCGCGCGCAATCTCGGTATCGCCGTCGAGCTCGTCGACGAGCTTCGTACGGCGGACGTTGTGTTGACATTGAAAAACTACTTCCGCAAGCGGCCTCAACCTATTGCGGAGGCCGAGCGGCGGGGCGTGCCGATCTACGTGCTCCGATCCAACACGGTCACCCAAATGGAGTCCATGCTGGCCGATATTTTCTCCCTTTCTCCGGGTGAAACAGGTGACCCCGTGGCCGCCGCCCTGGCAGAAGCGGAAGAGGCCATCCAAAAGGTCCTGTCCGGCGCATCAGTCGTGGAACTCCGACCGGCATCGCCCGAGATCCGCAAACTGCAACACGAGCTCGCTCGTTCCTATAACCTGATCTCTCACAGCTACGGCCGCGAGCCACGTCGTCGCGTCCGTATTTACAGGGAGTAATCCCGTGGGCTTCTTCGTCACGTTCGAAGGCCCCGAGGGAAGTGGGAAAAGTACGCAAATTCGCTTGTTGAAAGGGTGGCTCCGCGAACAAGGGCTGGAGGTGATCGCCACGCGCGAGCCGGGCGGGACACATGTCGGCGAGCATGTGCGCGCAATCTTGCTGGATCCCACGCTTCGGGGCATGACCGCGGAAACGGAGGTCTTACTCTTTTCAGCGTCACGCGCCCAGTTGGTTCAAGAGGTCATTCGCCCTCATTTGCAACAAGGAGGAGTGGTCATTTGCGATCGTTTTGCGGATTCAACCTACGCGTATCAGGGATATGGACGAGGCCTCAACATGGAGCAACTGCGACAAATCACTGCCTTCGCCACCGGAGGGTTGAAGCCCGATCTGACCTTTCTCATCGACGTGCCGGTGCAGGCGGGTCTAGCCCGCAAGCGAAATGGATCCGGGAGAGATGATTGGAATCGGATGGAGCAAGAAGTGTTGGCATATCACGAAAGAGTACGCCTCGGGTACATGCGACTGGCCCGGCAAGATCCAGAACGATGGGTAATCCTGGACGGACAGCAGCCCATCGATCTGATCCAGGAGCGCATTCGTGAGATCATACGCCAACGTTTGCACCTCAACGGATCGACGTCCCGCTCCTGAACCGAGAGGGCTGTCTACCCATCTGGCTTCTCGGCAGTCCACCTATCCCTCAGACATAGGTGCCCACCGTCATGCTAGATTCGCGAATTCGTGGTCATCCTGGACGTGAGATGTCGTCTCACAGCGATATCTCACCACGATAAGGGAGTGGAGATGACACAGGGAGGCATGAAGCTCATTGTCGCCATCGTCAACAATGACGATGTCACGCCCTTGATGAACGCCCTGCACGAAACGGGGTTTCGCGCCACGCGAATCGCGTCGACAGGGAGTTTCCTCAGCCAGGGGAACACGACCTTTCTACTCGGAGTGCGCGCGGACGACGTCGAACGGGTGTTAGAGATCATCCGTAAGAAATGCCATACCCGCACGCGCTACATCAACCCCATGCCCCCCGCGGCCATGGGGGAAGATTTCGTCATCTCTCAACCCCTGGAGGTCCAAATTGGAGGGGCGGTGGTTTTTGTACTTCCTATCGAACGGGTAGAGAGGTACTGAAGGAGACCGGACTGACTCGTCCTTGGCGTCCCCTCTCACTCGGTGAACTCTCCGCCCTCTCCGCCCTCCGTGTCGAAGCCTCCGCCCAGGTCTTCTCCAGCGAGTTCGGGCATGCTCTTTTCGATCTCTTCCGGGCTTTCCCCGGCATCCAGTCGGTCGACGACCTCTTCGAACTCGTCTCCCAGGTCTTCCCCCAATTCATCACTCATTTTCCGCATGAACCGAGCCAAAGAGCGGGGATCGTTCTCGTCCAGCCCTGAGAGGAAGTCGGTGTCCATCATCGATTCGAGACGGCTCTCTTCCGACTTCATCACTGCAACGCGCGATATTCGTCGGATAAGTCGCTCTGAGCCACAGTACGGACAAACGGGCGTAGCGTCTGCCGCCTCACTCATCGTACGGAAGAACAGGGCAACACGACGATGACAGTGCTGACACCTGTACTCGTAGATAGGCATCGTTGACCTCCTTAAAAGCAGGAGTATTTTGGGGCATACCCTCCGGCTCCCCCTTTCTCTTCCTCCCCGTCACTGATTTTCGTCGCCCAGGCTGTTTTCTGGTATACTACTCTCGCGCTTATCTTATCATATTCTTTATCCTTTGTGTAAAGTTGGGGCGGCAGTCGGGAGTGTCGGCCCCTGAAGTCGCATTTATTCGCCGTTCGAGGTTTATTCTTTGTCGAGGAGGACTTATCATGTTCGATCATCTCGCGCGCTTTACGGGCATCCTGCTGGGCGGAATCCTGGGATGGGTAGCCGCCTTCTGGGTACCCGGGGTTCCTCAAAACTGGCTGAACCCGGCATTTCTGCGCTGGGGCGTCCCCTTTGCTCTGGCCGGCGCTGTAATCGGCTACGTCTCGATGCCCTACCTGGTCACCCGTCCAACCGCAGCCGCGGCCAACTGGATTCGTACGCTCCCCCTCCATCATCTTCTGGCAGGGAGTGTAGGGCTGGCCCTGGGGTTGATTATCGCAGCGGTTCTGGCCGTCCCTTTGAGTCACCTGCCTTCCCCGCTTGGGCAGGTTCTCCCCCTCATCGGGACCCTCGTCTTTGGCTATTTGGGCACCGCGATTTTCGTGCTGCGCTATGAGGATATCTGGGACCTGTGGCGTCAACGAAGTGGGCGACGTGCGCCTCGGAAAGGACGTGAGAGGGAAATGCCGGTACTCCTGGACACGAGCGTCATCATCGACGGACGCATCGCGGACATTGCACGTACGGGCTTCATTCCCGGCCCCTTGTTGGTGCCGCGCTTCGTTCTCAACGAGCTCCAGTATATCGCCGACTCCACGGACCAGCTCCGGCGTAATCGAGGACGCCGAGGCCTTTCCCTCCTGCACGAGTTGCAAGATGACACCCGGTGTGAGCTGCGCATTATCGAGGATGATGTTCCGCGAGTCAAAGAGGTAGATGAGAAGTTGGTCCGTCTGGCCCGAAAAATGGATATTCCCATCGTCACCAATGATTACAATCTGAATCGCGTCGCCACCCTTCAAGGAGTCGATGTGCTTAACATCAATGAGCTGGCCAACGCGGTAAAAACAGTCCTTTTGCCCGGGGAATCTTTGGATATTCAGCTTATTCAGGAGGGCAAAGAAGCCGGGCAAGGAGTGGGCTATCTCGAGGATGGGACCATGGTGGTTGTGCAGGACGGTCGGCCCTATGTGGGCCGGCGTGTACACGTTACCGTCACCAAGGTTCTGCAAACCAACGCCGGGCGCATGATCTTCGCCATCCCATCGAATCACCATCTCCACGTCCGAACATGAACCCGGCCATAGCGGAACACACGAACGCGAACCCATTCAACTTACCGGTAGGAGTTCACCCATGAGCTTACACGTCTATAATACGTTGAGCCATCGACTGGAACCGTTTACTCCCTTGAATCCTCCTTGGGTCAAGATGTACGTGTGCGGGCCGACCGTGTACGACAGGGCGCACATCGGCCATGCCATGTCAGCCATCGTTTTCGATGTGGTGCGACGCTACCTGGAATATCAGGGGTATCGGGTCGTGCACGTGATGAACTTCACCGACGTGGATGACAAGATTATCAATCGGGCCCATGCCATGAACATTTCCCCTCTCGACCTGGCGCAGAAGTACATTCGCCAATGGTTCAAGCACGTGCACGATCTGAACCTCTTGCCGGCGCACTACTACCCACGAGTGAGCCTGGTTATCCCTCAAATCATCCACATGGTGCAGACGCTCGTCGAGAAGGGAATGGCCTATCCTGTGGATGGGGACGTGTACTATCGAGTGCGCCTGTTCACGACGTACGGGAAGCTGTCCGGCCGGAACCTTGACGAGCTTCGGTCGGGAGCTCGCATCGAGGTGGATGAACGTAAAGAGGATCCCTTAGATTTTGCCCTCTGGAAGGCGGCCAAACCGGGGGAACCTTCCTGGGAAAGCCCATGGGGCCCGGGCCGTCCGGGCTGGCATATCGAGTGCTCGGCCATGAATCATTATTTCCTCGGCGATCAGATTGACATCCACGGCGGGGGAACCGACCTGATCTTCCCTCACCACGAGAACGAAATTGCCCAATCAGAAGCCTACACGGGAAAAGCGCCCTTCGCCCGTTACTGGCTGCACAACGGGATGCTCCAACTCCGTGGGGAAAAAATGTCCAAGTCTCTGGGCAACCTGGTGACCATCGACGAATTTCTGGCAGAGCACGACGCCGACGTCTTCCGCCTCCTCGTCCTCTCTTCCCACTATCGTAAACCGTTAGGGTATGATGATGGAATTGTGGCAGATGCGGAGAAGGGGCTACAGCGGCTGCGCGGGGCCTTGCGTCCGCCCACGGGGACGGAAGAGAGCGGCCCGGCGGTGGAAACATTGCGCCGGCGGGTCTCTCAGGCTCGGGAAGGATTCCAAACCTCTATGGACGATGATTTCAACACGGCGGGGGCTTTGGGGCATATTTTTACTCTGGTACGGGCCATTAACGCGGCTCGTGACGCCGGGGTAGGGGGTCAACCGCTCGCCGAGGCCCAGGCCGTATTCCTGGAGCTGACCCACACGCTGGGTCTGGAGCTGAAGGAGGAAGGGGGCACAGCGGACGTGACTCCCTTCGTAGAGCAGATGGTTGAAATACGCAACGAGCTACGCAAACGAAAGCTTTGGGAGCTCTCCGACCGCATCCGCGATCGGCTTGGCGAGCTAGGCGTTGTCTTAGAAGACGGTCCTCGAGGGACCACCTGGCACTGGGCCTGAAAAATGGCACGGGAGTGGATCTACGGACGGCAGGCCGTGTTGGCCGTGCTGCGCGCCAGGCGACGTCCCTGCTATCGTCTGCTTCTGGCTGAAGGGGTCCGGACTAAAGGCATCGTGGAGGACATAGCCTCAGCCGCTACAGAGCGAGGATGCGAGATCGTTCAGGCCCCTCGTGAGGAGATGGCGCGTCGTGTGGGGGCACCCGGTCATCAGGGAGTTGCCCTCCTGGCGGGGAGTTATCCCTACATTGATGAATCGACTTCCTTGCAAAAAGTGAAAACCGCGGGCCGCGAGGCCCTGGTCCTCCTGCTCGACCACTTGCAAGACCCCCAGAACCTGGGGAATCTCCTGCGCACGGCAGAGGTGGCCGGCGTGACGGAGGTTCTCATTCCCAAACGTCGGGCAGCCCCCATCACCCCCGCGGTGGTGAACGCCTCCGCCGGCGCGGTGGAGTTCGTGGATGTCGTGCTGGTCAGCAATCTGGTTCGTGCGATGGAAAGACTTCAACAGGTGGGAGTGTGGGTGTACGCGCTGGAAGGACAGCCGCCCGCGCCGATCATCTGGGAGGTGAACTTGTTGGGGCCATTGGGTTTGGTTGTAGGAAGCGAAGGAAAAGGGATAAGCCGCCTGGTCCGCGAGCGCGTCGACGGACTTTTGCGCCTCCCCATGTGGGGACGGACCTCTTCGTTGAACGCCGCTGTGGCCGGTGCCTTGGCCCTGTACGAAGTTCGCCGCCAGCGCGAGGCCATGTCCTAAAGCTATTTTTTCCCCTTCTTCTTTTCTCTCTTCCTTAGGGAAATGCCTTGTTCAACCGTTCCCCTCCCATCGCAGTTGTGCGTTCAGGCCTTCACCATCCAAAAGGTGATCGGTACGACGACAAAGCCTTATGAGACTTTAGTCGGATTTAGCCAAAAACGGGAGTTGATTTGACACGATGTCAAGGGGTGCGTATACTGCCACCGGTCCAGAAGGCAGCTTTGCCCCGTTACAAAGAAATGGTCTATCCTTCGAGACGAGGCAAACGAGCATACTCAAAGAGGGCATCAGTTTGACCAAATGTCCGAGTTGCATATAATGATGACAGTGAGCCGACGTAGCTCAATCGGCAGAGCATCCGCCTTGTAAGCGGACGGTTGTCGGTTCGAGTCCGACCGTCGGCTCCTAAAAGGGCAGGGCAGCCCTGCATTGTGGGTCGGTGTCCCGAGCGGCAAAGGGGGCGGACTGTAAATCCGCTGGCGGAAGCCTTCGCTGGTTCGAGTCCAGCCCGGCCCACCACTCAGGGCCCAGGCGTGTATTGCTCGTACGCCTGGGCATTGTATGCCCACGTAGCTCAGGAGGTAGAGCAACGCCTTGGTAAGGCGTAGGTCACCGGTTCAAATCCGGTCGTGGGCTTTCGGAGAACGCTTGCAGGGCAAAAGAATGAAACCGCGCCTGCAAGCGTATTTTTACGTAGAACGTCGCCCGGAAAACCGGGACATGGGCCGCACGAAGCCTGCGGGGCCTGGAGGATCAGGTGAATACATATCGATCCGCGTTTTACGCATTCAAGAAGATGTGGGATAGTACTCATAACATAGGTGGTAAAAGTAACCAGCTACTGTGCTTGGCGAGGCCAAAGGAGGTAGAAGACCATGGCGAAGCAGAAATTTGAGCGCACGAAGCCCCACGTGAACGTGGGGACGATT
>CAZAQA010000056.1:0-13235 GCA_964487375.1 uncultured Anaerolineae bacterium | reverse complement strand
AGGTAGCCCGTGGAATGGCTTCATAAGTAAACAGCGCTTTGTCTTCCGCTGCGCCTCGTTCTGGATCGATGGCCACCGACGTGCGGACCTCCAGGTTGCTGTTGACTACTTGACTGAAAAGGGCGTCCTGGACAAGGACGATGCGCTCCTTCACTGCCCTCCAGCGGTCGTCGTCCTTCCAGTTGTCTGGTGCCGTCACGCTAACCTGACCACCAATCTTGACCATTAACCAGCCCAGGTTGAGAGGGGCATCTCGCTTCCAGGTCAATAAGGCCGTGTCAACATCCCAATTATCCGGCACATCCTCAACGGCAAAGTCGGCTTCACGCAGGCGGGCAACCGTGCTAACCCACACGGGTCCGGCCATTGAATGAACGGGAAAGAGCAGTATGTGGGCGTCAAAGATGTTGACTACGCCTGAGTAGGCTTTGGTCTCATCCTCACTCACTTTCTTGATATAACCAAAGGTATAGCAAACCGGGTTTTGATCTGGGTTATCCACATCGTCCTGATTCTGCCCGGCCGCTTCAGGGGTCTCGTAAAGTTGGGCAGCATAAGAGCGGGCCGCGCCGTGCAAGCTGGTCCCCGGAATCTTGGGGATTCGGGTACCCGGTTCCCGGACGATGCTTAGGTCGACACGCCCCAGGCGGTAGCCGCCGGTACCGATATGGACCGGATCGGTGGTCATCAGCAAGTAACGCTGTTGTTTGTATGTTGCCATCATTGCCTCCTTATTCTTTCAAGATTTCCATGTGAAGTTCGGCTAGATCGGCTAACTCGCCGCGTACACCGGCTTGGATAAGTTGTTTTTGCCATTCCGGAGGAATGTCTTTCCAAGAATGTTCTTTGGGCCAAGAGGCGCTGGCTAAGGTGTCAGCGACAAATTGCTCGAAAACAGGGTCCTTGAGGGAATCATCCCAGTGGGCATGCCCATACCAGGCATCGCGTGTGGCTTCAATCATTCGGATGACTTGATGACACTGCGACTTGGATAGATGACGCAGGTGTTCTTTCCACAGTGCCTCCAGACGATCCAAATCTTCCAGCAAGTAGGGACGAGTACGGCGCGGACGGCGGCCGTTTTCGTCGTAGTAGATTTCAAACCGCCGGGCGGTAGTGTCGAGGAATTCGAAGTCAAGGGTGGAAGGCCAAACATAGACCTTTTCTCCTTCATGCAGATCAGCGACGTGCACAATCCAGCATTCCCCCCTCTGTTCATCGTTAGGCGACCAATCTACCTTGACAGCACGCCGATTTTGTTCATCGGCCTTACTGTCATCACCTTCTGTTTCTAAAAGAAAATAAGGATACCACCTGTCCTCGGTAGATCCGTCTCCCATCTGGGAGGGAATGCACCACTGTATTTGATGACCAGTACGCTCAGTTTCCAGCCGCACTTCTAAGCCATGGCTATCAGCCCTAATTGTCTTTATTGCCCACTGTTCGGCTTTTGTCCGGCGTTCTAGCATCACCCGACCGGCATCCAATATCGCGCGGATGGGGGTGCGTCGGATAGCATAAACAATGCCCAAGTGCAACGGTAACCGGTCTCGTACCTTGCCCATCTCGCGTTCGTATTTCTCCTTGATAACATGTGCAATATCAAGCGATTTGTCAGCTGGCACGATTGCCATAAAAGCGAGGGGCTCGGCAAGGACGGGAATGACCGTGGCATAGGGATCTTCCTGGTATTCCACCTGATGGATATGATGACCTGTAAGCAAGTTTTCTTTGTTTTTTCCTGCCCGGGCATCTGGGTTGAGTAGGACGGGTTGGCGACTGCCCTCTACAAATGTTTTCTGCAAATGTTCTTCGACAAAGATGGCTGCCGCCGCTGAATCGTTGTATATTGCTGGTTCAGCCCCCAACTGACGAGCGATATGCCCCAGATTGTCAGCGCTGAGAAGGTATCCCGCCTTACCGCTCCTTGGTGGAACCCAGACCACGCTGAGGTCAGTTGCCCCCAGTATGAGATCATAGACGTGAAATGGCCCCAAGTTCGGGTCGGAATCAAGGTAAATCTTTAAGCGACGTCGGTCATCCGTCAGGTGTTTGAGAATTTCTTCCTGCACTTCTTGCCAGAACAAACGCGTTGTCTCCCAAATACGCCGTAGTCGGCTGAAAGAAGCCGTTTTGCTTGTAACTGGTTCCCCCTTTTTGTTCTCAGGATCATGAGGAGCGATCAATAGCAGCGTATCCAAAAGCTTTCCGTTGAGCCAGTGGGTCAAATCAAAGCGGCCGACAATCAACGCCAAGCGGCCGTTCGTGTCAGCAACTTCGTCGGTCCAGATTGTTTTGTCGCGTTGAGAAATCGCCCACTCTTGAGAGCGATCCGCACGCCTTTCTTCGCAAATGTCGCACACGTTGCGCTCGGCAGCCTTTTGGCTCGGGCCTTGGGGACGCAAACCGCAAACAGTGCAGATATCAGTGGCTTCTCGGTTCTGCCAAGACTGCCTGATTGTCCTTGCATCTGCAGGCGAGGCAAACTCCCGAGAGACAAACCGGCCAATTTCTGGTAATTCATCGTTTGAGGAATTCGGCCAATTGGGGTCCTGCCCCCACCATGATTGCGGTTCCAATTCAAGATGCGGCGTTATCTCTCCGCCAAGTTGAAGCCTTGGTTTGTCCTTTTCCGTCGTGCCCCGTCCGAACTCTTGAAGAATGAGTGTCCGCAAACTATTTCCGGCACTATCGGTACGTTCCAATAAGTCTGCAACGTCTGGCACAATATAAACGCTGCCATTTTCGTCTCGGTACACCTCGCTGCCCAATGGGTAAGTTACTTCCAGAAGGTGGCGTACTCTATCTAAGCTATCTGCGATTATCTTCTTCCTGGCGAGCAGGTCTGGAATGCGGGCTACATTGAGTAGATAATTTAGCCCGTTGATACGGACGCCCAGTAAGCGCCAGCGTAGGTCTTGTGCCGGTGGAATGCTTCCACTTAACAATACCCCGGCCAGTGCTGCTTTGTATAGTGCACCTACTAAGAGACCCCAACTCCATAGGTCCACTTCATTGATAGGGCGACGGGTGTCGGCGACCGTGTGGGAGAACAGATTGCTTACAGCTTGGAGCAGATTGTCCCGTTGAGTGGCCGAATAGTTACATAGATCCTGCCAAGATAGGTTCCAAAGTTGGGCCGTTAGGTTAGAAGGCACATCTTTCTCGAGACCAAAAGGCGTACTCAGTTTAATTCCCGGGTAGTTCTGCTTGCCGCCAACTGGCTCCTGCTTGTCAAAATGAGCCGTTCGATGACAACGAATTAGGTAATTTCCCAGTTCGTTGAACAGTTGGCGAGTTGCATCGTCGTCCCATTTCAACAAATTTGTGACTGCATCCGTTAATCCGTTTAATGAAATCGACATCCCTACCAAACAAGGAAATTTTTGGCTTACTTGATTGCGATCCAAGCCGGATCCGCTCAATTGCTCATCTGAACATTTTCGATAGTCATGTAACCAGCCGATGCCTTCTGCTAACAGAAGGGCATCACGATGTTGGGCAAGGATATCCAGTTGATTCATCCCTCCCCTCCTTCCCGCAATTGCGTGGCCACTTGCTGGGCTGCCTCGCACAGTTCGCTCAGAGTGCGAAAGGTGTATTCCGATACCAATGACGGCCTCTCGGGAGGTTCAGTTTTGGGCTTCGATTCTTGGGAGGCTGCTTCCGCTAGATGGCGCCCCTCACGCTCCCACCATTTCTTGGCCTTGGCATAAAGCTGTTTGTGCTTCTTAGTGTATTTTTGCCCTCGGCTCTCAATTAAAGCGCGATACTCGTCTTCCGACTTGAGACTGCCATCCTCCTTCCGCAGGTCCGGAATAAGTTGGGTAGGTGATTCCAGATAGCGCGGCAGTTCTGGCTGCTGTGGCTCCTGTGGAGCCGCTGGCGTGGCCACAGCTTCACCAGCCAGTTCCGCCCGAATGGCCAATTTACCCTCTCCAACCAGTTGCTCTTCTGCCGTACCGAACCCACTGCTGGTTTTTGCTCCAAAGCCATAGGTGGTGAGCATCGCACGTATGCCTTCCGTCAACACTTCAAGATCCTCAGCCACTTCAGCAAGTCTTTCTTCTTCAGTTTGTCCAATGGGTCCGAAAGGCACGTAAAGCAAGAGCAGTTCCCCTTTGGCGCCCTGCGGCACACACTCTATCAGAATCGGGCCGCGAGCGCCTACGCTGGTTTTGCGGTCGTGGGGATTGAGGACTTCCAAGCCAATCTCGTTGAAAAAAGTGGGAAAGAAGTGAAGCCGTCCGGCCTGGTGATCATCGCTCCCGCGCGGATTGCCCAACAGACGAATCGTCACCTTGTGGTCCTCCTTGTAGCCCAACTGCCACAACGCCGCCCGCAGCGCACCTTTCCAGCCGGTGGATGCGACCATCGGTGTCTGGAAGACCTTCTCCCGGCGCAGTGGGTTCTCGAGCAGGTAAAAGTCGCCTTCGTCCTTACTCAGGTAAGGCTTTTGCAGGAGAAAGGGAATGCGCAGCAAAAAACTGAGTAGAGGCAGGTCGGCAACGTGATCTGCGTTTGGCACAAAGCGAAAAGCGTCTGGTAGCTTGCGGAAGTCATAATGCTGTTTATGCTCTTGCTGAACAGCGATGACGGTCAGATCTTTTTGCCAAGCATCGCGGATGGAGTTGCTCAGTTCTGAATCTCTTGCTTCATACCATAAATAAGCGAGGTGAGGCTCAATCGCCACTGCTCCTCGCACAGCTCCTTTCATTTGCTTCTCAGCCTGCTTGCGAGCGCTTTTGTCTTTTCGCTGTTTAGCCTCCTCAACCGCCTGAAATGCTTGTTCAAGTGCATCGAAGATACCGATCAACTCGGCGCGTCGAAATGCATAGTAATCACGCTCCATCAGAAACCTCCTCTATGCCAAGCAGACTTTGCAAAAACGCCACAGCATCGCTGTTTTTTGGCGTAACGGTATCCCTGGTCGAGTTCATCTCACGCCAGGCCTTCAACTCGTAAGCACTATCCAAGTGCTGATAGATAGCATCTAACACAGAATCGCGATCCCAGGAATTTTGATAAATATCAGCCTCTTCCGGAATCCAACCCCACACTCGCATCAGGTTATTGCCCTGGCTATCCTCATAAGGGCGCGACATTTTGACCTTGGCCGCGATTCGCCGACCTTTGACCGTGCCCATGATGAAGTGGCGCAGATTCTTGTTCTGCGTCCCAGAAAATATCTGTCGTAGGTCGTATTTCAGATTGAATGTGTCTTCTTCACTGAACTGCCTACCATCCTTGGGGGCGATGCGCGCCAAGAAAATGTTCTGTAGGGAAGGCAAATCAGAGTAGACATTGGTGCCGGTATTCTGTTTGAGCCACTCAAACAGCGGCCGTGTATCTATTCGACCGTTCACCAATTCAATCATCCCGAACCCCATTTGCGCCCTCGCGCCAAGAGCAGCCCAATCAGCGATGAATTGGATCAGTCCAGCAATAATTTCCGGTTGAAAACTGGGGTCCAACGACTGAACAATAATGCGAAAATGGCCCTCCTTGGGAGTATTAGGTGCGACGTTAGATTGGGTTGGATCTCGAAAGTACCATGTCGGTGTTCGAGTTTTTCCTTGCCTATCGGTGTATTGGCGGTCGGTTAGAGAAACGGTAGGTGCAATTTGAGCGTTCGAAACATTTTCCTCAAAAATACGAATGCAAAACCGTCGTCGCCAGCCTGTGGCGCCGAACACCTGGCACACATCACAGAGGCCATTGTTTGGCTTGTCTGGGTCGTAGAGACAAGATGCTGTCGTTGGATCACACGCTTTTCCACCCAGCCCCCGCACTAACACCTCGAACCACCAGCGCAGGGAACCGAGGATGCCTGTCTCGTGGATGCGGTCTACTTTACCATTTATGCCACCGGTCCAAAGGGGGGTTAGCGTTCGTATACGGATCTCCATTGAACACCTCCAGGGATTACCCTAAAAATCGGTATTAATGCGTTTTATTGCCGCACGCGGATAAACACGGATCGAACGGATTTTCACTGAGAACCTCGCGTTCATCCGTCACATCCGCGTTCATCCGTGTCCCATCTCGCCCTTCCCAAGAATCTCCTCCACCCCCACCCGATACCGCACCTCCACCACTTCCTCGGGCTTTAGGCGCGCGGCCGGGTTTTGGATGATGTAGAGTTCAGGCTGGGTGGCCGCGTTGAGGACAACGTACAGGTAGTAGTCGTCGCCAAAGCGTTGGGCCTTGAACCACTCGTTCTTGGTCAGGGCCACGGGGCCAACCTGGGCCCGGGCTTTGACCTCAATGTAGCGCTTGCGGCCACTGCGCGGGTCCCGCGAGCGGATGTCAAAGCCCAGGTTCTGCGCGGACACGTCCTCGGGCTCGCGGCCCTGGTCCCGCTCGTACTGCATCGCCACCTCCATGCCCACCGCCTCCACGCGCGGGTCCTCGCTCATCTCTTCGGCCGTCACTCGCGCGGGCACCACGCGCAGCGCCGCCACGAAGCGTGGCGTCGTCAGCGTGAGCACGCGCTCGCGCTCGATCTCCTCCCTCAGGTCCTGCAACGCCTGCTGGTAGCGCCGCTTCTGCTCTTCTTTGTTGCGGATGACCAGATCCACCTTCTCGCCCCGCTCGCGGCGGGCGTAGAGGTGAATGAGATCACCGTCCAGTTCCAGGATGAGGTGCTCCAGGGAGCGAATGCCGTACTTCTCCTTGATGCGGGCCTGGCGCTCCCGTTCCCGGACCAGTTCCTCCCGGTAGCGCTCCAGTTCCCTCAGCACCGCGGGCAGGGCCTGGCCCTTGACCGCCTCCAGGGACACGTCGGGCGCCTCGGACTCCCCCTCTTCGAGCAGGTCCCAGATGATGGCGGGGTTCACAGGGCGGACCTCGCCGCTTTGCCGGTCCGCGAAGAAGGCCAGCAATCGTCGTCCCGCCACCTGGCCCGTGCCGTCGGTGACTTCCCCTTCATAGAAGAGCAACACGCCGTCCAGGCGACCGTCGGGATCGGTGAAGATCGCGCCGCGGTGGAGCGCGTCGCTCAGGTGCTTCTCCACCCAGCGCAGCAGGGCCTCGAACAGGGGATGACCGAAGGAGACGAACTCAGCCTCAGGGTGGCGGAACGCAACCTCGCGGTCGAAGGTGATCTTGGGATAGCGGCTAAGCAGGGCGCCGAACTGCTTGCGGAAGTCGTCCTCCTCGGCCAGGCGACGAATCGCGGCCGGGATGCTTTCCACGGCCAGGAAACCGTCCCGTCGCTCGCGATAGCGGCCGCCCGCGGCCTGCCAGCCCTTCTTGAAAAAGGCTTCCGTGTACTCGGGAATCAGGCGATGTTCCCGGGCCTGGTCGGCCATCTCTCGGATGCGGGTGTAGTCGATGTAGCGGGTGGCCAGGCTCTCGCCCAGGTTCTCCCGCACGCGGCGGATGTACTCCTCGTCCACCTGGATGTCGATTTCGCGCAGGATCTCGTCCAGGCTGCGCGCGCTGGCCGCGGCTTCCAGCATCAACTGGACCAAGTTCTTGCCGTAGTAGATCTCGCCCAGCACGTCGAACACCTTGTCGCTGCCCAGGGCCTGACGGATTTCCTCCAATTTCTCGAACAGGCGGTTCATGACCCGGCCCTCCCGGGTGTCTGCGGCCACCAGGTTGAAGATGTACACCTCCTTCGTCTGGCCGTAGCGGTGAATGCGGCCCATGCGCTGTTCCAGGCGGTTGGGGTTCCAGGGCAGGTCGTAGTTGATCATCAGGTGGCAGAACTGGAGGTTGATGCCCTCGCCTGCGGCCTCGGTGGCTACCATGACCTGGGCTTCGTTGCGGAACACCGCCTCGGCGCGGATGCGGTCCTCCAGTTTCATGCCGCCGTGGATGGTACACACGCTGTAGCCCCACTGGCGGAGGCGCTGCTCCAGGTACTCCAGAGTGTCCCGGGACTCGGTGAAGATGAGGATCTTCTCGCCGGGGAAGCGGCGCTCCAGGTCATCCAGGGCCTGGCGGAAGTGGCGCAGTTTGACCTCCTCACCGCTGCGGATGATGGCCTCGGCCTGGCGCAGCAGGCGTTCGACAGTGTCGATCTCCCGCTCCAGTTCGCGGCGGTTCTCGGCCACGGTGAGGGTTTCCCAGATTTCCTCCTGTTGCCAGCGCTCGGCCTCGCTTGCCTCCTCGGCCTCCTCCAAGTCGAAGAAGGTGGGCCGCTCCAGGTGCTTGCGGCGCTCGGGGTCGCTCATGCGCAGGAGGTCTTCCAGCCGCTTCTTGCGCCGCTCCAGGGAGCGGTAGAGCGCGTAGGTGCTGGACGCGAAGCGGCGCTGGAGGATGACCAGCGCGAAGGCCACGTTGCGGCGTTTGTCCTTGGTGAGCGCCTTGTTGTACTGGGTCTGTACGTAGCGCGAGAGCGCGTTGTACAGTTCCTTCTCCTTGGGCGACTCCTGGCCCAAGTCGAAGGATATCGTACGCACGTGCCGGGGCAGGAACAGGGGCTTGCCCTCGAAGTCCTTCAGGTCCTCCTTCATGCGGCGGATGAAGAGGGGGTTCTCACGATTACGGATGGACTCCTGGAGCAAGTCCTCGGTGGCAAAGAAGCCGGGGACGAGGAGATCCAGGAAAAGGCGGAAGTTTTCGGGATCGCCCCTGTGGGGTGTAGCGGTCAGGAAGAGCAGGTGCGTGGCAATCTGGGAGAGGACCTCGCCCAGGCGGTAACGGGCCGTGCGCTCCAGTTTGTTGCCGTACCGGTAGGCGCTCATCTTGTGGGCCTCGTCTACGATCACCAAGTCAAAGTGCGCGGCGACCAGAGAGCGCAGTACGTCGTCCTGCTTAGCAAAGTCCATGGAGGTGATAATCTGGTTCTCCCGCAACCACACGTTCTCGCCGAACAGGGCCTCCATCAAGCGGCGGTCCACGACCACAAAGTGCTCCTCAAAGCGCTCTTTCATCTCTCGCCGCCACTGGTCCTTGAGGTGACCGGGCACGACGATGAGGATGCGCTGGGCCAGGCGGCGCAATCTGAGTTCCTTGATAATCAGCCCGGCCATGATCGTCTTGCCCGCGCCCGGGTCATCAGCAATGAGGAAGCGAATGCGGGGCAGGTTGAGCACGTAGCCGTACACCGCCTCGATCTGGTGGGGCAGGGGGTCAACCTTGGAGATGTTCATGGCCAGGAGGGGATCGTAGAGGGAGGCGAAGCGATAGCGCAGGGCCTCCAGGCGGAGGAAGAGGTCGCGCGCGGGCGCGGAGAAATCTGCGAGCACAGGGGCTACACTCAAAGTTTCCAGGTCAGACCGGGGCACCATCTGGTCCACGTGCTGGCCGGAAACGCGCATCTGGCCCACGATGCGCACGTACGCGCCCATATCCTCGACCAACTTGACCTCGACCGGTTCCGGCCAGCGGGAACTTTGCACGATGTCGCCTGGTTTGAGGTGGTTCATGGTTGTTTCCTTGCATCTCAAGGGACCGGATCATCGGAGGTAATACCGAGCACCCTCCCCGATGTTGCCGGTGAAAGCGGCCCGGCTATTTGCCCGGGCCGTGTGGGGTCTACATTCCACAGCAGTAGGTTCACTCTGCTGTGATAGACATTATAGGCGAGGAGACAGGAGTCGGCAATCTGGCGAGACACCCGCTGCGCCTTGGCGCATCTAACTGCGCGCCGCTGCCTGTTGATGCTACAGAAGAACAGAATGTCGTCCAATAGTGTCGTACAATGAACATTGGGCGACGCTATCTTGCCCAAAACCGCCCGTTTGCACCCAATTTGAAGGCCATTATCCGGCCTGAACGACGTCGCATAATATTTCTGACGGGAACAAAGGCTCCGATGCCCCCACCCTATACGTCCGCCAGAAGTTCCCCGACCTCTCAGGGGTCAGCCAATGACCTCCACCAGTTCCGAGTAGCGAGCCAACATCGCATCCACGCTCAACAGCCGGGCAGGCTCGGTGATGGCCTGGGCCACCAGGATGCGGTCAAAGGGGTCGCGATGGTGTAAGGGGAGCCGATACACCGCGGCCGCGTGGACAGCCCGGATGGGCAGTTCACGGAAGCCCGAGGCCAGCGCGGCCTCCACCACCTCCTCCACTGTGACCGAGAGGGAAAGGCGGCCAATCTGGGCCTTGATGGCGATTTCCCAGATGTTGGCCGCGCTGAACATCACGTCGTTGGCCGGGGAGATCAGCCATTCTCGCACCAGGGATGGCAGGCGCTCGGGCTTGGCCAGAGCCCACAGGAGCACGTGCGTGTCCAGGAGCAGGCGCATCACGCTCCTCCCTCGAACGCGGCCAGGACCTCCTCGGGCAGGGGGGCGTCGAAGTCCTCGGGCACGGTGAGGCGGCCCCGTAGCAGGCCCAGCCGTCGCGGGCGCTGCAGGGGGACCAGGCGGGCTACAGGCTTGCCGGCGCGAGCGATGATGACTTCCTTGCCCCCTTCCACCTCTTCCACCAGTTTGGAAAGGTGTGTTTTGGCTTGATGGATGTTCACCACGTGCATGATGCTCGTCTCCTCAAGGATTTGGCTAAGCTTAGTCAGATTGAGTATACTCTACCTGATAGGATTGGGCAAACCCTTGACGATGGACGAAAGGCGACGGGCCATCGTCATTACGGAGGTTATCATGTCCCCAGAGTTTGCTCTACAGGTTCAGGTTTACCTCCAATCCCTGAACACCGAGCGCACTCGCCAGACCTACGCCCGCGCGCTGGCCGACTTCCACGCCTGGTACGTGCAAACCTACGGTGAGGAACCCGACGCGACGCTTCTCACCGACGAGGAGGCTAGGGAGTGGCGACATTTCTTGGCCAACGTGCGTCGCTTGAGTGCAAGTACGGTGAACCAGCGCTTGGCAGCGCTCAAGGGCCTGGCCCGCTTCCACGGCCGGGACCTGCGCGTCAGGGGCATGAAGAAGGTGCTGCCACCCGTGGAGCCGTTGAACGGCCGCGAGTTGGGGCGGTTGCTGGCTGCGGTGGAGGGCGAGACGTGGCAGGCCAAGCGGGACGTGGCCATCCTGAATCTGATGGCCCGCGCGGGACTGCGCGTGAGCGAGGTGGTGGCGTTGTGCCTGGACGATGTGAGGCTCAACCGGCGCAAGGGGCACGTGACCGTGCGGGCGAGCAAGGGCTTGAAGGAGCGGACGGTGCCTCTGCCCAAGGCAGCGCGTGATGCCCTGCGTGCCTACCTGGACGCGCGTCCCTCCTGGGCGTGCAAGGTGCTCTTCGTCAGCCGCACGGGACGGCCCCTCACGCCGCGGGATGTGCAGCGCCTGGTGGAGAAGGCCGCGCGGCGGGCAGGGCTTTCACGGCGGGTGACGCCCCACACGCTGCGACACACGTATGCCACGCGCGCGCTGCGCCAGGGCGTGGACCTGGCCACGCTGGCGCGGCTGCTGGGCCATGAGAGCCTGACCACGACCGCGCGCTATCTGCATCCCGACGAGGCGCGCGTGGCGGAGATGGTGGAGGGGTTGTGAGCGGGGACGTTCGTCCCCTCTGTTTCTGCTTGCTGCGCGAATTTGCACTTCTCTGCATGCTGAGTTATACTTGTAGCACCTCCGTGAAGGATGTCTGGTATGAGTACATAACAACCGCTGTATAGCCCTCAAAGCAGGCCAACTATCCTGAACGGCAAGTCAACACCATACCATAGCACTTGAATCCCGTCGTTCTGTCTATGGAACCTGGCTCCACTGGGCCGTACAGGTCGCAAGGGTACTCCACTCGTCGTTCTTGAAACACGGTTATGCTATGAATGCCCTGCCCTGGTCCGGCGCAAATATCCAACCCCATCCCGGAGGTGAACCATGCGTCTCCCGTCCCTCTTCGCGCGCGCGTTCTCGATCCTGTTCCTTCTCGTCCTGCTGCTGGCACTGATACCCGCCATACCCTCGGTTGCCGCACCGGCACCCGACGCATCGCTGCCCACCGTTCACGAATCCGCTCCTGCAACCTCGAACCCGCAGCCTGACACCTCCTTCCACTCCAGCCCCGTCATGTTCATCCAAAACATGGGGCAGTGGAACGAACAGGCTGCGTTTCAGGTCTGGGGTGGACCTGCGGGCACCATGTGGATCGGCAAAGATGGCAGCCTCTGGCTGACCCTCGTGGAGCGCCGGGCGTCATCGCCCAAGGAGCGTCTTCCCTTCAACTTGCAACCTTCAACCTTTAACCCACCTGCGGAGCAGGGCCCCACCCGCGGCGTGAACATCAAACTCACCTTTGTCGGCGCCAACCCGCACCCGCGCCTGGAGCCCTTCGACCGCCTGGACACGGTGGTGAGTTACTTCATCGGCGCGGATGAGAGCCAGTGGCACCCGGATGTGCCCGTGTGGGGCGGGGTGCGCCTGGTGGGCCTGTACCCCGGCGTGGACCTGGAGATCACCAGCGACTGGGTGGGGATACCCGAGGACGGGAGCAAGCCCGAGGTGCCGCCGCGGCGCGTGTTTGCCTGGCGCCTGGTGTGCAAGGCGGACTGTGCGGGGGTGTTGGAGAACGTGCGCCTGCGTGTGGAAGGCGCGGACGGCCTGGACGTTGTGCGCCCCAACGGCGACGCCTCTTACTTACAGATACGCACTGAGGTGGGCGAGGTGGTTGTGCCCCTGTTGGGAGTGAAGGGGAAGGAAGCCCACCGGGTACAAGGTGTAGCCCAGCCCGTAGTGGAAGGGGCGGATGTGCTGCACCCCTGGGGCACGGGAACCATGCCGCAGCGGGAGACGGCCGTGGCCGGCGGAGGATTGGTGTGGAGTACGTTCTTAGGAGGAAGTGAATATGATACGGGGGTAGGCATCGCGATAGACGGGAACGGTTACGTATATGTGACCGGGTGGACGTTGAGCTCGGACTTTCCCATTACATCTGGTGCGTTTGACGGCAGTTTCAACGGTGGTGATGACGTGTTCGTGGTGAAGACGAGCGGGGATGGGCGTTCCCTGGTGTATGCCACCTTCCTGGGGGGAAGCAGTAGTGATTGGGGGTTAGACATCGCGGTAGACGAGAGCGGTCAGGCATACGTAACGGGATGGGCGTGGGGGAGTTCCTCGGACTTTCCCACCACGCCCGGGGCCTTCGACCGCACTCACAACGGGGTACTTGATGCGTTTGTGGTAAAGGTGAGCGGGGATGGGCGTTCCTTGGTATACGCTACCTTTCTGGGAGGAAACTACGGTGATGTGGGCTATAGCATCGCGGTGGACGGGAGCGGTTATGCCTATGTAACAGGTGATACGGACTCTTCGGACTTTCCCACCACGTCGGGGGCCTTCGACCGCAGTCATAACGGCAATAAGGATGCCTTTG
>CAZAQA010000055.1:0-13866 GCA_964487375.1 uncultured Anaerolineae bacterium | reverse complement strand
GGTGGGGACCATTTAGAAAAAGTTCATGGGGATATTGGGGTTATTTGGGAAAAGAAGAGGTCTGAGAGGATCGGTAGACTTGTTTCCAGAAGGCTGGATTCAGGAGGGTGGTCCGCAGAATGGTCTCTAGCCCGGGATCCTGGACGCGTAGGCCGCGCCGATCGCTCCAATAGGCCACGATCCCCTCAGCAAAGTAGCGTCTTGGATCCTGGCGAGCTGTTTCTGACTCGGCGTAGCCCAGCGCAAACTGACGGTGGATGCGCTCCCCGACGGCCTGCCATGCGGGCAGGTATCCCCCTCCTTCAGAAAGCCAGAGCCCGTCCGCGATCCCATCACATCCCAAAAGATGGTCGAACAGGTGGGCAAGGTAGATGAGAGGGTGTTCCCCCTGTCCCACAAGACTGGCCAAAGGAATGTAGGCAACGCCCGCCCAGGAGTGATGCTGTTCCTGGACTTCTCCTGGCACATAGCCCGCTTTCTCAGCCGTGATAACCACATGCCCCGCAGGATGATCGAGCCAGAAGGAAAGGAGAGGGTCAGGAAAGAGGCCGAAAAAGCCTAAGAACCTACTGACCGGTGCCCAGGGGTGAGCAAAGTGGCGGGCAATATTCCGCGGGATGTGAGCGAGTGCGTGCTTACGGATGTGGATCTTGTGCACTTGCAGGCCCTTGAGGATAGCGGCGCGTTGCTCCGGATTGTAGGTCATGATATACTTCCTCTCGAATGACGATACGAGCATTTCTATTTTACCTCTGCTTAAGACAGGGACCAAGGTTTGTTGGATACGCGCGTGAAAGGAGGGAATGCACAAGATGGGCATATTATTAACCTTCGCCTGGGGACTCGCACTGGGCTCCACCGGAGGCTTCGCCGTCGGCCTCTTTACGGCCGACGAGGCGAATCCGCGGCAACAGGCCATTCGTGCATATGTGCGCCGGATATGGCAAGAAGCGCGAGAGGCATCTGAAGAAGAAGAGAGACGACAATTGGAGGCCTATCGGCGCCTGACCGGCGTGTCCTGACTCTCGGCGATCAGCGTTGGCATTCCGGGCAAAAATGAGTAGAGCGACCCCCCACTTTGATACGCTCGATGGGAGTCCCGCAAATGGGACAGGGTTGTCCCGTGCGACGGAACACCTGGTGTTGAAGTTGATAATTCCCCGTCTCTTCGTTGGGACGTCGATATGTACTGAAAGTACTCCCTCGGGCTTTTAAAGCCTGACGTAATACATAGCGGACCGCGTGATGAAGCTGCTGAACCTCTTCTGTGGTCAGGGAAGACGCCGGGCGCAGAGGATGAATGCCCGCGAAAAACAGGGCCTCATCGGCGTAGATGTTCCCTAATCCGGCCACCACACCCTGATTCAACAGCGTAGACTTGATAGGGGCCCGATGATGACGCAGTGCGTCGGCGAAGGATTCCGAGGTCCAGGACTCGGACAGGGGTTCCGGCCCTAGTCTCCCCAGAATTTGCTTTTCATCCTTCACATAATAGAAGCGGCCGAACTTGCGCACATCCCAATAGTGCATTTGCGCCCGATTGTCGAACTCCATGACCACGTGAGTGTGCTTCTCGGCGGCCGTAGGTTGCGAATAAATCCGAAGCTGGCCGGTCATTCGCAAATGGACAATCAGATGGCTCTTCTCTTCGAGATCGAAGATCAGGTACTTTCCCCGTCGGCGGATATCCACAATGCTTTGCTTCTGCAGCTTCTCGGCCATAACCTCTGCCGGGAGGTTGGCTGCCACAGGAGGCCAGAGGAATTCTACGGCCAGGATACCGCGCCCCACCAGAGAAGGAATGAGTTCACGTCGGATAGTTTCGACTTCAGGCATTTCAGGCATAGTGTCACTTACTTTAGCACAACCAGCAACACAAGCAAAACCAGCAACAGGCCCGCCAATGTGAATTCTGCCCAGCGATACCAGGGCCACGGCTGTCCACCTGACGCTGTAGCAGTTGGGGAAACACCAATACCAACCAGGGGAACCTGTTTCACCGCCGGGGTCAGGCTCTTTTTGAGAGCCGGTGTTGTCGTCTCCGCAGGAAGCGTCCGGGATGGCCCCCTGCGAGCACGCGCAGGAGCCTCCGGTGCAAGCAGTCGCGCGCTCGGAGCCGAAGTCGTCACCGCGGCAGGGGGTGCTGCCGGAGCTGGCGTCAGTGACTGGGCACGAAGGGCTATTTTAGGTTGGGGAACAAGGGCTGGGGGCGACGACTCGAGTCGAGCCAGGGTAAAATCAAGTCCAACGACAGCTATCAGCATCGCAGCCACCAGAGCTGTCGCCCAGCGTAGCCAGAGCATCTTCCCACTCCGCCGACGATGAGTAAAGCGGGCTACGTCGGCCTCTGTCAGGGTGAAGACCCGCGGCAGTGACACGCGAGGCGTTTTTTGCAACAGCAAAACGGTTTGCTGTAACGTCTCATACGATTCCCGGCAGGTCGGACATGTCTCCACATGAGCCTCAACGCGCCGGCGAACTCCATCCTCCAAACGGCCGTCGATGAGAAGGCTGAGCTCCTCCTCTGTCACATGTGCCCGCTTTCGAATGCCCATTCAGCATAGCTCCTTAGGGACTATCGCCATGGTTCCTTCCGTTGTTTCAGCGTGTGTCTTGCTCGCATCGTCCCGCTCTGCCTCAGAGACGATACGCGCGCGGCAAAAGTTCCGGGTGTTGCTTACGCAAGTAGTCGCGTAGTCGGGCCCGAGCCCGGCTAAGACGGGACTTAACGGTACCCACAGGAACGCCCAATGCAGTTGCAATCTCCTCGTAACTCAACCCCTCGATGTCGCTCAACACCACAACAGTCCGGTGCTCCGGGGAGAGAAGCATGAGTCCTTCCTGAATCACACGGTGAATCTCATGCCGGAGAGCTATTTCCTCGGGAGAGGCTTCATCGCTTTGCCAGCGGCTCAGATGATCGGCCTCCCCATCCTCGTTTTCGGGCTCCAAAGGTTGGACCGGACGACGCTTCCGCCGGCGCAGCACATCGTAACAGGTGTTTGTGACAATGCGGAGCAGCCAGGGACGGAACGAGTCGCCACGGAGTTGGTGCAAGCGTCGGTAGGCTTTGAGGAACGCGTCTTGCGTTGCATCGGCCGCCGCGTCGGAATCACCGAGGAGACGATAGGCAACGTTATAGGCATGATTCTGATACTTCAAGACCAGTTGATTGAAAGCAGCCAAATCACCTTTCCTGGCCGCTTGGATCAACCCACGATCATCGCTAATCATAACAGGAGATGTCCTCAGATGTCCTCGCCCGAGGCCTGATTCATTTGAGAGGAAAAATCGACGCCGGCTAAGAGATGGCCCATACGTTCCTCACTTTTCGGCGCTCACCGACCTTGTAGGCCATTCCCCCCCAAGCGGGCAAAGAGTTTGACGTTTCCGGGATTTTGCATATACTAATACGCGCCCTGTGGACGTCATGGCCCTTCACTTCCACGACACCATCGTGATGGTTCAGGGGCCGAAGTGGCGGAATGGGAGACGCGACGGTCTCAAAAACCGTTGGGCATTACGCCCGTGTGGGTTCGAATCCCACCTTCGGCACCAGAGGTGCATGCCCCTGCGCTGTGATTATAGCACACCGCGCAGGGGTGTGTTATATTAGAGGAAAGCTTTGTGCAATTCTGCTTATTTTCCGGAACTTGGGAGTGGAACAAGCGGCAGAAAAGTACTGTCGGCGACCAACGAATTGACAGGCGGCTTACTTTGCATATGATCTGAAGGGAGTTCTTTGGACGCGACGGCTAAACGTCTACAGATTGGATAGCCATGCCGCCTCGGAGTCCCAGACCATCAGGACGATGTCCGGTTCAATTCCCTGAAGGGAGGAATTCGTCAGTGAATAAAGATGTGGAAATCCGTGTTGCTTATCTTAAAGCGATCCCTTTTCTACGCCATGTCCCCGAGACCGATTTGAGAGCTCTGGCTGAACGGATGGAACCGGCCACGTTCTCAGCGGGGACATTCATCTTCGACATCAACGATCCCAGCGAATCTATGTACATTGTCCAGACAGGGGAGATCGAGATCCTCACAACAGGCGGCGTTCCCATTGCCATAATCCGTTCCGGTTCCATGCTGGGCGAAGTGGGGTTCTTGGCCCAGACAGAGCGGAGCGTTCAGGCCCGCGCTCTTTCCGAAATCCACCTCTGGGTTCTGCGGCACAGCGACTTCCAGTCCCTCGCTGCAGAACGCCCTTCCCTGGCCCTGGCCATCGATCGAGCGCTTTCCCGGCATAAGCATCGGGAAGTGTCCAGACCTTCTGTTGAGAAACTGCAGGAGATCGCTTTGTTTCACGGCTTGAACGAGGAACAGTTGAGTGAAATTGTCCCCCACCTAGAAAGCGAATTCTTCGAAGCTGAGAGTACCATCTACACACCGGGAGGCCCCGGAGACAGAGTTTACATTGTTGCACGAGGTTTGGTGAGTATAGGACGCCCTGTCGGAACTGAAATCCAAGAACTTTATCGAGCTCGCACCGGTGAATTCTTCGGTGAAGAAGAAGTGTTAGGCAACGACCTTCGCCAAAGAGTTGCTATTGCTCTTGACCCGACCACATGTTGGATGTTGAATGCGAACGACCTGGATCTCTTGGTCAATCAGTACCCGCGCATCGCCCTGAACATGGCTCGTCTGGCCGGCCGGCGCGCTTTCCTGGAAGGAGAAAAAGTTCTGCCTGTTGCTTCTGTACCTACTGTCGCGCCTCCTCCCACGCCGATAGAGCCTGCTCTCCCGACGCCAGCCTCCGGTTCAGCCCAACCGAAGCCCGCCCAGAAACGCGGGGGGCTGCTCGCCTGGTACCGCTATCTGGATGCGAGCGCCCGAATCCGGGTAGCTGCTTTTTTGGTCTTGCTTATCTGGTTGCTGGGTGTTTCTGTGCCTGTCATGGCCAGGGAGGCCTTGCGTGAAAACCGCCTCTACGCCCGCGTCGACCACTCGGCGCTGAAAACGACTGTTATCGGCAACAGTCCTGCGGGGGTGCCCTTAGCCACCAACCTGGAACTAAGTCATCCAACGCCGACCCCTACACCACCACCGACGCCAACACCTGCGAAGTAAACCCATATGTGCGCCCGAGATGACGATGGACCGTTGCCTCGGGCGCACATTACTGAAAGCCCAATCGTCTTTCCTTCAAGCTCACCCACCGCCCTCGGCCGATGACTAGGTGATCCAGCAGTGGGATGTCCAGCAGCTTGCCCGCGCTAACCAGGGTGCGGGTCAGCGCGATGTCCTGAGGCGATGGTGTAGGATCCCCTGAAGGATGATTGTGCACGGCGATGATGGCGGCGACATTGGCCCGGACGGCCTCCCGAAAAACTTCGCCCACCCGCACAGTGGCTTGGTTCAGCGACCCTCGGTAGAGACGCAACACCCGATGCACCCGGTTGCGCGTGTCCAGGTGCAAGACCCAAAACTCCTCTTGGAGGAGGAAGGACATTTCACTCCCCACCAGGGAAGCTACATCGGCCGGGGACTGGATCGTGGGTTTGTCCTCAGGAGAAGCGACCAGAAGACGCCGTCCCAACTCCAACGCGGCCTTCAATTGGGTGACCTTGGCCGGGCCGATCCCCTTTATCTGACAAAGTTCATCGAAAGATGCTTGCGCCACACCGGGCAAGCCGCCGAATTGGGAGAGCAAACGTTCTGCCAGGCGTATGACATTCTCCCCATCCACGCCCGTACGCAAGAGAATGGCCAGCAATTCGGTGCTGGACAGGGATCCGGCGCCGTAATGCTGCAAGCGTTCCCGTGGGCGTTCCCCTTTGGGCATATCTTTGATCGTCGGCGAATAGCTCTGATCGGGCATCAGGTGTGTCTCCTTTCGTTGGTCACGCCCTCATTTGGGGAGGACGAGGTCTCCAGGTATAATCCACGTCGCAATCCAGATAGCACTTCACGGTCACGGCCATTTGGGCCAGCGGTATGGCCATACCGCATCAGGGGAGAGAGCCGTATCCCGCCCCGCTTCGGCCGTTCAAAGGAGTGGAAATCATGTCATCTGTGATAGCCAATCGCATTGGCATTATCTTTCAACTCATCGTCACGGTGGGCGCAGCGCTCCTGGCTGCGTTTTGGCTAGCGCTAGCCATTTGGACATTCAGAGATATCAGCGCCCGCACTCGTGACCCCATTGCCATTCTCCTGGCGACCTTGCTAACCCTCATTTTTGGCCCTGTGGGAGTACTCCTCTACTTACTCCTCCGTCCCAAAGAGACTCTGGCCGAACGTTACGACCGGGCCCTAGAAGAAGAGGCCTTGCTACGTGAGGTCGAAGAGCTCAACCTGTGCCCGGGCTGCCGTCGTCCGGTCAAGGAAGACTGGCAACTCTGTCCTTACTGTCACACCCCCTTGCGCCGACCTTGTCCCGAATGCGGTCGTCTGGTGGACTTGAACTGGGATATCTGCCCTTATTGTGCCGCAGACCTGACCGTGGCTGAGGCGGTCGAAATCGGCGTCGAGGAACCTACGCCTGTACCAGAACCTCCTGGCGTTTCAGGAACCGAAGCCCCGGCGGAATCCTCCACCCCCATGGACCGAGAAGGGGCCAGGGAGACTGTGCAAACCTCATAACCCCCTTCAAGGGATTACCTGGACGCGACCACACGGCGCCCAGGGTTGTCCCCCGTCAGTGGGCACATGTTCCCCATTGGGGCGCTGTAAACCGACCAGGACCGTATAACGGCCGGCCGGTGTAGCAGGGTTCAGGTTGATATCCTCCTCATCCCGTACCACCTCCCCCACCGGCCACCGACTGCTTTGGTAACGATGCCACACATCCTGACGTCGAACCAACCGGGCCCCCCACACGCCACGACGATCTGCCAGCCATACCAATGGGCGCACATCCCCCCCGAGGGGGTGCCTGGCCTCCCAGTAAAGACTAACATGAACCCAACCGCTGGGGGGATGAGCACGGTCGTCACGCGCGCGCAAGCGAGTGTCCCAGATGCGGCACCCCACCAGTTGCAGGCCATTCTTGAAAGAAACCCCCAGGCGCGGAATATGGATAGGGAGGTCTGCGTAGCGATAGTGGGTCGCATAGCCCTGGAGCACAATGCCATTAGGGTACTGGGCCGTTACCAAGGGGAAGCGACTGGCCAACCAGTGAGAGACCAAATGCTTCGGATCGAACGTCTGGGTGTGACTTTCGACGAGCCACACCGTATCGTAGCGCTCGGCCAACCCGGTCAAAGGGGCAGCTACATGTCCGGGCCGGACGTAATCGTGGAAGGGGGCGTAGCGGGGCAAGGCAGGATTCAGGTAGATTTCCAGAGCAACCCGCACGTAATCCGGGTGGATGAGAATGGCATCCTTCGGTCCCATGTGCCTTTCCAGGTATTGGGCAGTGTAGCGCCAATCTTCCCGCCGATGTGCAGGTACCCAGTTGGACGGCAAGGCCATCCCCTGAGAAAGCAAGAGAAGTACGGCCAGGATTTGAGCGGGCCACAACCATCTTTCCGCCAGGCGCTGCAAGGCATACGCCCAGGCCAGCACCAGACCCGGTAAGGCGATGAGGAGGTAACGCACCTCGGCCAGGACGATAACGTCTCGGTGGGCCAAGACAATGCCCACAAGCAAGGGGATTCCCCCTGAGATCACCCACCAATGAGAACGCCGCTCCGGGTCTGGCCATCCCAGGGCCACCAGGAGGAGGATGAGGGTCAGGCCACCAACGCCCACGCTAACCCATGTGGGCGCGTTCCATTTGCCCAACAACCAGGCCAGCCACAGATGCCAAAGGGCTCCAGGAAGCTGACCAACTGGATGGGGAAGCACGGTCTTGCCAGAATGGCGCCAGGCCTGCCAGGCAATGGGCAAACTTAACCCCCCGGCCAAGCCCAGGAAGCCGGCAGCTTGTACACGACGCCGCCCCTGCCGGACAACGAATAGCCAGGCCAGAACTTGCGCTGGCAGCCAAATCAAAGAGAGAACGTAGGAGTAAATGGCTGCCAGAACCGCGAGGAGATATCCAACGCCGCTGGCAATGTGGGGCTGTTGAAGGAAACGCAGCCAGAGCCACCAGGCTATCAGGAGCAAGGCGATGGCCTGGGCGTACATGCGAGCTTCCTGACTGTACCAGACCAGGGTGGGATTCAAGGCCAGGAAAGCACCAACGAACCAGGCCATCCGGGTGCCCACCATCAAGCGTGCGACGCGCATTCCCGCCCAAACGGTCAAAACTCCCCACACGACCGAGGGTAGGCGCAGCCAGACTTCATAGGGGCGCAAGCTCACAAGCGCCCGGGCTAACAGGTAATAAAGGGGAGGGTGCGGATCTTGGGAAAGCGTCAGCCCCACGTGGAGAATTCGAGCAACCGGCTGCGAGGCCCAGAATACGGTCATGGCCTCATCAAACCAAAGGCTCTGATCCCCCAGTTTCCACAGGCGTACCCCCAGAGCCAGGGCCAGAAGTCCCCAGGTCATGGTGCGAGAGGAAGGGAAAGGACGAGCCGAGAATCTGTTAGCCCACGCCAAGCGCATCCTCGAACTGGTCCTTTAGGGTATTTGTCTCCCCTTGGAGGACAATCACGTCCTCCACCTCCGCTCGCAAATGCTGCAGGCGTTTCTCGTCCGGCTGGCCCACGACGATGACTCGGCGAGCGTGCCGCGCGGCTTCCCAGGTATCGAACCCAAAAGGAAGACCGGCTTTCTTTAGACTCTCCAAAATCACAAAGAATGCTGCCAGTATCTGATGCTCTCGCCCATCCGCAAATAGAACGTAAAGGGGCAATGAAGGAGTAGTCGACGGTAGGGTGTCCCCGCCGCTGGTCCCCTGGGACGGAGGGGCAGTTATCTCGGGCTCAGGGACAGGTGGAGAGGATTTGGGTTCGGAAACGGCGGCCGGACTCGGCTCCGGCCCCGGCACTTCTGCCGCCCCGGCACTCGTGACCTCGGTGACAGGCTCGATTGGTGGAGTTGGTGTCGCCGACTCAGGGGGAACTGTGCCGCCCGTTTCCAAACGTTGTCCCTTCGCCGCAAGGGGACCGGTGTCTTGAGCGGACCCGGCCGAAGCGGTCGTCGCATAAGAAGACTTTTCTGCCGCGGTTGCGCTCTCGCGGGTCGTTGTTTCGGCAGTTGCAGTTTGTACGCTGCTCGTTTCACGGCCGCCAGTTTCCGCGTCCAGGAGCTCGGCTGCTTCTGGATGTTCGACCGATCCCGGCAGGATCTGCGCCTCCTGAGGGGATGGAACAACGGCGGCCGGTTCCCCGGCCACAGCGCGCTGCCAGACCAGGAGGAAGGAATGGTGAAAGGCTCGATTGCCTCTGCCCTCGTCCGGATGAGACGCGGTTAGACCAATCACCCGCTCAGAGGGGGCTCCCAACAATGTCACCTCATATAAACTCCACCGGTCCATCGGGAACCGGATACCGGGCCTGTCCTCTCGTGCCTGAACTCGTTCTATTTTCTCTCCTCCTCCCCAGGAAATTTGCACTTCCACGCCGGGAACACGACGTCCCTCTTCGTTCAGAACCTCCACGTAAATGAAGTGACCATCCTGGTTCTCTGCCGGCGTCATATGGTGGACGTGAAGGACGCGCCAGCAGGGCTGGCCCGGGGTCGTCTCCACTGAACGCACCAGGACTCCGTAAGGTCTGGCATCGTTGACCGGCTTCCCTTCTAGTTCGTGTACAGAGATGGGAAAAGGTAGAAAATTCTTCTCGCGGTTGAACAAACTCATGAGTACGCTCCCTCGTCGTAGACTTGGGCCGATGTGCGGAATAGCTCGACCAGTTGGGCGACATCCTCGACGACCCGATCGACCTCGCACCCGGCCTCACGCAACGCCGCTTCCACATCCTGGCTGTACACGCTCTCCCCACCGATGATAAGCACACGGCGGGCATGTCCGGCTTCCTCAATGCTGAATCCGGCCGTGGCACCGCTGCGCCGCAAGTAGGGCAGGGCTGCCAGGATGATAGCGTGTGTCAAAGGATGATCGGGAGGAGGAAAAAGAACATAGGTGTTCAGTGCGGGCAAGCCCTCCGTAGTCCCTGGTGACGGAGGGGAAACGGACGGCAGCGTCTCTACTCCAGGGGCCAGAGCATCGGCTGAGGGCAGAGAGGAGATTCCGCTCTCTACCGGTACTGCAGGGCCTTCTTCCTGTTCTCTTTCTCCAGGGCTTTCACCTTGTATCTCGACACTCTTCGTGCCGGATTGGCCTGCCTCCGCCGCGGGAGACTCGCCTTTCGGGAAGACGTGTTCTCTGGGCGTCTCGGCTTGGGCGCTTACCGCCCGAGAAGAGGTTCCCGCCACGCCTTCGGAAGCCGTAACAGGCACTGTATGCCCCTTCTCCCCCCTTCCCTCTTCTGACACTGTTACCGACGCTTCGGGTCCGGTCGTAACGGCAGCCGTCGGTGAGACGCCTTTCGCCGATGGTGCAGGGAAGCGGATATCCACGGTGGTGATTTGGTCTTGCTGCAGACGAACAGTCTGAACGATGTCCCCTTCCGGAGAGGGAACCACTAACCGGGCCTCTCCTTCGGGAAGATGGTCAAAACGATATGTGCCGTTGAGCGCCGTCTCTCCTTCAGCAAGAATCTGGCCCTCGCGCAGCAGGCGCACGCGCACTTCTGGCAGGACTTGGCCCGTGGCATCGCGTACCCGTCCCTGGATACCGGCCCGATGAGGGGGGCGCAAGTCCAACGCTGGCAGAGTTTTCACGGAAAGGCCATCGATCTCAACATGATCGACCACATGCCCTGCTACTTCAACCTGATAAGTGCCTGGAGGGAGCTCCACGAACCGGAACTGCCCTTGAGGAGAAAGAGCAACCGTCCGTTGCCAGCCGTAAGTATTCGAAACCAGCGTGGCCACGGCCTCTGGGGGAGCGCCCAGAACCCATCCCTGGATGACACCTTGAATGGGAAATGTGATTTCCATCGTGTTTTTACCGTCCAGGGCCACGTTTTCCGCCACCGTACCGACACCGACCAACGTTAGCGCGTAGACGCCGGGCGGAAGCTGGGCAAAGGAGAAACGCAAGTCCTCCGCTAGAACCTGCTCCCAGGTCTGCCCCCTGTCGTTCCGCAGAACCAAACGTAAGCCGGGGCGGGCACCGGGCATATGGCCCTGGATAGCACTCTCGTAGGCGCGTGAAGGCGTCTCAACGGTCTCAGACACCGGAGGAGGAGGGGCCTCCGGCGTGGTCGAGGCCGCCCCAGGCGTCTCCGTCGCGGTTCCCCGCTCTGTGCTGACCGCCGTTTTCCGGGACTCCCCCGGTACTGTTTCTCGTGGAGGCAACGGTTCCAAAGTAAGATCGAGGTGTGGCATTTGTCCCTCCTGGACGTCCAGGGTGGTCAAAGGCCCCCGTCCCTCGACAAAAAACGTGTATGACCCCGGCCCGGGGAGGGAGAAGTCGAATTTCCCTTGGGCATCTGTCGTCGTCCGGGCCACTTCTCGATCATCTTGCCCGACCACAATCACCTGATCTGAAAGAGGATGACCATGGGCATCTCGTACATGACCTGCCAAGTGAACATGCTTCGGCATGGTGTGTTCCTCGCTTTGGTTCCCCGGTGCGATCTGCCTGGGATGACTGGGCATTGCCTTAACCCGATCAACGACCGGCAGGATACCGTCGAAGCCAAATTGTTCGTCCCAATAATGAGTATACCAGCAATGGCTCTCCCAGGCATGGGGGCGACTGGGATCCATACGCTGGTCGGCGATCAGCCAGTGGCAAAGGGCCAGATACCAGGGTGGCGCATCGTTCTGGAGGAAATTGTTTATTTCTTCAGTCCAAACAGCCGCCGTCCAGGGATTCAAGCGAGGATAGCGTCGATCGTCACGCCAACCGGTGACGGCTCCCCCTTCAGTGCTGATGACGGGGATCTCACGGCCCAGGATTTCACGGGCCATTGCTCCGGCCAGTTCGTATCCCCGAAAGCACTGAGGGTCGTCGGACACAGTGGCTTCGGGCTGTTTCCCTTCTGCCCGCCAGCGATTGATCAAGTCGATAGGTTCGTTCCATCCCCAGGGATAATGACGGCTGTACACTTCAGGTGTTACGGGTGTACCCTCCCGATTGACGGGGTCGTCAGGGTAGTGAAGAGGCCGATTCAAGGTGTAACTGTGTATCGCCCACCAGACCCCGTGCTCGAACAGATCCTGGCGTCCTCGTTCGACAATAGCACGCACGGGATTGCGCTCAGATGAAAGGGCCATAGCAGGAATAGCAGGAAGTCCCCCCACCGCAATGACTGAATCCGCGTCTGCGATAAACGCATCGATGATACGGTCGAACCAGTCAGGAGGACGGTCATTTTCCCACTCATATGGCAGATCCGGCTCATTTTCCAACTCAAAATAGCGCACACCGACATCCACCAAACGACCAATGGTCGCTTTCTCCTGAGAGGTCAACGTGTGAGGCAATGGACCGGAACGCTGTAAACGTACGATGGGCATAATTCCCTCGGCCAACAATCGCTGACACAGGCCTAGAGAAGAACCCAGGCCGTCATCCAACAGCTTGAGCCAGGTGATGTGCATGGCATGCAATTCACCCAGCCAGAAATCCAGAGCGCTTCCTGCAGGGTGGCGAGGCGATGGCGACCAGTGCAAACCGCGACCGTTATCCTCAGGCGGACGAGGAAACTCTTCCAGGCGCAAGGGGCACCTCCATGTGTACGATGTCTGCAACGATGGTTGGGTGAATTTGTACATATTATACCACATCTCGAGCGGGAAACAAGAGGCCTTCAAGGAAGGAGGGCTTTTTAGAGTTTTTACGCATATAACCAAAGGGGAGGCGAGGGCCCCGCCTCCCCGACGACCGTCTAACAGCCATACAGCGGCCTGATGGCTGGAACAACGTCTTCGTGGACTCGCCGAAGGTTAGAACATTGGAAAGCCCTACAAGGGAGGGGTATAGCAGCGTTTTTCGGTAGCATGGCTATCCCCTGCAAGGAGAAACTGCGAGAAGGTGAAGGCAATGCCTCCGCCTACCCCGCATGAGAACGCAAAGCCCTCATCTTCCCTCCTCTCAAAGCAGCAGATTCACAGAACATCGCCTTATTTGGGCACTTTTGGAGAGTGATATCGGCCATTTTCCAGGTTCGACACTGCCCGGATAGCGCACATTGTACCTTACACTGGCTTCCATGACTACGGTATATATAGTGGGTAGTCGCTGGACAAGCTGCTATATATTGTGTCATCAAAGGAAACGCCTTTGAGGTGTTTTTCGTGAAATTGCGCCTGATTGCGCAACTGTTACGCTAGCGCACCTAGTTGGTTGCTGTCTGCCCATTCTTATGCCATAGAGAACGCCCCCTCCCGTCTGTCTGAGTTTGTTTCATTTTCTCACCCCTTTACTCTCCGACCGTGCGGACACTTTGTGGACATTTTGTGGACACATCCCTGATATCCTTGCCAGAGAAAGGTGGTACACTCCCCTACCCAGGGGGAGATCGGTATCCACAGGCTGACATCGGTATTCTTTCTGGCCGAGCATCCTTACCTCGGATGTCCCAGTGTTCACCCGGAGTATGCATGGAGGAAGGTCATGAAAAGCAAAGGATTGGTGATCAGCGTTGTTGCAGCCACCCTACTGTTTGTCGTTATTGTTGGCCTAAGTTTGGCTCAAAACAACAACTCACAGGATACCACGTCTGTTGGCCCCATGCGCATAGAGGCTACTCTTGGTACCATGTTTTCCTTCCAGGGGCGTTTGATGGACAACGGTCGCCCGGCCAACGGTACATACGATTTTCGCTTCAGGTTGTACGACGCCCAAAATGGCGGTCATTCTGTAGGAGCTCTGGTATACCGCAACAACATTCCCGTGCGCAACGGTTTGTTCTCCGTGACTCTTGACTTTGGTACCGTCGCGTTTACCGGGGATGCCCG
>CAZAQA010000054.1:0-13902 GCA_964487375.1 uncultured Anaerolineae bacterium | reverse complement strand
CGTCCCTGCACCACACGGCCATGCCCGAACTGCCGCCTTACGGCCCCTCGCCACCGCCACCCCCCCCAACGCCTGGCCCCCCTACCCCAACACCCACGCCCCTCCCCCCCACACCCTCAGGAGTAAACGCATCGCCGACCCCCACCCAGCTCCAGGGATATTACCAGGCCCTTCAGGCATTGCCAGCCTATACGGCGACTTTGAAGATGACCTACGAGCCCGCAACGGGGAGCGATCAGAAGCCTTTCCATGTAACGTTTGCCGAGATTCGCGTCCAGGGGAATCCAAGCCGTCAGTGGGTCTACATCCACGGTCTCTCTAGCGTGGATCCAACGGTAAAACGAAACGAAGCAACCTACACGTTCATCGGCAATCAGACCTGGTTTCAGTCCGGTGATGAACGCTTTTTCTCCACCCAGTCTAACCAGCGACGGCGACTTTTTCTCTCCCCAGAAGATTTCATTCCGGCCACGACAGAGTTAAAAGACATGGGGCCCGCGTCTGAAAAAATCAATGGCCAGGGAGCAGAATACTATCAAATCCCTGACGGCTCACAACTCTTCGGCAAGAGTGCCAATGCCCCGGTCCACCCGCAGTTGTTGCAGGGGGATGTTTGGGTATCCCAAAAAGGAAACTTCATTGTCCGTTACGTTATCCGGGTCAAGAGCGAGGATCTCAAAATGAGGTCGACGCCCACCCCCGGCATCCTGACTGTAGAATACAATGTGACCCCTCTCAAACCCGATGAGGTCCACATTGCACCGCCGAAAAACGCTCTCACCGCGGAAGAGGTTCACCTTCCGGGCTTTGCCCCTGGCACGTTCCCCATTCCTAAGGGGGCACACTTCATCACCCTGGCCGCGACGAACGACCAGCAGATGATGATTTTTTCGCTGCCCAACACGACACCGGAGAAAGCGTTTGCTTACTATAAGGAAAAACTGAGTGCTGGCGGTTGGAAGGAGGTGCAGGCAGACCACCAGGAGAGCAAGAAGTTCATTGGCTCAACCTGGACCAAAGGAAAAGCAGTCATTGTCCTGATGGCGAACAGCGCGACGCCGGACGGGAGCACCCAGGTGATGGTACGTAATGGTCCGACGGTGATCAGTGGCCAAAGCCAGCCCGGCAAACCCACAAGTCAGCCCACGCCAACCCCTCCATCCGGCCAATAGGAATGCCTCCTCGGGCCTTCCTCCTTGCTTGCTGGGATTTCGATTAGGGGGAAGGTCCGGGAGGGTTGCTCATGGAGCGATCATCTTCCGAAGTGGAGGCCATAAACTCGTACCCCAAAGGAGGCGTACCCATGATAGAAAGGGAGGTTCCAGGACCAAAGGCGGAAGCCTGGATTCAACGGGACAGTGCGAACATTTCCCCTTCGTACACTCGTTCCTATCCTTTCGTAATGGCACGCGGGAAAGGAGCGTATGTCTGGGACGTCGACGGAAACCGATTTCTGGATTTCACCGCCGGCATCGCTGTCACCAGTACCGGACACAGTCATCCGGATGTGGTTAAGGCCATTCAAGAGCAGGCGACCCAGTTCATTCACATGTCGGGCACAGACTTTTACTACCCTATCCAGATCCGCCTGGCCGAGAAGCTCAACCAGCTCGCGCCGATGAAAGAGCAGACCACGGTCTTCTTCGGCAATTCAGGCGCTGAAGCGATAGAAGCTGCCCTGAAACTGGCCCGCTACGCGACGGGACGCCCCCACCTCCTGGCTTTTCACAACGCTTTCCACGGCCGGACTATGGGAGCCTTGTCATTGACCGCGTCGAAAGTGGTCCAACGTCGCGGATTTGCCCCCCTACTTCCAGAAGTGACGCACGTGGACTATGGATATTGCTACCGCTGCCCACTTCATCTCACCTATCCGTCATGCGAGCTGGCCTGTGTCCACACCATCGAAGATGAGCTGTTCCGGGCGGAGGTTCCTCCCGACCAGGTAGCGGCCATCTTTGTAGAGCCTATCCAAGGTGAAGGGGGATACATCGTACCACCTCCGGGTTGGATGAACGCCCTGCGTGAACTTTGCGATAAGTATGGGATTCTGTTAGTCGCTGACGAGGTCCAAAGTGGGATGGGGCGCACCGGAAAAATGTTCGCCATAGAGCATTTTGGCGTTGAGCCCGACATAGTGGCCGTCGCCAAGGGGATCGCCTCTGGTATGCCCCTTGGAGCCATGATAGCCCGGAAGTCTCTTATGACCTGGCCCCCAGGAGCCCACGCAAGTACATTCGGAGGAAACCCGGTCTCTGCTGCCGCCGCCCTCGCGACCATTCGTCTGCTCGAGGATGGCCTCGTAGAGAATGCTGCTCGTGTTGGGAAGTACATGATGGCTCGGCTCCTCGACATGCAGGAGAAACACCCAAGCATGGGGGATGTGCGCGGCCTGGGTCTGATGATTGGCGTGGAGATGGTGAAAGACCGTCAGACCCGAGAACGAGCCCAAGATATACGCGACTGGGTCATTCAACGAGCCTTCGAAAAGGGGTTACTCATCCTGGGAGCGGGGCAAAACGTTGTTCGTTTCATGCCCCCCTTGATCATCGACGAAGAAACGGCAGATAAGGGGTTGACTATTTTTGAAGAGGCGCTCACCGAAGCAGAAAAAGCCTTACTGGGAGGATAAGCGCGCCCGGAAAGCGACGTTTATATGCCTATATGCCTCCTCCCGGCCGGGAGGAGGCGAAATTTTCTCGGTCGGATTTTGCTTTTCACCGCTCCTGACGGACCTGCATCCCAACTAGACGGCCTTTTTTACCTCTTGAGACTTCAGCCTGTATTCCCGATTTGTGTCCCGGCGTTCCACTTCACGCTGATATAGGGCCATGACATTCGCTGCGTGCAGGTGAGTTACTAACCCTTCCAAAAGGATCCTGGACTTACCAAAGGATTCAAGAGGCAAGTTCAGGAGTTCCTCCACAGGTGTTCCTTTGGCAACGGCCCTGCGCACAGCCTTCGTCAACTTCTCCAGATAGGCGATATTGCTCCCGATTTGCTCCTTGATTTCACCGCGCAGCAAGACTTCGCCATGGCCTTGAACCAGGTATTCCATCGGGTATTTCTTCAGTTTCTTGAGGGAGTCGATTAATGCTTCCGGATCGCCGTCGACCACATACGGGATCGGCATCATCGTGTCACTAGCTAACATCGTTCGGTCCTCTTCGATGTAAGCGGCGATCAGGTCCGGAGTGTGCCCGGGAGAGTGAATCAGGTAAAGCGTCTTGTTTTCCAGTCGCAATGCGGCGTCCTCTTCCATCCAAAGTGCGGGCAAACGCAGGGACACTTCGGACAGCTCTGGTTCGTTCCGACGAGCCTCCACCAACCCTCTGCTTCCGTAGCGCAGCATCAATTCATAGCAACGCCGGTGTCCGAAAACTTCCCCTTCGGGGAACTGATAGACTCCGTAAACATGATCGGCATGAGAGTGGGACAGAATAACATAGCGAACTGGCCCCCGCTCGGCGCTATCGATGAACTGGCGCATTTGACGAGTTTCACTGGGAAACGGTAGCGTGTCGAACACGACGACACCTTGTTTTGTGAAGATCACCGTCGCCGTCACCTCCACATATCGCCCGCTGGTGAAGACAAAGATGTCTTCTGTCAAGCGCTCCCGTTTCATTCGACTGTGCCTCCCGCAGGAAGGATGGGGTCTCGCCATATGATCTTGCACTGCGCCCGGGTCGAATAGCGCATCAGCCGCCCGGGCACGTCCACAAAAGGATATCATAGGGTTGGACAGATGTCAACCATTCGTGTGCAAGTCACACATGCAATGATCGCAAGAACGCAATAGCCTTACGAGCGGCCGTCTGCGCGTCAGGGCGGGGTAAGAATTCTCCCGAGACGAATCCCTGGTAGCCGACGTCTACCAAGGCTTGCAGGATGGTGCGAAAGTCCAGATGGCCGGCTCCGGGATACCAGCGATTAGAATCTGCCACGTGGAAGTGGAAGATGCGGGCTCCTGCCCGGCGTATGCTCTCTTCGATGGACGGCTCCTCAATGTTCATGTGAAAAGTATCCAGCAGGAGACCAAAATTGTCCGCCCCCACGGCGTCGACTAGAGCCAATCCTTCGGCAACCGTATTGACCAAGGTCGTCTCATAACGATTGATGGGCTCAAGGGCCAGACGGACATGAGAAAGCGCCGCAAAGGAAGCACACCTCTGCAACGCATCCACTATCCATCCCATGGCCTTTTCTCTGGACACGCCCGGCTTTATCACCCCCCGTAACAGGCCAATGATGATCACGGCCCCGAAACGAGCAGCCAGGGGAACGTGCATCTTGACTCGCTCAATCGCCGCCTGCCGCACCTTGGGGTCGGGATCGGTAAACGAGAGAGCCTCCTCGCTCCATGCCTGTCCCGTGCCTAGGGCCGGCACAGCCAGCCCGTGGCGGCGTATCAAGAGCTCCAGACGATCGGCGTCAATCAGACGTGGGTCACGGATAGCAAGTTCCGCCCCATCGTAACCCAGAGCCGCTACCTGCCCCAGGATCCTATCCAGATCCCCCTGAAATGTAGCGGCTTCAAATCGAGCAGGCTGCACTGAAACTACAATCGCATACCGAAAGGACGGCATGAATCACCTCCTTCACGAGCAAAGCGAGGCCCCTGCACAGAGCGCCTGTGCAGGGGCCTCGCTGGATGACCTCGAACGGCCGGTCACGAGGAGAAGTACTGACCAATGGCCGGCAGAGCGTACACCGGCCGCCAACCTTCGCTCAGGGGCTCTTTGAGGAAGGGAGCCAGCTCTTCCTCCGTGCGCAAGGTCACTTCTCCGGCAGGAGGCAGCGACCCTGCGGGGAAAGCCGTCATGACGTCAGAGATGAACAGGGTGAGGTACCGCAAGATGGCCGCCAAAGGACGCTTTGCTTTCCAGACCTCCGCTTCGGCAGCGTGTCCGACCACCCCTTCCGGGGTCGCGGACAGTTCGATGGCGAAGTGCCCCTCCCCTTCGGACCAACGGCTGGGACGCCGATAAGGGTCTACCGATTTGTCAAAATGGCCCTCAGGCAAGTAACCCTTCCCCTCCGTGTTGACCGCGTAGTCCATGTCTACCATGTCGGGATTGAGGAGGAGCATCAGAGACGTCTCGGCCTCCTCGGCATGGACGAAATCCGTGTTCCACGGGCCTCCTCGATCCTTGGTGTAGAAAAATTCGCGCACGCCGCGATGCCAGTCCAATACACGGAAAATGCCGGGGAGTTGGTAACGTTTCTGGAATTCCTGGACAGCGGACTCCAGAACCCAAAGCTGGCCGTGGTTGTTGAGAATGAGCTGCTTGCGATAGCCATCGTTCCACAGGCCAAGCATGACGTCGATCATCATCTCACGAACGATTTCCTCGCGCACGGGAACCGTGCCCGGCATTCCATAATGGTGATACGGATGGGCGCCAAAGTTCAGCGGTGGCAGGCTAAGAGCAACCGGCAAATCCCTCTCCTTCTTCATGTAACGCCTGACCGCCTCGGCAATCTGGCTCACGAAAAGTGTATCCGTCGAACTTACCATGTGCATCCCGTGGTTTTCGGTACACCCCACCGGGATGATCACAAAATCGCACTTCTGCCGTTCCTCAACCAATTGATGGCGAATCGTCGTTTGGATGTAAGAACCGGGTTTCCCCCATTCGACCGGAGCAGGAACACCGTACTCCGCCAGAATGCGGTCGATTTCCGATTCATCGGCCTCCCAGAGTTCCTTCTTCATGCGCCCGACAGCGTTGTCCTCGAAAAGAACGCCGGGCGTTTCGGTTGCAAGCCAGCCCTTCGGGACCTTCCTGTTCTCGTTCATGATCATGGCCCTCCTTCTTGCAGATGCAAGCAATCCTGCTCTATGCGTTCGCTTCTGTCAGATGAACAGCCCGGCACTTATGCGACCGTCACCATTTCGCCTTGTTTCTCGCCCGTTTCTCCCGCCCAATCGGGATGAATCATGATCTTGCCATCTTCCCGTTTGAGCAAGCGCTCGAACGCTTTGGGGGCATCGTCCAGGGCATAGCGTCCCGTGATGATGGGACTCAAATCCAGACGTCCCGAGGCCACCATGCGAATGACATTGGGGAAATTCTGATGGCCGGAGTGTCCCTGAGCTCCAAAAAGTTGGCTACGGCGCACCTGCAGCACTTCCAGGTACATGGGAACTCGCTTGGGACCGCGTCCAATCTGGACGATCTTGCCGTTGATAGCCAGGGACTGCTCCATTTCCGGCACGGTAATGTGAGGAACGCCCGCGGCTTCCACCTGAAAATCAAATCCCTCTCCGTGGCTCAGTTCCATCAACACCTCATGAGGGGCCACCTGGGTGGGGTCGAACACATAGTCCGCACCGACCTTTCGAGCCAGCTCCCGGCGTTTCTCGGAGACTTCAAAGACGACGATCTTGCCGGCTCCGGCCGCTTCGGCTAATCCTGTAGCAGCCAAGCCTATAGGACCACTGCCAAACACGGCCACATAGGCCCCCGGCTTGAATCCTCCCGCGCGGGTAAACATGGCATTGTACGCGACAGACGTTGGCTCGCTTAATGCCGCGACCTCGAATCCTTTTTCCTCGCCAAAGCGTTCCAGAATGCCATCGATAGACCAGCAGTACTTGGCGCCGGTACGGATGTATCGGGCCATGGCCCCATCGACTGTAAAGCCGATTTCTTCCAAATTCTCACAATGGTTGGGGAACCCATTGCGGCAAGGAATGCAATGTCCGCACCAAATCATCTCCTCGCAAGTCACGTTATCGCCGACGTCGAGAGTATCTACATTCTCCCCTACCTGGACAATGCGTCCGGAGAACTCGTGGCCGAGCACCGCAGGGAATCGGGTCAGCCCGGGATAGAGGATGTAGCCCTCTTTATCGGTCTCATAAAAGTGCATGTCTGAACCACAGATGCCCACTGCTTTCACTTCGATCAGCACGTCGTCCGGCCCAATGGCCGGGTCCGGCCATTCTTTGACCTTGATCTGAGGATAGCGCCACACGCTGCTCCCGGTGACAGCCTTGCGTGTCTGTTCTTCTTGTTCTGTGGGATGGTAATTGGGACGAGGATCCCATGTTGCCTCCAAAACCAGAGCCTTCATGACCATACCTCCTTCGTTTTAATAGAACTCCGCTTGATTGGGAATGAGGGCCGGCTTCTCGTGTCGGAAGATAAGCCACCTGACCGAGACGAATGTCGCGCCCGGAACTCGTTTAACCCGCTTGATGAGCGATGAGTGGATTCCCCATCAGCTCACCCAGGGCTCCCTCAGATGTCATGTCTCGTCAAAGGGAGCCAGATGACGATCAAAATGCGCTTCCAGCGCCGCGCTATATGCCTCCTCTTGCTGCCACAGGGTGTTCAACAAGCGCTCTCGGAATTTGTAATGACCATGTTCGTCCCTTGCCGTCAGAACGGAGCCGAACGTCACATGAAGAACCTGGCGCCCATTGAATTCGTGAATAATCCTCGGCAGATCCTCGTCGCTCAGTGTTTCCGGGGAGGGAACCTGACGAACATCGGCAGAGACATGGTAGGTCGCCCGGTCTATCGGGTAACGTTCGCGGGCAAAGGTCAGGATTTCTCGGAACAGGGCCGGATCGTGATGGGCAATCACATCCAGAGCGACCAGATAGGAGGTGCCGGCTGTCTTCAGATGTACTAGGTTCCCTGCTGCCTGAGAAGCAAGGGGATAAATACTGAACTTGTCGGAGCCCGAGTGCAAGCTCAATTTGTAAGGGCCCAGCGTACGGGCTACGGCCACATGCTGGCGAAAAGACGCGTCGAAGCGATCCAGATCCCCGATGTAATCCACCCCCTTTTCAAAACGGCCGACAAATCGGGGAGCCAGGCTGACCCATTGGACCCCCAGGCGCTTGAGTTCGCTGGCTACATAAAAATGTTCGGCCACCGTCGTGGGGGTATCCGTTTCATCCACCGACATCTCCAGCTCGAAGTGACTGCCGTCTGTCCGTTCTCGCAGGTAATAGTACATGCGTACGGTGTGGGCGATTGCTTTTCCGTATTTGGCCGCTGCCCGCCAGAGATCCTCTTCGGTCAAAGTCAGCCGGAAATCTCCCAGGTCAAAAGGATGTCCGACATAAAGCGCCCGTAGTTTCTCCACCGACGCGTCCAGCGCGGGCCAGGGCAGAGTCTCCACTTTGGCCAGAAGTGTCTCTTTATCGTCCTTCTCCGCTGTGTTGTCCACATAATCGCTGGGATCGATGGTATAGAATGTGAAGCCGGACGCCAGACAACGGTCCACGTGTTCGAAGGTCTTCAGGTGATCCGCATCGGCGCCAAAGCCTTGCCGCCACCCTTCCTGGAAGACGCCCCACATGGCATCATCCAGCACCTGTTGAGGTGTGCGTCCCGTGCGCTCCATTTCTCGAATGGACTGCTGAGCAAAGATCGGCGCCAAGGTGTGCTTGCGGACGGCCCGCACGTGACCCGGCGTTGCCAGTCCAAGCCTGTCTCCACATCCGACCGACTTTTGCAGCCCCAGGAGACGCGGGTTCAAGTATTCCAAACGTGAGCGCAGGAAAGCCGCGTTCTCGGCCCCCGCCCGTCCTATTTGTAGATAGGCCTTCGTGCCATCGAACTCCAGAAAACGTCCTTCTCCAACCATCCCTTCCACACCCCGACGCGAGAGGAGCCCCAACCACTTCCCGTCATGTCGACGGCCACGATGTTCAAGGCGACCAAGAAAATAGAGGACTCCATTGGCCACGGCAAAGGAACGAGGATAAATGATCAGACCTGTCCGATGGCCCAAGCGTGCCGCCCACAATTTGGCCCGGTCAGGAGCGAAGGATGGTGCAAGTGTTCGTGTGGCGAAAATATCAGGTAGCGTCTCCATTTGTGTGTCCTCCCGGAGATGTGGTGGATTCCCGCACGATGAGCTGAGTGGGGAAAACAACATCTCGCACAGATTTTTCTTCCAGCAGCTCCAGCAACATGGACATGGCCTTTTGTCCCATCTCGTATCGAGGTTGGTGCACCGTGGTCAGACGAGGTGAAATCAGGGCGCTGGCTTCGATGTCGTCGAAGCCGACGATGCTCAGCCTATCGGGCAAGGGGAGGCCCCGTTGGCGGGCCGCATCGATCAGGCCGATGGCCGTGCGATCGTTGTAACACAAGACGGCCGTAGCTTTCGCGCTCAATACGGGGGCCAGAGCGGTGCGTCCATTTTCCAGGTCGTCAAAGGCACGCGGGTGGACGACCAATTCCGGATCATAGGGAATGGCAGCCCGGGCCAGTGCCTGCCGGTATCCCTCCAGACGGCGACGATTGGAGGGGGGACGAAAATGGCATCCCACGTAAGCAATACGGCGATGCCCCAACTCGACGAGATGGCAGACAGCGTCACGGGCGCCTTGCAAATCATCCGCCGAAACGGAATACACATATTCTCCTCCCGCCTGATTGTTGATGAGAACGATGGGGACTCCCAGGTCTTGCAGTCGTTCGGCATACAAACTGCCTACCCGAGAGGCCAGGACCAAAACCCCATCCACACGACGACGGTGAAACGCTTCTACAACGGCGATTTCCCGCCCCGGATCGGCGTGGGAGGAGCTCAGGAAGACGCTGTAGCCGTTTCGCGTTGCCAGGTCCTCGATGCCGTCAACGATCCGGTCGACAAACGGGTCCGAAATGGACGTGACTACCAGTCCTACCGTATAAGTGCGTTGAGTCACCAGGCTCTGGGCGACAATGTTGGGGATATACCCCATTTCCTCGGCAATGCGCCGAATGTGGGCGGCCGTCTCCGGGTTCACGAGGGGGCTGTTACGCAAGGCGCGGGAAACTGTGGAATGGGATACTCCGGCCGCCCGGGCAATATCCTTGATCGAAACCGATTGAGTTTTAGACGAACGCCCTTCTGCGGTCATGTTGAGTCTCCATATCCTGCACACGTGTGCAAAAGCAAGTATAGCATGTCCTTTCCCGGGTGTCAAGCCGCTCTTCAGCGCGGGATGGGGGACACAGGTCTTGTCGAGGTTGATGGGAAGGGGCCGTACCTTCCCTTCCCTTATTTCTTGCGCCCGTGACTCCGGACCGCGGCCTGTTATCGATGCCCTGGCGCGGTCCGAAAGGTCGGTGAAGCATTGAAATGATAGAGTTTCTCGGTTTGGAAAGTCGCCCCGGGGTGTGACTTCATAGGAGGTTCTCCAGAATTGCCGGATCGGTCGTAGGAGCCCGGCAGGAGAAATTTTGGCAGACGTACGCGGCCGGGGCTCCCTCTATCGGCACTTTGGCGGCCAACAAGGGAATGAGGTCGCTCCACTCTGGATGAGCAGGATCAAGGTACGCGACGACTTTCCTGGGACGGTAAGGGGCAAAGGCGGCCCGGATCAAGGCCTGAGTGCGGTTGTCCTCCGGTGCCCCCACAAGGGCAATCTCCTGGACTGGCCCCAAATGCATGTCGAGCACGCTTAGCAGGTGGCCGAAGCCGGTAGGGAATTCTGACATCCAGCGGGTACCGTATTGCAGGATGGTTTCGGCGTATCCAGCCAGGGAGTCGTCGTCCGTGTAAGTACTCAGCCGCAAGAGGACATCTGCCGCAATGGCGTTCCCGGAAGGGTAAGCGTTATCGAAGATATCCCGCGGGCGGACAACCAGCGCGTCCTGGTCATGGCCGGTATCGTAAAAGAGACCTGTCCCCCCTTCCCAGAAGAGTTCGATCATTTGCTGAGCCAGGTTCCATGCCTGACGAAACCAACGGATATCAAAGGTGGCTTCGTAGAGGCGCAAGAGTGCATCGATGAGTTCTCCGTAGTCGTCGAGATATCCTCGCGCTCCACGTTTTCCATCCTTGTAGGTGTGCCAAAGTCGTCCCTGTTCGTCGATGAGATTCTCCAGGAGAAAATAGGCCGCGCGTTCCGCCGCGCGAAGGTAGGGGGAGACGTTCAAGATACGCCCTACTTCAGCCAGAGTGGCGATCATCATGCCATTCCATGAAGTCTGGATTTTCTCATCGCGTGCCGGCCGGACCCGGTGGCTTCGCTTTTCATAAAGTCGTTTGCGGGCGAGGCTCAGCATGGTCTCAAGCTCTTGGCGAGATCGTCCCAGGCGCTGTGCAACCATCTCGGGCGGGACAGGCACGTGAAGAAGGGAGCGTCCCTCGAAGTTGCCGCCGGCGTGGATGTCATAGAACGTCTTGACGACATGAGCCAGGGCAGGGTCAAGAGCAGCCTCGATTTCGTCGTCGCTCCACGTGTAGAATTTCCCCTCGACTCCCTCGCTGTCCGCGTCCTGGGAGCTGTAGAATCCGCCTTGCGGTGCCTGCATCTCTCGCAACACATAGGTGAGCGTCTCATGCAGCACTCGCAGCGCGTCCTCGTCCCCGGTGAGTTGCCAGTAATGCAGGTACACACGGGGCAAGAGGGCATTGTCGTACAGCATTTTCTCGAAATGGGGCACCAGCCAGAGGGCATCGACCGAGTAACGATGAAAGCCGCCGCCGATGTGGTCATATACGCCGCCACGGGCCATATGGTCCAGCGTCAACCCCACTATATCAATCAGGCGGTCATCTCTAAAGCGCCTGGCCATCCGCAGTAAGAAATCCAACACCAGGGGTTGAGGGAATTTGGGGGCCCGGCCGAATCCGCCGTAGTAGGGGTCGGCGTTACGCACGAGGCGTTCTACAGCCGTTTCCAGAATGCTTGTGTCTATTTCTCCTCCAGGACGCGGGTGGGCCATGGACTTCACCTGTGCCAGTACTTGCTGTCCGTCCTCCAGGAGCTGTTGACGATTACTCTGCCATACCCGGGCGATGTTTTTCAGAAGGGAGGGAAACGCGGGGAGACCATGCCGGGCAGTGGGGGGAAAATATGTGCCGCCGTAGAAGGGAACACCGTCAGGTGTGAGAAAAACGGTAAGGGGCCATCCTCCATGCCCTGTCATGACCTGGACGGCGTTCATGTAGACGGCATCCACGTCAGGGCGCTCTTCCCGGTCGACCTTGACGGGGACAAAGTGGGCGTTGATGATGGCGGCGATTTCGGGATTTTCAAAGGATTCGTGAGCCATGACGTGGCACCAGTGACAGGCCGCGTAGCCAACAGAAAGAAGGATGGGCTTATCTGCTTCTCTGGCCACGCGAAAGGCCTCTTCTCCCCAAGGGAACCAGTTGACAGGGTTATGGGCATGCTGGAGGAGATAGGGGCTGGTTTCATGAATGAGTCGATTTGGCATCATTGCCCTCACAAAGGAAGCAAGTCCTGGCCCTGACGGGGGTATCCGTTGGGCCAGGAATTATTCGTACCAGGGCGGGGCGGAGAACATACGTCCCCGCAAGATTTCAGCCAGGGGGCGCAGTGGGTTGAAAGGGGGCCGTGCCGGAAGGCGTGGGAGCTATTTCTTCTCCGCGTACTCTAAGGTACGCCGAACCAATTCATCCTCCTCGGGATCTTCCCATCGCTTCTTCTTGCGCTTCTTGTTCCGTCGGCGCTCCTTTTGGGCTTGGGCCTCCAGAAAAGCGAGCTCAAATGGACTGATGGGCTCTTCCTCGTCATCACTCTCAGTCAGGAAATCGACCTGCGATGGGGCGACTTCATCCTCCGGGTGCATCCCTTTAAGGCTCAGATCCACCTGATTGCGATGCACGTCCACGCGAATCACGCGGGCCTCGATCTCCTCCCCGATTTTGACCATGTCACCCGGGTGGCGAACGTAGCCTTCTGCCATGTCACGCACACGCAGTAGCGCTTCACGGCCAATGCCGATGTCCACAAAAGCCCCATAGGGTTCAATCCTGGTGACCGTTCCTTTGACCACCTCATCCACCTGAATATCACGGATTGTCTTTGTCCCCGGGGGGATGAGGGTGAGACTGATGCGGTTCTCGGCCTTGTTCAGGTCTTTGATCCAGACAGTGACTTCATCACCCACCTGAACCACGTCGGTCACTTTGGCCACGCGATACGGAGCCAATTCTGAGATATGGACGAGTCCATCCGTGTTCACGCCGATGTCCACAAAAGCTCCAAATTGGGTAATGCGACGGACCTTGCCTGTGAGTTTCATTCCCCGAGCAAGCTTCTTCACAACTCGCTTACGAGGGATGACTCTAACTTCCAACTCCTGCTCCGACACGGACATATCCTCCTCAACGTCGTCTAAATGAGTTGTTTCTCTTGGGTTCATCGAACCCGGCATTTTTATGGTGTCGATGCTTATTATACATAGGGCATGGGGGGGGACCAAATTTAGTTTCATCGTGTGCTCGTCGCACATATTGTTTGCTGGGGGGCACCGATATGCCTTTCTGAGAGGGGAGTTTCTCAAATCGCGGCCCAGAGCAGTACGTGAGAGGGTGCGTGGGCCCAAGAGGACGGAAATTTCCCTGTGAGAGGGGGTTTTGGCGTCTCAAATCCCTGGCCTTACGGACACATTTCCGATTTGCGAAGATTTCCATGATGAGGGTATAATTGGCGACAGGAGGAGCCGGAAAACAGCCTGAGAGAGGCTCATAGGGGCACGAAAAGGGACCGGGGAGACACAAAAGACTCCTTGGGGGCTTGAGAGCAATCGCGGCCGCAGAACACCACGATCCGCAGGGGATACTGAAAGAGCGACCTCTCCAGCCTCGTCATTTAAACCCAGCACGCCGCAGAACACCACGATCCGCAGGGGATACTGAAAGCATATCTTCAAAAACTCCACCATTCTCTACAGCATAAGCCGCAGAACACCACGATCCGCAGGGGATACTGAAAGGACATTATGTCTGGATTGGCTTATGCAATTGTAGGATGCCGCAGAACACCACGATCCGCAGGGGATACTGAAAGAGCCACGCAACTTTGGCGGTTTTGCAAACAAACCGCGCCGCAGAACACCACGATCCGCAGGGGATACTGAAAGGTGATGATGGCGCTGGGAACACCCAGATTGTTGTTCGGCGAAGAAC
>CAZAQA010000053.1:0-14021 GCA_964487375.1 uncultured Anaerolineae bacterium | reverse complement strand
GGTATTATAACCCAAATGTTGTACTTCCTCTGCTAAAGAAAGGTCTCTTGTAAGGCAACACCCGCTGTAATCGGACATTCTCTGGCTTGTGGAGGAGGCGAAACTCGCGCTAAACGCCAGAATGTGCTAGACTTTTCCGGGGGACGCATTTTGTATGGAACGCAAGATGACTCCCCTTATCGGTGGGGATCTTCCGGCTTACATGGCCTGGCAACTTCCGAGGCCCCTTCCTTGCGTCACCTTGTTGAAGTAGATGTTACACGAGCGCTTCTATCCTCCGAGGCCTTTTTTCTTTCGGCCTGAGAGGAAGGGCAAAAAGAGAGGAGAGCGATGAGTCAGTATGAACTGCCGGTGTACACCAAACGTGGAATTATCCTTGTTCGTGGGCGTGGAGCTACGGTATGGGATCACAAAGGGCGGGCTTACATTGACTGTATCGGCGGACATGGTGTGGCTATCGTCGGACACAGTCATCCCCGTCTGGTTGAGGCCATCCAGCGTCAGGTCGAACGCTTGCTCATCTGCCCGGGTACTTTTGATAACGACGTACGCGACGCCTACATTGAGCGCCTGGTCGCCTTAACGCCTCCCGGGTTGGACTACCTCTTTCTGACCAATTCAGGAGCCGAGAGTGTTGAGGCTGCCCTCAAATTTGCTCGTTTGGCCAGTGGACGGAGTCGGTTAGTCGCCATGATGCGGGGGTTTCACGGTCGGACCATGGGGGCTTTGTCGTTAACCTGGACTAAGAAATATCGGGTTCCATTCGCCCCTCTCGTGCCTGACGTCATTCATATACCCTTTGGCGATCTGGCCGCTGCACGTGGGGCCATAGACGAGTCGACAGCTGCTGTCATTGTGGAGCCGGTCCAGGGAGAGGGAGGGGTCCGCCCTGCGCCTGACGGCTATTTGCAAGGGCTGAGGGAGATATGTAACGCCACAGGGACCCTTCTGATCGCGGACGAGGTCCAAACTGGCTTTGGACGCACGGGGGCGCTTTTTGCTGTAGAGCACGAGCATGTGACGCCGGACATTCTCTGTCTGGCCAAAGGCATTGCTGGTGGTATCCCCATGGGGGCAGTTGTGGTCAATGAGCGAGTGGCGCGCAAGCTCAAGCCCGGACATCACGGTTCGACATTCGGGGGAAATCCTCTGGCGTGCGCTGCTGCCCAGGCCGTTTTGGACATTATTGCTGAAGAAAAACTGGTCGACCGAGCTCGGACCAACGGGGCGTGGTTGTTGAAGAGATTGAGGCACCTGAAAAGTCCCAGGATACGGGAGGTCCGGGGATTAGGGCTCATGGTCGGCATGGAATTGCGCGAGCGAGCGACTCCTTACCTGCGTCGGCTGCAGGAGGAGTATCAAGTGCTGGCTCTCCCGGCAGGGCCTACGGTCATTCGTCTGCTGCCGCCTCTGGTCATTGCCCGATCAGAACTGGAGCACGTTGTGGATGCCTTGGCTGGGGTTCTGGCTGCTTGAACGTTGGCGACGGGAGCGCAATTCTCGGTGGGGCCGTAGAGGCTCAGGATTTCCCAGAGTCCCTGTCGCTTTTCATCCATCCCCAGAGGAAGGGACGCGACTTGTCCCAGAGATCTCGGAATTACTCCTGGAACGGCTATCCTGTAAGGAGGAGAAAGTGAACGAGGATTGTACCCAATTGTTGTTGGAGATGATACGTATTCCTTCCCTTTCTGGACAAGAGGGGCCTTTGGCCGACTTTCTGGTTCGTTGGGCACGAACCCATGGTTACGATCGGGCTGTTGTCGACGAGGCGGGCAATGCTGTAGCGGAAGTAGGCTCTCCTGGTGCTGCTCTCACTCTGGTTCTCTTGGGTCACATGGATACAGTCCCTGGTGATATCCCTGTACGAATCCAGGGTAGGGCTCTTTATGGTCGAGGCGCAGTGGATGCTAAAGGGCCGCTGGCCGCGTTCTTCTGCGCCGTCGCGCGTGTGGGCCGGCTCCCTGGTGTGCGTCTGGTCGTTGTCGGAGCTACGGAGGAAGAAGCGGCCACCTCGAAAGGAGCGCGTCATATCCGGGATCGATTTCTGACGGAAGGGCGGCCTGCTGCGTGCATTATTGGCGAGCCCAGCGCCTGGAACCGTGTCACTTTGGGATACAAGGGGCGCCTGCTGATTGACTTCCGCGCCCAGGAGCCCTCGACTCATACGGCCGGCCCGGGAGCCCGGGGAGTCGGGGATCGTGCCTGTCGATGGTGGTCAGGCGTTAAGCGTTGGTGTGAGGACTATAATAACGGTCGGGAACGCCTCTTCGACCGGGTTCTTCCCTCCTTGCGCGAGCTCCACACGGATGGGAACGGACTGTACAATGAGGTTCGCGCCCGAGTGGGCTTGCGCCTCCCCCTGGGTCTCGAGCGGGAGATCCTAGAGGCCGATGTTCGTTCCCTGGCCGCTGAGGCAGGGGGAGAGGTCACCTTTTGGGGCTATGAACCCGCCTATCGGGCCAGCAAGCGAACGTCCCTGGCGCGGGCGTTTATTCGCGCGATTCGGGATGCAGGGGGGCATCCCGCGTTCAAGGTCAAGACCGGAACCAGCGACATGAACGTAGTCGGACCGGCCTGGCGATGCCCCATTGTGGCTTATGGACCCGGGGACTCGCACCTGGACCACACGCCCAATGAGCACATTGATTTGCAGGAATACGGCCGGGCCATTGACGTACTCGTGAAAGCGTTGCATTACTGGTCCGCTGCGGAGCGGGGCTCCCCTCCTCGTTGAGGTTTTCCTTCTTCCTCTGCCTGGCGTCGAGCAGCAACGCGCCGCAAACGGGGACCAGACCAGGGTTGAGCTTCCTCTGTAGCCGTGCGTCCGAAGACAAGGTATCCTGTGTGTGCGATCATGCGGTCTTCGGGGCGTAGTCGCGCGGCCACTGGCTTGTAAGAACGCAAAAAAAGTTCCTCTACAGAGACTTGAACGAAACCGCGGTCATAGAGGCCTTCGAGTAACCGGCTGACTTGGTTGGTCGTGGGCACCAGGGCACCGAAAAACCCCCCTTGTTTTAAGGCCCTCTGAACCGAATCCAAAAATTCCCAGGGACTGCGCACATCCAAAAAGAGGGCATCGACGTCTTCCTCTATGAAGCCGTTGGCAATGTTATGGATGTGCCAGGTTACATTATCTTCCAGGCCGACCAAGCGTAGATTATGGCGGGCCAGAGACTGGTGTTCTGGCCGCACTTCGTAAGAATACACGTGTCCTTGAGGCGACACGGCACGAGCGAAGGCCAGCGTCAGACCGCCGCTACCGGTACCGGCTTCGATAACCCGGCGCCCCGCGTACAGGTTGAGGCGCAAGAGAATGTAGGCGACATCTTTGGGAAATACGATTTGTGTGCGCCGCTTAAGATGTTGGATTAAGTCGGCAGTAGACGGTTCCAGAAGCAAGAAAGGATAGCCCTTATGAGTGTAAACAACCCTGCCGAAGGGACGGCCAATGAGATCGTCATGGAGGATGATGCCATGATGCGTTTCCCAGCGTTTGCCAGCAATGAGTTGCACTACGTTCGTCTTTCGGTCGGGCCCAACGAGCAGAACCAGTTCTCTTTCTTGAGCAGTGTTCGTCATGGCAGAGACACCTTTTGGATATCATTTGTTCATTCGTCACGGGAATCTCGACAAAGAGCTCCTCTCAGCAACGGTTCACGGTGCCGGCCATCATCACAAATGGCGACTTGGACGGTACGCCAGCATTCCCGTTCGCATTAGAATGGTAATGAGGGGACTTGCAGCGCCCGTCTGCCAAAGCGTACCAAAGGAACGAATGTCTTGCAAAACTGCAATCTCTCTGTTATAATGTTTACGACATAGTTCTCCGCCCCTGGAGGTATCATGTCGATTATCGAATGCGTTGAATTGTCATCAACGATACATCATTTTCACCTCATAGTCGAACCTTTGCACCTGTTTGTGAGCGGTGGGTTGCACCGTGTTGTCCCATCAGGTTTCCACATAGATAGAGGAGGGCAATCATGAAATCCTGGCGTTGGATGATATTGAGCATTCTACTTATCAGTGGTCTTGTGTTGTCCGCTTGTGGTGCAACAACTCCCACGTCCACAAATGCCAACCACGCGGCGGAGAGCGTTGTACAATATGCACAAAGGAGCAATCGTTTCGCGCTGAAATTGCCTCCCGTTTATGTCCAATATGACAATGATGGCGTTTTGGGTGCAGCAGGCATTACCACGAATCAGCTCTATCAGTGGACTGGACTCGACCTTCGGGGGTTTAACCTGCAACCATGGGTGGTTCAACGATTTGTCCAGGCCAACATCCAACATATGGAGATCGTCGAGGGAGAGCAGGGGCTGGGAATTTACGTGAATGGCGCTCCTCTTCCTTATGTTGCCTGGGATGGCAAATCATTGCAGAATTTAGGAGAGTTGCTTCCCGGCTTGGGGGTCCCCTATGGAGATATCGTGGGCAAACTTCTTCCGTTGGTACGGTATACCCGTCTCGGCCTGGTGATCCAGTTCCCCGTGGCCCCCGGTGCCCAACTCAAGCCCTTCCGTCCCCCCAACGCGCCTGCAGTGATGCGGGCCCAGGTGAAACGGATGGGCGAACCTGTGGCTGTGGTTCGTTTCGATGTCGCCTATGACGAGAACGGCCTCCCGTCTCTTTTTGGTCTTCATGCGACCACATTGCGCTCGCTTGGCGTTGACCTGACTCCGCTTGCCCTGAACCGGAACCTGGTCCATTCTCTAACAAAAGCAGGCGTGCAGCACATCCATTTCGTCAACCGGCCGGACGGGATCCACATCTTCGTCAATAACAAGCCCTTGCCCTATCTGGCCTGGGATGCGGAGCACGTCAATACGGCTCTGGAGCTGTACGGTGTTCTCTCAGGAATGCGCTCTTCCCCTGTGATGAGATTGCTGACCCAAGTCCTGCCCATGGTGCGAAGGAGTGATGTGGATCTGCTCCTGCGTTTCCCCGTGCCGGAAGGGACAGAGCCCATTCCCGTGTTGGAACCGGCTCCTGGACAATGAAACACGGCTCAAGCAGACCAACTGGCGAGGGGTAGGAGAGCCTATCCCTCGCATAGCCCGTGCCACGGTGGAGGAGGAACCCCCGGTGAAACGCCAATACTACGTCTTACGCTTGATCTCACTACTCTTTAAAATCGTTGCCGTGATCATGTTCATCATTGCCTTGGCGAGCTTGGCCTTTGGCCTTGCCCGTGTGGTTGGCGGCATGAACGGAAAGGGTGGCCTTGCCGCGTGGGCTCAGATTGCCGGAGCAGGCGTGGTGTTTGGTTGGGGCATAGGAGAATTTATGGTCTTGTACGCGATAGGCGAAGTGCTCAATGTCCTCATCGCCATCGAAGAGAATACTCGGGTCACCAGTATGCGCTTGGTGCGGATGCTCTCTGTTTTGGGACAACAGGAATAGTCACTCCTCTTCCCCAGGGAATCCTCGATCTTCTGAATTGTGTAAACGAGTTGGAGGAATGAAACCGCTTGGGGGCTGCCTCGGGCGGTTCCCTTATCCGGACAGAGACGGAGCACTTGCCATGGAATCCAAACCTTTTCCCGACCCCTATTTGGATCGCCTGCTTGCTCGAGCTCAGAAGGATTCTCGCATTCTGGCGCTTTGGGTGAAGACGTCTCCTCATGTGCCTCAGTGGGTACGTGTCGGTCTTGCCCTGGAAGACGAAGAATTCGCCGCCTTTTATGCTGAACGGAGAACATGGCTCAAGGATTTCCTCCCGTTCGTCCACATAGAGGAAATCACACATTTTCCCGCGTCCTGTATTGTACTGCTTTCCAATGGAGGCGTGATGACCATGACATTCTTGCCCTGGTGCTGCTTGCCCGAGTATCCCCCCTCTTCTCCCCGCATACTCTTTGATCGCACGCGGCGCTTGCAGGCGCGTCTCAAGCAGATCCTGCCTCCGACTCGCGTGGAATTTGCTCGCTTGGAAACGTGGGCTTTTCGATTCTGGACGCACGTCTGGGTTGCTACTCAGATGCAGGAGGAATACTATTCTCTTCGCCTTTACCATGCTGCCCACGCCTACATTGCCCTGACTCATTTTTTGGCTGAAGGGGAGGCCTCACTTCTCGATGAGTGGAAATGGCAGGGATTTCCCGCGACCCTTACTCCCTTGGTGAATCACCGTGAGAGACTTCCTCTTGCGAAGTGGCTTTCAAGTATGCAAGACATCATGAGAGTGGAAGGACGTCGTGTGGCCAGAGAACACGGCTGGTCCTACCCGGACGCGTTGGAGCGAGTTATGGGAAGGGGGAGGGAGAGCACGTCTCCATGGCCCCTTCCCTGAAACGGGCACCTCGCGTCCTCTTCATCACGCCGTTTGGCTTTCAGCGCCATGGCACATTGTCTTATCGAACCATGCCTATGGCCGTGACACTCGATCACATGGGTGTGCGGGTACGGATTCTGGTTGCCAACTGGGATGCTGCTTCGCCACCCCACATCACCTACAGCGATGTCAGTGAGAGGATACGCATTTACTATGTCCCCTTGCGGCGCCGAGAGTGGAGAGTGGCGAGAACGGGGGATGTCCTGCTTGCCTGGGGGGAAATGCTGGCAGCGGTTCGTTCTCTAGTATCAAGCCAGTCCCCGGACATCATACACTTGGTGAAGCCGATTGGGATTCCCTTTGCCTTCCTGGCCTTGCAGCGCCTGTTTGACGGGCTCAAGAGGGCTGCAGAACGTCCTCCGATCCTGCTGGATTGTGATGATTTGGAGCAAGCCTGGCTGCCGGAAGGGCGCGTCCGCCATTTGTGGCGCTACATGGGGTCTTGGGCTGAATCGTGGGCCTGGCGAGCCGCCGACGCCGTTACTGTGGCCAGCCATGATCTGCTGACGCGGGTTCATCAGAAGCGCAAGGACGGCCGCGTCTACCTGATTCCTAATGTCGCTCCTGTGGTGCCGGAACCAGACCGCCCACGCCACAGTCACCGCTTGCTCGTCCCGACCCGTCTCCTGGACATCCGACCGGAGGTGTTGGTCCTCTGGCTAAACGCCATTGTCCGCCGCGTGTCCGATGCTAACGTCCTGGTTGTCGGCCCCACACCTCAGCGGGCCATGGCCTTGCGAGCTTCTCTAGTGGGGATGCCCGCCGCCTCACGCACGACCGTCCTTGTATGGCAGTCTTATTCGGCTTTTGTACAATTATTACGACGCACTCGTGTGGGAGTTTATGCCGTGGAAGATGCACCCACAACCCGGGCCAAGAGTCCTGCCCGGCTCCTTCATATGATGGCGGCCGGAGTGCCCATTGTAGCCGCGCGCGTCGGAGAGGCCCCCTACCTGCTAGACGCGAGTGGACGCTTGGCACAACCGGACGCCAACAGCATGGCGGCTGCTGTGGAAGAACTGTGGTACGATGCAGATCTGCTCGAGCACCTGGGACAGGCTGCCCGACATCGTGCCCAAACCCGGTTTACACTGGAACAAATGGCGCAATCCCTGGCAAGGGCATACAATGCCCTCTTATGAAGCGAGCAAGAGCGGAGCGGAGCGTCCCGGCTTCAGGCCTTTCGGCCCGTATGAGCCTTCCCTGTTGCTCTCCCTGCGTTGTCTCGCGAGCATTACGAGGACGGCGTCTGGGCAGGCCGCATACTTGCCTCGCCGTCAACATCATTTGGTAGACTCGAGACTCTTTCAATGACAATAGGACCGAACACCACTTCTTGTCGGATTTGGATTTCCCCCTGTTTCACGAGTTCCAACACGGCCATAAAACTGACGATCACTTCCTGGCGGTGTCGGCTGTTCCGAAGGATCTCAGTAAAGTCCAGGCGTCTGTGGCGCTGAAGTTGTTGACGCAGTTCGATCATTTTGTCCTGGATTGTAACGGTATAAGGGGTGACAACGGTAGCCTCGACCGGAGGCTTCTTCTCCTCCAGGACTCGCTTCAACGCTGTCACCAGATCTTCCAGGCGTATCTGGCCGGGTTCAAGCCGGTCTTCCATGCGAGGAGGGGCGGTGACACGAACATAGGCTCGCAGATGCTTGCGTTCCCGTTGGGTGAGCAAGTGTGCAACCTGGCGGAATTGCTTGTAGAGGCGTAACTGCCGGGCCAGAACTTCACCCGGGTCGTCTTCCTCTTCCTCAGATGTGGGCTCAAGTGAGGGCAACAAGGCACGTGACTTGATCTGCAGGAGACGGGCAGCCATGGTGATGAAGTCCGCTAGAAGCGCAGTGGGAACGCCGGCGGCCTGTTCAAGATGGGCGAGAAATTGATCCGTCACCTGAGCAATGGAGACAGCCGTGATCTCCAACTCCTCGCGCTCGATGAGACGGAGGAGGAGGTCGAGCGGACCTTCAAACACCTCTAAACGGATCACGTAGTTTGCCCCTGCTTCTAACTTCCGTACACTTGAAATTGTGGCCACCATACAAACATCGTACAGTAAATTGGCTTTCCCTACAAATGCACGGTAGGAGCGTCGGGACGAAAAACAGGCGCTCCACTGAAAGGATGCTGCAAGCACCACAAAAACAGACGAGGAAGGAGGAAGTGTATTATGCGCGCCCTGCTTTCTGTAAGTGACAAACGAAATTTGCCGTCATTTGCCGGCGGACTGGCTGCCCTTGGATACACGCTGATTGCCAGTGGTGGTACAGCCCGAACATTGCGTCAGGCGGGATTGGACGTAATCCCAGTGGCTGACTTGACAGGGTTCCCTGAGCTACTCGGAGGCCGTGTGAAAACTCTGCATCCAGCCGTCCATGCGGGTATCCTTGCCCGCCGCACACCCGAAGATCGAAATGAACTCGCCAAGCATGGAATCGATTTTATCGACCTGGTGGTTGTCAACCTTTATCCCTTCGAGGAGACGGTCGCCCGTCCCAGCGTCACCCTCGAGGAAGCGGTTGAGCAGATTGACATCGGTGGCGTCGCCCTGTTGCGAGCCGCGGCAAAGAACTTTGCTCATGTGACGGTTATCTGCGATCCGGATGATTACGAGGAGGTGCTCGAGCGCTTACAATCCGGGACTCTGGACATGGCAGAGCGACGGCGCCTGGCAATCAAAGCGTTTCGCCACACTGCGACTTACGATGCTGCCATTGCCACTTACTTATCCCCGGACGGCACTACAGGATCCCAGGCTCTAATCGATCGAATGCCCCTCCTCCTCCAACGGCAAACGAAGCTTCGCTACGGTGAGAATCCCCACCAGCGGGCGGCCCTTTACCTGCCCATCGGCCAACATCTGCCTTTCAGGCAACTTCATGGTAAGGAGATGTCCTACAATAACTGGCTAGATCTGGATACGGCCTGGCGGGCCGCACATGAGTTCGACTCGCCCACTGTGGCCATCATCAAGCACGGGAATCCGTGTGGCTTGGCGACAGCCTCCACGTTGCGAGAGGCGTATGAACAAGCTCTGGCATCGGACCCTGTCTCTGCGTTTGGGTCCGTCATTGCTGTCAATCGTCCTCTCGACGCGGACACGGCTCAGGGGATGCGGAAGCTTTTCATCGAGGTCTTGGCGGCTCCTTCTTTCACAGAGGAGGCCCTTCGCATCCTCAAACGCAAGTCCCGCTTTATTCGCCTGCTGCAAGCTATTCATGTGCCCGCGACAGGCCTTCTGTGGCGTAACACCGTCAGTGGCTGGCTGGCCCAGACGCCAGACGCGTTGCCTCCAGATCCGTCTGCCTGGCGTGTGGTCACGGAGCGCCGGCCGTCAGATGAAGAGTGGGAGGGGTTACGTTTTGGCTGGCAGGCTATCAAACACGTGAAATCCAATGCTATTGTATTCGCCAAAGGAAAGGCAACGGTCGGTGTTGGTGCTGGCCAGATGAGCCGGGTAGATGCTGTGCGTCTGGCCGCCTGGAAAGCCGGCGTCAACGCTCGCGGCGCAGTTATGGCTTCTGACGCTTTCTTCCCCTTTCCCGATGGAGTAGAAGTCGCGGCCGAGGCAGGCATTACTGCGGTCATCCAGCCCGGAGGATCTAAACGGGATGGGGAGGTCATTGCTGCGGCCAATCGTTTGGGGATGGCAATGGTGTTCACGGGGGTTCGTCATTTCCGTCACTAAACGCCTTCAGCATGGTTACTTCTGGTTTCCCGCTGAAGCCAGGGGAGTCGCCGCTAGCCTGGGCGGTCATAGGGAGATGCCCTGTTTGCCGAAAAACCAAAGCGGCGGCAAGGGGTTTGCCGCCGCTTATGCCCTTGCTTCGAGAGAACGTCAGGGCTCCGGGGCCGGTTCTGGAAGGCGAATCGGTTCAACCATCTCGTTCAAGACATGTTCCAAAGCCATCGTGTGGCTGCAAATACCTCGTTGTTCGAAAAAGTGGCAAGTACAGTTCCAGACCCCCCCATTATATGTCACCACATACGTGTTGTGATTTCCTTGGAAGGTCATCTGAAACGCGTCAAAGCGCATCCGATGTCGTTCCTCAGCGTACTGCTTCGCCTTTTGGATCTTACTGATCATCGCCGAATCCATCATCGAAGGCCTCCTCTCTTTTGTGTGAACGCATGGGCCCCGAAGACGTTCTTCAGGACGCGACGCACTGCCTTATGATGATAAAAAAGGGGCACGCACGAACCCGTGGTGCCCGAACGACCTGGATCGATTCCGATTGAGATGCATCTGGTTGACATCAAGCAATGGCTCACCTCCTATCACATTCAGTATAAGACACCTCGCAGAATCTGTCAACCGTTTTCTCTCGAGGGCTAGGTTCCATCTTTTGTTGGCGATTTAGATAGGGGTATTGGTGGAGAGGTAGAGGGTCAATGGCGGAAATTCGGCCACGGCCAATGGACTCAGGCCGGGGTGGCGGTCATGGCGTTTGCGTTCATGGCGTTCTTGGGCGGGCGTGAAGTTCCGCTTCGGCTATGGGCTTTTGCAGGTTGCGCCACAGGTACCAGACGCAACGTTGCTGTCCCACCCCCTCTTTGGCAAATTTATCCCCCCTTTTTCACCAACATACTTTGGAACCGACTCGCACAAGGGCCAACCGCCATCGGCCATCAGTCAACCCCAACAGATGTGCGAGACGCAGCCAGTTTCCACGGGAGATTGAAAGGAATACGCCACCTTTTCACCCGCTTCACCCACGGACCGCGAGGGTACAGGATGGAAAGAAGGTAGGCATCCCACGCGGCAAGTTTGCGCTCACCGACCAGGGAGGCTGCCCGGGCTCGCACGTAGAGCAACAAGGGGAGCGAAGCGGCTGGCGGGTGCGCCGTACGCAAGGCGCGCAAAGCACCGCGGGGATCCCGGTGCGCGTACAGCATTTCCAGCGCCTGGGAGAGGGCCGGCGACTTGGCCGGGTCCGCATCCTCCACCAGGAAAGGGCCATCCGTTGTGAAGCGATAACGACGGCGGAAGGAAGGCGGCGGCGGATCCCCGCGACCTATGAAGTCCATCTCCAAGAGAAGGCCCCACCGCGCGTCAGATACCACCCGGACGCGCGTCTCCCACCCCGGGCCATATTGAGGATTGTACGAACGCGCCTCCACCATCCACTCCCGGAAGCGATGCCCCGTCCAGGAGGCGGTACGCACCCGCCCTCGACAAACGGCCACCACCTCCGGTGCCCCATCGCGGTTCAGGTCCGCGACCACCCAGTTCGAACACTCCCTCAGGTCCTGGTACACCTCAAACCATATGTGTGGGTTCAAGGTCGGGGTCACCCACCCCGCATCGGCCACCAGCAGGGGGCGGTAGGTTTGTCCCTCCGTGAGGAACGCCCACGCACCATAGTCTCGGCCCCCGTCCCGGTCGGTCACCACTCCAATGGGATCCACCTGGCCGTCCTCGTTCAGGTCGTATGTATTGGCCAACAACTGCCACCCAACCCCCCGTCGCGCCAATTGTTCGTCGATCGGGTGTTCCCGAGACCACGTTTCCAGCGAGAAGAGGACCGGCGGCACACACACATCCCCACCGGAGAGGTGGTGCCACCCCGGGTAGTAAAGGCCGATTTCCTGTTCTACCCGCTCCCATTGTCGCGCGGATGCGCGCACGCGGGCACACACGCGGACCACGGGCTGGGGTTCCTCCACCTGCTGCAGCAGTTCCTGCAGAAACGGGACCAGGGGATGATCCGGATATCGAGCGAGGACGTCCTGCCACACATGTTGGGTAGTGGACGGGTCCCCGTTCAGGAGGGCAAGCAACCCGTAACGGTACAGGACGAACGGATCAACGCGCCGTGTGAGGTCATCGGACGGGTCGGTCAAACTTTTCCGCACCACCTGGAGGGCCTGGAGCGCGGCGTCCAGGTCGCCTAAGTACGCGTAGAGGGTAGATGTTTGCCAGGCCAAAGCGATAGCATCGGGGTAACGAGACGGGTGAGGCATTGTTGGCGGGAGCAGGGTGTGGGGAACGAGGACACCATCCACCCACCTGTACAGGACGGTGTACGGAAGGGCAAGGTATGTGGCGATGCCAGAGCCACCCCGATGAGCCAGCATCTCCGCGCGACCATCACCATCCACATCCCCCACCACCCACCAGCCGTTCATGGTCTCGTTTGCCGTGGACAGCAGGTTGCGAAATCGCCCTGACGCCCAGGCAAGCACACACCGTTGGTCAAAGGCCGTGGACGCGCCGGAATAGGCGTGCTGCAACATCAATTCCGGCTCTCCATCCCCGTTCAAATCGGATAGGGTGACCACGCGCACGTTGTCGGGACCCGGCCGCAGGTGTTGCGGATACAGGTGGATGAGGCGATCCCACACTTCTGGGGCGAATACAGCATCGTTCTGATGTGGCTCACCGGGCATCTCGCCATCAGAATCCAGGAGCCAGGTGAACGTCACCGGTAACCTCTCACTACTCCTTTGGAGCACCGTGATGAGCAGGGAACGCAAGATGGCCGCGTCGGAGGCATGGGGATGCGCCTGGAGGTAATCGAGAACATCCAACGCGTAGGTCAGGGCTGCTTCCGACGTGACGTAGTCAGTAAATCCACATAGGGTATTGATGCCCTGGAGGAGCAACCGGTCCGCGTTGGTTGCCGGCGTGGGACCGAGGGGACCCCACACTGATCTGGCTCCGTGCAATTCCTCCCACGTCTTCTTCCGAGGCCATTGTCCGACCAAAAGACGGAAACCCTGTTTCCGTGAAATGTGAATCAGCATAGGCGAGAGATCCGGTTGATCGCCCGGCGAGAAGGCCTGTCCCTGCACGAACGCCAATCCTTCGCCCTGACGGAAGGGGTAAAGGCGCACAAACGGATCACGCAGGGTGTAAAGCCCTCGAGAGGGCATGCGCTTCCACGGCTTCTGCACATCCACCAGCCGAAACGTCCAGCCACTGCCGGGAGCATTCTCCAGCACAAGAAGAGTGTGATCGTCCAGCCACAGGTTCCTGCTCGCCACCGGACCGTTGACGTGGATGGGACTCACATCCAGGGGACGGGCGAGCGGCAGGATCCACGCGTCCCTGGAGGAGGGGGAAAGGGGCGTCAACAGGGCGAATTGTCCACCAGGGGACCAGGTATGTTGCATGTTGTAGAAGGTAACGTGTCGGCCCGTTGCGGTGTCCAGGATGACCAGTCGCGGGTCCTGGAACCGGGCGTGGATGTGGAAGGCCACGTAACGTCCCGTTGGATCCCATGGGCCTTGCTGGGGGACGGATGTCCACTGGAGGCTGGAGGGGAGCACAAGGGTGCTCTGTTCTCTGTCCGACAGGCGCCAGAGGATTTGAGAGACGCCGGTGCGCAAGTCGTAATCCATTAGTGTGCCATCCGTGCGGGCCACAAGCAGGCGGGTTCGGTCGGGAGAAAGGGCCAGGGTATCTATGGACGTCTCCGGTTCCCGCACAAAGATGGGACGGCGCGTGCCCTCGTCCACGGAGATCACCTCCACCCCACGGCAGGCACTCCCGCAGGAGGAGACGAGCAACACGCGCGCGTTGTCTAACCAGAGCGCATAGGCCAACCGGGTTTGGGCGACGATACGGGAGACCGACGCGCTTCGGTCGTACATCCAGATATACTCCCCGCGAGCGTCGAGGGAATGGAAGAGCACCCGGTTTCCGTCCGGGGACCACTCGAAGACGCGGTCGGGGGGC
>CAZAQA010000052.1:1837-14210 GCA_964487375.1 uncultured Anaerolineae bacterium | reverse complement strand
AGCCCCCTGGAAGGGGGCTTCCCCACCAACGTAGCACGGGGGTTCAGCCCCGTGCGCACCAACACAGCACCGCCATCCCCACCGCCCGACGGTAAACCATCGGGCTACATTGGTATGAAGGCCGCTGAAGCGGCCTGGTCAGCCAGTCCCCTTCAGGGACGGACTGCTGACGATTGGCCCCGTACACCTTCTACACATCCTGCATTTCGTCTTCCCACGACATCATGCCAGCCACGTATACACCGTATTCCTCGCCAACATAAGCATTCCCCTCCTCCGACGACAGCCTCTCTAACGCCTGAATGATCCTGTCCGTTCGATGACGTTCCTTCTGCTCCTTGACATATTGAACCACATAAGGCATACGTTTCCGGTCAAAGGAAAACACACCGTATTCACCTTGCCAATGAAACGGAAATGGAAACAAACCGCTCTTATTCACAAAGGCCGAAGAGGCCCCTTTAACTTGACCGATGAAGGTAGCAACGGCAATAAACGGAGGAATCGAGACCACCAGGTGCACATGGTCTGCTACACCTCCAACTGCAAACACTTTGCCGCCCAATGCACTTGCTTTACGCACGATAGCATCGTATACGAATCCCTCTTTGTCCCTTCCGATCACAGGCTCCCGTCCTTTGGTTGTCCAAACAACATGGTAAAACAACTGCCAATAAGGCATCCTGACCTCCCCTTATTCATGCGAAAGCGGGGACTTTAACCCCGTGCGACCTCTCATCCTCATCTTCACCGTCCAATATCGCCCGAGGCTGAAAGCCATCGGGCTGCCTCAAACCAAAGGCCCCTAAAGCGGCCTGCCCCACCCAGCCCCCTTCCAGGGGGCTTCCCTCCAACGTAGCACGGGGTCTTTAGCCCCGTGCGGGCGGTACACCCGTATGTCCCCGGGCGACCACCCGGCGGGTCGCCCTTACCGTCGGGCTGGGCGGGATACCGCCCCGCGCGGCGCACGGGGACACCGGGCGGACGTGGGCGCAGCGACGCTGCGTCCTTACTTTGCCAACGTAACGCCGCCATTTCCCGCAACACATGCCCCTGTCGCCCAAGACTGAAAACCATCGGACTACGTTGACGTAAAGGCCTCGCGCGACCATCAGCACCATCATGTGCGTATCTCCCGTAGGGCGACCCGGCGGGTCGCCCTACGGGGTGGAATCCGTGTGCATCCGTGTTCATCCGTGTCCTATCCCTCCGCCCGACGGAGCCCTAAGCGCACGTGGCGAACGCGATAGACCGCGGCGAACGCGCCGGGAACGATCATCTCCTCGACCTCATATGTGCCATGCAGAATGCGTTGTCCGGGTTGGAGGCTCATAGGTTCTTGCTCTTCAGGTGTGGTGTGTAGAGGTGTTCTTATTGGTAAAACTGCTCCCCGCAGTTGGGGCAGTATTTGGTGCCCACGGGCACTTCCAGCTTGCAGTTGGGGCACACCTGGACGCGGTTAGAGGCAGCACCCAACACGGTAGGCCCGCCGACGACGCCTGGTGTCCCACCGCCGGTGACGATGATGGGCTGCCCCCCGCGGTCGTGAGCAAACGCGGTGGTGGACTCCCGCTGGCTGTCCAGAGCCTTCTCAAACATGCGTTCCATGCGGGCCAGCACATCCTGCATCATGCGCTGCTGTTCCTCCTTGGACTTCTGCTCCGAGGCCACCAGGCGCTCGTACAGAGCCTTGATTTCCTCTGTGGAGAGGGCCCGGAAGCGCTCCTGAAAGGCCTTGGCCACCTCGGGGGACTTCTCCGCGGCCAGGGCCAAGATCTGCTCCTCGCTCATGCCGGCCAGGATCTCAGTGCGCTTCAACTCAGCCAGCACTTTTCCTTGGTCAGGCCCGCTGGCCGCGATTAGGGCCTCCACGGACATGGTGGACAGGACCTGGAGACGCCGAATCTCCCATTCCTTTTCCTGGCGGTAGCGCTCCAGTTCCAGTTCCAATTTCTGACGCTCCTTTTCCAGTTCCAGCTCCAGACGGCGCTTCTCGTCCTCCCAGCGGATGCGAAGCGTCTCTTCCAGGTCCTCCCGTTTGACGGCCTTCACGCCGCGCAGCCCTTTCAGGCCCAGGTCCAGTTCCTTCTCCAGCGTGCGCAGTTCCAGGTCGTCAATCTCCGCCTGGGTCAGGGCCTGGTCCACCATGGCCTGGAGTTTCGCCTTGCGTTCTGCTTCTTCTTGCGCACGGCGGAATTCGGCTTCCTCCCGTTGGCGCTTGAGTTCCCACGCCCAGCGTTTCTCTTCAATGGCGAGCTCCCCTTCCAGGCGGCGGCGGGCAATCTCCTGCTCCAGTTCCAGTTCCTGAACGGAGAGGTCACGGCGCAGGGCCAGTTCGCGCATCTTGATGTCGTATTTCTGTTCCAGTTCGGCCTTGGCTACCAGGTAGGCTCGTTGGCGCTCGTGGTCCTCCTTACGCTCCAGGAGTTCCCGCTTCAACTCCTCGAGTTCGTTCTCCTCCAGGAGGCGCTGGCGATCTATCTGGCGCATGAAGCGGGCAAAATCCTCTTCAGTGCGGATTTCGTCCATGCGATTTTCCAGCACCGCGCGGCGCATACGGGCCCAGACTTGGGCCTTCTGTTCATAGTGGGTGACCTTCTTGGTCTCTTCGGCTATCTCCAGCAGCGCCTTCTGGTCGAACACGTCCAGCAGTCGCTTGCGCCCTTCCAGTTCGGCCTCCTCCTTGCTCACCTGCAGGAAGTACTGGGCCTTCGTCTGCCGAATCTCATCCCACTGCTCGTGGCGGAAGTTCATGGCCCGCACGCGCTCGAACTTCAAGCCCATCTCTCGGAAGGTGTCCAGCAGATGGGCTTCAATGTGCATGGCCAGTTCGTCCTTCAGCGAGAGGTTGCTGCCCAACTCTTCCACCGAGTAGCGGGCAATGAACTCCGCGGCCGCGTTTTGCACCTCGTCGAAGACGTACTGGCGCACTTGCTGGCGGGTCACCGTACGAGCGCCCTTCATGAAATTGACCAGGAAGGAGACCGGCTGTGCTACACGCACACCCAGGGTGACATCCAGGGTGATCTCAATGGGATCGCGGGTGAACAGGCGGGGCACGGTGAACTCCAGGGGAGTGGCGCCTGTGTCCACCAGGATGGCTGTGACGGTGCGCGCTTGGCCGATGAGGGGGATGCGATCACGCAGAGTTTGCAGGGTATAGCGGCCTGGGCCCAGGGTGCCTGCCTCGTTGCGCCCGTTGACCAGCAGGATGGCCTGGGTGCCCGGCTCGACGATGACGTCGGAACGCAGTTGGCGGGGGACGTCATCCACCTCCACGCGGGCGGCGAACTCGTCCGATTCCTTGGTCCATCGCATGCCCTCCATGCTGGGGTGTGCCTTGGACGAAAGGGGATACCGACAGTACGGACAGAAGTTGGCATCCGCCCTCACCTCACGTCCACAGGAAGGGCACGTGCGTTGGCCCGTGCTCAAGGGCTTACCGCAGTGAAGACAGAAGTTTCCACCCGCTGGAGTTTGTTTACCACAATGAGGGCAGCGTACGGTCTTACCACCAAAGAGTGACATGGCTCACGCTCCTTTCAGTAAAATGTCTCGCTGGGCAAAGCGGCTCTGGAGTTCCTGTAAGGTCAGATCAACTTGAGTCATTGTTTGTTCAACGGCTTCCCATTGCCCCATGACCACGTTTTCATAGATTCCCTTGCTTAATTCTCCCAGCTCTTCAGCCTGGACGAGTAAATTCTCATCGATGTCAAGCCAAGGTTGAATGTCGATGGGTTCGACGTGCCGGGCAGTGAGCAAGATTGCTCCCGCGTAGGAGGATGCCTTCACATCCTCGCGCAGGCGATCGGCCTTGCGGGCCATATCCCGTAAGGGTTTGGCCAGGTCTTGGCGCTCTCTCCGGTAGGCCTTAGTCCACGCTTCCTGTAAATTGGATACTGTCTGCTCCAGGACAGCAACAATGCGGTTACGCACACTTTGTTCAACGGCTCGGCGCCGTTCCGGACTAAGACGGGAAAGCGCTTTCTCTTCCTGTTCCAGAATTCGTCGGGCTTTGGCCTTGCGTTTGATCCAGAAGGCGGAGATAAACGCCAGAATGCCCAGGAAAAAACCTATCGCTGCTGTCAACAAGCGCGGGGTTTCAGGGTTCTCAAACAAATCCGGCATCAAAATGGCAAGCAACGTTGTGCCGAAGAACACAATGGTACCTAAAGCCCGCAAGATGGTAACCCAGCGGTCTAGCTTGTCAACAGGGGAAGGTTCACATTCCTCTTTCTTCATTACACCTAACCGGGCCAGCAGCGCGTCCCATCGGCCCATGATCTGGCGCTGTTGGGCTGCATCTCGCTCTTCCACGGCCCAGGCCAAGGGAATGGTTTTGCCATCGCTCTGTTTCTTCCCTTGGGTGCTCTCTTGCTCCAACTCTTCCTGTATATCGGTCATGACTTTTTGCAGCTCTTCCTCCCGGAGCCATTGGCGAAGTTGGCGCTCATGGAGCACTTGTTCTAGTGCATCTCGAAATTCCTCCACATCTTGAATGGCCTTGAATTGCTCGCGCAAGGTGGTGTCGCGCAGACGCTCGCGCAAACGACGCATGAGTTCGGCCACTTTGGCCGCGTCTTCCGGGCGCCAGAAGGTGACGTGGTGCAAACCCGCGACCTCCAACCCCATGGGGGCCAGATAGGTCTGGAGGAAACTACGTAGTTCTCCGGCCACCCGTTTCGCAACAGCTTCAACATAGCAAAGGTCGTTGGCGGTGTACTGACGGGCAACTCGGGCCAGTAACCGGCGTACTTCCATAGCCACCCAGCCTTCCAGATCCCCTATGGTGAGAAGATTCTTTTCGTCTCCCAAAAAGTGGTAGAGGGCCTGGGGATTGGTAACGTTGACCTGGACCAGGAAGTCCGCCTCTACCAACTGTTCGTCCCCGCTCATAAGCTCGCGGACGATGGGGTGCAGGGTAAACGTATCGGCCTCGATGAGTACAACATCACGTGGTGTTGGTTTGAGGATGCCGCCAATGGCCGGTGTACCGGTATTGAGAACTGTCACCCGGTCACCGTACAAAGCGATGGCCCATTGGCCTGGGGCCACGCGAAGTCGTTTAGTAAAGAAGCCGGGTACCTTGTCCGGATTTACCCGGCGTACCAGCGTGCGGTTATCGTGAGAAAGCTGTTGTGTCTCTCCGATCATGGATGCTCCTCCACCCTACGTACGTAACACCTTGGGCCAAGCCAGGTTCAACTCCTTGTGGGCCCTGGCAGCCAGTTCCGCCACGTTGTCTTTCTGTTCTAAGGTCAGAAGACGCATCTGAGCCAGGCGTGAATCCACATTTAACCTGGGATTCTGCGCCACAATGCGCTGCAGGTCGGCAGCGGCCACATCGCGCAGGTTATAGGCCACATTGGCCGCTATCACAATGGCATAAGGGACACAAAGCGGTCCCAGGCGTGCCTCCAGGTCCCGCACCAATAAATAGCCGATGACATAGCGAAGCGGCTGTCCCAGCCGGGGAGCAATCACAGGATCGACGTGCTCCGCATATCGGTGAACGGCCAACACCGCTCGGTGTAAAGCTTCCACTTCCACATGCTCGGTGACAAAGAGGGTTGCCACAGCGTCAAGCAGGGCTTTTAGGGCTTCCTGTACACCAGGATCGCGGGTGCTATCCAATGCATGTGTAAGCGCATGCCACAATTCGGACGTCGTGTACCGGGCCGGCGGAACCGGCCGGAAGGGATGGCCTTCCGTGCGTGCTTGTTGAGCCAGCCGGACCATGACATGGTGCTCGATCCAGGTGGCCCACCCTTCTTCTAAGAGCTGGGAAGACGCGTAAAGCACAGCCTCCTTTTCGGCCAGGAGGACACTCTCAGGTGTATCCACCATGCGTATGTCAAAACGCCGGGCCATATCATAACGCCAGGTGCCCAGGCGCTTCTTTTCCTCACCCAAGGTGGTGTACTCACTGACAAACCCATGACCTAGTTTCTCGTGGGCCACTGTGGAAAGGATGGCCGGTAATATGTCCGGGTTGTGCAGGGCAGCGCGCGCGTTGGCAGCGCGACCGTGTGCGAATAACCAGCCGTTGATGTAGCATCCCTTTCCCGGCCAGAAAATGCCCCACGTCCCCCCACCCTGTTGAGCATGCTTTTCTGCTTCTGAAACCAGCGCTTGTAGAATTTCCTCGCGGGTTTGGGCGGAGACGTCAAGCATCTCCACGTACGGTTGGAAGAATTCTGACAATGTTTCACAGTAAATGGTGGGCAAATCGCGCAAGCGGGTATGGCCAAAATAGTGAGCAAGCTGGAACTCTTCGGTGAAGATGGCGTCCAACTCTCTCAGGATGGGTTCATCACCCAAGGAAATTCGTTCCGCAAAGAAGGGAGAAGGGGCAGGTGGGGTGGATAGGGTGGATGAAGACCACGCCTGGCGCATAGGCGAATGTCGACGCCAAATAGTGTCGAGTATGGCGTCGGTCCGGCGGCGATGTTCTCGTGTAAGGGCGTCCAGGCGAGCTTCGTAGGCCCCCAGTTGTTCTTCGATTGTGCGGGCAGTTCGATGCCGCCCAATGCGTCTGTTACGATAGCGGTCCTCCACCTCGTCCAATCGAGATTCAAAGTCCCGCAAGCGGTCATCCAAGGTATCCATAGGCATCTCCTCACATGATAAGCCCGGACGACGATTACGCAGTAGATGAAAAGCTTCGTGACTGTTTTTTACTTTAGATGACGACGCCATTCCTCGAAGCGTCTGAGGTCTGCGGCGGTTGTACGTCGCATTACTCGGCTAAACGCCTTCTCCCAATCTTCCTTGCTGATGGGCCCCACGCGCACGGTGTAGTTGGACACCGCCTCGCGGCCCCTGTCCACCACCTTGGCCAGGTCGGGGTTCATCCGCTTGACCATCTCCTTGATGGCCTCGCGAGCCAGTTGGGAGATCTCGCGGCCGCTGTATCCTTCGGTGCGGGCCACAAGTTCCCGGTAGGGCACCTCAGTGCGGTGTCCCTTGCGTTTGACCTCGATCTCCAGAATGCGCCGGCGGGCAGGGGCGTCGGGCAAGGGAATGTAGATGAGTTTTTCAAAACGACTGAGGATGGCCTTGTCGATGAGCCAGGGCACGTTGGTGGCAGCAATGGTGAGGACAAAGGTGTTGTCCCCCTTGCGAGCCAGGCCGTCCAGTTCCGCCAGGAAGGTGGAGACAATGCGAGCCTCCGCGCCGCTCTGGGTGCCATCCCGTGGCGGGCTCAGCGCCTCGAATTCGTCGAGGAAGACGACAGAAGGGGCCAGGCGCCGGGCCACGCTGTAGAGGGCGCTGATAAGTTTGGTCGACTCGCCAAAGTACTTGGAGAGGAGATCGCTCACCTTGACACTGAAGAAGGTCGCGTCCAGCCCGTTGGACGTGGCCGCGGCCAGCAGGGTTTTGCCCGTGCCGGGCGGCCCGTAGAAGAGAATGTTGCGCCAGGCGTCCAGGTGCACACCGGCCGGCTTCCTGGCCAGAGCCAGACCATACGCGGCCTTGATCTCCTGCTTGGTCTCTTCGAGGCCAGCGATGTCGTCCCAGGTGACGTTGGCCTTGTGAATGAGACCCATGACCGCCTCCTCGTAGTTATCCGTGGGGGATGCGCCTCCTTCACTTGCCACCGTGGGCACGGCAAACTCGCCGGCCTCGATCTTCTCCGCCAACTGGCGGTACTCCTGGGCCTTCTTGCGCCAGCGGGCCCGCGCCTCAGCGCTGCGCAGGTAGGAGGCGTAACGCTCCAGGTGATGCGCGCACTGGCGGTAAGCCGCGGCAGCCTCTGCGTACCTGCCCTCCTGAAAGCGGACCTTGGCCCGGGCCAGGGCTTGTTGATAGGCGGTATACATCTGACCACTTAGGTCCACGGGCACGGTCCACCTCCTATATCTCCTCCTCTTCTCTTTCCAGAGCCTTCTCTAACGGCTTCGTCAATTCGTCTGTGGTTACGGCCTCCTCCATGGCTCGCACAATCTCCTCGATGTCTTTATCCTCCCCTGCGATCTCCACCAGCCTATCAGCCTCTTCGATGCTGCGCAGGACATCGTTCAACTTTTCGAAGTTGAACTCTCCCTCCACAGAGGCCTGTTCCACATACTTCTCCAGGTCCTGGATGTCCATGCGGGCGATGATGTCCGAGAGGCCCATTTGTTCCATAAGGGCCTGATTTTTCTTCAGTTGAATGAACCCGTTAACCACACGCAGTTGCCGGGAAATAAACTTCAGGTTCTTATCGATGTTCTTGGATTCAACATCAAGTTCCTTAATCTTGCGGGCGTAAATGCGGCGCTGGCGCTCCGACCCTTCCTCTACTCCCTTCTGGAAGAGTTCTTGCTTCCTGCGTTCCAGTTCCTCGACTTCTTTAATGAATTTGCTCTCCATCTGCTCCAACCGTGTCTTTTCCCGGCGGAGCTCGTCCATGCTCAGGTCATTGAGCGTCCGCTTGCGACCACCCAAAAGTCCCTTTACAGAGTCGAAGAGTGCCATGGGTTATTCCTCCTTTCGCATGAGTGTCTTGCCAAAATCCTGAATGTCTTCGACAACAAATTGCTTGGAACGCGCCAGGCGCTCAAAGGCCTGGTGCACTACGTCCTCTTGAACGCCCAGGCGAGAGGCCACTTCCGAGGCCACTAGGCTGTCGGTCACGGAGTCGTCCAAAAGGGCCTCTACCCGCCGCATGGTGGTGTGCACCAGCTCCTCGTGCAACTGGGGAGCGAAGAGGGGGGCCAGGGGCGCCAGGCGTTCGTCCCACGCGTTGTAGATCACTTCGCCTGTCTCCAGGTCGATAAGGACGGGCATCAGCCATTCGTGGAAGAAGCCCCCTTTGCCCTCCTGCCCTTGAATGTACTTCCGCGCCCCCTCGTCCCATCCTGTTGTGGAGGCCAAACCGACCACGTGAGCCCCTCGTTCCGCCTCGGCTTCCTCGGCCCAGGTCTGAAGATGAGCCACCAGGTCCTCCAGGGTGGCGGGGCGGGTATCGAATCCCTGTTGAACGTGCGCGTTCAGGTGAGAGAACACCCGGGCTTCCAGGATGAGGCCAGGAACCCGCCCAGACGGGGGTATGGTGTAGCGAGACCAGGCATTAATAGGTGTCCGGGCCAGGAGTTCCTTGTCCAGGAAGCCCACGCCCAGGAGTTCAAGAAGACGCTCTGTTTCATCCCCCTCGCTGTGGTGCCTGTCCCAATCCTGAATGCGCAGGGCCCGTCCCGTAGCCGGATGCAGGAGTGTGCCCACCCGATGCACTTTGTAGTCAAAGCGGCTGAGGAAGTTCATCTCCCGCTTTCGGGCTTCCAGGTCCGTCACCAGGCAGGGGATCGTGCCGGCCGCCAGAAGGCGTTGGGCTTCGAGCAACTTCGCGTCCCGGGACGGCTTGTGCTTGCGACAGAAGTGGCCGTCCGGTTTGTTCCAACAGTCCGTGCATATCCAAGCATCGCATCCCTCGACTTCACACCGCCCTCCTGCCAGATCCGGGCTGGGGATAATCCGAAAGCAGGTGCCACAGCGAAGCATCTCAGCAGTCACAGCCATGCTCTCCTCCTCTGCTGGAGGCCTTGTCGCCTGGTGAGCCGGGCAAAAGCGTTGGTGCTCCCACTGCCAGCAGGCAAAACAGATGGGTTCCTCACATGCCTCGGCCTGACAGTATCCCCCCACACTCAGGTCGCTAACGATAGGGCGACCACACACAGAACAACGTGAAACAGTCGCACGTGGCGGGGCCACCCGTTGCAGTTCGACGTATGCTTCCAGGTCCTTACGGTGGATGCGGTATATGCCCCCGATTTTGACTGCTGGCAACTTGCCGTCCCGCACCAAGCGATAGACGGTTTTGTACTTGACATTCAAGTATTCCGCGGCCTCTTTAAGGCTGAGGAAATCACTGTCGCCCATAAACGCTCCCCCTTTCTTCCTCGGGGAACAGTATAGCACATTTCGTCTTCCCTGTCAACCCCTAATTGGTATTTCTTTTCCCTTATTTTCCCTATTTTTCCAACCTGTTTCCACTCACACGATGTCATCCTCTAAGATGTCTCGGATTTCGGACCATACGTCCTCTTGGATCTTCCGGGCGATTGCATCCGCCAGGTCTTTTCCCCGCGGATGTGAAGACCGGTTCCTCAGCCGCGTCGCCATAGATTCTATCGAAGTGCGGAGTTGACGGAGTTCGCTTAGGATGAGATTCTGCCAGGCCCGGGTCTCATCATGCTGGGCGCTCAGGCGCTCAATGAGGTGCTGTAAGCAATCCACCCGCAATTCCAGAACCTGACTTTCACAATGACGGAACCCTTCTCGCAACTCCCGGGTCACCGACGTGGCATGTTGGTCCATGCGGGTGAAAATCTCGTGCAAAAGCGCGGGGAGAATGTCCAGTTTGATAATCAGGCGCTCCAGGATTTCCCGTTCTTCCTTCTGCATCTGTTTTACCTCGTCCAGCACCTTCTGGAAGGACGGTGCTTGTCCGGACCGTATCCGAGCCTGCAACCAATCTTCCACAAAACCACCACCGACTTCGGTCAGGATGTTATTGATCCACAGGAGCACCCCCCTCTGTGGATTGACAACCACGGTCATCCAAAAACTCGTCAACACCGCGGCGAACATGCCGAGAGGGGTGAGTACTTTGGGCCAATGCTCTTTGGCAATCCGGCGGAAGTTGTCCCAAAAGCGACGTTGGGCATCCATGATGGCCTCCTCCTCGGATGTAGTTTGGGTACGTCCTAGATGTATCGTTACTTCCACATACCTCGCCGCCGGCGGCGGGCCTCCCGTTCCAGGCGCTCGAACAGGGCCGCGTGGACCTCGTTGGGCGGCACGCGGAAGGCTCGCGCCAGCCCCTGCCGCACCATTTCTGCGTTGACAAAAACGTCCCCCACGTACACGTACCGCAGCAGGCGCCCATACTTGTCTCGGTCCACCACATCCCGCACCAGGCGCACCCACTTGCCCGCCACCAGGCGCTTGTTCAGGGTCTTTGCTTCCCGGGCAAAGGGGTCGGTGCCTCCCCGCCAGCGGTTCCAGACTTCAGGCGCGTCAATGCCGATATAGCGCACCCGGCGGCCATCAGCCAGAAGCAGGCCATCCCCATCGGGCACGCTCTTCACCAGCGCCATCTCCTCCCCCGGCGGGCGGGCCGGCACAGCCCGAGGCGCGGGCGGCAGCGAGGGGGCACCCATTGCATCCAGGAGGGCGTTTAACCGGGCCTGGGCATCAGCCCGAGCCGTAACGATGCTCTCCACCTGACGCACGACTGCATCCCAGTCCACGCGCTGCAATGGGCGCAGGGTGGCCCTGTCCTGCATCTCCCGCGCGTAGAGGTACATGCCCAGGGCCGCGAGCAGGCGGTCGAGCAGCAGGAGGAGCCGGGCCCACTGCCGTTCCTGGCGCAGGGTCTGGACGATGCGCTCGGCCAGCGCGCGTTGGGCCGCGCGCGAGCGCGCCCGCCGTCCCCGCGCCATGAGCGCCTCTCGCTCGCGGATGGCCTCCTCCAGGTGCGTTATCACCCGCGCTCGCGCCCGTGTTACCCGCCGGTGCACTTCCACCACGTCCATCCTCGTCCTCCTGTACCGCCTTAACGCTGTGCCCCAGAATGGGGATTTCGGGGCACGGGCTCCGACCCTCACCCGTCTCCTTCGAAGGGGCGCACGGCAATCATATGGCCCGTCAACGTCCGAGGGATGGGATGATGGTCTCGTAGCGTCGCAAGCCCCGTTGCGGCGCTACGGGCACCGATTCCCCTTCAACACCGGCTTGGCCACGGGGGCCACGTAAAGATTGTCCACTTTGTTTCCAAGACAGATGTTATTCTTGAGGGTCGGCCTAACGAGCCCCAAGGCGGCTATGTCGGCGAGGTTGTTCTTTCGACACTCATTCTCTGACGCTTCCCCTGCTGATTGCCCCCCGTAGATAATGCCACTCTTCATGTTCTGCTCACAGCGATTGGCGATTAGCCTAGGCGCGGCCTGGTCCAATACTGCTATGCCGCTCAAGCCGTTCTCCCGACATTCATTCTTTGACGCTTTCCCTACTGAGTTGCCCCAATAGACGATACCGTTCAGCCCATTCTTTCGACAGCGATTGGTGACCAGAATGGGCTTTGCTTGGTCCCGTATTTTGATGCCGTCAAAGTCGTTTTCCCGACATACGTTCTCCCGTGCCTCTCCACCTGAGTCGCCAAAGTACACAATGCCATCCTGTGCGTTCTTCTCACAGCGATTGGCCACCAGCACCGGCGCCGCCCGCTCGTGCACCGATATGCCGTGCAGGCCATTCTCCCGACATACGTTTTCCCGCGCCTCCCCACCCGACTCGCCCCAATACACAATGCCATCGTAGGTGTTCTTCTCACAACGATTGGCCACCAGCACCGGCGCCGCCCGCTCGTGCACCGATATGCCGTGCAGGC
>CAZAQA010000052.1:0-1737 GCA_964487375.1 uncultured Anaerolineae bacterium | reverse complement strand
CGTTGCGATCGCACAGGCAGTGGACAACCTTGCCTCCAACCGCGTTCTTCCAGAACAGAATGCCCGTACCTCCCCTCTTTCGCTCTTTGTCCCATACCCCTCCCGTAAAGCGACAATGCTCGAAGTCCACCACCCCGTCCTCCACTACCATCACGCTACCCCAGGTCCCACCCAGGTGGCGAAAGGTGATGTGTCGCGCTTTGAACACGCCCGCGCCCGTGTAGCGCACCACGTTGCCATCCCCCTCATACGCCACCACGGTCGTGTCCCTGTCCTCGCCGATGAGGGCCAGAGGCTTGTCAATGACCAGGGGCTCCTTCAGACGGTACACGCCGGGCGCCAGGTGGATGGTCCCGCCGGGCGGCAGCGCGGCCACCGCGTCGGCCAGGGTGGGGTAACGGGGGTGGCCGGGATATAAGTGAAGGCCTTCATCTGCACCCTTCCCTGTAAAGCCAACTCGTTCTTCTTGGCTCTCCCGTTGTTGCCTCTGCTGTTCCTGCCTTGCTCGAGCCAACAAGGCCTTTACATCTTTGTACTCCGGTACTTCCTCCCCCAACACCTTTAATGCCTTTATCGCCCGCTCCCATTGCCCCCGCTCCAGCGCCGCCTTCCCACGCTTATACAACTGAGCCCAGCGCTCTTGCCGTTGCCGTTCCTCCTTCAGCCCTTCCTTGGCCTGTTCCAATAAACCCTTCGCGTCTCCGTACGCCGGTTCCTCTCGCAGCAATGCCTCCAGTGCCTCTACGGCCGCCTTCCACTCCCTTCGCGCCAACAGGGTCCTCCCTTCCCGGTACAGCGCGGCCAGCCGCTCCTGTCGCGCCCGCTCCAACATCTGCGCCGCATCCAAGTACTCTGGCGCCTCCGCTACCAACGCCTCCAACGCTTCTATCGCCTCCCCCCACGCACCCCCTGCTAGCGCTGCCTGCCCCCGCTCATACCACTCTTCCCACTGTGTTACCCCCGCCTCCAGCGCCGCTAGTACCTCCCCCGCATCCTCGTACCGGTCCCATGGCTCCTCCACCACACACCGGGCTACTACCTCATCCAGCCACGCGGGCACCTCCAGCCGCAACGCATTCACCCGCGTCCCTGGACGCACTCGCTTGTACCGCTTCCCCGTCAGCATCTCAAACAACACACACCCCAACGCATACACGTCCGCGGCCGGCGTCAACGGCTCTGGACTCCTCGTCTGCTCCGGCGCCGCGTACATCTGCGTCCTAGGATGCGCACGGTCCACACCGTGACTGCGGCTGCTCATCCCACTCAACTGGGCCAGGCCAAAGTCCGCTACATATGCCTTTCCTTGCTCATCAAACAGGATGTTGGAGGGCTTCACGTCCCGGTGGACAACGTCCACCTCCTCCCCGTGGGCCACGGCCAAGCCCCGGCAGATGTCCCGCGCAACCCGCACCACCTCCGCCACCGGCATGCCCTGGCGGTGCTCCCGCAGCCGCACCGCCAGGTCCTCCCCCGCCATGTACTTCATCACCAGCACCTTGTGCTCGTCGCCCACCTGCTCCACCGTGTACACCGGCACCACGTGCTGCGCCCCCTGGTCCATTAGCTAGCGACTGACACTGATCTCCCGTCCAAATCGTTCCCAAGTCTCATGTAACTTGTCCGGAGGAAGATCGTCCAGAGGTACCTTAATAGCCACCAGGCGCTTGTCGAAGGTTTCTTCCCGGGCCAGCCACACCCGAGCCATGCCCCCTTCGCAGAGGAGTTGGAGGATGG
>CAZAQA010000051.1:0-14941 GCA_964487375.1 uncultured Anaerolineae bacterium | reverse complement strand
AGACCAATGGCCTTTCCTTGTTCACTCCCTCCCTTGAATAAATTGAACCAGTCTCCGCGTTGGGTTGGACGTCTTGACAGGAAGGCAAGAGTCATCCATAATGGTTCCAAGATGGTAGCATCGAAGGAGGTGAGAACATGCCCACGTTGACCATCAAAAACATCCCGGAGGACCTGTACACGCGGCTGAAGCGTCGAGCCGAGATCCATCGTCGCAGCCTGAACAGCGAGGTGATTCTCTATCTGGAACAGGCACTACGCAGCCATACGGTGGAGCCGGAGGTCCTCCTGGCCCGAGCGCGGCAACTACGGGAGAAGACGCGTGCCCATCCGATTGACGGAGCGACCTTCAACGCGGCAAAACGGGCAGGGCGGCCATGATCGTGGTGGACACCAATGTCATTGGCTACCTGTATCTGAGCAGCGTGTACTCGGAACAAGCCGAGCGCGCCTTGTTGAAGGATGCGGAGTGGGTGGCTCCCCTGCTGTGGCGGAGCGAATTGCGAAATGTGCTCGCCCTGTACATGAGGAAAGGATGGTTGTCCCTGGAGGATGCCGTGCGCATCATGGACGAGGCCGTTCTCCTGATGGCGGGACGAGAATATGCGGTGGATTCTGTGCAGGTGCTAGAGTTGGTGGAAGAGGGCACATGTTCGGCGTATGACTGCGAGTTTGTGGCCCTGGCGCGCGATCTGGGTGTACCTCTGGTGACGGTGGACAAACAGATTCTGCGCGATTTCCCTCGTGAGGCCGTATCACTGGAGGCATTTGTTAGGTGATTGATAGTGAAAGACAGGCCACCTTCTAAAGGCGCTTCATGGCGGATAACCTTACCCTATGCTCATCGCCTATCTGGAACGGGGCAACCCCGAACGCAACGAGCAGCGCTTCTACGCCATCCATTTCGTGGACACGCTTCTCGGCCTCGCGGTCATGCGCATGCACGGCCGCAAGGGGGCCTGGGCGCGCGTGCTACCGCCCGTGTTTTTCCCGACCCGGAGGCCGCCAGGCCTTATATCCGACGCCTCATCCGCCACCGCGTGCGGCGCGGTTACGCGCTTGCCAAGGGGCCAAAAGACCCCAAAAAGCACCAGAAGGGAGCCATGGGAGTGTCGTCGGGCAGCCACAGAGTCAGATGGCGAACAACAGGGATTTGGCAATGGCATCAGTCGCGCGGCCATTCAGGGGGAGTTCACATTGTTGCTGCCCGAAGCCCTGCTCGGCGAACTCGTCCGGGCCATCGCCAGAAAGCCCTATCTGCGCGAGCGCATCCGGCCGGAGGAGATGGCCCAACTGGCGAACATCCTCCAGAGCGTAGCCGAGGTCATCCCCTATATTACCGACCCTATCCCCGCCGTCACCCGTGGCCCCAAGGATGATTATCTCATCGCCTATGCCCTGGTGGGGGCGGCGGACTACCCGGTCACGGGGAACAAGGACTTGCTGGTCCTGGAAGAGGTGGGCACATTGCGTATTCTGACGCCGCGGGCGTTTTGGAGCGTGCTGAATCAGCGCCGTAGGGGTGGATGAACAGAGTCTGTGTAGCCCTTTATACGACCAGACCAACTTTGGGCGTAAGCGGCTGAGTGTTGGGCCATGAGGCCTGCTATCCCAGTTCCGACGGCGCGCGTGGCAAAGATGGTAGAGGCATTGTAACGCTCTTCTGCTGCTCATCACTTCCGTTATGCGGCGCAGCGCAGCCGCCGCCATAACAGGGCTTTAGCAGCCCAGCAGTTGGAAACTGCGGGCTTCAGTTGCCGGGCTTCAGCGATCTCAGAAACGTGTGCCTGAAATGGGCGAAAGACGCGTGTGAGGCACACATGAGGGCGCTACTCCGGCAGTCAAACCGTTTCCGGGGGTCGTTCCTGACTGAGGCGATGGCCGTCACTTTCCGCCACGGCCAGGTGGCCGTTGATCCGGGCCGCGCGGACAAGCCCACGCGTAGCAGCGTCCAGGACGACGCGGGGAGGAATATCGTACTTTTCCGCTGCCTCTTCGAGCAACAGAAAAACAGGTGGCCTCTGTGACATGGCGAATCCTGCCTTTGCGCTGCAGGTGAGCGGACGGAATTCTCTTCCGCCCGCTCACGACGCACCTCTGGCGCCCCGGGCAGGACTCGAACCTGCAACCTACGGATTCGAAGTCCGTTGCTCTGTCCATTGAGCTACCGGGGCGCGCGTCTACTTAATTATAGGCAACAGGGAGCCATCTGTCATTTTTCCTTTCGATGCTGGTGCACCTTCCGCTCCCTCATCCCGCGCCCAGGAGGGCCAGCAGCACCCCACCCGCGACGACACTCCCAATCTGCCCGGCAGTATTCGCGCCCATCGCGTGCATGAGCAGGAAATTCTCGAAATCCTCTTCTTGAGCCATGCGCTGGACAACCCGAGCCGCCATGGGAAAGGCACTAATGCCCGCAGCCCCCAGCAAGGGGTTGAACTTGCCTCCGCTGATAACGTTCAAGAATTTGGCAAACAATAACCCCGCGGCCGTATCCAGGCCAAAGGCCAAGATACCCAGGACAAGGATCAGCAACGTATCCATGCGGAGGAACGCATCCGCGCGCATGGTGGATCCCACGGCCAGGCCCAGAAACAACGTCACAATGTTAGCAATCTCGTTGGACGAGGCACGTGTAAGTCGTTCCACTACCCCCGATTCCTTCATCAGGTTGCCCAACATCAACATGCCGATCAGCGGTGTCGCCATGGGGACGAGGATCCCTACCACGGTGGTCACAATCAGCGGAAACAGCACGCGTGTGCGGCGGCTGATGGTCCGTTGGCTGTACGGCATACGAATACGCCGTTCTTTTTTCGTCGTCAGCAGGCGCATGATGGGTGGCTGGATAATGGGCACCAGAGACATGTAGCTATACGCCGTCACAGCGATAGGACCTAGCAAATGAGGCGCTAGCAGGTTGCTCACGTAGATAGAAGTAGGGCCATCGATGGCCCCGATAATGCCGATGGACGCGGCCTCGTTCAAGTGGAACCCCAGGAGCAACGCCAGCAGCAAGGTGCCGAAAATGCCGAATTGCCCCGCCGCGCCCAGCAACACCATGCGCGGGTTCTCCAATAAGGGACCAAAATCCGTCATAGCACCAATGCCAACAAACACCAATAGGGGAAAGAGCTCGTTCGCCACGCCCGATTGGTACAAAATCGTCAGCAGCCCGCCCTTTTCCACCAACGGCGAGAGTGGCAAATTCGTCAGAATGGCACCGGCGCCAATGGGAAGGAGCAACAGAGGCTCGTAGTCCTTGGCAATCGCCAGGTAGATCAATATCCCACCTGCAGCCATCATCACCATGGCCTCGGGCGTCACATGAAGGATTCCTTGGAGCAACAGGTCAAATGCTTCTCCCCCCATCACACGACCTCAAGGCGTATGAGCAGATCATTGTACATGACTCGCTGGTTTGGGTGAACCAGCACAGCTACCACCCGACCGTCCCCAGGGGCACGAATCAAATTCTTCATCTTCATCGCTTCCAGGACAAGAAGTTTGTCCCCGTAGGCCACCCGTTGACCGGGCTGTACATCCACGGAAACCACTGTTCCTGGAATCGGCGCGCGGACTTCCCGAACCCGAGGGCCCGCGCCCTCACCCTGCACCGCAGCAGGGTGAGAAACTTGCGTCCCTCGCTCTGACGACCTCACCGGCGCGACCTCTGGCACGTAGCGCACCTCGAACGTCTGCCCCCCTACATGGACTTCGAACTCGTCGTGCCCCCTTTGCTCCACTATCACAGAAAAGCGCTTCCCGTTTATCTCAAATGTGTATGCCTGTCCCATGCTCTGCCTCACCGTGGACCTTCCGGCCGCCGGGTCCTCCACAAGCGCATCTGACGCAAGCGGCCGGCCATCTCCCATCTGGCCGGCATCCTGCCAACGCTCTTCTCCCTCGAGGTCCCTCTCGCGCCCTCGGACCGTTGCCTCATGTGTGTCAACACAGCCATCACAATGGCTACCTGTTCCTCTGGCGGCAGTATTGGCTCAGCCTTTGCTTCCTCCTGGGGTTCAAGCACGGCCTCCTTCTCCGTAGAGAAGCCTTCTCCCGAGTCCAGGCGCAACAAGGCCCACATTACCCCCCAGAGGAAAGCCAGGACGAGAAAAACCAACCCCGTGCCGTACAACGTTAGCTGAAGTCCAACAGCAAGTGAGTGCATCCTTGTCCTCACACGGGCATCAGGCCGTGTTTTTTAGGTGGGTTCTCCTGCACCTTGGTACGCAAAATATCCAAAGCACGGGTCAAACGCCGCCGTGTTTCCTGGGGCTCGATGACTTCATCAATGTAGTTGAGCTCCGCGGCGACAAAGGGATTCAGCACGTTCTCGCGATACTCCTGGATGAAACGAGCAGCCAGTGCTTCCGGGTCCTCCGCCGCGGCGAGCTCGCGACGGTGCAGGATGCGTATGGCCCCCTCCGCCCCCATAGTGGCGATTTGAGCCGTAGGCCAGGCCAGCGTCAGGTCTGTTCGCATCTCTTTGGAGCCAAGGGCGATATACGCGCCCCCGTACGCTTTGCGAATCACGACGGAAATCTTGGGCACAGTGGCCTCCACATACGCGTAGACGATCTTCGCCCCGTGACGAATCACGCCTCCGTGCTCCTGACCGACCCCGGGGAGAAAGCCCGGGCAGTCCACTAGCGTGACAATGGGGAAATTGAACGCATCGCAGAAACGAACAAAACGTGCAATCTTGTCACTGCTGTCGATGTCCAACACCCCGGCCATGTAAGCGGGCTGATTGGCCACCACCCCCACCGGATAACCGTTGAGTCGAGCAAAGCCGACAATCGCATTGGGGGCGAAGCGCTTGTGCACTTCGAGGAAACTTTCTCGGTCAAAAACCATCGCGATGACCCGATACATGTCGTAGGCTTCGTCCTCTCGGGCGGGGACAAGCGTGTTCAGTTCGGGGATGAGTCGGTCTGGGTCATCTTCAGAGGGTTGGTGTGGAGGGGATTCCACGTTATTGGAAGGCAAGTAGCCTAACAGTGTCCTTACCAGGGCCAACGCTGCTGGTTCGTCTGCGGCCATGAACTGAGCCACCCCGCTGCGTGCGTTGTGCACTTCAGCGCCCCCCAACGCCTGGGCTGACACGTCCTCCCCGGTCACGGTCCGAATCACCTGAGGGCCGGTGAGAAACATCGTGCTGGTTTTCTCGACCATTATAATGAAATCCGTCAGCGCCGGAGAGTACACGGATCCCCCCGCACATGGTCCCATCATCACAGAGATTTGGGGGATCACCCCCGAAGCCAGCACATTGCGGGTAAAAAGACGTCCATATCCGGCCAGCCCCCGCACCCCTTCTTGAATGCGCGCCCCGCCCGACTCGACCAGTCCAATTATAGGAATGCCTGCCTCCCGCGCCAGGTCCAACACACGGCCGATCTTGTTGGCCTGCATCTCGGAAAAAGAGCCTCCCAGCACAGTGAAGTCCTGGGCATACACAGCTACCCGGCGCCCATCGATACTGCCGAAGCCGGTGACCACGCCATCTCCAGGATAACGCTTTTCTTCCATGCCGAAATCAGTAACATGGTGTGTGGCCAGAGATCCGATCTCTTGAAACGAATCGGCGTCTAGCAATAAATCGATCCGCTCACGGGGGGTCAACTTGCCGGCCTTGTGCTGTTTGGCCACACGCTCGGGGCCTCCTCCCAAACGGGAACGTCGGCGTAACTCGTGCAGCTTTTCCAGTGGTGTGGATGTTCCCATGGTCGACTCCGTCCGCACGATCGCACATCGAGAGATCTATGTACCGGGGGATGATGGACGCTTGCGCCTTTGTCCGATGTTGAAGCAGGCAGAAAAGCGCTTCATCCTGCGAGCACGCCTGGGGTTCATACGGGCCAAGGCAATGTTCATTATACTCCGGTGGCCGGAAGAGGCAAGTTTCCTGTCAGTTTGTCAGACAAACAGCCGCCTCCGGCCACCATCGGGCTGGCAATGTCAATTTCCCCCCAGAAAAGGCGTACTTGAGCAGCCATGGAGAATCCGTCCCCTTTCCGTCGGGGAAGTCGGACGGATTCTTACCGAGATCAGCGTTCAGGGGCTCCTGCAGCTATCCAGGCCACGATAGTCGCGATTTGCTCATCGGAGAGAAAGGGGGGACCGTCGAAAGGCATGCGAGGCCGAGCAATGCCTTTGATGCGTTTGACGAGGATACTCTCGTCGGGCTTTCCCGGTATGATGACGGGGCGGTACGCGGTCCCTTTCATCACATGTTCGTACGTATCCAGTTGTAACCCGCGTGGAGCGCTGCTCCCACTGTGGCACTTTACGCACCGAGCAGCGAATATCGGCTGAATATCGTCAACAAAAGTTGGACTTTTGCTCCCCTGGGCTGGAGAAGGGGGAGTAGGTGTGGGGAGAACCGGCGTAGCCGTAAGTTCCGGCGTGGCCGAAGGCCTAGAAGGAGCCACCGTAGGCAGAGGGGTGGCGGTAGCGACGGGTTTGGTCGTGGGCGAAGGGGAAAGGGGGACCGTTGCCTTGGGGGTCTCGACAACGGACGGCGCGCTCTTTTTTGTGGCTGTAGAGACGGTTGTGTTGCCGCATCCGGCTAACACAATCAGGACCACCCCCAGCAGACCGATGATAACGAACCGATGATGATTTTGCAGGCGATACATGGAGACCATCTCCTTCCATCAAACAATGAGTTCACATCCAGAAAATCCACTCACCTAGACCGAAGGCCGAGGCAAGAGAACCCCGGGCGAGGAGAAATGGCCTCTTTGGCACTCCTTCCCGCCCGGATCAACCGACACGTCGCGGCTATTTCTGGATTTCTACCTCCGCTTCCCGTCGTCGCCAGACGAGCCCGCCGGCGATAAAGAGAAGACCGACCAGAGCAGCCAGAAGCAACCCGTTCGGCTGGCTTGCCCCGGTCACCGGCAATGTCGTCGCCAGGACGGTCACCTTCGGGAAGCCGTTGACCTCATACTTATGGAACCAAATGAACTCGTTCGACGCGTGCATGGCCCCCGCACTGTCGAAACGGCCGTTCGTCACCTTCCACCCCGATCCCGTCCAACTCACCTCGCTGGCGAACACAGGAGCCACCCCATAGGTACCTCCAGCCATGGGCGGGAAGGGGATGCCCGGGTAGCCGTAGAAAATATCCGGCTCACCCTGCTCAAAAGTCCCCTTGGCCACCTTTTTCGGCGGCACGGCTTGCTGCAGGTGGCTCATGTCCACCGCACTTTCGAAAAATCCTGTGAACATCGCCTGGGCCTGATTTTTGTCAATGACCCCATCACCGAAGAGGCGAGAAGCATTCAGGGCCCCCATGATGACGGCCACATTGTCGATAGTGTACGTATTCTGACTGCTAAAGATCCCGTGTTGAGCATCGTATTCGGCAGCCAGGGTTTTGAAGACCTTCCCCGCCGCGTCAAGGTAACTCCGATTCCGGGTTGTTCGATAGGCTTCAATCAGGCCTCGGATGGCAAATGCCTTCTTTGTGGCCGTCCCCGTATCGGCTTGCTTGAGTTTATTCCCGAAAGAGGCGATGAGAGAAAGCGCACGAGCCTGATTGCTGGCGTTTGTTGTTGCCGCCGCGTACCAGACGAGGGCCTGTGTGGCCAGGGAAAGTTCTTCCGTGTTGGCCGGTTGCCGTTTGGCCAGGACGGAGAAGAGTCCATCGGCGACGCCACGCAGCTTAGCGCCAACTTTCGGATCATAATAGCGGTTGCTCTGGCTGTGCGGCAATGTCTTTGCCATGAGGACGAGAGCCTGATCGCTGAACGCCTCTAACATGACCCACTGGCCCGGCCAGTCCAGCCGCCCGTCGCTATTGAGGAAGAGTCCCTGGGCGTTTCTCAAGTTCTTTACGGCGTAGTTCGCTTGCATTTTGGCCTCGGCATTCAGCATCATGCCGGTAAATCGCCATTGAGCACCGAAGTTGTCCGCCGGTGTGCCAAAATGATTGTCCACATGAAATTGTTTCGCCCACTCGCTTTCTTTGATCATCGTCCAACCCATGGCACGGGTCGTGATGGTCTTATCGAAGGAGGCCGGATTCCAACGTTGTGTGCCGAAATCCTTCACGTTGATTTTCTGGATGTAGTGAGGATCGCCACTGGCATAAACCGAATGAAGTAAGGCCGGGTGGGCGGGCACGGTGACCGTGTCTCCATCGTTGGGGTTGGCGTCGACCATCTGTATCATCTTCTTGACGATTTTAGGATCAGGCTTGAAAGTCCCCCCCAGGCCGGAACGAAAAACCAGATTTCCCAGGTTATAGCGGGAATACCAGTACCCCTCTGCCTCAGCCGCCGTGCCATTGAAGTTGGGATTTCCTCCGGCCAACGAGGGTGGTTGAGCCAGAGCCACAGGGGCAATGGCCATGCTTAACAATGTGATCAACATTAGAACATTCCAGGCAAATCCGCGAAGCCGACGTACAAGATTCATGATCGTTCTTCCTTTCTGTCTATAGGGTTCTGTGTGGGATGTGGGAGCATCGTTCTTGCAAGCCCAGCCTTCATTCTCGCTTCCAGATTTGAGAAAAGAGGGCCTTTTAAGCGGGCATGGCGCCAAGGATAGGGGCTGTGTCTGCCCCCATCGTTTTAGAACGTGACAACGTCATAACCTGCCGAGGCGTACTTGTACACACTGGGGTGTCCGTCGTGTTCGGCAATAAAGGGGATGCCGAGGACTTCGGCCTCGTCGGCCGCGCCAAAAGCATTCGCACAGTACTTGCACACCCCGGCCACCGAGTTCTCGACTTGCTCGTACAGGGGGTGGGCCGGATGTTGGGGATCGGCCAGTTTCGCGGGCCAGCGCGTGCCGGCCCCGTCGAAGATCAGGGCCACCTCTTCACCGTGCTCTTGAAATTCCTTCACGGTCTCGAGGGCGTTGACAACTCGCCCCAGGTCACCGTGGCTTTCTACATCGGCGAGAACAATAACAACTGCTTTAGACATGATCGACCTCCTCGACGTATCTGTTTGTACCACGCTACTCCTTGGATTTGCGTCGTTCTCCCTTGGCCGGGGGAACCCGGAGGAGCGTGCATTGAACGATGGCTACATGTCCATCATAGAGGAGGTCGGGAGAAAGCGAAGTAATGCCACTTACGTGGTAAGTGTAAGCTCACTTACATTGGGGAAATCTGTAGAGCAACCGAGTGCCCTCCGATGCGGAGTGCCACTTTGGCGAGCATAAGCGGGAGGACCGTTGCCGTTATTCCGGCAACCGACCCACGGTGCGGCCGCTGGGCACGTGTTTGTCATCGGCAAAGGCCCGGAAGGCGCCAGCCTGGGTGAAAGGCCGTACAACCACATTCCTGCCCAGGCTCATTCCTTCGGGAATGCGGGTCCGCTTGCCGATCAGCGTCAAGCCGGTGTTCAACACGTCAGGGAGATCTTCGTTAGGTCCCACCTGTTCGTCGTCAACGCCCACATGAGCCCCTGCCCCGATGACAGACTCCTTGTCCACAATGACTTTGTCCAGTAACGCCCCTTCTTCGACGACGGCATCGGTGAGGATGATGGAATCCCGGACGACTGCACCGGGCCTGACATGGACCCCGGGGGAGATAACGGATCGAATGACGTGGCCTTCCACATGGGCGCCGTCACACAGCAAGCTACTGTCTATGCGGGCCTCCTCTCCCAAGAGGGCAGGAGGGCGTTCCTCGCTACGTGTGTGAATGACCCACAAGGGATCGTCCAGGTCGAATGCAGGGCTCTCCCCCAAGAGTCCGGTGTGGGCCTCCCAGTACATCTGAACGGTGCCGATGTCGGCCCAGTAGCCAAAGAACGTGTACGCGTAGAGTCGCTTATCAGCGGCCAACAGGGCCGGAATGACCTCGCGGCCAAAATCCTTTTGCGCTTTGCCCGGTCCGGAGAGCCAGTCCAGGAGTAGAGACCGGTTGATCACGTAGATGCCCATACTGGCCAACGTACTGCCGGGGCGACGGGGTTTTTCCTGAAAGCGCGTGATCCGACCATCTGCATCCGCGAGAACAACACCGTAGCGATGTGCCTCGTAGCGCGGCACCGAATGTACGGCGATGGTCATATCGGCTTTCGATTCCAGGTGAAAGCGGAGCATGGGGCGGTAATCCATCTTGTAAATATGGTCGCCGGCCAGAATCAGCACCAAATCCTCTCGCTGCTCGTGCAAGAAATCGAGGTGAAATCGCACCGCGTCAGCCGTGCCCTGCTGCCAACCCACACTCTCTCCTCGCCGCCGGAGATAGGGCTGAAGCAGATGGACGCCCCCGGTTGTCCGATCCAGGTCCCAGGGACGGCCCGCCCCTATATGGTCATTGAGCGAACGAGGGCGATACTGGGTCAGAACGGCCACGTTGTAGATGTCTGAATTCACGCAATTGGACAAGGCAAAATCGATCAAGCGATACTTGCCGCCGAAGGGAATGGCGGCTTCTGTGCGCACATCTGTCAACACGCTCAAATGGGGGGTGGCGCCGCCGGCCAGGATCAGAGCAACCGTGTCAAGACTGTCCATGTTCCTCTCCTCCCACAGTCTCTCCTGAGGGGACGATATCGGCAAACGAGCTGAATGCCTCCTCGTCGACGTGGGAGGCAACGAGGACGTTCCGTCCGATGTGAATGCCGCCGGGAATGTGGGCTTCCTTGCCGATGACCGTGATGCCCGTGTTCAGCTTCCTGGGCTCCTTCTTGTTGGGCGTCTCCATGTCCTCTCCGAACCCCAGGACGGCTCCGGCTCCGACGACGACCCGCTTGTCCACGATGACTCGGTCCAACACGGCCCCTGGGCCAATCCAGGTGTCGTTCATCACGACCGAATCCTGGACAATGGCGCCTGGAGACACGTAGACACCCGGACTGAGGATGGAGTGGATGACTGTTCCACGTACGACCGAACCATTGCAGATCATGCTGCGTGAGATGCGCGCCTGAGGTCCTACCTTGGCGGCAGGCCGCTCGTAACTGGGAGTGTGAATAACCCAGTCTCGGTCGTAGAGCTTGAAGGGAGAATCGGGCTCCAGCAATTCCATGCTCGTGCGCCAATAGGCATCGACGGTGCCCACGTCCACCCAGTAGCCGTCAAACTCGTACGTGTATACCCTGTCACCCCCCTCCACCATGGCTGGGATAACGTGTTTGCCGAAGTCCAGGTCTTTATGTTCTTGAGCCAATTCCGTCAGGCGATCGCGCAAGACATTGACGTTGAACACGTAAATCCCCATGTTCGCCAGTGTGCCTTTGTCCGCGGTCTTGGGCTTCTCGTGAAATTGGGTGACCCGGCCCTGTCGGTTTGTGGACAGAATGCCAAAGCGGTGGACCTCTTCGGGCGCGACGTTCATGACCGCAATGGTCAAGTCCGCGTTTTTCTCCCGGTGCAGGTTCAGGAGAGGCCGGTAGTCCATCTTATAAATGTGATCTCCGGAAAGGATGAGGACGTGATCGAGGGGACTGGAAAGGATGAAATTCAGGTTCTGGTACACGGCGTCCGCTGTCCCCCGATACCACGTTTGACGGCCTCGACCTTGATAAGGCTGCAAAATAGAGACGCCCCCACGCGAGCGGTCCAGATCCCAGGGACGTCCAATGCCGATATGTTCCACCAGGGAGCGAGGCAAATACTGAGTCAGTACTCCCACGTTGTAAATACCCGAATTGACGCAATTTGAGAGGGTGAAGTCAATGATGCGATACCGTCCAGCGAAGGGAACCGCGGGTTTGGCCCGCTGCTCGGAGAGGACGGTGAGACGCGTGCCCGCGCCGCCGGCCAGAATCATCGCCAGTGTGGTCATGGTCCTCTCCTCCGAGTGTTCATAGTTCTACCGCTATCGGTCGTTGCTCCCGGTACGATTGCCAGGCCGCATGGCCCATGATCACCGGCATCAAGCCATCCAGGCCGCTCACCGGCGACGGTTCATCGTTCAAGACGGCGTCCACGAAGGCGCGCATCTCCGCAACATAGGCCCCCCTGTAGCGTTCGACGAAGAAGTACAGCGGCTTAGGCCCGTGCTGTCCCCCATCGTTAAGAAGCACGACCTGATCCGGGAAGCGGTTTCCCACGCTAATCATGCCCTCAGACCCGAACACCTCTACCCGCTGATCGTAGCCATACACCGACCGGCGGCTGTTGTCGATGGTGACCAGGGTCCCCTTGCGAAAACGCATGGAGATGATGGCTGTGTCCAGGTCGTTGGCCTCGCCGATAGCAGGATCAACCATCACTCCCCCCTGGACGAAGATTTCTGTGGCTTCGTCACCCAACAAAAAGCGACTCATGTCGAAGTCGTGGATGGTCATGTCCAGGAAAATGCCTCCGGAGACTCGAATGTACTCGATGGGCGGCGGGGCAGGGTCACGGCTGGTAATACGTACGATGTGGGGCGTACCGATTGCCCCTTCCGCCAGGAGATCTCGCGCTCGCTGGAAGCTGGGATCGAATCGACGCTGGAAGCCCACTTGTAATTTGACGCCGTTCTCCGCCACGACACCGAGGACCTGTCGGATCCGCTCCACACTCAGGTCCAGCGGCTTCTCGCAAAATGCGTGTTTGCCTGCTTGGGCCGCCATCTCGATCAGGTCGGCATGAGTGTTGGTACTGGAGCAGATGATGATCGCATCGATGTCCTTTCTCTCCAGCACGCGGCGAGGATCGGCGTACGCATCGGGGATGTGATACGTCGTGGCCACCTGGCGAGCAGCCTCTTCAATGACATCTGCAACGGCTAAAATCCGCGCCCGAGAGACGTGTTTGACCAGGTTCTGTACGTGCAGACGCCCGATGCGCCCGACACCAACGACACCTAGGGAGAGAGTTTCTGCCATAGGAGCACCTCTCTTTGGCGATTAAACGCCCTTCCTTTTTTAAATCCACGCTACAAGCCAAATGGCCAGCAATGCGGAGCTTTGCACTCCTCGGTGCGGATGAACTCGACTGGATGCTTTTGGGGAGGGCGGAGTGAACACCTTGAACCGACAGGGGTTTACTCTCACTCCTCCCCTCCCGACATCCCTATTCCCCCGGCGTCGCCAAAGGGGAGCGGCCGGGAACGGTTGCCGCCACGGGAACGCTATCCAGACTGGTGAGCGGGCGTACGCTCTGCAACGGAAGCCAGCCAGGACGTCCGGCGAAGCAACAAACGTGCAGCCATTGGCCGTCCGCAGAACGTTCTTCCACCGTCAATTGAGTTCCGGCGTCGGCTGCGCCGACCGGCGCGAATTGTCGTCCGGGGCCATTGTACGCGTGGGCCTGGTTGACCACCACTTCCACCCGAGGCGGCACGACCGTGGGCGTTACTCCAATGGTTTCGAGAGTAACCGGAGTCTTTTGGGGCAACGTTGCCGTCGGAAAAGGAGTGGGTCTGGGCGCGCGGGTCGGAGGGCGGGTTGGCAGGTACTTGGGCACAGATAGTCCTACGGTCGGAGTCAGAGGGACGACCGTCACATTTGGCAACGTGGGGACCGGCGTGGGGGCTTTGCTTCCCCCACATCCGACCACGATTACGCCAAGGAGGAGTAACGTGACCACAGCTCCAAGAAGAGGGTGTCGCTTCAGCACTTGGTCCATGCGCTTCTCCTACGCGGCGACATCAGAAGCTGTTCCGGTCTCGGCCGTTTCAGCTTGCTGTGCCGGGCTCTTTGCCTCTTCCGCCTCCTCCCAGTCGGCCAATTCAGGAATCTTCCCCTCTTCGTTCAGCACCCGTACGGTCACCTGGGTCGTAACGCCGGCCATAAGCCGCACGGGAACGTCATATTCGCCCAGTTGACGCAATGGTTTTTCCAGCCGAATAGACCGGCGGTCGATTTCGATGCCGGTTTTCTCCTTGATGGCCTCGGCAATATCCGCGTTGGTCACGGAGCCATAGAGACGGTTCTGCTCGCCGGCACGAGCACGGAATTCCAGTATCGTCTCACGCAGGACAGAGGCGATACTCTCCGCATGGCCAAGCTCGCGGGCACGGCGTTTTTCCGCTGCCGAACGGATTTGATCGACCTGACGCAGGAGCCCCGCCGTCGCTGGCTGCGCCAGTCCCCGTGGGATCAGATAGTTGCGGGCATAGCCATTCTTCACTTCAACCACATCACCTGCCGAGCCAAGACTCTGCACATCCTCTAACAAAATCACGCGCATTGCTTTATTCCTCCGGCGTCATAAGATAGTTGAGTTCTCGTCAGAATGATCCAACATCGAATCTGGAATGCTGCATCCATTTCCTTATTTTGTCCTTTTCCTGTGTCTCTTACTCTCCCCTTTTTCCTCGCCCCCTTTTTCTGAACAGGAGAGGACAAGAGCAAGGATCCAAAAGCAGGAAAAGTACGAGCGATCCCTCGCCCCACAAATGGTACATGAAAACAGATGGAGTGGCAAACCCTTGGGAGCGTGTAATATAATCGAAAGGTGACATTCTCTGATAGTTCTGACTCCGAGACCACAGACGAAGGAGGACAAGCGAGTGATGAGAGGTGACCGAGACTTGTGGATGCTATTCCTGGCAGTGATGTTGGCCGTGATCGTAACCGGATGCAGCTCTACGCCGAATCCCGCGCAAAGCCCCCCCACCCCGACCCCCATCTTGCCCCTGGTGCCGACTTTCACCCCCACGCCCACGCCCCGATTCACCGTCCCCCCTACAGCCACGCGGGTGCCTCCTACGGCCACCTCCCGGCCGGTTCGCCCGACACCGGTCCCCGCGACCCCCACGCGCGCCTCCTCTCCTTCTCCTACCCCCACGCCCACTCCTTATGTTCTCATCCCAAAAAGCCGGGTCAACGTTCGCTCCGGGCCCGGCGTTCTCTATCCCATCATAGGCCGCCTGCCCCGTGGGAGCAAGGCCCCCATTGTGGCCAGGGATCCGGGGGGAAAGTGGTGGCAGATTTGTTGTGTGAACGGCCGCGAGGCCTGGATTGCAAGCTGGGTCGTGGAATCCCACAATGACACCACGCTGGTTCCCATCGCTCAGAACATCCCTACCC
>CAZAQA010000050.1:0-15392 GCA_964487375.1 uncultured Anaerolineae bacterium | reverse complement strand
CCTCACACACTTGGCTTTGCCTCCACCACCATCTCAACGATATCCTCAATGCGCCCTACTTTAGCGTGATTCTTGATCCAGGCACGGGCGATGTTCAACCCCAGGCTCTCGGCCGTGGCGCGCACATCCTCATCTTCGATAGTCCAGAAATCGTGCACATGGGCCAGACCGATAAGACGACGCATCATCTCGGCGGCACCAAATCCCGCGGTATCCTGGAGAAGCTGCTGTATGTACTTGCGTCGGAATGTGGGAGAAGGCCAATCCCCGTTCCCTTCTTCCTCCCACAAGCGCAAGAACTCCTCTTCGAAGATGGTCCATGTGCGCGCGATGAGTTCGGCCAACCAGGAGCGGTAGTCTGCCCGCGCCTTTGGGTCCCGGGCGTGGTACTCCTGGGCCGCGTAACTCAGGGCCAGGTTGGCAAAGTACGTGCCGATATCGTGGGCCATGGGGCCGAAAAACGCGAACTCCGGGTCCACCACCTTGGTTTCTTCTTCGTTGAGCATAATGGAACCGGTATGGAGGTCATTGTGAATGAGGGCCTGGGCGTGGGTCATGTAGCGCTCTTTGAACATGAAAATCTCACTGCGCAGGTCATCGTCCGCGTAGATCTCTCGCACCTGAGGTTCCAGTTTGGGCGTATAGCGGTTGTTCGGATGCTCGATATACGGTTCGGTGAAGACCAGGTCTTCCTGCACCTTACAGAGGACCGGATTGATGAATCGGGGGACCATGGCCTTCTTCTCCCCCGAGGGCAGATAGAGGTCGGATGTGTAGAACAGCGTGCGGGCCATGAAAACACCCATGTGCCGGTCCACATGAGGATAGCGTTTCTGCTGCATCAGTCCCTCGCGCATGACCAGGTGGTTGTTCAAGTCCTCGATGATGAGGATATGACGCTCCTCATCGTAGTCGTAGAGCACCGGCACCTGCTCGGGACAATACGTGCCCTCGATCTTCAAGACCTCATACTCAATGCGGGAGCGGTCCACCGGCATTTTGAAATCGGGGTAGCGCCAGGCATAGGGCAGGGCCTGTTTGACGATAACGGATTTGGTTTGGGGATCACCCTCGCTGCACACTCGAAAGAGCAAGTTGACGTTCCCTTCGGTGATCTGCTCGGCGCTCAGGTCTTGAGCACGCTCGAACAGGGTCTCATATACATCCTTCTGCCGAACATAATCGATGACCGACGTTTCGGTGAGAGGAAGTACATCTGTCATAGTCGGGCCTCCGTAAATGTGTTGGGAAATTGAGAGGCGGTCCAGGGCTTGGTTTGGCATTTTTATGTCAATCTCAGGCCCTCACTCCTGTCCTATCCCATCCCCCTGGCCAAATGTATCCATAAAGCACTCGCCAGAGTGAACCATCCCGAAATTTAGACCCCTATACCGACATACCAAACGCCTGTACTGAAAGAAACCTATACGCTCACGAGGATAAAATGGCCGGATTGTAGAAACAATGCCGTGCTGTGTCGCCGGGAGACCGCATCAAAACCGATGTCTCCCGTGCCAACACCCCAACCAATACACTGACCTCCTCAGCGCAAAGGGCCGGGTGGTGCCCCTGGCGTGGCGAATGGGGTTCACCCCCGCCGGCACCTCAAAAGGGGAGATGAAAGAAGTTCCGCTTCCGGCCGGGCACATACGTATCAGCGGCCAATCTTACGCGCATAGTTTACCATCCTCATCAGTCGAGGTTCAAGCCGCAACAAAGCTAAGGCACTCTCCCCGTCACGCATCTCCCCTGAACGGGCCTTGTGCAGTGCTTCCCGGACCGACAGGCGGACCACGTCCATGACTTCGGTGTTCTCCCGCCGTGGCGGCAGAGAGAGGGTAACCTCCGTCGCCAGGAAGAGGTGGCCAACCGCACTGGTTGTACCGTTGGCCGTGTAGAACCAGTCTATGTACTCCCAGTGTTCAGCCACCCCTCCAACTTCTTCAGCCAGTTCCTCCTGCGCCACCTGCAGCAACGGTTGCCCCGGCCGATTGCCCAGCCCTCCGGCCGGGATTTCCAACACCCAGTCGTCCACCGTGTAGCGGTACGTTCGGATGAGCACCAGCTCACCGGAGTGGGTCACGGGCACGATGGCCACAAACCCCGCGTGTTCCTGGTATGTGTAAGTGATCATGTCCCCGTCGGGCAGGCGAATGCGATCCTGACGCAGACGATGCCAGGGACTGCGGTAGAGATATCGAGTTTCTAGAATGTGCCAGCCTAGCCATCGGGCGAGGGGTTTGTACACCATGATCGGGTGCTCACTGGGCCGGTTCATCAACGGGATGAGCCGGCATGGTTTCCTCTGCCCGGCGTGCCTCCCGAATGAATGCCCGGACCTTTTCCGGATCTTTCCTTCCGGGTTTGGCTTCGACGCCACTGGACACGTCCACGCCCCAAGGGCGTACGGTGCGGACAGCGTCGGCCACGTTCTCGGGTGTCAGCCCACCGGCCAGCAGGATGGGGAAGCGCCGCGCCAGGCGCCTGGCTGTATGCCAGTTGGCCAACGTGCCGGTTCCCCCATACGCGCCCTTGAGCGCGGCATCGATGAGCAAGCGTGGCCCCTCCCGCGGCCCTATGTCCAGGAACCAGGGGGCGTCCAGGTCCAATTCCTCCTCACTGTGAGGTCGAAGGGCCTTGTACGCCCGCCCCATGTAATCGGTCAGGATGACGGGGGCCTCGTCACCGTGCAACTGGATCAGGTCCACACCCACGTCCTCGAGAAGGCGGTCCAAGAAATAGCGGGGCGCGTTCACGGTCACTCCCACCAGGCGCACGTGCTCAAACCCGGTGTCCCGCACCGCCCCCACGATCTCCCGGGCCTGGTCGACCGTCACATACCGAGGGCTGAGAGGGTAGAAAATCATCCCCAGCAGGTCGGCACCGGCTTCCGCAGCCGAAAGTGCGTCCTCCACGTTCGTGAGGCCACAGATTTTGATATGAAGGTGAGATGTCTCGTCGTCGTTTCGATGTTCTGTCATGCACGGTCCTTCGTTTGAAATCCCCGGTGTCCCAGTCCACTCGGCTACAAACGAGCAGAGCCCTGCTCGTCGACGCCATCATCCCAACGCGTCCCTGTCTCCTGCCCGATCAGTAAGAAATACCCAGCAGGCCCAGCAAGACGACAATAAGCGGTGCGATGAGAATCGCCGGCAGGAGATTGCCCACGCGAATGCGTTTGACTTCCAGCAAACCCAGTCCAATCCCGAGGACGAGAATGCCGCCGGCCGCGGTCATCTCCAACACCCACGGTGTCGTGCGGGTTACCTCCCCCAGCGCCGAACCAAAAGCCATTGCCGCGACAGAGAGACCACCCTGATACACCAGCAACGTGATGATGGAAAGCAGCACGCCCGGCCCAAGGGTAGCGGCAAAGGCCAGCGATGTGAACCCGTCGAGGATGGACTTCACCGCCAGAAGTTGGAAGTCCCCGGTCAGACCATCCTGAATGGCCCCCAGGATGGTCAGGGGGCCTACACAGAACACGAGGCTGGCCGTGACAAACGCGCGAGTGACCGAGCGCTCATCCTCGCCAAACCAGTCCTGCGTACGATCCTCAAGCCAGCGCCCGAACGCGTTCAGTCCATCCTCAATGTGCCACATTTCTCCCAGGATACCACCAATAAGCACGCTGAACATGGGGATCAAGATGTTCTTCGAGGATAAGGCCATTTGAAAGCCAATGACCAAAACGACCAGGCCAACAGCTCCCATGACCGTCTCTCGGATGTTGTCGGGCAGACGTGCACCCAGGAAGGTCCCTATTGTTCCGCCGATAAGGACCGTCATGATATTGATGATGGTGCCGGTCACAGGGCCCACCTCCAGCGAATTTGGGGGTATTGTAGCCATGGAGAACGGGAATGTCCAGGAATCATGTCTGACGTTTTGCAACCGAGGCGCCCACTCGCACCCATTCCCGCACCCTGTGTGCACGCTCCTCCGGGCGGGCCCGCACCAGGCTCTCGCCCACCAGGATGGCGTCTACGCCGACGGCGGCCAGGCGCTTCACATCCTCTGCAGAACGAATGCCACTCTCGCCGACGACAAGGATATCGGATGGGATGAGTGGACGCAGACGTTCGGTCACGTCCAGGTCCACCTGGAATGTCCGCAGGTCCCGATTGTTGATGCCGATGATTCGGGCTCCGGCGGCCAGGGCGCGAGCGAGCTCCTGTTCGTTGTGAACTTCCACCAGCGCTTCCATTCCCAGGTTACGCGTCTCTGCCAGCAGCTCGCGTAAGGCCCGGTCGCCCAGCACGGCCACGATGAGGAGCAGGGCATCGGCACCGGCGACACGCGCTTCCCACACCTGATAGGGGTCGAAGATGAAGTCCTTGCGCAGGACAGGCACCCGAGCCTGCAAGCGGGTGACTGTCTCCTTGACGCGGGTCAGGTATTCCAGCTTCCCCTGGAAAAAGCGGGCGTCGGTGAGCACCGAAATGGCCGCGGCACCGTTTTGCACGTAGGTGCGCGCCAGGGCCTCCGGGTCGAAGTCATGGCAGAGGAGCCCCTTGGACGGAGAGGCGCGCTTGATTTCCGCAATCAGGCGCACGCCCGGCTGACGCAACGCCTCGGTGAAATCCAGGGGCCTGGGCACGGTCGTGGCCAGGGCGCGCAGCTCGGCGAGCGGGCGCTGGCGCTTCGCCTTTGCGACTTCTTCCCGCTTCCAGGCCATGATCTCGTCCAGGAGCTTTCCCTGGGCACGGATGCGTTGCAGACGGGATTTTTTAGGCATGTTGGACTCCCGTGATTAGGGTATTGGATATCAGGTATTGGGAATTTTCTGCGCTTGTGTGTAGGCCACGAACGCGTCCAGCACGCGCAGGGCACGGCCACTGTCGATGGCTTCCCGCGCTTCTTCTACGGCTCCCGCCCAGTCGCCGGTTTCGGCGGCGATGGCCGCGGCCGCGTTGAGGATGACCATGTCCCGCTTGGGGCCACGCTCTTCTCCGGCAAGGATGGACCGGGTGATGCGCGCGTTCTCCTCCGCATCGCCGCCCAAAAGGGCCTCCCGCGGCGCACGGGGGAAGCCCAGGCCCGCCGGATCCAACTCGAAGGTGCGTACTTCCCCCTCGCGCAGCTCGCTGACCCGATTGGGCCCGGTGACGCTCAGTTCGTCCAACCCCCCGTGGCCGTGGACGACAAACGCAGCCCGGACGCCCATTTGGCCCAGGACATGGGCCATGGGCTCGGTCAGCTCGGGAGAGAACACGCCCAGGACCTGATGGGTGGCGCTTGCCGGGTTGGTCAGGGGCCCCAGGATGTTGAAGATGGTGCGCACGCCCAGTTCCCGCCGGGGGCCGATGGCGTGTTTCATGGCCGGGTGGAAGCGGGGGGCGAAGAGGAAGCCGATGCCCACCTCTTCGATAGCCCCCTGTACCTGGTCCGGAGTCAGGTCCAGGTTGGCCCCCAGCGCGGCCAGCACGTCGGCGCTGCCGCTGCGGGAGGAGACGGAACGGTTGCCGTGCTTGGCCACGGGGCGTCCTGTGGCTGCAACCACAAACGCGGCCGTAGTCGAGACGTTGAACGTGCCACTGCGGTCCCCACCGGTGCCGCACGTGTCCACCAGGGGAGAACCGTTCACGTGGGGTCGAATGCGCAGCGCGTTGTCGCGCATGGCCTGGGCGCTGCCGGTGATCTCGTCCACCGTTTCCCCCTTCATGCGCAGGGCAATGAGATAAGCGCCGATTTGCGCGGGTGTCGCCTCCCCACGCATGATGTCCATCATGGCCGCGTAGGCCTGAGCACGGGTGAGGGAGTGGCGGTCGAGCAATCTCTGGATAAGCGATTGGATTGTTGTCATGATATCAGACCTCCTGATTGAACAAGGCATGAAACGTAAAACGTAATGCGTAAAACGTAAGGGATTGGCGTGCAGTTTACGTTTCACGTTTTACGCCGGCACATGGGAGAGGCCAAACTACGCCTTTCCTCTAAGCCTTGACGTATGACGCCACACGCAGGAAATTCTCCACCATCCTCCGTCCTCCTTCCGTCAATATCGACTCCGGGTGGAACTGGACCCCAAACGTCGGCGCCTCGCGGTGGCGCAGGGCCATGACCTCCCCCTTCGCGGTGAAGGCAGTGACCTCCAGGACATCCGGCAGGGGCTCTTCGACGATGAGAGAGTGGTAGCGGGTGGCCTGGAAGGGGCTGGGCAGGCCGTAGAAGATGTCCTGGCCGTGATGGTACACGGGGGACGTCTTGCCGTGCATCAGGCGCGGCGCGCGCACCACCTTGCCGCCGAACACCTCGCCGATGCACTGGTGGCCCAGGCAGACGCCCAGAATGGGGACCCGGCCGTGAAAGTGCCGGATGACAGCGTTGGAGATGCCCGCGTCCGCGGGCGTGCCCGGCCCCGGCGAGATGATGATATGCGTCGGGGCCAACGCCTCCAGCTCCTCCGGCGTCACCTCATCGTTGCGGAACACCCGCACCTCCGCGCCCAACTCGCCCACGTACTGCACCAGGTTGTAGGTGAAGGAATCGTAGTTGTCGATAACGAGAATCATGGATTACCTCCTCGTGCGTAAAACGTGATGCGTAAAACGTAAAACCCTGGCGTGCACACAACCTCTTTACGTTTCACGTCGTTCACTCCGCTTCCGCCCTTGCCCGCTTCTTCTCATACCGCTCCGCCTTGCGCCGAATGCGGTTCCACACCCCACGGAAGCCCATGGCCCGGTACACCAGGTCCATGGTCACGCGAGCCTCCTCGCGCATGCGCTCTGTGCCCCGCCAGATAACATCCTCCACGTAACCGGTCCGAGCCGCGTACTCAGCCCGCCGCTCGCGAATGGGGTCGAGGAAGTTGTTCAGCGCCCGTGCCAGCTTCTCCTTCACCTCCACGTCGCCCACGCGGCCCTGACGATAGCGTTCCTTCAGGTCCTCCACCTCTCCCTTGTTGGGATTGAACACGTCATGGTAGATGAACACCGGGTTCCCCTCCACCGTGCCCGGAATGTCGGCGCGAATGCGCTTGGGGTCGGTGTACATCTTCATCACCTTCTTGCGCACCACCTCGGGCGAGTCGGAGAGGTAAATGGCGTTCCCCAGGCTCTTGCTCATCTTGGCCTTGCCGTCGATGCCCACCAGCGTGGGCACTTCCCCGACCATGGCCTCGGGGATGGGGAAGACCTCGTCGTACAGACGGTTGAAGCGCCGCGCAATTTCCCGGGAAATCTCCACATGGGCCACGTTGTCCTTGCCCACCGGCACCAGGTGCGCCCGGGGCAACAGGATGTCCGCGGCCTGCAGGACAGGATACCCCACGAGGCCAAAGGGAATGGTCTCCTCGTCCATCTGGGCCGCGCGCGCCATATCCTTGATGCTGGGCAGCCGAGCCACACGGTTCAGGGTGACCAGCATTTCGAAGAACAGGTTGAGTTCGTATACCTCGTGCACCGCGGACTGGAGATAAATCACGGACTTCTCCGGGTCAATGCCCACGGCCAGGTAGTCAAGCACCATCTCCCGAGCGTTCTTGTCGATCATCTCGATGTCCTCTTTGCCCGGCTTGGTGGTGAGCATGTGCAAATCCGCGATGAGGAAAAAGCACTCATACTGGTCCTGCAATTTCACCCGGTTCACCAGACTGCCCACATAGTGACCCAGGTGGAGCTTTCCCGTGGGCCGGTCTCCGGTCAACACACGCTTTCGTTCGCTCATGGTGACAAACCTCCTGTGTTCGTGATGGATATCGGATATCAGATATCAGGCGTCCTGTGCTATCAATCCTCGTTCTGCCAGCTCGACCGCGACGGTCAACGCCTTGGCCTTGTTCAGGGTTTCGTGATACTCGGCCGTGGGGTCTGAGTCGGCGACGATGCCCGCGCCGGCCTGGACATAGCAGCGCTCCCCCTTCATGACGATGGTGCGGATGGTGATGCATGTGTCCATGGTGCCGTCGAAGCCCACATATCCCACCGCGCCCGCATACGGCCCACGGCGTGTGCCCTCCAGCTCTTCGATGATCTCCATGGCCCGCACCTTGGGCGCGCCGCTGACCGTGCCCGCGGGGAAGGTCGCGCGCAACACATCGAACGCGTCCACGCCCGAACGCACCCGACCGACCACATCGCTGACCATGTGCATCACATGACTGTAGCGTTCGATGGCCATCAGCGTCGGCACCTGAACGGAGCCGTATTCGCTAATGCGCCCCAGGTCGTTGCGCCCCAAGTCCACCAGCATGACGTGCTCCGCGCGCTCCTTGGGGTCGGCCAGGAGCTCTTCGGCCAGTTGCGCGTCCTCTTCCGGCGTGCGTCCCCGGGGACGGGTTCCCGCGATGGGGTGAACCTGGGCGACCCCGTCCTCCAGGCGCACGTGCATTTCTGGCGAGGAGCCAATAAGTCGCACCCCATCGGGGAATTCGAGGAAGAACATGTAGGGCGACGGATTGGTCATGCGCAGCGCCCGGTAGATGGTGAAGGGGTCGGCCTCGGTGCGACGCGCCAGCCGCTGGCTGAGAACCACCTGGAAGATGTCGCCCGCGGCAATGTACTCCTTGGCCCGGCGCACCGCCGCCTCGAACGCGTCCAGTGTGAAGTTCGATTGCCACTCACCAGTCGAGGCTACCTGGGGCGGCAGGGCGTGTTCCAGGGGGTGTTGCAGGCGTTCCACGACCCCCTGGATGCGGGCGACAGCCGCCGCGTACGCCGCGGTGGGGTCGCCGTCCACATGGGCGTTAGCCAGGAGGAGGAGCTGGTGTTTCACATGGTCGAACACCACCAGCGTATCCGCCAGCATCCACATGCCGTCGGGCAGGCCCAGGTCATCCCGGGCCGTAGTGGGCAGGCGTTCCATAAAGCGCACCAGGTCATAGCCGAAATACCCCACCAAGCCACCGGTAAAGCGGGGCAACCCGGACACACGAATGGGCTTCCAGCGCTGCAAGGTCTCCCGCAGCACCTCCAGCGGGTCTCGACCGGACACCTCGTCCAACAGGGCCTCCCCCGCGCCGTAGAACGCCAGGTGCTCCCCGCGCGCGACCAGGGTTAGCACCGGATCCACGCCGATAAAGGAATAGCGACCCAATTGCTCCCCCTTTTCCACCGACTCCAACAGGAAGGAAGGCCCCCCATTGCGCAACTTCAAGTAGACCGAGACAGGTGTCTCCAGGTCCGCGGGCAGCACTCGCACAACGGGGATGAGATTTCCCTCGGCCGCTCGTTGTCGGACTTCATTCAGCGTTGGTTTGTACACGATAGCCTCCCACGCGGTACAGAAATTTCCACTCTCCACGCTCCGACAACCGGATGTCTCCCCAAACAAAAATCCCTCGCCCCCACATCTGTGGGAACGAGGGACGAGTCTGCAAACCTGCAGCACCCGCGGTGCCACCCTCCTTGGGATGCGCCCTGTACGCACCAGGGGGCATCCCCACTCTGCGGCTACGAGGCCCGGCGCACGTCCCGTGCCCGACCTGATAGCCAGCGCCCTGATAACGGTGGCGTCTCCGTGGTCGCCTACTGAGGTGGAGGCACCCTCTCACCCGTTCGGGACCAAGCTCCCCGGCCCATTCACCGCCTGCGCACGTACCGGGCTTCCACCTTCCCCCGGCTCTCTGGACGCCGCCTTGACGGCTACTCTTCCGGTTCACAGCCTTTGCACGTCCGAATTGTGCTTGTTATATAGCACAGCTACTCGGGATTGTCAAATATGTCGTTTGGCCCTTGTCTTTCTTGTCCTTTTGCGCTCTTAGCGCCTTAGCGTGAGCAACCCTCTCACGAAGACGCCAAGAACACCAAGGCAAAGTAAATACGTGCCTGAGGGTTGCTGAAGCGCCGGCGGGCGTATGGTACTGCCCACATGAATGGTCGTCGAGATACCCAGAGCAAACAAGGGCACATGTAGCGTTCAGCGCTTCATGCATTCTCCTGTGCAAATATTTCCCACACCAATGGTCGAAACAGCGGTTTTCTCTGGTAAACTTCTATCAGGCCCCACTTGTACGCCAAAGATACGGCCTCCGACCATCCTTGTACGCCGAGAATCTGGAACAACTCTTTCCGTTTCCGCCGTATCGTCCCCTCGGACAACGCCAACTGCCGGCCTAACTCTTTCATATTCTTCCCTCGAAGCCCCCCTTCCCATATCATCCAATGGTCGCGAGATAACTGCATCAAGCGTACACCCACCTTTTTCTCCCACTGTAATGCCCGCTCGAAGAGGAGTGAGGGCCATGTGTTCGAGGAAGAGAGAATGCCGTATAAGGCGGCGAGGAGGTTTTGTGGGGATTGAGACTTGTCTAAAAAGGCAAGGTTCCCCCAGCGGTAGCCTGTCCAGAGAAGGAAAGGCGCGGGATGATGGGTCCAGTGAATGATGTGGACATCGGGCTGGTGCTTTTGCAACCGGTGAGCCCAGAGGAGGCCGCAGGTGTACTCGGGCAGATGGGGTTCCACCAGGAGGACAGGTGAAGGAGGAAGCGAGAGCGTGTCCGGCGGTTGGAGGGGCAGTACGCGGGCGTCGATGCCGTGGCGATGCAGGAGCAGTTGGTAGGCTTTGGCCTCGAAGGGGTGGTCGACGATGAAGAGTGGGAGATATTTAGGCATAGTATGACCTCCTGCCGGGGATGAAATCTGAGTTGTACATCATGTGTGGACTGGGCTGGTCGATATTATACGCAACAGATAAGTATCATCAAGTTCTTTAATGGATGGAGAAATGAATGGCTGATATGTAGGATTACATAGGTTTGCGCGTTCGCGCGCGCAAACATGCGCGAAAACGCGCAGAAAAGGCGTTGACTTGTGGAGATAGGGGTGCTATAGTGGGAGCGTCCGGACGGCGCCGTCGGGAGAGAGAAAAAATAGAAGGAAGCGTTAACTTCTTTTGAGGAAAGACGATATTAAACCAAGAAAAAAGGAGTATACGGTGATGAAAATAGGAAGAATGATCATAAGCATTCTCTTTGCTGCTACAATACTATTCTCAATTGTTACTAATGCCGTCGCTGATACAGACATTCTAACAGCAGAAGGTCATGTACAGAAACATCAAAGCCAGATAGACATGTTTGCATCTGGTCAGGTGTCATGGCAAGATCTCACCAAGCAAGAAAAGAGCGATTTGTTGAAATTGCTTGGGATCGAGGTCGATACAGGCATGATAAAATCCGTACAGATAGTTAGAGTCCCTCAGAAATCCCGTCATTTGATTAACCGCGTGCATAGTAACACTCGGACTTTGCAGTCTATGTGGGTCAGTGTTACAGGACAGACAGAGTTTTGTAAAGTTCCTTACGAAGCATCTACCTCGGGAGGGCCTGGCCCTGGTACCTTGACTTTAGAGCAATCGTATAGCACCAGTACAGGATGGAGTGCAAATGTCGGAGTATCTGCAGAAGTCGTTTCTGCCGGCGTGGGTTTTCAAGTATCCTATACCAGACAAGGAACTGCCAGTTATTCTACAAATTTAGGAAACGGAGAGTACGCAGCAATCTATGGCTACCCTTGGATACGGCAAGTGAATTTTGATGTTTGGGACGACCCTTGGTGGGGACCGCCATATCGTAAGGGGAGTGGTTGGGCGAGAGACTTAATAGGAACATGTTATGCTGTAGTGCGATGGTGAGAATATTTCTATGTTGGTGGCTCGATACTAATCGAGTCACCAACATTATTTACTCCAACTTGGAGGCCGGGTAATGTTCTATATACTTCGTGGCAGTCAATTCCGTCCTGTCTATGGCATAATACTATTGTTACTTATTATTGTGTCTGGCTGCAATTCACATCCACCAGCAACAAGAGATTCTTTTTTGCATTTCGGCAATGAAGCCAGAGATGCAATTAATTCATTCGACAAGACGATATGTGTACTTCCCGAGGATAGCGACATAAAACTGTATTCAGCTTATATTCCAGAGGGAGATGCACCACCTATTACTCTCTCATACAAGGACACAAAGAGACATGCAGAGATAACGATAGTACAAGTTCCTGGAGCCGATTCTCTTCAAGTACAGGAAGATGGGCAGAATATCTTCAAGAGAGACGAATTATACGTACACGGAAAACGCGTTGATGCCCTCTTTGCAAGAAAAGGGGATACACAGGAGATTTACTCATCATTTAGGACACGAATGGGCGCAATTTCCGTGAAAATCGAACGCGACGGCAACATCAGCACAGACTACATAAAGCGTATTCTCGAACAAATGGTTGATAGCAAGCACGGGATTCCGTGTATGAACCCATGAATGTTTGAACTGATTGATTGGAGCGTGTTTGAAAATTTCTTTGCCGATAACAACAGAAAATACATAATGAGGTGTGATGGCGTCGTTTCCATCAGCAAGGCGTCATCCAGGTCTGGTGATCATGCGTATAAGGCACCATGGATATATCCCTCCGCATGGTCAAGAATGCCACAGACCGAGAAATCGGTGCCGAATTGCTGGACCGGGTGAAACAGCAGGTCCCCACATTAAATACGGTCTGGGTGGACGGAGCATATTCCGGTTTGGTCGAAGAGGTGGGGCAAGAGATTGGCGTCCGGGTGAAGGTCGTCCGTCGCTCACGAGGGCAGCGAGGATTCACACTCCTGCCGCGACGTTGGGTGATCGAGCGCAGTTTTGCTTGGCTGAACCGGTATCGACGGTTGAATAAGGATTTCGAATATTGGGAAGAAAACAGCGCTTCCATGGTAAAAATCGCCTTCATTCACCTTATGTTGCGAAGATTGTCCTTTTCGCCAGAATAATTTTCAAACATGCTCTGAAAGAGTGCTATGTGGGCTGTGGATATGTGGGCAACCCTGCGCAAAACCGGCTCCGGGTTGACGCACATATCCACAGCCCCTACAACGTGGGATCGTTTTCTGAGCGAGTTCGGGGCGGCGTTGGCCGAGGGAGAGGGTGAAGAGGGGATCTGGCGGCGGGCGGTGCGGATGCTAGCGGAGGGGATGAAGATCGAGCGGGTGTGCAGACGGCAAGGGGAGGGTGATTGTATTTGCTGGGACGCGAAAATGTGGGCGAGGTGGCCGGGTGCCTGGATGCAGCGGAGCTAGAAGTGCCGGTGCGAGCGGAAGAGGAGTGGTTCGGAACGCTGCTCCTGAGCTTGCACATTGAGCGGAGCGGCTTCGAGCGCAAAGACCGGCAAGCGTTGGCGACTGTGGGGAAGATGGTCGGCATGAAGCTGAGTTCGGCCAGGCTGTGGGCACAAGTGGAGCGGCTGCGGACGGAGCCGGACTCCCGTGGAGCAGCGTCGCAGGAGGCACGACCGTGCCCGCTGTCGGATCGTGAGGTGGAAGTACTGGAATTGGCGGCGCAGGGACTGAGGAACAAAGAGATAGCCGAGAGGTTGTTCATCAGCGAGAAAACAGTAGCCCATCATCTGGAAAGCATTTACGAGAAGACCAGGGCCACGGGGCGCACTGACGCAGCCGTTAAAGCGGCAATGAAGGGGTGGATTCTCCCTCAATTTAGAAACAATATACTATGAAGCATATAGGTCATTCGACCTATTTTTCTGAAAATGGGTCAACCTACCCATAGACAAACTAACTTCTAAATGCTATACTGAACGGTAAAAGTGTCGGCCGGCACTGTTGTTACGGAGGCCGTGTAACCTCCGAAATTTCAGTTCATGTGCAGATGGAGGTCGAAAATGAAAAAGAAGTGGATTTCCGTGTTGTTGGCTGTGGTGTTGCTGTTTCAGGTTCTTTCACCAATTGGGGCATTGGCTAAAATGTTGCCGAGCATACGGGCGCTTAGATTCCATTCTCGGCAAGCACCGAATATAACAGATCGAGAAGCGGTACCCACTGATGCTGTTTCCATTTTTGTCTTGCCCTTTGATTATGACCTGCCTGCCCCATTGATGACAGCTCTAAATTGCAAGAGCGCCTCTTTCGAGCAAGCCTTCGCGGGGGACTTTGACGTTTTGTTAGTATCGAAAGAAAAATTATTCCAGTTGAACAAATCCCGTCTGGGCAAAAAACAAATTCTCAAGTGGCTCTCGCAAGGAAAAGTATTGTTGGTGATGAACACTTCCACAGGTGATCTGAAAGATATTTTGCATATCGACATGCCCATAATGAGTGTTACGACGACACAGTATCTCGTTAGCGGTGTCTTGAAATTATCGGATAGTGTGTTCGCCTCCGGGGGAGTACTATTGCCAAAGTCACAGAAGCGATCTGTCCAGAAAGAGGCTCGAGATATACAAGCCTACGTTTCGAGCTTGGTATCTATCAAGAAACAAGTAGTTCGTGCAACAACGAAGCAATCTTCTAACTGGCAATTTGCAGGCGTATTGTCCCACTACCTTGATTTGTGCCCGTTCGGTAAATACAACGAAACCGTATATGCCGAGCAAGCCACCAACGACGGTTCTCAATCTTATGATTTCTGGAACGCACAAATAGACCAACAGACTATCGGTGGTTATAGTGCTTGTGGGTCATCTTTCCAGACCTCCAGGGTATGGACACGTGCAGACGCAGGCATGTATTGGGGGCAACTGCTTTATAGGTACGGACCCACTACCACCAATGCCAATAACATTGCTTACGTAAATATAGGGCTTACGGCCGGATACAAAGGTGCTGCTGTAAGCTTGGGAAAAAGTTGGGCTTTCTCCTTGCCCGATGTTTATGTTATTGACCACAGCGATTTCTCCACACAGCGGGCTGAGTGGGAATTCGTGTATAGTCATGGATCCAACTCGGCAAAATATACTTATCTTTCGGAGCCAGGCGTATCGGTTAGAACTGCAGAAGGTTACAGACTAAGTTTGTACAGGCCAATAAACACTTATTGGTGGCGTCACTGGTGGGAGGGCGAGTATCATCTGTTTGACGATTGGGATCTGCACTTCTAATGACCTGTAGGGCTTTGTACAGGAATGAAAGTGTCGGCCGGCGCTGTTGTAACGGAGGCCATGTAACCTCCGAAATCTCAGTTCATGTGCAGATGGAGGTTGAAAATGAAAAAGAAGTGGACTTCTGTGTTGTTGGCTGTTGTGTTGTATTGCAGGTGATTTCTCCACTTGTTGCCTTGGCTGATGGAGAAGTACCGCCAACGTGGAATAACATCCCGGTAGCCCCTGGAGGCGCCGCATACGATCCGAGCATTCCTGTTCCCCAAGAACAAATAAGAGCGCTACAAGAGAAGCTGGCACTTGCCAAGAGAATTCAGGAATTGGTAAATGCAGGATACTCCGTGGAAGAAATTCGGAATATCATGCACATGCCGCGATTATTCCCATATGTCAAGGGAAGTGCTCTGGCAAGCCGCAGTGATGACTCTGCGTGGTGTTACATGCAAATATGGAAAGAGCCGGAAGATCAACCGAATTGGTGTGGGCCAGGCTCTGGGAAAGCCGTCCTCTCAAACTGGAAGATACCTCCTTCAATGGCATATCTGGCGAATGAGGCCCCGCGAC
>CAZAQA010000049.1:0-15912 GCA_964487375.1 uncultured Anaerolineae bacterium | reverse complement strand
ACATACACATGTCCGGAGCGTACCCCGCAGTACTGATTGGGTATCAGCCCGTTGATGGAATAGGCCAGCGTGGTCTTTCCCGAGTTGTTAGGACCGATGATGCCGACCAGAGCGCCCTCTTCGATGTCCAGGTTGACGTTTTTGAGGGCAGGCACTTTGGTGCGGGAATATCTCCAGGTGTACTCCTCAAACCGAACCACTACGCTCATCCCGCACCTCCTAGTAGCCACTGGCGAAGCCATCTCATGGTCAAAGAGCCTTCCAAAGTGAGCATTCCTAACCCGTAACGAGCAACGAGTATTAAGAGGAGAAGCAATGTCAGCAGTACGACGATAATGCCATCGAGCACACTAAAACGATACTTGGTGAGCACATAGTCGGGGCGTTTCACTCGTCGCAGGCCGGTAAAACTGTACCCCCTGGCCACAAGGGCGTTGGAGAAGTCCTCTGAGCGGCGAATGGCCAGTCCCATCAGGGGAATGATGTACATGACGAACTGGCGTAATTTATAGGGAATGGATTTCCCCTTGGGATCGTACCCACGGGCTTTCTCCGCTTGCCGCACAATGGAAAAATCCTCGATGACCATACCAACGGCCCGCAAGGACATGGCCACCAAGTAGGTCACGGTAAACGGCACCCGCGCCCATCGCATGGCAACGAGAATATCCCGCTCCCTGGACGTGCTAAGAAAGAGAACCATGACGAAAATCATGGGCAGGATTCTCATGTATACCTCGACCGCGGCGACAATTCTCTCAAAATAGATGGGAATTCCTAATAGACTGACAACTTGGTGAAACTCCGGGTGTCGTCCTCCTAGAACCGTATAGGAGAGAAGAATAAGTACTCCCATGGAGACAGAAATGGGGACGTAGAGTTTTAGGGTGGAAAACGTCACCCGACTGTATTTCAACAGGGCGAGGACCACAAGGATGAGAACGACATTCCAATCGGGAGAGCTGATAATCATGGGGAAGAGGCTGACGATCATGAGGAAGTACACCCGGACAAAGGGATGAAGACTGTAAATGGGAGACTCTTCGGGAACGTATCCTAGTATCGTCTTGTTCATTGTCGCTGTCCTTGAGTACGTGCTGGGAGGCCACGACCTCCCAGCACGGGGACATGGATTAAGCCCACCATCTCTTGACAAACGTACGCGTATTGAGCACTACACCGGAAAGGGCCTTCAGGAGGATGACGCCAAATATAATACCAGCGATCTCATTGCCGGCAAACCATCCCCAAATAAATAGCGGAACCGATTCAGCAGTCAGCAGACCAAATCCTTTCAGCACGACCAGTGGTCCCCAAAACGCGCCGAAGATATTCCCAATAGTGATCGAGACCAGGAAGATAACCCAATCCCTGGTTGTCCTCAGGCGCGGATCGGCCTTGAAATAGCGGAACGCCCAGGCCGGGGCGAAAGATTGGAAGGCATTTGCCGGAATGTAGGCCAACGAGACATACACCGGGGTTCCCGCGACCCCGTTAGAGATGATGGGGAACAGGGAGGCCGCAACAACTCCCCAAGCACCGTACCAGATACCGCCGACATTCTGCACGGCAATGGCAGGCCAGAAAAAGTTTACACCGAAACCCAGGGGTAACGTGAAGCTACCGAAGGCACCTACTACGGCGCCAATACCGATGAGCAGGGCCGTAATGACGATGTGAGCAATGCCAGGGCGTCTCTCTTCTCCAGGTTCGATCGTCCAGACGTCGTACTCCTCCATGGTGAGCCTCCTTTTGAAAGGACCCAAACGAGATGGAACCGGTACGAGATAGCTCACGTGGCGGGCACCCAAAGCTATCCCCACGTCGATGCATGTAATCGTTGACCCACACCACCTCCTTTGAGGAGACATCCGCATATACCGGAAAGATTTAATAAAAATGTGGATCGTTGGGGGATGCGGATGATTCTACAACGGATAAATGCCAACCAGCAAATTCAAGGTTCTACATCTAGTGGAAAAGAACAACCGCATTTGCCGCTATTTCCCTTTTTCGTCCACCGATGCACAAACGTGCAAATTTTTCCCTTGACTTTTATTTCCCCATCTCTTACGATGAAAATGCACATATGACGATATGAATGCACGAATGTGAGCCATGAACGAGGACAAGCTCGAACTGTTGGCCCAGATTGCGAGCTGGTATTACGAACAGAACCTGACGCAGGAGGACATCGCTCGGCGCATCGGTAAGTCGCGTTCCATGGTCTCCCGCCTGTTGCGAGAAGCGCGCGAGGAGGGTATCGTCGAAGTGCGGGTGAGGCACCCCTTCTTGCGGCGTCACGCTGCGCTCGAAAGCCGTCTCTGCCAGACGTTTGGGCTGCAATCCGCTTGGGTGCTGGATAACCCACCCTCCGATTACACGCTCCTCCTCTCCAGAATCGGACAATTGGGCGCCCGTTGTCTGCGCTCCTACCTGCATGATGGCATGTCCATTGGGGTGGGTTGGGGCACGGGCGTGCACGCGGTCGTGCGGGCCATGGCGGAGATGCCCCTTCAAAAGGCGATGGTCGTGCAGATTATTGGCGCGGTGGGTTATGGCGATCCCCTCATCGATGGGCCGGAGCTGGCCCGTTGGTTGGCCCAAAAACTGGACGCGGCCTACCGGTTCCTCCACGCGCCGCTTCTGGTTGACAATGAGAATCTGGCCCGGGCGCTCCTCCAAGAACGGGCCATTGCGGAAACCCTCGCTCTGGCCCGACAGGTGGACATGGCTATCATCGGCATCGGTACGGTTGTGCGTGAACTTTCCAGTTTGCGACGGGCAGGTTATCTCTCCCAGCAGGATCTTCTTCACCTGCAAACACAGGGGGTCGTGGGCGATCTCCTGGCCCGTCAGATAGACATCCGCGGTCGGGTCCTGGACCTCCCCCTGCACCGGCGCATCATCGGCATCGATGTGCCCAAGGACCTGGCCCGTATTCCCCTGGTCGTGGCCGTTGCCGGGGGAGAACGCAAGGCTCCTGCTATCCTGGCTGCCTTGCGCAGCGGGTTGATCAACGCCCTGGTCACCGACGCTCAGGCCGCGGTGACGGTACTAAACCTTTATAGAGGGTAGAATCGTGAACGCACAAAGGGACGATAGCAAAGGCGATGTGCTGGAACAGGACAAAACAGCGGAGCAACTGGTGGATCTCCTCTACCAGATGCACCTCATCCGCGCGTTCGACGAAGCCGCGGAGCAACTGTACTTCGCAGGGAAGGTGCATGGCACCATGCACCTCTGCATTGGACAAGAAGCCGTCGCAGTAGGCGCTATGGCCGCGCTACGCGCCGAGGATTACATCACTTCCACCCACCGCGGGCACGGCCACGCCATTGCCAAGGGCCAGGATGTGCGCGCGATGATGGCCGAACTCCTGGGTAAGGAGACGGGTGTGTGTCGGGGGCGAGGAGGCTCCATGCACATGGCCGACTTGAACCTGGGCAACCTGGGCGCCAACGGCATTGTCTCCGGGGGCATTCCCCTGGCCGTGGGTGCAGGACTGAGCATCCACATGCAAGGGGAGGACCGGGTAGTCGTCTGCTTCTTCGGCGACGGCGCGACGAACACGGGCAACTTTCATGAGAGCCTGAACATGGCCGCCATTTGGAACTTGCCCGTGGTCTTCCTCTGCGAGAACAACCAGTACGCCATGTCCATGCCCGTCACTCGGGCTCTCTCCGCCCAGCATGTGGCCGACCGGGCTGCATCCTACAATATACCCGGCGTGACGGTAGACGGCATGGACGTGCGCGCGGTCTATGCCGCGGTGAAGGAGGCCGTGGAACGGGCCCGTAGTGGTGGCGGTCCTACCCTCATCGAGGCTATCACCTATCGTTACAAGGGGCACTCCAAGAGCGACAAACAAGTCTACCGTACGAAAGAAGAAGTCCGGGCCTGGATGAAGAAGGACCCCATTAAGCGGTACACCACGTGGCTGGTGGAGAAGAATTACCTGGATGATGCCGGGGCCGAGGAGATCGCACGTCGGGCCCAGGCGGCCATTCAGGACGCCATTACCTTTGCCGAGCAGAGTCCCGAACCGCCGGTAGAGCATCTTCTGCAGGACGTGCACGCGGAGGAACCGGAGGTGGTGGCCGATCCTGTCCACGCGCGTCCCCGCTGGATCCGGGAGACCTTCGGGCCCACAACGCCCATTCTGCCCCCCGAAGGCTCCAGAGAGCTCTCCTACGCGGAGGCACTGCGTGAGGCCATGGCTCTAGCCTTGGAACACGACGCCCGGGTATACCTCATGGGGGAGGACATTGGGGTATACGGGGGCGCGTTTGGCGTCACTCTGGGACTCATCGATCGCTTTGGTCCTGAACGGGTGCGCGATACGCCCATCTCCGAGAACACCATCGTGGGCGCGACCACCGGCTCCGCTATGACAGGAATGCGACCCATTACTGAAATCCAGTTTATGGACTTCGTCACTCTGGCGATGGAACAAACCGTGTTGCAGGCGGCGAAGATTCGTTACATGTTTGGGGGAAAGGCGTCGGTCCCCTTTGTCCTGCGCCTGCCCGGGGGATCGGGCACGGGTGCGGCCGCTCAGCACTCGGAGAGTTTGGAATCCTGGTTCGTGAATGTGCCCGGGCTGAAGGTGGTGGCCCCAGCCACCCCATATGATGTCAAGGGCCTGCTCCTGGCCGCGATCGCGGATAACAATCCGGTCATCTTCGTGGAGCACAAACTCCTCTACAAGACCCGGGGACCGGTACCCGAAGGCCCCTACCTTGTCCCCCTGGGACAGGCTGTGGTACGGCGTCCAGGACGAGATGTGACGGTGGTGGCCAGTTCTATCATGGTCTTGCGCGCCCTGGATGCGGCCCAGCGCCTGGCTGAGGAGGGCATTGAGCTGGAGGTGATTGACCTGCGCTCGCTGAAACCTTACGACGCGGATACCATCATCGCGTCGGTCAAGCGCACCGGCCGCCTGCTGGTTGTGCACGAAGCCCCTCTTCTGGGAGGGTTCGGCGGTGAGATTGTGGGCATGGTGGCCCAAAGCGATGCCTTTGCCTACCTGGATGCGCCCATTGTGCGGCTGGGTGGCGAGGATGTACCTATTCCCTATAACCGCACCCTGGAGCGCGCGGCCGTGCCCCAGGTAGAGGACATTGTGGACGCGGCAAGGAAATTGGCGACGTTCCAAATCTGAGAGCCCAACGAGGACAACCATGGCGACACCCGTCATCATGCCGAAATATGAAATGGCCCAGGAAACAGGCACTGTGGTCGAATGGCTGAAAAAGGAAGGGGACCCTGTGGAAAAGGGGGAGCCCATCCTCATTGTCGGCACGGATAAGGTGGAGATGGAGGTCGAGGCTCCCGCCAGTGGCATCCTGCGAGGGATAACCGCCCGGCCGGGTGATGTCATCCCCATTGGCCGCACGATTGCCTTCATTGTGGCTGAGGGAGAGACATGGGAACCCTCACCCTCGCCCCCCGAGACTTCCTCAGAGGTCAAACCCGCGCCCAAACGAGAGGCCAAGGTCCGGGCCACCCCGGTGGCCGAACGTATGGCCCGGGAACATGGCATCGACCTGACTGAGGTTCAGGGAACCGGACCGGAGGGGCGCATCACCCGAACCGACGTGGAAGCAGCCATCGTGGCCCAGTCCCGTCAGATGCCAACACCCCCACCCGAGGGCAGAGTTCCAGCCACGCCCGCGGCCAGACGCTTGGCTCGGGAATTAGGTGTGGACCTGGCAACCGTGGACGGTTCCGGGCCGGGAGGCCGGGTGCAGGCCAAGGACGTGCAACGGGCTGCTGCTGAACAGCAGCCTCCGGCGGAAGTGGTGGGATTGCGCGTGCGCCGTACCGTGCGCCTGAGCACCCTGCGCCGCACCATCGCCGAACGCATGGTGCAGAGTGCGCGAGAAGCCCCTCAATTCACTATTAGCATGGATGTCGACATGACCCGTTCTCTGGAGATGCTGGCCGACATCCGGACCCAGGTGGAAGCGCGAGGTGGCCCGCGCATCACTCAGACCGCGTGGTTGGTACACGTGTGTGCCTGGGCATTGCGGCAACATCCGGAAATCAACGCCAGTTTTCGAGACAATGTCATCGTGGAGTGGGAAGACATCAACATTGGTGTGGCTGTGGCTGTGGATGAGGGGCTGGTCGTACCGGTCATCCACGGTGCAGACCATCTCTCTTTGGAGAACATCGCAGAGCGGCTGACCGACCTGAGCAGACGAGCCCGAGAAGGGGCCCTCCGCTTGGAGGACATCCGGGGAGGCACCTTTACCATTTCCAATTTGGGCATGTTTGGGGTGGACCGGTTCACCGCCCTGCTTAATCCTCCACAGGCGGTCATCCTGGCCGTAGGGCGGGTGATCCGACGCCCTGTTGTGGCCGATGATGGGAGCATTGTGGCCCGTCCCATGATGTCACTCACAGCTTCCGCGGATCACCGGGTGGTGGATGGCGCGCAAGTGGCGCGTTTTCTGGCCGATGTGCGCCGGGCCCTAGAGCACCCGGGCTTGCTGTTAACTTGAACAGGAAAAAGGAGTAGAGTATGGCAGCGACAGTCGAATCGAAACAGAGCCCGGCAGATTTCGTCCACCCGGACCTGGTCATCCTGGGGATGGAGGCCAAGTCCGCGCGAGAGGTGGTCGATGAGCTCTCCCGACGGTTGGAGGCGGCCGGCTTTGTTCGCCCCACGTTTGCCGATGCCCTTTGGGAACGGGAGAAGAAACATCCCACCGGGTTGCCCCTGGCCGGGAACATCCATGTGGCCATCCCCCACGCGGACATCGAGCATGTCATCGCCCCTGCGTTGGCGGTGGCCACGCTCAAACGCCCGGTGGAATTTCATAACATGGTTAGCCCTAACGAGATCGTACCGGCCTCTATTGTCATCGTTATGGCGTTGAACGAAGCCCACGCCCAGGTAGAGATGCTCCAACACCTGGCACTACTGTTCCAGGACCCTGAGCGGGTCAAACGGTTGTATGCTGCGCAAAGCGTGGAGGACGTGCTCGACGTTTTGCAGTCATCTTGAGAGATAGAGGAGGGTATCATGGGTGAGCCCAAACGCGTTCTGGTTGCATGTGGCACGGCTATTGCCACATCCACGGTAGTGGCCAAAGCCATCGAGGAGGGCATGGCCGCGCGAGGTATCAAGGTGGTCACGCGTCAGTGCAAAGCCGCGGAAGTTCCCCGCCTGGCCAAGGATTTTGATCTGGTGGTGACGACGACACCCGTCCCCAAGAATCTGGGGGTTCCCGTCATCCAGACCCTGGCCTTTTTGACCGGGATTGGAAAAGAGGATGTGCTGCATCAGATCGAAAATATTCTGACCGGGGGGAATTGAACTTCGGTTGAGGAGGAAGTCTCCTCCTTTTCCCCGATCCAAGAGGATATCCGCACCTAATGGGGATATCCTTGTCTCGAAAGGAGGTGAGAATGGGACAATAGAAACGGCAGTTCATCCTTACCCCGACACTTATCATCCCCCAACAAGTGAGTGTCCAGGCATCTCAGATGAGAGGAGAGCATCATGGAAGTCTTCTTGACGACATTGAAGGCCATTATCGACAATCTGGGGGCGACGGTCGCATTGCCGATTATCATCTTCTTCGTGGCATGGGTTCTCGGGGCCAAGCCAAGCCGTGCCTTCCGGGCCGGTGTCACCATCGGCATCGCGTTCATCGGCATCAACCTGGTCATCGGCCTGATGTGGACAAGCCTCTCGGATGTCTCCCAGGCCATGGTGAAGAACACCGGCATCACTCGCGATGTCGTTGACGTGGGGTGGCCTTCCGCGGCGGCCATCGCCTTCGGCTCCTCGGTCGGCTTGTGGGTCATCCCCTTGACGCTCGTCATCAACATCATCATGCTGGTGACGCGCCTTACCAAGACATTGGACATCGACATCTGGAACTACTGGCACTTCGCCTTTATCGGTTCTCTGGTCGTCGCGGCGACCGGCAGTCTGCCCATGGGGATGGTGGCGGCGGGCATCGCGGCCGTCCTTGCCCTCTTCCTAGCTGATTGGACGGCCAAGGCCGTACAACATTTCTATACTTTGCCGGGCATCTCCATCCCGCACTTGACCACCGCGCCCGGGGTCCCCATCGCCATTGTGGTCAATTGGGCAGTGGACCGAGTTCCCGGACTCCGGGACTGGGACTGGGACCCGGAGCACATCCAGAAGCGGTTGGGGGTCGTGGGTGAGCCGGTGATTATGGGCCTGGTCATCGGCCTGGGTCTGGGCATCCTGGGCTATTACAACGCGGGCGGGCCGGAGGAAGTCCTGGTCAAGATCCTGAAGACCGGCATGAATCTGGCCGCGGTCATGGTCTTGCTGCCCCGTATGGTCCAGATTTTGATGGAGGGCCTCATTCCTGTGTCCGAGGCTGCCCGGGACTTCATGCAGAAACGCGCCAGCGAGCGCGAGATATACATCGGGCTGGACTCGGCTATCCTCATCGGCCATCCGTCGGCCATTGCCAGCTCGCTGATCCTGGTGCCTATCGCCATCTTCCTGAGTGCCATCCTGCCCGGCAACCGGGTTATCCTCTTCGCGGACCTGGCCGTGATTCCCTTTGTGGTCGCCATGTTCGCGCCGCTCATGCGGGGCAACATCCTGCGCATGGTTATCGCCGGTATCCTGGAGCTGGGCGTCGGCTTCTACATTGCGACGGCCATGTCGGGTTTGTTCACCTCCGCGGCCGTCGCCTCCGGGTTCAAGATCCCGCCGAACGCGGTCCACATCACCAGCATTGCCGACGGCTTCCTGTGGCCACCCTTCGTATTCGTCAAGGCGGTCCAGTGGGGAAGCTGGATCGGCCTCGCGGCTTTGCTGGTCATCCTGGCTGCGGCCATGTACTTCTACATGCGCAATTCCGCGGCGTGGGAGCGAGCAGCCGGCGCACCGGAAGAAGCCTAAACCGACGGTGGATTGAGGCAAGCCCCGACGGGCCGCCTCAATCCACGCCCCACCAAATTACATCCTAATAAGAGTGTCGCAATTTCCCAAAAATATATGCGGCTTTTGCGTGATGGCTAAAGATACGCATTCTGATACGTGAGGAAGGTGTATGCAAAAGGTAACGCTGGAATTGACCAATCCCGTGGGCTTGCATGCCCGTCCTGCAGCAGAATTCGTGCGTACAGCGACCCGTTTCCGCTCCAGTGTGCTGGTGCGCAACCTCACTCGTGAAACACCCGCGGTCAATGCCAAGTCCATCCTCTCTGTGCTGACCCTGGGCGCGGAAAAGGGTCATGTCATTGAGGTGACGGCCGAGGGTCCGGATGAGAAAGAGGCCCTCGCGGCTCTGAAAATGTTGGTAACCGGCGGCTTTGAAGAGGATAAGGACACATGAGCGAGGAGCGAACCCTGCACGGTCTGGCTGCGTCCCCCGGCATTGCCATCGGCGAGGCTTGGTGGTACCGACGACAGAGCCTGTACGTGGAACGGGAGCGCACAGACTCCCCCGAGGAGGACCTCCAACGGTTGGACGAGGCCTGTCGGCGGGCTCTTGCCGAACTGGACGACTTGATCGCTCGGCGGCAGGAAGCCCTCTCCCCGGACGATCTGGCTATCTTCCATGCACAGCGGCTCATGGTGCAGGATCCGGATCTGCGGGCCCGGGTGGAACGGGCAGTCCGTGCAGGACAGGCCGTGGAGCGCGCCTGGCAGGAAGAGATAGAACAGGTAGCCGGAGAACTGGAAGCATTACCCGACCCCTATTTCCAGGCACGAGCCGCGGACATTCGCGACGTAGGGCGACGTGTGTTGCGTCACCTGCTGGGTGTAACCGAAGCAGTGGCTTTCCCCGATCACCCGGTGGTCGTCCTGGCCGAAGACCTGACTCCGTCGGATACGGTGCACATGCCTTCGGAGGTTGTGCTGGCGTTTTGTACGGAAGGCGGGGGGCCGACTTCCCACGCGGCCATCCTGGCCCGACGTCAGGGCATCCCCGCTGTGGTGGGAATCGGTCCAGCCTTGGGTGAGGTGGCTTCGGAGGAGCGAGTCATCGTGGACGGATACGCGGGTGTTGTCATTGTCCATCCGACTAAGGAGACGTTGGCTCGATTTCACGCGCGGCAACGGCATCTGACTCACGAAGAAGAAGCTGCCCGGGCCCGGGCCACGGAGGAGGCGCTCACCAGGGACGGGACCCGCGTCGAGGTGGGGGCGAACGTGGGCGGGCCGGAAGACGCGAAGACGGCGCTGGCCGCGGGCGCGGAGGGCATCGGTCTTTTGCGCACCGAGTTCCTCTACCTGGAACGTACCACACCCCCCACAGAAGAGGAACAATTGCATGTGTACCGCCGCATCTTTCATATTATGGGAAACCGACCGGTGGTGGTGCGTACCCTGGATGTGGGCGGGGACAAACCCCTTCCTTACCTTCCTCTCCCCACGGAAGCGAACCCTTTCCTGGGCGTTCGAGCCATTCGCCTGGCACGGAAACATCCGCAAATCCTCCACACCCAGTTGCGGGCCATTCTGCGCGCAGGCGTGGGTCATCCGGTGCGCATCATGTTTCCCATGGTGGCCACGGTGAAGGAAATGCAGTGGCTGCGGCAGACGGTGGAGGAGGTCGTTGTGACCCTATCCACCTCTGGAGAAGCTGTTCCTCAGGATGTGCAAGTGGGGATGATGGTAGAGATCCCCGCCGCGGCCCTACTGGCGGAGAAGTTCTGCCCCTGGATAGATTTCTTCAGCATCGGCACGAATGACCTCTCCCAGTACACGTTGGCCGCGGACCGCACCAACGCCGATGTCGCTGCGCTGGCCGACGGCTTACATCCCGCGGTATTGCGCCTGATCAAGCAGGTCACAGATGCTGCTCGCGCGGCCGGCAAGTGGGTAGGGGTGTGCGGTGCCATCGCAGGGGAGGAAGCCGCGGTCCCAGTTCTCATCGGTTTGGGAGTAAACGAGCTCAGCGTGGCACCCTCTCGTGTGCCTCTTATCAAAGCGGAAGTACGGCGTTGGGAAATGTCCTCGGCTCGCGAGGTCGCGGAGAAGGCGTTGGAGATGACTGACGCGGCCGAAGTTCGTGAGCTTTGCCTCTCGGCAGGTCTTGCTCATAGGGACCGTTCTGGCGGCAGGCAAGCGGATCGAGACCTCGGCTCTGCGCGTGATAGGGTTGAGCGATGAAAACAGTTTTGCCAAGTACCATCACGTGCTGAACCGAGCTGTTTGGCCGCCCTCCCGGGTGGCCGAGATGCTGCTGGTGGTCCATCTGGATGAGTGCGCGAGGCCTCTTGTGTTTGGAATCGATGAAACTAGCGACCGGCATTGGGGGCAAGGATCACGGCTCGGGGTATCCATGGCGATGCGGTGCGCTCAAACAAGAGTCACTTTGTCCAGATCAGTGGTCTGCGCTGGATCAGTATGATATGGCTGACATGGATTTCTTGCGCACACCAGACTTGGGCCTTGCCTTTTCTCACCGTGCTCGTGCTCTTGGAAGGCTATTATGAAACGCAATGCGACGGCATAAGACGCTGATGGACTGGGCCCGCCAGATGAACGTTCAACTTCGGCGCTGGAGCCCCCATCGGCCTCTAGTCGTGGTGACCGATTCCGACTACGCCGCGCTTGTGCTCCTCCACGCCTGTCAGCAGTTGTCCATCCTGGCCTTGATTACCCACCTGCGCCTGGACGCTGCTTCGTCTCAACGGGTCTCGCCCTGCTCCGGCAAGGGACGGCCCAACAAAAAGGGCTAACGCTTGCCTGCACTGGAGACTGTGCTCAACAGGACTCAAACCATCTGGCAACTGATGACCGTGACCCGGCATGATCATCCATCGTCCCCGCACCATGGCAATTGTCTCCCATATCGCTGTCTGGTATCACTCCAGCAAACAGCCAGCCCCTATCTACTGGGCGTTGGTGGGCAATCCGCTTGGATGCGTCAAGAGCTCTGGTTCCCAACGGGGACTTTTTGAATGTCGCCTTGCAAGTCGGATGTGATGGAATCCAGCGATCTCTTTTGGATCGCTTGGTAGATACCGCCTATTACGTTATCTGAATGTACGAAGTTGAGTTGAGAGAACAAGAGATGTTTGGGTCTCCCAACGGGGTGTGATATCCTCTCTGTGGAGAGGATTGAGGAGCGTTGGGATGCGAGCTCGCATTTTGGCGATCGAGGATGAACCCACGGTGACGGAGTTTCTCCGTACGGGGTTGGCCTATGAAGGCTACGATGTCGTGGTGGTGGAGAGTGGTCGTGCGGGATTAGAGAAGGCCCTCCAAGAGGATTTCGACCTCATTATCCTCGACCTCATGCTGCCGGATATGGACGGGTTCGACGTTTGTCGTCGTTTGCGGGTGTTCGGCAAGGATGCGCCCATCATTATGCTCACAGCCCGCACGGACATCCAAGATCGGGTGCGCGGGCTGGACCTGGGCGCGGATGACTACATCACCAAACCCTTCAGCTTCGATGAATTGGTGGCCCGCATTCGGGCTCGCCTGCGCCGTGCCGGACACGAGGCGGAACCGGTCATCCTCCGGGTCGGAGATGTCACATTGAACACGGAGACCCACGAAGTGACCGTAGGGGGGCAACCGGTTCACCTGACGCCCACTGAATTCGCCCTACTGGAATTGTTCATGCGTCATCCCCGCCGCGTGTTTACAAAAGAGACCTTGCTGAACCGGGTGTGGGGCTACGATTATGTGGGTGACACCAATGTCGTGGAGGTCCATATCAGCCACTTGCGGGAGAAGATAGGGGACAAACCGGCCAAGCACATTCGCACGGTGTACGGGGTGGGCTACGCATTTTATGAGGAGGAGGAATAACCCGTGGGGTCCCGGGTGCGTCGGCGTTGGGATGGCTTGCCATTGCGAGTGAAATTGACCCTCCTCTACGGGGGCCTGCTTGCACTCCTGGTCGCGGGCTTGAGCCTGTTGGTGTACTGGGATACCCGCCACTTCCTCATCCAGAACACGGCCCTGCGCATTCGCGCCCAGGCAAAACCTGTCATCGAACGGTGGCTGTATGCGGCGACGCCGGGAGAGCCCTCATCCTCGCCCCTCTCCGGTCGGGCAGATGAGGCGCGTTTGAGGGAGATCGCCCAGGACTTGGCGGTTGATCTCACATCTCGGGATACTGTCGCTGTGGTTATGGACGCAGGGGGCCAGGTCCTCGCTGTGGGGCGGCGACTGCCCGAGGAGCCTGAACCCCCTCCGCCCGACGCACGTCAGGTGACTAACGCGCTGGCCGGGGAGAACGAAGTGACTTACGTGACGACCTACAAGGGGATCCCCACCCTGGTGTTGCTCATCCCCCTGCGGGAACGCCCCGGCGCTCCCTATGTGCTCGGCGTTGTGCAGATGAGCACCCCTTTAACCTCCCCTCGGGCAATTCTCAAACGCCAACAAGCCACGTTGGCCGTCGTTGGCGGGTTGACCATTCTCTTGGGCACGTTGTTTGGGTTCTGGTTGACGAGCGCGGCACTCAACCCCCTTGCCATCATCACGGAGACCTGTCGTCGCATTGCCGCGGGGGACCTGAGCCAACGGGTGAGCATGTCCGACCGTCATGACGAAGTGGGACACCTGGCGCGCGCCTTCAATGCCATGGTGGAGCGCCTTGAGCAGGTCTTTGAGGCTCAACGTCGTTTTATCGCCAATGCAGCCCACGAACTGCGCACCCCCTTGACGGCTATTCAGGGCTCCCTGGAAGTGCTCCTGCGCGGCGCACAGGACGATCCGGCGGCCGTGTCCCGGTTGGCTCAAGGGATGTATCGTGAGGTAACACGAATGAGCCGCCTGGCCGAGCAACTGTTGAACCTCTCCCGCTTGGAGAGCACTCCGGAAGTGCAACGGCAACCGGTACGCCTGGGCGCGTTTTTCTCCTCCCTGGCGAGCTCGGCGCGCCTTCTGGCTGCGGAAGACACGTTTGTCCTCGAAGAAGGTCCCGATGTGATCGTACACACTGACCCCGACTTGCTCACGCAGGTTCTTTTCAACCTCATAGCCAACGCGGTGCAGCACAACGAGCCGGGCATCATCATCCGTGTGGGGTGGCAGGTTGATGGGAAGACGCTTCGCATCTGGGTGGAGGATAATGGGGTGGGCATTTCCCCCGAGGATGTGGAGCGTGTCTTTGAGCCCTTTTATCGCGGTGATCGGTCGCGCTCGCGACGGCGCGGGGGGACAGGTCTGGGACTGGCCCTGGCCAAGGCGATGGTGGACGCCCTGGGAGGCAAGATCACCGTGTCGAGTAACGGAGGAGCGCGCTTCGAGATCGTGCTCCCTCTCGAGTGAGACCTCTTCACTGACGTGATTCTCGTTCCTCTTCCCCTCTGAATGTCCCCGGAAACTGCCATCTTTAGGATATGTTCAGATTTCCTTCGGCCTTTCTTAAGGGCCCGCCGGCATAATGGACTGTAGAAGGTGGTGTGATACACAGCCCCTTCCGAGTCAAGAACCGGTAGGAGGAAATCATGGTGACTGGGTTGAGAATACAGCGATGGGAACTTCATCGCCAGTTGAAGCTAAATATCATGTCAATAATTCAGCGCGAATGGCTATTGGTGTTGGCTTTGATAGGAGAGCTTGTCACGTCCGCGTGGTTGCATCAACTGCCCCGATACACGATGGACGAATTCAAGGTGTTGTACGTGCTTCTTGTGCTTTTCATCACCACCAATGGGCTGAAGAACAGCGGTGCGTTCGAGTATCTGGGCCGGCGCGTGGAACGAGGGCAGTATGTGGCTTTGAAGCTGACCGGACTCACCTTTTTCCTGGCCATGGTGGTTACAAATGATGTCGCATTGCTGATCGTGGTGCCCCTGACTATTTCACTGCAGGTCAAACGAAAGGCCTGGTTAGTGAGCCTGGAGGCGCTCGCGGCCAACGCCGGTTCCGCTGTCACGCCCTTTGGCAATCCCCAAAACTTGTTCATCTACTGGCTTTACGGCCTGAATCCAGAGGTCTTTATCAGCACGATATGGCCCTTTGGCGTCATCTTCCTCACACTTCTGCTCGCCGTTGCCTGGACCGTACACATCGCGCCGACCACAACTCCCACCACAACCGGCAAGGCGTGGTCACAGGAGGCTGGCGTGTATGGGGTGTTCCTCGTCGTGACCATTCTGGTTATTCTGCGTGTGGTGCCAATGTACGCCGGCCTCATTCCCATTGCTTATGCGGTTCTGAAAGATAGGCGTACCCTGCGGGTGGATTACGGCCTGCTGTTGACGTTCTTCTGCTTTTTCGGGTGGACAGATAACCTGAGTCAAATATTCGCTCCCTGGTTGCAGAACATTCACTCCTCCTTCCTGACAGCAGTTGTGCTCAGTCAGGTGTTGAGTAATGTGCCAACAACACTGTTGCTCATGCACAACGTGTCGGCGTGGCAAAGCCTGCTGTGGGGCGTCAGTGTGGGAGGATTCGGCAGCCTCATCGGCTCTCTGGCCAACATTATCGCATATCGGATATACACGCATGATGGAAACGGGGATGCACGGTCTTTCCTCCTCATCTTTACCACGCTTAGCTTTGCTGCGTTAGCGGTAGGAATTGTGGCGTACACCCTGTTATATTGAGTAACTCCTCCCCTTGGAAAAATCTTCAGGAAATCTTCAGCTTTTGTTCGGTATTTCTTAAGGGAGCCCTAATAGGATAAAAGGTGAAAGGCAGTGCTGGCACACCCTGCTGGTAGGTTAGAGAGCAAAGATGCTCTCCTCTTACAAGTTATAGGTCGATAGGATGCGCCAGAAAAGGACTACATCAGGGGAGTTGTGTCAGCAGGACGAAGTAAGGAGGTCTATTATGATATTCCCTTGGCATGAAAGTGCTAGACCCTCAAGGATACCAACACACGACCTGTTGCCTTGGCGTTCGCAAGGTCAGCCGCCCCCCCCGCCTGGCGGTGCACCGCCGCCCCCGCAGACGCCCGCTAGAGCCCCGCCCCACCCAGCGCGCAG
>CAZAQA010000048.1:0-18749 GCA_964487375.1 uncultured Anaerolineae bacterium | reverse complement strand
AGCATGACCTGAACGCTGCAAGTATTACACAGGTGTCGAGGTTCGTCAAGATGGGGACAATCGCCGATTTCCCGGTATGTGAGTCCCGCGGCAAAGCGAAGCCGTAGCAGTTCCTGTTCCTCCTCGGTCAATTGCTCGACTAACAAAGCCAGGGTGTTCAACTCCTCCTCCCGTTCTACCCCATCCCAAGGAGGTGCACTCACGGCCGTGTGAGCCTCCAAGGGAAGGGAAAACCGCCGACGTCGGTAGTAGTTGACCACCCGACGCCGGGCAATGGTGAAGAGCCAGGCAGAAAGATGGCCTTCTTCCTTGTAGGTGGGCCATTTCTCCAAGGCCTCGTAGAACACCTGAGCCGTGAGGTCTTCGGCATCTTCTCGGTTGCCCACGCGCGCGAACACATACCGGTAAATACGAGACACATACGCCCGATACACCTGGGAGAAATCCGGCCGTTGTTTTGGCGACGTCATCTTCCCTCCGATGGCACTCTCAAGAGGCCATATGGATACCTTCTACCCGTTATATCACCAGAGGAACGAAAAGGGAACAGCAAGAGAGGGGAAACTCCACCGAACCACATACGCATACGCTTTTCAACGAATCATACCCTATCGTCATACATGATAGGTGTCATTAGATAAATTACTTATCTTGTGCGCTTGACTCTCGGCATGTTATACTTTCCTTGGCCAAATTGATTTCGCGGTTCATACATTTAATGATAACACATTCTATGATATTTCACCGCATACGAAAACAACGCCCCTGGCGTTCCACCACGTTCTTTATTGGCCTCGTTGCTGTGGGCATCCCTCTCGGGTGGAACGGATACGTCATCTGGAGGCTGTGGCAGGGGAGGGCGGAAGGAGCCCATCTCTTGTCCTGGTGGACCGCGTGGGTGGGCGTGCTCGCCGTGTTCTGGCTGGTCGGCCTCGGGCTGGTGGCCTGGTTGACCGTCTCGGAAACAGAGGTGAGCCTGGTCTTCCTCTGGGCCATGAGCCTGATCGCGCTCACCACGCTGGCCGGTGCGGCCGCGCCGGTGTTACCCCATGCCCACCGTCTGGGATCGCCTGCCTTGGTGCTGTTGGCCGCGGCCATCGTCCACTTTCACCTCCTATTCCCCCAAGAAGTGGAATCTACCTGGCGTTATCCCGTGTTGGTCGGCGTGTACACGCTGGCCGGGGTTCAGGCCTTGGCCTGGCTCATCCAACCGGACCTGCCCGGCCTGAGAGCGGTTTCCCAGGCGTTTTTTGTGCTGGCGGTCATCGCTTCGTGGGCGTGGGTGGTGAGCGTGGCCCGATGGTGGGGGACCAGTCCGGAGGAAAAGTGGGTCGCCCGGTGGGTCGCCATTGTCTTTTTCGTCGGGGGTGTGGTGCCCACGTTGGGGATACCGGCCGCTGAGCGTTTGCAGGGTCACCCTCTCCTACCCCTGGCCTTTGCCTACGGACTGGAGATGGTGATTCCCTTGGGCTACCTGGCGGTGATGCGCCAATACGCGCCGTGGCAGGAGCAGACTCAACCGGCCCCGCACATCTTGGTGACGTTCGCCGCGCTGGTGATCGAGGTCATGGCCCTGGGCAATGGGACTGTCATCCTGGTGACCGCGTTTTCCCATCCCGTACTGCGCCGCGTGGTACCGGTCATCGCGCTCCTCCTGGCGTATCCCCTGTTCCGGGGCCTGCGCGGGCGGCTGGAACAAGAGTTGTACGGTGGGTGGTACCAACGGGATACCTTCTTGCGAGCGTTTGGTCGAACGCTGGGAAGGGTTCGGACGCAAGAGGAGGTGTGGCAACGGGCCGTGCAGGCGCTGGCCGAGGGAATGAAGATGGCGTGGGTGTGCGGGGCAGATGACACAGGCCATTGTTATTGTTGGGGAAGCGCGGTGGTGGATGAGGACGAATGCCCGGAGACACCGGCATGGGAGACGACCGTGCGAAGTGGGGCCAACGTGCTGGGGCGCCTGATGTTCGGCAGGCACATAGAGGGCAGCGGTCTGAGCCGTAAGGACCGGTGGGCCTTGGAGATCGCGGCGCGCTTGCTGGGAATGCAGTTGGAAGTACACCGGCTTCGGGATGCCCTTGCCGCGCAGGAGAAGGAAAGAGGCCCCTCGCCCTTGAGAGAGAGAGAGCGGGACATCCTGAGATTGGTGGCCCAGGGCAAGTTGGACCGAGAGATTGCGGATGAGTTGCACCTGTCGAGAAAAACGGTGGAAAGTCACCTCCAGCACATCTACCGAAAGCTAGGAGTACGGAACCGGGCCGCGGCCGTAGCCATCGCCGTGGGCGAGGGGTGGATCGAACCGCCCGAATGGTACCGCGATACTAAGGGAAATCCCTGATCTTTGGGGAGATAAGGAAAAATCAGGGATTTCCCCGATGACAGGAAGGCGAAAATGTGGTAGGGTGGAAGTGCGAGCCCGGCCGGGGATGGGAAAGTTCTACAAGTGTCGTCAGTGTTACACGGAGGTGTATCATGAGAAATAGGGAGCGCATGCTGCGAGTATGTCTTGCATTTGCGGTGACCCTCGCGATGCTATTCCTTACAGTGGGGAACTCTATTGCTGAATTACATGCAAATGGAACAACGGAAGGTGACGTGATTAAGGAGGAGGTGATAAATGTTAATGGGCATAAAGTGATCAAGCAGGTCGCATATCGACCGTCTCAGGAGGATGAGAATTGGCCGATAGTGTACTCACATAAATGGACTGCAATCGATGACAAGACGGGTGAAGAAATTCATTATTATGTGGAGATTCGGCGTTCTCCTTTGAAATCTTCCCCCCAGGGAACCTGCAAGGTTTCTGCTAGCTTGACCAGCGACTGTCACTACAAATATTCTGATAGTATACATGCGCAAGCGACTCGCGGGTGGGTTACAGCACACGTCAAGCATTATTATGACCGCTATAGCAACCCTAGCGATACAAGACCCTATTACGATCCGCCTAAAGTAGAGATATGGTGGACACGAGGAGATGCTACGTGGACGGTCAAGAACGCTCGGCTAGGATGGGGATGTGAGTCGTGTTGGAAATGTGCCGGTGGGTGGCACGGGTACGTTTTCTGGGATGGTCCTTTTGATCCGGGGTGGAGTAGCAACTATATGAGTTGGGTGTACAGGTACATATCCCCGGAACTGTTCGAACCAATGAAAGAGTTAGCAGCCGACATACAAGCAGTATCCTACTCTGATGTGCATCAGGCTTGCGGGAATGGGTGGTGTTATGTTGGTGAATTAATTGCTCTCGCCGACCTACCGGACAAATAACTATGGCCTTCACAATCGTGGTGGGGCACCGACATGCCCCACCACCTACGTGTTCTGTGGCATTACCGCTTTCGAAATTTGACTATCAATGGAGCACGCCATGAGCCAGAAAAGAGCGGTGCTCATTACTATCATATGGGTACTCTGCATAGTCCTTGTGCAATGTACAGCTGAAGGACCGGAGAAGGAACGAACAACTCCCGTTGTTGTCGTCAAAGAAATCGTACCGTACATTACGCCAACTCCCACGCCGTTTTGTACCGACTTGCCGCCCGGCAAACGGGTAGAGGTCAAGGTCATTCCTCCGGACCAGATACATATTGTGCTGGAAGGGTTCCGCAAGGAAGAGGCCCCACATATTATCGTGGAAGGGATAGGCAAAGTTCATGGACAATATGAGGTGATTGCTGCGCGCGATATTTACAACATGCAAATAGGGGCTAACGCGTTTTATGAGCTAACGATAGCACTGCCATCGACTCAAGAGCCAGTCGAGTGGTGGCAACTGAGGGTGACGTTTCCGGGTGGAGATTATTGTAAACGGTTGGAGTTTCCCGGGCCACGCCGGTAGCATTGCCGTGGGCGAGGGGGGATCGAACCGCCTGAATGGTACCGCGGTAGGAAGGGAAATCCCTGATCTTTGGGGAGATAAGGAAAAATCAGGGATTTCCCCGATGACAGGAAGGCGAAGATGTGGTAGGGTGGAGGTGCGATCCCGGCCGGGGAGAGGACAAGATAGAGTTAGTAATCTACGATGCTTATGCAATGAGGAGGATGAACTATGAAAAAGACAAGACGAATTCTCATGGAACTTGCTCTACTAGTAATTGCAGTAATTACAATCAGTACTTCAAATATAACATATGCAGCTTCAGGCGAGGGACATTAGATTGATTTTACTTGGTATTACTTTAGTGGAGGACGCACTTTGGTTACTGTAAACCATGACTCTAGTGTGGATATTGGAAATATATGGGTATCGGATTATGTACGCCATATTACTTGGCAGAATTTTGGAGGCGACGTGAATTACCATGGAGTTACTGACCTTTGTAACGGATTCTTTGATTGGTTAAAGGGCTCGACATACTATCAAGATGATTATGGACAGCATACAATATATGGATGGTATGAAACATCAACATGGTGTAACTATGGTATGACATGTAGGAATTACTATAGTGACACAGACTATTGGACGTACAGCTATTCGCCTAAGGGTGTGTTTCAAAGCCAGACTAAGTTTGGAAACTCTTGTTTTCCAAATGTTGGTCCAATACATACGATTGAAGTGGGATTCTAAAGGAATAAACACCTAGACTGGAGGGGACAAAATGAAAAGAATAACTCTTAGCATAGTAACTTTGCTCTTAATTTCTATATTGCTTACACTTTCGTGGGCATTAATGGGCGGAGCAGAAGGAATAGGCCGACGTTTGGCCGAATTGCAACGTCCCCACCCGCAGACAACAACAGACCCCGTCGTGGCCTCCGTCAACGGCCAACCTATCACCTTACACACCGTAGAGGTCTCTGCTCAAACCCTCCGCCTTACTGCTCCCGAATTGGATGAACAACAGGCCTTCAAAATCGCCTTGGCCAAGACGGTGCTCAATACGGCCCTCTATCAAAAAGCCCGTCAAGCCGGTATCACCGTCAGCCGCGAGGAAGCGGAGGCCATCTACAAGAAGACTCGAGAATTGGCCCAACAGAATCCCGTTACCAAGGAGTACTTCGAGACCCTGGACAACCTCCCTCCGGAACAACGAAAAGCCATCGAGGAAACCATGATTGAGGGCTATCGTCAGGCCCTTGCTGTGGCCCGCTGGCGGGAACAACAGGTCCAACAGGCCGTACCGCGCCCCACTCAAGAGGAGGTGGAAGCGTACCTGAAGGAGCATCCCAATGAGTTCCGCAATCACTTGGTCCTGAGCACCATCCTCTTTAAGGATGGGACAACGGCCAACCGAGTGTACACCACGCTCAAGAAGGCTCAGGCCCGAGGCAACACCGATGTCACCACGCTTTTCCGCCAGGCCGCCCATGAGTACAACCCGGATCGCAAAGAGTTTACGGAGACATTTACCTTCCTGGACCCCGACGACCTGCCGGATTATGCTCGGGATGCTTTGCGCCAGGAGCCGGGAACCCTTCGTCTTTTCCGGCGCTCCGATGGGACATACGTGCTGTACCGCGTGGAACACGTCATTTTTGTTCCCAAAGAACGCATCTATGAGCAAGTGGCCGAGAGATTGTGGCAGCAGAGAAAGCAGACGTTTGTGGACAAACTTTTCAAGCAGGTGCTCCGTGAAGCGAACATTCGGATTTATGAAGAGAACCTGCCTGAGGGCGTGCACGTGACCCAGGAAGATATCCTTCAACAACTAGAAAGTCCGTTCAATCCGGGAATGTTATCCCAGCCGACGAAATAGTTTCACCGATTAAGCATTGAACCTCAAGGAAAGGGTTTTCGCGGAGGTCCAGGGGGGAGAGGAAAAGGTGCTCCTCTGGGCCTCCGTTTCGTCTGTGTCCTCCCTTGTACACTGGTGACATCGAGCCTCCCGGGGACACCGTGTCCCAAAGGGAAATCCTTGATGTTGGGGGCTGGATGGAAAAATCAGGGATTTCCCCGATGTCAGGAAGGCGAAAATGTGGTAGGGTGGAAGTGCGATCCCGGCCGGGATTGGCCCAGTTTTGTCCCTCAATCAGGTTAGGTGGTCTCGACTTTCACAAAAGCGCAACTGGACAAGTCTTCGTTGACATTGAGGTACAGGTAGGGCGGACATGGGTGACGTGTTTGTTAGTAGGGCGATGCTTCATTCTGAAAAGAGGAGGTATTAACCATGAAAACAAAACGTTATCTGCTTATATACCCCTAGGGAGTATCAGCCCTCGCCCGCCCCCCGAGGCCCAAGTGGGGCACTTTTGCAGGATCACATGGGACACTTTTGGGTTGTCATTCATACCCCGTCTGTCATCGGGAAAATTCCCGATCTTTTCCTCAGGCGCAGCCAGGGGCCTTCTACTCGAACCCCATGAAATAGGGGCTCCGGTTCCTCCACCGTACTTGCTCCCCAAAATAAGCTGCGCGAAAATAGGAGCAAACAGACCCTACCCCACCCACAGCCGGAGCGAGGAGGAGCCCCCTCGGGACACTTACATTCTTCGGAATCCGTCGACGTCAGGATGAAAGATCTGGTGCCGTAGAGATAGAAAGGTAGGTCAACCGTATGACAGCATCACCCCGGGAGGTCCCCAGCGCCCCGCTCTCCCCGCGCCTGGCTGTCCTGCGACAACTGGCAGAACAAGTCAACCGACACGTCACTCTAACTCCCATGCTGGACACCGCCCTGGCCCTACTGCTGGACGCGTTCGACCTGGACACAGGTTGGATCACGCTGCGGCAGGAAGAGGGAGGCTTCACGTTGGCCGCGGCCCGCGGCTTGCCTCCGGCCCTGGAAGCGGACGACCGGGCCGCGCTGCGCTGGTCCCCCTGCACCTGCCAGACCATGCTCCTGCAAGGGGAGCTCAACCAGGGCACCCACATCATTCACTGTGAACGCATAGAACGCGTTCGCGAGCGCCTGGCCGCGGAGGGACAATGTGCCAAAGAAGCCCTGAGGGATCTGAAGACACACGTCAGTATCCCCCTCACTTCCGAAGGCCGCGCCATTGGGATCCTCAACCTGGCCCGCTCGGCTACCGAATCCCTGGACGATCGCGACCTTTCTCTCCTCACCCTGGCCGGGGACATCCTGGGCACAGCCATCCACCGGGCCCAATTGGTCGCTCAGTTGCAGGGAGATCGAATGCGAGAGCAGGAAACCCTCATCCGCCTGGCCGAAGCGCTGTTGCCCCTGGACGAGACGCGACGCGTGGCCGAGGTCCTATCACAAACCGTGCAAGAGGCCCTGCACGTCGACGGCACACTTCTGATCATCTCCCATGGCGCGCTCTCCCTGGAAATGCTGAGCCGCGGCCTCCCCGCCGAATCCCTCCGCGTCAGCGCGAAGGCTCTCCGCCACATGAACGAACAGCGTCGCCGGTACGGCCTCCTTACGGTGGTCTCCCCATCCCCAATTCAACCGACAACGCCTCCGGTGGAAAGCAGCTTGATGGTCACCCTCAACGCCCCCCACCGTGTCCTGGGGTGCCTCTGTCTCTACAACCAACAGCGTCGGACTTTCACCCCTTTCGAGCGACACCTGCTCACCTTAATGGCGCACCAAGGCGCAGTCGCCCTGCAACGCGTCCTGGCGTACGAACGACTGACCACATCGGAGGCCCGCTTCCGCACTCTGTACGAAAACGTACCCATCGGCCTCTTTCGCGTTCGCCCCAACGGACGCCTCCTGGAGGCCAATCGGCGACTCGTGGACCTCTTCGGCTTTCCCGACCGGGACACTCTCCTGCGCCAAAACCTCCGAGAGCTGCACACTCCCCCCTTGTCTCCCGAGGAGTGGTCATGCGCCCTTCCCTCGGGAGAGGACATCGTCGAAGAGGAAGTGCGCCTCCGTCGCCGAGACGGCCATCTCTGGTGGGGGCTGATGCGCCTGAGTGCCCACACGGATGAGCAGGGCCGGGTGTTGTATCTTGAGGGCGCGATCAAGGACATCACCCCGCGCAAGAAAGCCGAAACGCGCCTGCAACGTGAACAAGAACGCCTGACCCTGTACAACCGTATCCTCACCCTGACCTTGCAGCGACGCGATCCGGATGCCCTCCTCAAGGCCGTCCTGGAAGAATTGGCCGCCTACCTCAAGGTCGACGTCGGCTGGTTCTACCTGCGAGAGGAGGAGGCGCTGGTGTTGCACGCCGACCTGGGACTCCCCGAGTCCTTGCGAACCCAGGTGAAGCGCCTCCCCTTGCACGAACTCCCGGATATGTTCCGGCAAGCGGGCGTCATTCAGGAACGCTTGCAAGAGCATCATCTCATCGACGTCGTTGGCAAACAGTTGCAAGTTCAGTCCGTCGCCATCATCCCCTTGAGCCTGCCCGGATCCGCATCCAACGCTGAAGCCCCGTTGGGCATCCTGATCCTGGGAAACCGACGCTATGGCGTCCTGGACCGGGAAGAAATTCGCGCTCTCCGGGAAATGGCCCCACAAGTCGCCCTTGGCATCCATTACCTGCAATTGTACCGTCAGGCAGAGACACGGCTGACCCGGCTGAGCATCCTGCACGAAATCGACCGGGCCATCATGCAACGCCTGGACCTCCAGGCCGTCGTCGACGTCATCCTCTCTCATATTCCTGTCACGCTGGGAGGCGACCTGGTGGCGCTCAGCCTCTGGGATGAAGTCGAAGACGGGGCCGGCGTCTTCCGTATGCATTTCCCCTCGGCCGCTATGGCCGAAGAGACAGCCCGACGTCTGGATGCCCATCTTCGCCCTGAGTTCACAGGTCAAGAAGAAGCCATCGTCAGCGAAAACGCGAGTCAGGACGCCCGGCTACAACCCTTTAGCGATGCTCTCCGCCGGGCCGGGCTGGTCTCCTATCTGGGCATGCCCCTGAGAGCGGCCGGGAGAACCATCGGCGTCCTGCACATCTTCACGGCCGCGCCGCGTCACTTCACCGAGGAAGATGTCGCCTTCTTCCACACCCTGGCCGGCCAGGCCGCCATCGCCATCCAGAACGCTCGGGCCTACACGCAGGCCAAGGAGCAGGCCCGAGCCGTGCAAACCATGCTCGAAGCCCAGATCACCCTGGCAGCGCAAATACGATCACCGGAAGCCGTCCTCGCCGTCATTCTGCAAGCCATGAAAAACGCCCTGCGCGCGTTTCGCGTGGCCTTCTTCCGCTATGATTCTTCCCGGGGCGATCTGGTTCTGGAACGAGAGGTGGATGGCCGCCCCCGCCCAGAAACCGTGGAACCAGTCCGATGGGCGCTCGGCATGGCTCGCGGCCTGGTGGGACTGGCCGCATTGAGCCGCGAGTCCCTCTACCTTCCCCAAACTCAAGACGACCCCCGCTGGATCGTGCGCGACCCCCGGGTCCGTTCCGCCTACCTGATCCCCCTGGAGTTCACGGGCCGCCTCTTCGGCGTTCTCTCCCTGGAAAGCGAACGACCACACGCTTTTCCCGCTTCCCGCCGGGCCCTGGCCGACCTGTTCGCCCATTACAGTGCCGCCACCCTGGAAGGCCAGCGAACCCTGACCGAGGCCCAACAACGGGCCCGCTGGCTGTCCACTTTGAACACCATCGCCACGGCCGCGGCCGCAGCGACCGATGTCCAAACTCTGTTGGACCACGCCCTGGAGCAGGTATTGACCACCCTGGACGCAAACGCTGGCAGTTTCTGGGTCATGGGGTTCTCGGCCACGCGTGGGATCTCCCCCACCCTCAGTGCCGAGGCGAACCGCATCGCCAGGAAGGCCGGGTTCGACATCGCGGCGTCCATCCCCACCGAGGATTGGGAGGCCGTTCCCGACACTCACCCCCTGGCTGCGCTCAAGCCCATTATGCGGAAATGCGGCTTGCGGTCCTCCCTGACGGTTCCCGTCCTGGGGAGGGAGACGCGTGTCGGAGGGTTGAGCGTGGCCCGCAAGGAGCCGCATGCCTGGACACGCGAGGAGATCGCCCTGGTGGAAACGGTCGGGCGGGAACTGGGCACGGCCGCGGAGCGAATTCAGCTCTTCCAGGAGGCCCAGGAACGGGCCCAGCGACTGACCATGCTGGCCAAGGTCAGCGAACGCATCAATCAGCAGCATACTCTCAGCGCCATCAGCGAGGCTATCGGCCAGGGGGGGCGAGAACTTCTGCACGCGGACGCGGGGGCCTTCTTCCTGCGCACAGGAGAGACCAGCGTGACCTGTCCCTGGTTTGAAGGGCTTTCTCGCGACTACATCAAGCGCGTTCTCGCCCTGATCCCTCAACACCCCCTCGCTCGGACTCTGAGCCAAAAAGCGCCTTTCATAACCGAGGACGCTGCCCACTTGCCGCAGCCGCTGCGAGAGCATATCCTGGCTTTGCACGAGCATTTCCAAGCCTTTGCCGCCTGGCCCCTGGTGTACGAAGGGGAAACCGTCGCCGCGCTCGTGCTCTACTGGTACGAGCCTTACACCCTTTCCCCGGTGGACAAGAATGTCCTCGGCTTATTCGTTCGCCAGGCCGCGGTGGCCCTGGAGAATGCCCGGTTGCACGACACCTTGGTGACGACCAACGAAGCCCTCCGAGACGCGCTCCAGGCTCGCGAGGACATGTTGCGCAACATGACCCACGAGCTGCGCACCCCTCTGACCATGGTACGCGGCTACGCGGAGCTTATGACCATGGGCATCATTACCGACCCGGAAGAGGTGGGAAGCTCCGCCCAAATTATCCTGGACCAGGCCAAGCACCTGGAGCATCTCATCAACCAACTCCTGCTCCTACAACGCCTACGCCATCAAGATCTGGAGATGATGGCCATCGACGTGAAAGAGTGGCTCGGGCGTGTCGCCGCGGCCTGGCACTTGCCTATGCAGGACGCCCACATCACCTTGCAGGTCGAGGTTGCGCCGGATACGGGGGCCATCCGCGGACACCCTGATTACCTGGACCAGGTCCTCAACAACCTGCTGGACAACGCCCGCAAGTTCAGCCCGGAAGGGGGCACGATCCGAATGCAAGCTCACACTCAGGGGAACGAGGTTGTGATTTCCGTCAGCGACGAGGGCATCGGCATCCCCCCGGACAAGCTGGAAAAGGTGTTCGAGCGCTTCTACCAGGTGGACGCCAGCCCGACTCGGCGCTTTGGCGGCACGGGAACCGGCCTGGCCCTGGCCCGGGAGATCGTCGAACGGCATGGTGGACACATCTGGGCCGACAGCGAAGGGGAGGGGCACGGAACCACCATCATATTCACCCTGCCGCGGGCGACGCCCCCCTGAGCCGGAGTCGAACGACAGGAGGACGACGCTCACCTCCCTCCTGCGGATTTCACCACTTTCGCCATTTCAAGTATGCTAAAGATATCCTGTTGCATAAGGAGGCACGCGTGCCACGCATCTTGTTGACGAACGACGATGGCGTCTACGCTCCTGGGCTCTTGGCGCTCAAGCAAGCGATAGCTTCCCTGGGGCAGATCATCGTCTTCGCCCCAGATCACAATTGGTCGGCGGCGGGACACACCAAGACGATGCACAAACCCCTACGAGTGGAGACCGTCTCCCTGGCCGACGGCACCCAGGCCCTGACATCCAATGGCACCCCTTCTGATTGCGTGGCGCTGGCCGTGCTGGGCCTGGTGGAAGAACCTATCGACCTGGTCATCTCCGGCATCAACACCGGGGCCAACCTTGGCTACGACATCACCTACTCGGGAACGGTGGCCGGCGCCATGGAGGGCGTGGTCAACGGTCTACAAGCCATGGCCGTTTCCCAGGAATATGCGCCCGACGAGCCTCTCGATTACACCCTCGCGGCCCGGGTGGCCCAACACATGGCTCAGTATCTACTGGAACACCCTCTCCCACCGGACACCTTTCTCAACATCAATGTGCCCGTCCATCCCGCCCACCGGCCTCCAGAAATCGCCATCACACGCCTGGGCCGGCGTGTGTACCGGGACGCCCTCGTCAGACGTCTGGACCCTCGCGGTCGTCCCTATTATTGGATCGGGGGAGAGGTGCCCACGGGCATCCCCGAACCGGGCACCGACGTGGGCGCTCTGGCCGCGGGCCGGGTGTCCGTTACACCCATCAACATGGACATGACCGACGACCATTTGCTGTCCGACCTGCGCGGCCTCGTCCTCTCAGGGATGGGAATCGTGCCGGAGGATGACCGTTGAGCGGGCGGGGGTGCAACAGAGGTGGCGATGGAAAGTAAGGCCCTCCCTCTGCCCCACGCGCGTGGCTGGGGGCTTATCGCTCTCTTGTGGCTGCTCCTCCTGCTGCTGGGGGGGGCCTGGATAAAGGGACAAGCCTTCACGTTGGGCACCTATCTGATCGGCCTGGGACTGGGAGGAGCAACGCTGGCGTGGCTCGGCTACCTGTACCGACTGTACGCCCTCATCCGGCTGCGCTATCGGGTGGACCGCAACGGGCTGTACGTCCGTTGGGGGCTTGGGACCTTTGTCCTGCCCATGAGGTACATCCACGACGTTCAGAGACCGGGCGTCCGGGCGCATCTCTCCCGACGCTGGTGGCGCTTGCCGGCCCCATTTGTGGGAGAGTGGATTCTGGGGAAACGAAGGCTTGTCACCTTTTCGACTCGTCCCCTCGACCGCATGTGGTTTTTCTGTGGCCCGGACCTCTGTCTGGGCATTTCCCCCGCGGATGGCGAGGCCTTCCTGGCAGCACTGCGTCAACGCCGCCGTTTGGGGCCGACACGAGAACTGGCCCCCGGCTGGCAATACCCATCTCTCCTGCACGCTCGACTCTTCCAGGACGGAGTCGCCCTAACCACTCTCCTGGGGAGTGCGCTACTCCTCCTTTTGCTCTGGGGAGCGGCCGCGGCCCGCTCCTCGCTCATCGAGGTCGTCCGCACGACCCGGATGGTGACGTTCCTGGCGGCAGTAGATGGGGGATTGGGCGCGCTGTTCTACAGGCGAGAGCGCTTCCCGGCGCTGATAATCTGGTGGACGGGTGCAGCAGTGGTGGCGATTTTTCTGGTCCATCTTTGGGTGGGATCATGAGTCCGGTAGGATGGGAGACGGCGGGCCTGCTGGCCCTGGGAATCTCCCTTCTTGCCTGGCGAATGCAGGCTCTGAATGTCTCGGGGCTGGTCATGGCCTGGGGGCTGGGCACGGTGGTCTTCCATTGCGGATCCTGGTGGGCAGCGGCGACGCTGCTGACGTTTTTTATCACCTCCAGTTTGCTCTCCCGCCTTGGCCCCGAGCGCAAACGACTTCTCGTCCTGGAGTATGCCAAGGGAAACGCTCGTGATGGAGCCCAGGTGATGGCCAACGGCGGCCTGGCTGCCTTGTCCTTGCTCCTGACCTGCCTGGGTTTGGCCGCCCCTCCCATAACAGCTCGAGCATTCCTCGGCGCGCTGGCCGCGGCAACAGCCGATACCTGGGCCACAGAACTTGGAGGTCTGGCGCGCCACCCGCGCCACGTGCTTACCGGGCGCACCGTGAGACCGGGCGCGTCGGGCGGCATCTCTCCGGCGGGGCTGCTCGCTTCCCTGGCCGGCGGTGGGCTTATCGGACTGGTGGGAGGATTGCCCTGGCCCGCGGGAAGTATGGCCGGCTGGGGGAACGGCCATTCGCTTTGGGGCGTCCTCCTGGCGACCGGGCTGGCCGGACTCCTGGGCAGTCTGGTAGACAGCGTACTGGGGGCCACAGTGCAGGCCACGTACTGGTGTCCCACTTGCCACAAGGAGACAGAACGCCGCCTGCACCATTGCGGCACAGCGACGGTCCTCCACCGAGGGCATCCCTGGGTGTCCAACGATGTGGTGAATTTCGTAGCCACTTTGGTCGGCGCTATAATAAGTATACTACCAGCTCTCCTGGCTTTCGGGCCGGGATAACGAGAGGGCTTATGAGTGATTGCAAGCGGGCGGAGGAGACGATTCGGAAAGCAGACGGCGGACAAATGTCGGGTGCGGACGAACCGATCTTCCTTTCCATCATCGTTCCCGCGTACAACGAGGAAAAACGGCTGCCGGGAAGCCTGGAGGCTATCGACCGCTTCCTTCAACAGCAATCGTACACCTACGAAGTGCTGATCGTCGAAAACGGGAGCACCGATGGGACGACGGACGTGGCGGAGCGCTTTGCCGAGGAACATCCCTACGTGCGAGTCCTGCACAGCCGCAAGGGGAAAGGAGCCGCGGTCAAAGTCGGCGTGCTGAGCGCACGAGGGGAGCATCTGTTCATCTGTGACGCCGATCTCTCCATGCCCATCGAGGAAGTCAACAAATTTCTCCCCCCGGTCCTGGACGGCTATGACATCGCCATTGCCTCCCGGGAGGTCCCGGGAGCACGGCGCTACAATGAGCCCTTCTACCGCCACCTGGAGGGCCGGGTATTCAACTGGATTGTGCGCATCCTGGCCGTGCCCGGCATTCAAGACACCCAATGTGGGTTCAAGTGCTTCAAACGAGATGTGGCCCTCGAGATCTTCCCCTATCAGACGATGGACGGATGGAGTTTTGACGTCGAAGTACTTTACATCGCCCGTCGGCGGGGATGTCGCCTGGTCGAGGTGCCCATCAACTGGTATTACAAAGCGAATAGCCGCATCAACCCGATCAAGGATGCTCTCGACATGCTGGTGGAGGTGATCAAGATTCGCCTCAACGCCTGGCGAGGCATGTACGAGAGGCTGTGAGGGGACGCCGGACGGGCAATGATCCGCCTGCAGACCCTGCCGGGAGAGGAGAAGACACCATGCGACACCGGGAAACATCTATCCAAAGTGGGGACGGAACGCGCCTGTTCGCCCAATCGTGGGAACCCGACGGTCCCGCGGTCGCGGCCTTGGCGATGGTGCACGGATTCGGGGAGCATAGCGACCGCTACAAGACGCTCGTGGAAGGGCTGGTTCCCCATGGGTATGCCCTCTATGCGTTCGACCTGCGCGGACACGGTCGCTCCCAGGGCCGACGGGGCCACATCACCTCCTGGGAGGATTACCGTCAGGATGTACACACGTTTCTGAAAATGGCGCAGGAGCAGGCCGGAGACATTCCTCTCTTCCTTTATGGCCACAGCATGGGCGGACTCATCGTCCTCGACTATGGGCTGACTCATCCCGAGGGACTCGCCGGAGTCATCGCCTCGGGTCCGGTCCTGGCCCAGCCGGGTGTTGCCCCTCTTCTGCTCCTGGTCAGCCGCCTCATCTCCCGCGTTTTCCCCGCTTTCAGCCTGGACACCCATCTGGACGCGGAGGCCATCTCTCGCGATCCGGAAGTGGTGCGCGCTTACAAGGCTGACCCGCTCGTCCACAGCACCGCTTCGGCACGGTTGGGCACAGAACTGACCGCTACGGTGAAGAAGACGCTGGCCCGGGCCGGAGAGTGGCGCCTCCCACTCCTCATCCTGCACGGCAGCGAGGATCGGTTGTCCCCGCCGGAAGGCAGCCGCCTCTTCTTCGAGCGTGTGCCCATCCAGGACAAAGAACGCATCGTCTACCCCGGCGGCTACCACGAACCCCACAACGACGTGCAACGAGATCAGACCGTGCGCGATCTCCTCCGCTGGCTTGACGCCCATCTGCCCGGGGAGAGCGCCCGGCCGTGAATGTGAGTGTTCGCCGCCATCACTTGCCTGCCCTGGTCCTGGCCTTGGGGGCGCTGGCCCTCTACCTGCGGACAGCCGCCCCCTCGGTCGCCACCCTGTTCGACGACTCCCTGGAATTTCAGGTGGTCATCCCCCTGCTCGGGGTCCCTCATCCGCCCGGCTATCCTCTGTATGTCCTCCTGGGCAAGCTCTGGACATTGATCCTGCCCTGGCGCGACCCGGCATGGCGGTTGAATGTGTTCTCCGCTTTCTCTGCGGCCCTGGCTCTTATCCCCCTTTACGGGCTGGCCTACCATCTACACCCGCGACATCGACATGTGGGGGTCGCTGTAGGGCTGTTGGCCCTCGCTCCCACATTCTGGTCGCAGGCGACCATTGCCGAAGTGTACGCGTTGCACCTGCTCCTGAGCGCAGCCCTCCTTAACCTGGGTGCACAGATCCTCGCAGAGCAAGCACGCCGTCCTCGCCGCCTCTATGTCCTGGCGTTGCTCCTCGGGCTAAGCCTGGCCCACCACCGCATGACCCTTCTTCTTCTGCCCGCCCTGGCCTACTGGCTCTGGTCACTGCGACACGACCTGCCTCGGGAGCCGCGTTTCTGGGGAAAGGTCGCGCTGCTGTTGGCTTTCCCTCTCCTGCTTTACCTCTACATCCCTCTGGTGGGGGCACGCGTGGGCTCCCTGGACGGCACGTATGTCAACACGTGGACCGGCTTCTGGAACTGGGTCCAGGCTCGCGCCTATCGGGTCTTTTTGACCGGGAACCCTTTCAACGTGCACCGAGGGGCGATGGATTATGTCCGTCTTTTCCTCAGGGAGATGGGTGGCCCGGCGCTGGTGCTGGCGCTGGTAGGAATGGCGCGCACCCGCCGCTCCGACGCGACCCGCGTCGGACTTCTCCTGGCCTTGCTCGCCCAACTGGGATTCGTGGTCGAGTACAAGGTGGCAGACATCGAAGTCTTCTACCTACCCCTGCTCCTCCTGACCGTGCCTTTCATTGCCGTGGGCCTTGGTTTTCTGGAAGATGGGGGTCGATATCTGCTGGGTCGTATGGCTCCCCGGCCGGGCCGGGCCTTGTCCTGGCTGGTGCCCCTATGGTCAAGTGCGCTACTGGCATTGACGCTTTACCCCGCGGTCCACGAGGCCGTGGCTCACTGGCAGGTGCACGACCGCTCCGATGACTGGCAGGTCTATAACCTGGGGACAGATATCATGCACCAGCCGTTGCCGCAAGGAAGCGCCATCATCGGTATCCTGGGGGAGACAACCCTGGTGCGCTACTTCCGGGACGTACTGGGCCAACGGCCAGACCTCCAGGTGATTCCGGCCGACCGAGAAGCGGAACGACTGGCAGCCATCGCACGCACCCTGAACGCGGGGCGGACTGCCTTCATCACTCGTCCGCTCCCCGGCGCGCCTGAACGATATACCCTGGACGCGGTTGGTCCCCTCATTCGCGTGCGTCTTCCATCGCAGGATGACCGCCCACGTCCCGCTCACGTGCTCAAGCGGACGTTCACTCCGGCCATCACGCTGGCCGGATACACGCTGCAACGACCGGCATTCCACGGCAGGTCGGTGTTGCGCCTGGTCCTTTACTGGGACGTGCAGGCCAGGCCTCGGGAAGACTACAAAGTATCGGCCCGTTTGCTACGTCCAAATGGCCGCGTCGCCGTGGCCGTGGACGATGTCCCCGTCCACAACACCTATCCTACTCGCGACTGGCGGCCCGGCGAACGAGTCCAGGATGTCTACGATTTGCCATGGCCCTCCGGCCCTGTTCGTTCCTTGCGGGTCATTCTCTACCGGGCGGCAAACGGGGCCGAAGTAGGTCGGGTGACCCTCTCGACAACGCCATGACAGGCTTCCCTTCTCCTCATCCCGCAACACTGGACCGTGCCCTGCAGAGGGCCGGCCCGCTTGTCGCCCTGCCGCCCTCCATGAGTCTCAACCGCCGGAAGGCAGGGTGTAGACAATGGTCAGCCGCGGCCGCACGTTGACCCCCAGCCATTCCCGGCTGGGGAAACGCAATTCGGCCGGATAGGAGGTGTCCACCTGGAGGGCTATTCCTTTGTTGTCGGCCGGAGTGCGCACCCAATCCTGGACCTCCCCGGTGATGTCCAGAGCCACCCAGCCGCTGCGCCGGAGCACCGTCGTCTGGGCGATCACCCCACCCCGGTCCCCTTCCCCCAGGGCGCCCGGAACATCCCAGGGGGTGTCGGCTTCGGCCAGATACCAGGTGGCCTGGCGCTCCACCCAGGGGCGTTGCAAGCGATAAGCGCTAAGCATGACCGGAGTGCTTGTGCTGCGTTGGACCAGGTAAAGCTCCAGTGTGGCCGAGCGCACCTGGGCGTTCTTGGGCAGCGGGAGATTTCCAAATTGCAGCAAGGCCACGGTGTCTCCCATGGCGCGCAGGGTGAGCATGGTCTCGCCTCCCAACGGCGTCGTGGGCAGCCAACGGTCCAGGGTCGTGTCTCGCGTGCCCGTGTAACTGCCGACGCCATCCTGCAGCACTACGGTGGAAACCTGCACCGTGGGCGTGGGGGTGGGCGTCGGGAGTTGGGTGCCGGCCAGGAGGATCAGGGGAGCCAATCCCTGATCGGGCGTCACTGTCGAGTGGCCGGCCCAAATGAGATACGAATCCCAATCGCCGCCATTATCGTCGTCATGGATGCCCCAGGTGAAGTGAAGCTGTTGTCCGGCGGAGGGTGCAGAAATGCCCAAAGCACTCCAGGGGAGGGCCAGTTCAGCCACGTAGCCCCCAGGGACATGACGCACCGCGTGCAGCGTTCCCGGAGGAAGGGGTTGGGAACCGCCGAAATCGGTGGTCCGACCGTCCGCGACCAGCGTAATCTGGTGAAAGTCGTGGCCTGCCTGGTTATTGGGGGAACCATTTACCGCGATCTCCACCCCGTCGTCCCGCCAGACATCCACACTGTTGTTGTCCACGACCACATCGTCCACCACGTGGACCGCGAAGTAGAGATAATCCCCGTCCCAGGCGGCCCAGAGCCAGCCGGTCAGGTCGGAGGGCGTAGGGGTGCTGCGAAGGACCGTGTCCGCGGTGGAGGCGACCAGGTAGGCGGACGGGGGGAACGTCCACTCGGCCAGTGAGCCATCGACGGCCACGGGGGTGACCCGCACCCGCGCGAAGAGCTCTTTGGGCCCCGGCGTGGGCGTGGGCCAGGGAGGTGTCGGCGTTCCCAGGGGGATGGTGGGGGTGAACGTAGGCGTGGGACTCGGCGTGGGCGTGGGGGTCGGCGTCCGGGTGGGCGTAAACGTGGGCGTGGGCGAGGGGGTTGGTGTTGGGG
>CAZAQA010000047.1:0-19203 GCA_964487375.1 uncultured Anaerolineae bacterium | reverse complement strand
ATATTCTGCAGCGGGATATTTTGCAGGGGGATGTTCTGCAGCGGGATATTTTGCAAGGGGATATTCTGTAAAGGAATGTTCTGCAGCGGGATGTTCTGCAAGGGCAAAGATTTGACGGGCACGTCAGGAGCGGGCGACGGCGACGCGGGAAGATCGTGGAGGGGCACGTCATGGGTGACATAAGTAGGCCGGTAGAGAATCATGTCCAGGTCCGCACCCGGATTGTCTAAGTGGAAGTGTATTGTACTGCCACGCCTTAGCGCCGAAAGGGGTAGTTTGAAGAAGTCAATGTCCCATGGCTCACAAATCGTGCCCGTGATCACATCGCCGGCAGCGACCTCAGTGGCGTCAAGCCAGGTGTCGTTGCTTTCGTTAGGATCGTCGCAAGGGGAAGGCCGCGGTACAGGGGCGCTAAAGGTAGAGGTACTGTACTCGTAGGAATCGGGAAACGGCCTGTGATCGTGAGCCCGCCGGAAGGGCAGGCGTGGTGCACCGGCGAAAACCTGAGTCACCGCGGTGATGCGAGTCCCCCGCAGCTTTCCCGTGAAGGTAAAGTGCCCCGACGCGTCCACGTTACTCGTTCCCAAAACATAGCGCCCCTGATCATCGTCACCACCAAAGACCTCCACCCAACTGTTGGGCGGTGCGGTCCCCTGCACAGTATCCACGGTCACTTGAAGAAGCTTAGGAGGGTTTACATGAACGCTGCCCTGGTTACTTTCGGCGATGCCCTCACCATTTTCATAGATAGCATTGCTCAAAATACCCACAGCATAGGGCCACGGATGGCAACACCCGCGTCATGGTTGTAAGCGATCTCATTAAACTCCACCACCGTAAGGGTGTTGTTTCCCTCTGCCAGGACGCCGTTGGCCCCATTGCCCACACGTCCTCCCGCGACACTGGTGCCGATGGTATTCTGATAAATGTCCGTCTCATTACTATCTACAACATGGACGCCGTTGCCCCCATTGCCCGCAATGGTATTGCCCACGCCTTGAACCGAATCGAGGTAGATGCCGATGTCCGTTCTTTGTGCGTTGCGGACGAGAATCCCCTCGCCGTTGCCCAACGCTCGCGTCTGGTTGAGGTCCAGGCCGATCACATTTCCATAGATCTGGTTCTGGTGTCCCGCGTCCACGAAGATACCGGCCCCTATGTTGCCGGAGATGAGATTACGGGCACCCGAAGAGGTTCCCCCTACCGTCACCTGGGCTGCATTATGCAGTTTGACTCCTATAGCGTTGGGCAAGGCCCGCGCGCCAAAGGCATCAACGCCGATGAAGTTTCCTGCAACGATGTTGCCCGTCCCTCCTTTGACCAGCACCCCCGGACCGCCGTTGCCTGAAATGAGATTGGCGCTCCATGCCGTCTCACCTCCGATACGATTGTTGCTCCCGTCATCCACGAATACACCTGCGGCCCCGTTCCCCACGTCGTCTGTCCCGCGAGTCCCAATGTAGCACGATTCGACCACATTGTTATCCCCGCGCAGCACCACACCATTCTTCTGAAAACTGTATACGATAAACCCACGTAAAATACTACCGTTCGTGTTGAAAACGAGTCCGTCTCCACTTCCCGCCTTCTTGCCATCCAATTCCACCATCCCGACTGCCGGCTTGGACGGATCGTGAGAGCCTCCCACAGTGGTCCCATCGAGAATGACAGGGTCGCTGATGGCGGGGAGTAAACGAGTGGGCTTAATCACTGTACCACGAGGAAGATCAAAGACGATTTTATCGGGTGTAGCGCCGTTTGGATGGGTATTGGCCGCGCGAATGGCCTCTCGCAAGGAACAATGACTGACCGTACAGGCCCCGGTGTCGATGTCGTCGCCGGTGTTGACGGTGTAAACAGGACCGGCTTGTAATCCATCAACGTTGCTGGCTATGAGACGCCTCGGATGAAAGATCAGGAGAGAGAAGAGCATCGTCAAAGCCAAGACCATAAAGGAACCAGAAAGGAGACACTCTTTTTGCCGTCTCACGAGACACCTCCTCCTTCAGGGCGACCCGGACCACGACACGATAAGGACCGTGTCCTCACCAGGTGCTGGCCGGGATACCTCCGCGAAGGCTCCATGAACGTTCACCAGTCCATCCGCCACGCCTGGCCGAATACGGATAAAGCCGGCGGTGCGGCCCTGCGTATGTGGAACGACGATCTTGACGAAAAGCGAGGGAAGGAAGAGGCGATGGGCGAACGTCGTCCATCGCCTGGGTGCACTGTCCTATTTCAACATCGGCATCTTGATGCCGTGCTTCTTCGCCGTCTCAATGGCGATCTCGTAGCCCGCGTCCGCGTGGCGCACGACGCCCAGGCCGGGGTCCGTGCGCAGAACGTGGGCCAACCGCCATTCCGCCTGGTCGGTGCCGTCGGCGACCACGACCTGGCCCGCGTGCTGGCTGTAGCCCATGCCCACGCCCCCGCCGTGGTGGAAGGAGATCCACGTGGCTCCGGACACGGCGTTGAGCAGTGCGTTGAGGATGGGCCAATCGCTGATGGCGTCGGAGCCGTCCTTCATGGCCTCGGTCTCGCGATTGGGGCTGGCCACCGAGCCCGCGTCCAGGTGGTCGCGGCCAATGACAATGGGCGCACTGATCTCGCCCTTGCGCACCAGTTCGTTGAAGTAGAGCCCCGCCTTGTCCCGCTCACCGTAGCCCAGCCAGCAGATGCGCGCCGGCAGGCCCTGGAAGCGGACCTTCTTCTGGGCCATGGTAATCCAGCGGCGCAAGTGCTCGTTTTCAGGGAAGAGTTCCAGGATGGCCTGGTCGGTGCGATACAGGTCCTTGGGATCACCGGAGAGAGCCACCCAACGGAAAGGCCCTTTCCCCTCGCCGAAGAGGTCCCGAATATACGCGGGCACGAACCCGGGATAGGCGAACGCGTCCTTCACCCCCATATCGTAAGCTTCCTGACGCAAGTTGTTGCCATAGTCGAACACCACCGCGCCGTCGTGTAAGAATTGGAGCATCGCTTCCACGTGCACAGCCATGCTCTCCTTGGCCCGCTTGACGTAGGTCTCCGGGTCCTTCTGGCGCAGTTCCTCGGCTTCGAACACGCTCATGCCCTTGGGCACATACATGATCGGGTCATGTGCAGGCGTCTGATCGGTGACCACGTCGGGCACGATGCCTCGACGGGCAATTTCGGGGAAGACCTCGGCCGCGTTGCCGATGAGGCCAATGGAGCGAGCCTTGCCCTCCTTCAGATATTGCCGCACCCGGCGCAGGGCCTCGTCCAAGTCCTCGACCAGTTCGTCTACCTGCTCCAGCTTAAGGCGACGCTCAGCGCGGCGTGGGTCTACCTCGACGATGAGGCCCACACCTTCGTTCATGGTGATGGCCAACGGCTGCGCGCCGCCCATTTCACCCAGGCCCGCGGTGAGTACCCACTTGCCCTTCAGGCTGGATCCGTAGTGTTTACGCGCCAGGGCCCCCAGGGTCTCATAGGTGCCCTGTAAAATCCCCTGAGTGCCGATGTAAATCCAGGACCCCGCGGTCATCTGACCGTACATGATGAGTCCCTTGCGCTCCAACTCGTCGAACACCTCCCAGGTGGCCCACTTGGGCACCAGGTTGGAGTTGGCGATGAGCACACGAGGGGCCAGTTCATGGGTCTCGAACACGGCCACAGGCTTGCCCGACTGGACAAGGAGAGTCTCGTCGGGCTTCATGCTCTTGAGGGTTTCCAGGATGGCGAAGAAGGATTCCCAGTTACGAGCAGCTTTGCCACGACCACCGTAGACGATGAGGTTGGCGGGATCACCGGCCACTTCCGGATCCAGGTTGTTCTGGATCATCCGATAAGGGGCCTCAATCTGCCAGTTTGCGCAGGTCAATTTTGTCCCGCGCGGAGCATGAACGACGGGGATTTCCTTCACAGCCATGATCAGCCTCCTTTCGTCATAAAAACGATGGACCATAGATGGTGGACGATGGTCGGCGATCTCTATCGCCCATCGTCTATTATCTATCCGCCCAGGTACGCGGCTTGAACGCGAGGGTCGCGGCGCAGTTCCTCTGCCGTCCCTTCCAACACAATCCTCCCATTCTCTAATACGTACCCCCGGTCCACCACGTTCAACGTCTCGTTCGCGTTTTGCTCCACGATGAGCATGGACACGCCTTCTTCCTTGAGCTGTTTGAGGACCTCGAACACCGTGTCCACCAGGATAGGGGCCAGACCCATGCTGACCTCGTCCACCAGCAGGAGTTGAGGATTACGCATGACGGCCCGACCGATGGCGAGCATCTGCTGTTCCCCTCCGCTCAACGTGCGGGCGATCTGCCGACGGCGTTCCTTTAGGATGGGGAAGAGGGAGAACACGTACTCCATTCGCCGGTGTAGTTGATCCTGATCTTGCTCCAGGTACGCGCCCAGGCGCAGGTTGTCCTCCACGGTCATGTCGCGGAAGACTCGCCCCCCCTCGGGAACCACAGCCATGCCCATGCGAGCCCGGTCCCACGTAGAACGGCGGGTAATCTCCTCGCCCCGATAGGCAATGCGGCCGGAACGAGGTGTCAGCCATCCCATGATGGTCCGCACGGTCGTCGACTTTCCGGCCCCGTTCGCCCCCAGGATGGCCACCGCCTCCCCCGGTTCGACGTGTAAAGAGATGCCGTGTAAGGCCTGAATGTGACCGTAGGAGACGACAAGATCAGAAATGTGAAGCAAGGGAGCACTTTGGTGCATGATACGCTCCGTTTTCATGGTCTGGTTGTACCTCATGCGCCATACGTCATTCGTCATGGCATGGCAGGAAGACCACTTTGGCTTCTCCCATGTGCCGTCCTAAAACGTAAAACGTGAAACGTAAAAGCTTGGGTTGCGCAGAACCTTGTCCAATCTCTACTCTTCAATCTCGTCAAGCTAAAACGTAAAACGTGATGCGTAAAGGGCTCGGATGGCGCACAACGTTGTGCAATCTCTAATCTCCAGTCTCTAGTCTCGAATCTCAAATCCCGTCATACGTCATTCATCATTCCACGACGCCACCTTCTCTCCCCCGCCAACCCTTTACGTTTTACGCATTACGTTTTAGTGCCACTCCGCCTCGTTCCATTCAACCACATACCCTTCTCCTCAAACCAACCCCTTATGCACGACCTGCGCCCGACGTTATCCCACTTCGTCCCAGATACGCCTCGATCACAGCCGGGGCCTTCTGGATCTCCTCCGGCCGGCCTTCGGCGAGAATCCGCCCCTGATTGAGGACGATGACGCGCTCACACAGGCCCATGGCGAAGCGCATGTTATGTTCCACCAGCAAGATGGTGATGCCCTGCTCCCGCAATTCTCGAATCAGACTGGCCAAATCCTCGGCCTCCTCATGGCGCAACCCGGCCGCAGACTCGTCCAGGAGCAACAGGGTGGGATTCAGGGCCAGGGCCCGAGCGATTTCCAACCGGCGCTGCAGGCCAATCGGCAGCGTCCGGGCAGGTGCGCCCTTATAGGTGTCCAGGCCCACCCGTTGCAGGATGGCCTCGGCGCGCGCGATGGCGGCCGGATTGTGATACGCGTCCACGAACGCCCGCAAGCTGGGATAAATGGTTCCTCCTAACCCGGCGAGCACGTTATCCCGCACCGAGAGGGCGCTGAAAGGCTTGACGATTTGGAACGTGCGTCCCACGCCCATGCGGGCAATGGCGTTGGGGCGCCGGCCGTGAATCGGCTGTTGACGGAAGTACACCTCTCCCGCGGTGGGCTTGAGGAAACCGGAAACCAGATTGAAAACCGTCGTCTTCCCGGCCCCATTAGGACCGATGAGTCCTAGAATTTCCCCCTCGTGGACCTGAAAGCTGACCCCATCCACCGCGCGCAGTCCCCCGAAGTGGCGGGACAGATTACGAACCTCGAGTAGTGGTCTGTTTTGGTTGGTTTCGTCCGACATGGATTCTACCTGTGATGTGTATCATCCACGATGCCCAATTCTGGCAATAGGTTGGCTCTTCTGGAAAAACCCTGGAGTGACAAGCCCACCATTTACGAATTACGCATCACGATTACGTTTTATTTTCTCCCACAACCAACTTCCATCCCCAATAATGCCCTGGGGCTGGAAGATCATCATCAGCACCAGGATGACGCCATAGAGCGCGTAACGGTAATCCCCCACCACACGCAAGTACTCGGGCAGCGCTTTCAAGAGAAACGCGCCGACGACCGGCCCCCGCAAGGTACCCATACCGCCGAAAACCAGCATACTCATGATGCCGATGGACTCGACGAACGCGAAGTGATCGGGGAAGACCGAGCCCAGGAAATGGGCATACAAACTACCGGCGCCTCCCGCCAGGGCCGCGGAGATGGCGAAAGCATAAATCTTGAAGCGGGGGACACTTACACCCACAGCCTCGGCCGCGTCCTCATCTTCCTGCAAGGTCACGAAAGCCAACCCCGCCCAGCGGCGACTCAGGTAAGCGCTAAACCAGAGCGCAAACAACAGGTACATCACGGCCAGAGCCAGATACCCCTCCCCTCGCACTGTCCACCCGAAAAGGACCGGCTTGTGAATGCCAATAATGCCCAAAGCACCGCCGAAGAAATCCACATATTTGAAGACGGCAACCACGACGAAATTAATGCCCATGGTAGCTAAGACCAGAAAATCGTGGTGCACCCGCAGGCTGGGCAGGCCCAGGAACGCCCCGGCGAGGCCAGTGATCACGATGGCCGCCAGGAACGCCGGCCAAAAGGGCCACCCCGCCTTTACGGCCAGCATAGCCGATGTGTAAGCGCCGATGCCAAAGAACGCCGCGTGCCCCAGGGAGACCTGCCCCGCGTACCCCGTCAGGATGTTGAGACTCAGGGCCAGGACGGCCCAAATGCTGGCAAACGTCAGGATGCTCACCAGGTATCCCATGCCTCACCTCCCCAAGAGGCCCTGAGGCCTGAACATGAGGACAAGGATCAGGACCAAAAAGGCAATGGCATCCCGAGGGAGTACGTAGCCGACCCAGGTCAGGAGCAGGGTCTCCGTCAGAGCCAGGAGAAAGCTGGCCACTACCGTGCCCGTGATCGACCCCATCCCTCCCAGCACAATAACGACAAACGCTTTATAGGAAGGAACGTCTCCCATGGTGGCATAGACACTATTGTAAAACACACCCACCAAAACGCCGGCTGCCCCTGCCAACGCGGATCCGAGGAAAAAGTTAAGCATGACGGCCCGGTTGATGTGAACCCCCACCGCACCGGCCATGTCCCGGTCCTGGGCCACAGCCTGCCAGGCCAGTCCCAGGCGAGTACGGGTGAAGAGCAGATACAGCACCATCAAACTGACCGCGGTAAAAGCCAAGATCATCACCTGAGCATGAGGGATGGTCCCCCAAGGAAGGGTGATGCTGGGGAAGACCTTTTGGGCCGGGAACGCGTGCTGATAAGGCCCCATGAGGTACGGCTTCTGCAATAAATCCTCGATGAGAAGGAAAAGCCCCAGACTGGTGATGAGGGGGACAATGCGGGGTTGGTCCAGCATGTAAAAGTACACCCCCCGGTAGACGAAAACTCCCAACCCGCCGCTGATGATCATGGCCGCCAACAAAGCCAGCCAGAAATTCCCCGTCAGCCGGTAGATAGCCAGACCGGCGCCGGCCCCCACTGCATACACCGCTGCGTGAGCAATGTGTAAAATTTGCAGCAAACCATATACCATCGTCAGCCCGACGGCGATAAGGAAATAGATACTGCCCTGCGTCAATGTGTCCAGGAGAATGTTCCAAATAAGCATCATCTTAGCCTCGGCGGAGGATGCCGTCGTGTGATGGCATCGGGTATCAGGCATCAGAGGACGATCTGATACCCAATACCTGATGCCGGATATCTGTTCCTGTTCCTACCTCGGTGGTGTAATCAGCGCCGGGTCCTTGAATTCAGCGTAAAAGTGGAACGCACCGCCCTTGACTATCTGAGCGCCCACCGGGCGTACGACCTCGCGACCGGCCGTGAATTTGTAGAAGGGTCCGGTTGCCACCTTCTCGAAATTCTTCATGCTGGCCAAGGCTTTGGTCATCTGGTCGGCCTTCACTCCTCCCTTTTCGATGGCATAGGACAGCACCATCACCGCATCAAACGTGGAAGCTCCTACCATGTCCGCGTCAATGCCATACGTCTTCTTGTAGGTCTTGATGAACCACTGAGTGATGTCTCGGTCGCTGTCGCGGTTCAAGTCGGTGGTGATGATAACCCCCTCGGCCGCGTTGCCGGCCAACTCCAGAAACTTGGGCGAATCGTACCCCTCCTGCCCGATGATTTGAGCCGTCAGGCCCACCTCTTTGGCCTGACGTACGAGATTGGCTGCTTCGTTGTAATAACCACTGGCGTAGACCACATCGGGATGAGCAGCCTTAATCTTGTTGAGGATGGGGCGGAATTCCTTCTCGCCCAGTGGGTACTTCTCTTCGATGACGATCTGAGCGCCCTTGGATGTGACGTAGGCCTTGAATCCCTTGGCCAGAGAGGTTCCAAAATCGTTGTCGATGGTCAGGAGGGCGATCTTCTTGGCGTGAAGCTTGTCCACAGCCAGAGCACCGCCAACCTTGCCTTCGACCACGGCCAGCGTGCCCACACGCCAGATCTTGTCCCCTGTCTTGGTGATGTCGGGATGGATGGCGTAGGCGGAGATCATCACCATCCCCGCGTCCTGGAATACAGGAGCCGCTGCACGGGTGGCGCCACTATAAGACCCACTGACAGCGGCGACCACTTTGTCTTGCTCAATGAGCTTGTGGGCAATGTTGACCGCCTGATCCGGCTTGGCCGCGTCATCGTAATGCACCAGCTTCACGGGAACGCCGTGAATGCCGCCGTGATCGTTGATGTACTTCACGGCCAGTTCCGCCCCATGCTTGGCGCTGGTGCCGTCAGATGCAGCAAAGCCCGTCGTTGGCGAGAACAACCCGATCTTGTAAGACTTTGGTTTACTTTGGCCGCACCCGGCCGTCAAGACCAGGACCAGCGAGAGGACAAGCAACAAGATCAACCATTTCTGCGAACGCATGTCTCCACCTCCGTTTGTGTTTGAGCGTACAGGACGACATACTGTTGAACTCATGGGGGAACGAAAGGGCTCTAATGCGCTCCATTCGGCCCCTTTCGTTCCTCGCCCCATGAGCCCAGGCCAACGACCTCTTCGCTGAAGTGGAATTTGTCTCCCCGCCAAAGTTGCAACATGCGCACCGCGGGCTCACTGCCCGTGCGGAACGTGATTCGTTCTACGGCGAACCCGGGCTGTCCTGCAGTGACGCCCAGAAGCTGGGCGGCCTCCCCTTGCAGGGACACAGCATGAATGGTGAACCGGGCCTTCACCAGGGGAATATGATATTTGTACAAAAGCAGATTGTGCAGGGAACTCTGTTCCAGGTCTTCCTCCAGCAATTGAGGACAGAGATCATATGCCAACTGTCGTTTTTCGTAAACGATCGGTTCGCCGTCGGCCAGGTGTAACCGGACAATCTCGATGACCCGGGTTCCCACAGGCAGGTGGAGCTCAGACGCGAGTTCTTCATCCGCACGCAGGAGATGAGCACGCACCAGGCGAGTGCTGGGGGTAACGCCCAGACGCTGGGCCTCTTCAGCGAAGGTGCTCAGCCGAAAGTGGGTGCTTTCCAGGCGGGGAGGGGCTACAAACGTACCGCGACCCTGCTCCCGGATCAGCAACCCTTCTTCCACCAGGCCCCGAATCGCTTTCTCCACCGTGCCCCGGCTCACCCGGAATTCCTGTGCCAGTTGGGGTTCGGACGGAATCTGCTCTCCCGGGCAATATTGTCCGTCCAGAATCCGCTTCCGCAGTGACTCGCGAATGCGAATGTAGCGGGGCAGGTGTTGTACCGGCACCATCGCCATCTCCCCCAGGCGCGATTTGCCTATTTGATCAGACAACCGAACAACTTGACTATACAGGAAAACGGCACCTTTGTCAAGGGTCAGGGGGGGGCCGAGAATTCGAATCAATGCCTCTTGAAGCGGCGTTAGACTTCCGATTTGCTTCGGAAGCTCACGCCGGGGCCGGGGCCAGAGGGAGGGCACCGCGCGCGGGAGCGTGCTCAGAAGTCCACCCGTTTGCCCTCATAGGCATAGCGGAAAAGACGGGCCAGTTCCTCCCGGGATGGAACTCGGAACCCCGTAATCACCGTGGGATCCATTTCTGCCAGATCGCAGAGCCGTTCCAACTGGTTCTCAAAATCCTGTGTGGAAACCCCCGCGTCCCGCAGAGAAAGCGGTTCGCCAATGCGCTCGGCCAGGCGACGGATCGCGTCGGCCAGGGCAAAGCCCGCCTGTTGCTCATCCTGCGCCGGGAGGTCCAGAAATCGAGCCAGCTCTGCGTACCGTCCTTTTCCCCCAATGGCCACGAACTCGATGGTGTAGGGAAGCAGAAGGCCGACCACACGCCCGTGATGGAGGTGGAAGAGGGCTCCGGCACTATGTCCCATGGCGTGGGCCAGGCTAGCCATGCTGTTGCCGAAGCCTAAGCCGGCGATAGTCGCGGCATTGGCCATCTTCTCCCGGGCTTCCGGGTCCTCAGCACCGGCTTCCACAGCCCGGGGTAAGGTGGCGAACACCATGCGCGCGGCCTGGAGACAGAGGCCGTCGGTGAAATCGTTGGCCCATGTACACGTGAACCCTTCCACCGCGTGGGTGAGCACATCCATGCCCGTGGCCGCGGTCATCCCTGCGGGGAGATGCATCGTAAACGCCGGGTCCACCAGGGCAATATCAGGCTGAGCTTGCCGGGCGCCCAGGGCCAGTTTTCGGCCCTCCCGGGTATCCGTCAACACGATAGCCCAGGTGACTTCCGCACCGGTGCCGGCCGTGGTGGGGATGGTGATGAGACGGGCCTTGCGACGCAGCTCCAGGACGTCCACGGGATTGATGGCCGCGGGGTCTATGTCCGGATGCTCGTAGAGCACCCACATGGCCTTGGCAGCGTCCATACAAGACCCCCCGCCCAAACCGATGATCCAGTCGGGCTTGTAGGAACGCATGTGCTCGGCACCCTGCAAGACTGTCTGTAAAGAAGGCTCCGGCTCCACCTCGGCAAAGACAAGACTGTCAATACCCGCCCGGGCCAGCCGCTCTTGCACCCGATCGGGAAACCCCAGAGACGCGAGAGTAGCGTCGGTCACGATGAACGCGCGTTGTCCTTGCAACTGCTCCAGGTACGAGAGAGCATCTTCGCCAAACACGATTTCGGGTGAGTTGAAGAACCACATGGTCGGGCTCCTATTTTTTGTCCGCGAATTCCGTGGGCACAAAGGTGCAGGAACGAACCAGTTCGTTGGCAGCTTTCACCGCCCGCATGATTTTCATCATGTTGCCCTTCAACTTGAGCTTGCGCGTCATCATGCCTTTAATGGGGTCCAACTTCCCGGTTACAACCTGCTTCCAGACGGAATAAGGGGCAGAGATGACGAACTCCGGCGTTTTCTGCGACCGGTCCATGACCAGATAGGCGTCGCGACACTCACCGTGCCAGAGATCCATGTACATGACAATGGGCTCGGAGAAGGACGAAATCGAGTCGGGTTCCACAATGAAGTAAAAATCGCCTTCCCACGTCCTGGCAGCCGTACGGTAGTTGGGATTACCGTTGACCGCGTCCTTGAATGCTTCGACCCAATCCTGCGATGGAAATGTGTATGCCATGACCGTGCCCTCCTTGAATCATTTAGGGAGTGTTGGTTCTACAACGAAGTCTGTTAGTCCGCTTTGGGCATTCCCTCCCCCCATCCTGGGTTGGAGGCCCCGGACCGGCGACGCCACCTTACAGTTTTGGGAGGGCCCCCCCGATTTTACGCGCTCACTTTTTCCATCTCATACCAGTTCAGCCCGACCTCAATGTCCACATTGAGGGGGACGATGAGCGGATACGCGTGCTCCATGATCTCCCGTACAAGGGAAATGACCTGCTCCTGCTCAGCCTCGGGAACCTCAAAGACAAGCTCGTCGTGTACTTGCAAGATCATGGCCGTGTTCAGGCCTGCCTCTCGGAGCCGACGGTGCAGGCGAATCATGGCCATCTTGATGATATCCGCGGCGGTCCCCTGGATGGGATGGTTGATGGCGGCCCGTTCTGCAGCCAGGCGCAGGTTACGGCCGGCACCACTGTCGGGCAAAAGCTCCGGGAAGTAGCGCCGCCGTCCCAATAAGGTCTGCACGTATCCCTTTTCCCGCACCTCTTGTTTGATCCGATCAATGTACGTTTTGACTTTGGGATACGTCCTGAAGTACTCGGCAATGAACGCGGTCGCCGCTTCCTGGTCCATTTCCGTGCGCTCGGCCAGCCCGTACCCCGTAACCCCGTAGGAAATGGCAAAATTGGTCATTTTGGCCACCCGCCGCTGCTGGGGAGTGACTTCTTCAATGGGCACGCGGTACACCAGGGATGCCGTATGGGCGTGGATGTCCCGACCTTCTTTGAAGGCCTGGATCAAAGTCGGATCGCCGGAGACATGAGCCAGAATACGCAGCTCCACCTGAGAGTAGTCCGCGGCCAGGAGCACGTGTCCGGGCGGCGCAATGAAAGCCTTGCGGATGAGTCGGCCCAATTCCGTGCGGATGGGGATGTTTTGCAGGTTGGGCGAATTGGAGGCCAGGCGCCCTGTCTCGGCTCCGGTCTGGTTGAAATCCGTGTGAATGCGTCCCGTTTCTGGGTTCACCATTTTGGGCAACGCCCTGATGTACGTGGAGAGCAGCTTCTGCAGTTGGCGTTGCTGCAGAATGAGCTCGATGACGGGATGTCTGCCCCGCAATTTTTCCAACACCCCGGCCGCGGTCGAGTAATGGCCGCTCTTGGTCGTGCGCAACCCCTGCGCCGGCAGGCCCAGGCTGCCGAAGAGGGCGTCCGAGAGTTGTTGCGTCGAGTTGATGTTGAAGCGGTAGCCGACCAACTCGTAGATCTGTGCTTCCAAGGTCTGAAGCCGCTGGCTGAACTCCCGGGAGAGCTCCTGCAGAAATTTCGTGTCCACAAGCACTCCGTGGCGTTCCATGGCCATGAGCACGGGCACAAGGGGCATCTCGATCTCCCAGAAAAGTTTCTCCTGGTCCCGCTCGGCCAATTGGGGCCTCAAGTGATCGTACAAACGCAAGGTGACGGTCACATCCGCGGCGGCGTATGGGGCCGCCTGGGCCACAGACACCTGATCCATGGTAATCTGAGTCTTACCCTTGCCGATAAGCTCGGTAATCTCGGTCATCTCCACGCCAAACTCGTTGAAGGCCAGCTCCTTGAGTCCCAATCGGCGGCGGCCGGGATTGATGAGCCAGGCCATAATCATGGTGTCAGCCAAACGCCCCTGCACATCCAGGCCGTGTCGCTGCAAGACCGTCAGGTCATACTTGGCGTTATGTGCGATGTAAAGGGGCTCGGGTCGAGCCATAGTGGGGGCCAGGGCGTCCCGGACGTGCTCCCACGGCAACGCGTTCCCCTCCCGATGGCCTATCGGGATATACGCTGCTTGTTGCATCTCCGGGCCCCAGGCCAGGGCCAGACCGACCAACCGCGCCCGGTGGGGATCAATGCTGTCCGTCTCCACGTCGAAGGCGATGCGCGAGGCGGCGTTCAAGTGGCCGAGCAGGTCGGCCAAGGCCTCAGCCGTGGTGACGATCAAGGGCGATTCGAGATGGTTCCTCGCCCGCTCGACATCGACTCCGAACAGGGAAGGTTGGACCGCGTTTACCTCGCCCTTGTGCCCGTTGGAGCGGTCCGGCTCGGGCAGGCGGTGCATCAGGGAGTGGAACTCGAGCTCCTGGAAGATTGCCAAAACGCGCTGTCGATCGAAATCCCGGCTGCGGCAAGCCTCCAGATCCAGATGCAGGGGCAGGTCGGTGCGGATGCGTACCAGATCTCGCGCCTTGAAAAGACGCTCCTTATGCGCCAACAGGGCCTTACGCACCCGTTCCGGCTTGACCGCGTCGATGTGCTCATAGATCCCTTCCAGGGTACCGTACTGCTGCAGAAGCCGGGTGGCCGTCTTGGGACCAATGCCGGGAACGCCGGGAATGTTGTCCGACTTGTCCCCCACCAGGGCCTTGTAATCCACCAGTTGCTGTGGGTCCAGGCCGTAGCGGGCGCGCACCCGTTCGACGTCGTAGAGGATGGTGTCGGAAAAGCGGCGGCCACTGGTCAACACCCGCACATGGGGAGTGATGAGCTGGAACGCGTCTGTATCTCCGGTGACGATGAGCACATCCACATCCTGTTGTTCGGCCTGACGGGCCAGAGTGCCCAACACGTCGTCAGCCTCGTATCCTTCCTGGGTGAAAATGGGAATATTCAGTGCTCTGACGATTTCTTTGATCCGCTCCACCTGGTGATGAAGGGTCTCCGGCGTGACAGGGCGTCCGGCCTTGTAGGCTTCGTACATGTCATGACGAAAGGTGCGCCCTACGTCGAAGGCCACGGCGATGTAGTCCGGCCGGTCTTCGCGCAGCACATTGAGGAGCATGGAGGTAAAACCATATGTGGCATTGGTCAGCTCCCCTCGAGAGGTGCGCAAATTGGGCGGGAGGGCATGAAAGGCCCTGAACGCCAGACTATGGCCATCAATCAGTACGAGCAAAGGTCGTTTTTGGGTCATGATTGTGCTTGTCCTGAACCGAGTCCTTGCAAACTTGACACCATGATTATACCCGATCCGGGCCTGTTGGGACAGGTGGAGGAGGAGAATATCACGAGCGAACACCATGATACGCTCAGGGGGACACCCGGGACGAACCGGGGGCACGGGCCGGGGAGTTGCGCCAGGGCGGGGGCCGGAGAAGGCCCGACAGTAGGGGCGTTCTTCGCCAACAGGCACAAATGTGCTAAAATAGCCTTAGGGCCTCGTCCACAAGAGGGAAAGCCGTTTTGTCGCGACAAGAGGCGGGCACGTCCAGTTCGGGGGAGACGAAGACGATGCGCTTGTCCGGCCACCCGGTCGGTTGAAAAAAGGAAGGAGGACCGGTGGCCGTAGGACGATCGAGAAAGCGAGGATCTCATATCTTTCATGACTCAACAACGCACGGCAGGGAACACGGTAAAGCCGATTGGCATCATCGACGCACTTTCAGCCGGCTATCGGTTTTTGACCCACTATTGGGGTATCACTCTGATTCCCATTGCACTCGACATCTTCTTCTGGCTGGGGCCCCAAATTTCTCCTTGGGCTGCCATCCAGCGGCTTCTGGCCCAGGCCCCACCGGAGTTGACGAAGACTTTTGAGAAAACCCTGGGGCTGTCACACGTCGCCCCGACACAATGGCCTCAAGGGCCCAACATCATGACGGCCCTGGCTCAAGTGCCCGGCTCACCCGCGACTCTGGGAAGCACGCTGGGGTCGTTGCCTCCTCCCGCGGGGTGGGAACGGGTGGTCTGGTCTCCCACGTCTCCTTGGGGACTGATGGGCATCCTGATACTGCTGCTTTTTCTGGGGGCTCCCATTGCCGGCCTGTACCTGGCACTGGCCGCTTACCCGATGTTTCGCCTGCAGGACATTCCTTTTAATATCTGGAAAAGGACGGGCTGGACGGCGCTGCAACTGGCCCTGTTATTGCTAATAGCCGTCCTCGTCTTTGCCGGGTTGGTGCTCGGCCTGAGCTTCTTGATGACCCTGGGATTGCTCATTCATCCGGCCATTGGCATGGCATTGTTCGGTATTGCCATGTTCTTTGTGTCCTGGCTGATGTTGCTGGCCATGGTACTCTTCTATTTCACGCCGTCCAGCATCGTCTTGCAGCAAACACCTGTGTGGCGGGCCCTCTCTCTGAGTGCTATCGTGGTCATGCGTCATTCGTGGAGCAGTTTCGGTTTCATCTTGATTGTGCTCGTTATCTCGCAAGGATTTGCGCTCATCTGGCACGGGCTGCTTGTCTCCCCCTGGGGGACGCTGGCCAGCATTGTGGGCAACGCGGTGTTGACCAGTGGACTTGCCATTGCGACCCTAATTTTCTTTCACGATCGCTACATGCATTTGATGGCGCAATTACAACGCCTTACATCGCCGCCATCTTCGCAGGAGTAGATTAGGAGGAGTTACGTGACCGAGGACACTCGCTCAACGGCGCAGGAGGAGTTCCACTATACAGCCGCCGATATTCAAGTCCTGGAAGGACTGGAAGCCGTCCGCCGGCGTCCGGGCATGTACATCGGTGGAACGGACAGTCGCGCCCTTCATCATATGGTGTACGAAGTCGTGGACAACGCGGTCGATGAGGCCCTGGCCGGATTCTGTGACCGCATCGAGATTGCCATTCATCCCGACAATAGTGTGACCGTCGAGGACAACGGCCGCGGGATTCCCGTCGGCCTGCACCCGCAGGTGAAGCGCCCGGCCTTGGAAGTGGTGATGACTCGGCTGCACGCTGGAGGAAAGTTTGGCGGCAGCGGGTACAAAGTTTCCGGAGGGCTGCACGGCGTGGGGGTTTCAGCGGTGAATGCCCTCTCCGAGTGGACAGAAGTGGTGGTCAAACGAGAGGGTAAGGTCTGGCGTCAACGCTACGAACGCGGCCGCACGGTCACCGATGTGGAAGTCGTGGGCAAAATGAAGAAGGGGGAGCGCACAGGCACACGCGTCACCTTCCTGCGTGACCCCGAAATCTTCGACGCGCTGGAGTATCGCTTCGACATCCTGGCCCAGCGTTTTCGGGAGATTGCCTTTCTCACCCGGGGCGTTCACATCCGCTTTGTGGACGAACGCGTCCATCCGGCCCACGAGATCAACTTCTACTTCGAAGGGGGCATCGCCACGTTCGTCCGCTATCTGAACAAGAACCGTGCGCCCATCCATGAGCCGGTCTACGTGGAGAAACAAGTCAACGAGATCGTGGTTGAGGCGGCCATCCAGTACACGGCCGAGTACGTGGAGTCGGTCTACGCGTTCGCCAACACCATCAACACGCCGGACGGCGGCACTCACCTGACCGGGCTTCGCTCGGCCATCACGCGCACCCTCAACGACTACGCCCGCAAGGCCGGCCTCCTGAAAGGCGATGAGCCGAACTTCAGTGGTGACGACACGCGTGAGGGCTTGACGGCCATCGTCAGCGTCAAGCTGCCTGACCCTCAGTTTGAATCCCAGACCAAGGTCAAGCTGCTGAACGCGGAAGTGCGCAACACCGTGGAATCGGTGGTCGGCGAGACCTTTGGCCAGTGGCTGGAATCCCACCCGCGTGAGGCGAAGCAGATCATCGAGAAATGCCGGACCTCCTACCGGGCCCGTCAGGCCGCGCGCAAAGCGCGGGATCTGGTCATCCGAAAGAGCGCTCTGGAATCCATGACTCTGCCCGGCAAGCTCGCCGACTGTTCGGAACGTGACCCCTCGCGCAGCGAACTCTTCATCGTCGAGGGAGATAGCGCCGGCGGCTCAGCCAAACAGGGGCGAGATCGGCGCTTCCAGGCCATCCTCCCCCTGCGGGGCAAAATTCTCAACGTGGAGAAGGCAAGACTGGACAAAGCGCTCAACAATAAGGAAATTCAGGCGCTCATCACGGCCCTGGGAACTGGCATTGGCGACGATTTCAATCTCAGCCGCCTGCGATACCACCGCATTGTCATCATGACGGACGCCGACGTGGACGGGGCGCACATTCGCACGCTCTTGTTGACCTTCTTCTTCCGCTACATGGCCCCCCTCATCGAAGATGGACACCTGTACATCGCTCAGCCGCCCCTTTACCAGATCAAAGCAGGAAAGCAGCATCTTTACGCCTACACGGAAGAAGAAAAGGACACCATCCTTAAACGCCTGAACGGTAAGGCCACTATCCAGCGCTATAAAGGGTTGGGGGAAATGAATCCGGAACAGCTTTGGGAGACGACCATGAATCCGGAAAATCGGATACTGCTTCAGGTGACGGTTAACGATGCCGCGGAGGCCGACCGCACGTTTGATATGCTGATGGGAGATCAGGTTCCCCCCCGTCGGCGCTTTATTCTCACCCACGCCAAGGCCGTGCGCAACCTGGACGTATAAGGACACGATCCTGAGGAGAGGCTCAGGTGTACGGCGGAGGAAACCCATCGGCCCTGGCTATCGTCAGGGCCGGTGAACGTGCAGGAAGGGGAAGTAACGATAGTAATGAGGAACCGGAGTTGGCGAAGGAGTCGATGTCGGGGTTAAGGTCGGTGTGGGCGTCGGCGAAGGGGTCGATGTCGGGATTGGCGTCGGGGTTGGCACGCACACTCTCAGGGTGACATCGTCCAGAAAGAAGCTCGTGGGGCGATTGGCGTCGGTCCGCGCCTCGAAGCGCACAGCCAGGGCTTGTCCGCGATAGGCCAAGAGATCGACGGACGTTTGTTGCCAGGAAGCCTTGGCATCCCGGTTAGAGAGAGTTCCCAGGGTGGCAAACGGGTGTCCCAAAGGGGCATCAACGGTAACCGTCAGAACATCGTAGCTGCTCAACGTGCTTTCCTGACTTTCAACTTGCCACCAGTAGGTCAGGGTGGCCTGTGTGGCATCGGCCGGGATCGTAAACGTTTGACCGATGGAGTCCTGAGCGTTGTTGTATCCACCCAGGTAAGCCCCATGAGTGCCAGAATGGTAAGATCCACTCGCCGGCGGAAACTTGGAAATAAGGGGAACCCCTAGTTTGGAGTGTTGGACCCAACCGCCGGTACCTTCAAAATCACTGTTCAAAAGGACCTGACGGCACCCGGCAACGTTTTGCTGCTGCGCCTGAGCCCTGCTTCCACGAGATGTCGTTCCAATCAGGAGCAGTAGCCCGGTTGACGTCAGCAAAAGGACGGCCAGGATACGGCCCCATTGAAGTCCACGTCTGTACAAGTATCGTAAATTCTCCATGACATAACCTCTTATTGGATGCCTTTTTGTGCTGCGAAGGTGAAACCTCCGTAGAGATTCCACCTTCGCGATTGTTCATGACGGAAGTCTCTTAAAAAGTCGCTCGCCCGACGGCTCAGCGTCCAGATGGGGTGATTATGCCGTCTCCACCGTGATCCCCGCCATCATGCGAGTTCTCCGTCTCAATCTTGGTCGCATTGATGCTCCCGTCCGCCTGGCGGTAGCCGCTTACCTTCACACGCGCCCCCACCTGCAGGGCCCCGTGCTGCTGCTCAAACCGCGTCTGCGCCGTCGCTCGCACCACACGCCCGCTCACCATCCACGTCCCGACCAGACCCGCAGGCAGCGCCTGCACCTGGCCGTGAAACTCCACGTACTGCCCTTGCCCCTGGCCGGGATCCCCACTGTGATCCCCACTCCC
>CAZAQA010000046.1:0-19573 GCA_964487375.1 uncultured Anaerolineae bacterium | reverse complement strand
GGGCAAGGGGATGGGGTGGGATGTGCGGGTCGCCGGGTCGTAGAGGAACGCGCCTTCCTCGGTGATGTAGGCCAGAGACGTCTCATCCGGCGACCAGCGCGCGCCTCGGGCAGAGTGCTCGGTCACCCGGGACGTTTGCCCTGTCGTGACATCCATCACCCAAAAGCCGGTCGCGTTCGTGTACGCCACATCGTTTTGATACCCCGGCCAAGTTGCGAAGGGATGGCGTTCCACCCCGATTCGCCCCTGGACGGGGCGCAGAACGAGGAACATTGTGAGGGCCAGATGTATGAAATGAGCAGTAATCATGACGCACCCTATTTTGAAAAAGGTGGGTGACGGCTGTGCCGTATCCTACCCCAGCACCCACCTCCCCGGCAACGATGCGATAGCAGGGATATCAGCCCCAATTGCTGGGCAACGCCCTTCATCTACCCTACCAGATGACTAGTACTCGGTCAAGAGTCATCAGGCGCACATCCTTGCCTCCGACGGCCTCCTCCCCAAAGACCCAGCTTTGCTACGCCTGAAACAAAGACTTTCTCGTTGAATAAATTGGAACAGTCTCCTGATAGTAAAAGCGACCCCGCTAAAGGGTCGGGGGTTGCCGAATTCATTCGCCTATACGGCCACGGGGAGACGAAGGCAGTGCCTTCGCCTCCCCGTTCTTGGGGACGTCCTGGTTCAGGAAAGTCCATGGTTTATCCATCACTCTATGGTTGACCAAGTACTAGAACATCCCGGTTCATAAGGGATGGATGGTCTAACCAACTGGCAAGAAACGGCGAATTAGGGGGCCACTTCCAAAAAACGGATTTCAGGGAGGGAGAGGACTCCTGCCTTCTTCATGGCCTCCTTGAGTGTGGTAGATTGAGTGAAGGCCCTGGCTTGACCCACGTCATTCCAACCCAGAATAACGGTAATCTCGTTCGGCGTGTCGATGTTGCGCATGACATAGGCTTCACCCGTCGCACCTCCAGCCTGGCGAGCTCCAGCATGGTTGTCGTATATCTCCCGCCATTTAGCATAGTCCTTGACCCTGTGTCGAATATGAATGTACGTCATGATGCTCTCCTTATGGGCAGATTGGATCGGTCATTAACAGAACGTTGGAATTGATATGCAACTTAATGCGACATCCCTTTCGTGTCCACCCTATTCTATTGGCTCATCGGCATTCATCTCCTTTCCCCGAGGACGCTTTTGGAGTGAAGCACCACACGGGACGGGCTGTCCTGCCTTATGTTTGACCAGGCTACTTGTACGCAATCGCCGCGCTTGCCGGGCCTGTGAGCGGGATAAAATCGAAATGCTTGAAACCGACTTCGCTGCACCACTGCCGAAAATCCGCTCCAGTGTAGTCAAAGCCGTCGCCGAGCTCGATCAGCATGTTGAGGGACATCAAGAGGCCAAAAGCGTTCTCACGACGAGCGTCATCGATCAGGTTCTCAATGGCGATAAAGGCCCCTCCCTCTGGAAGCGCATCGTAGGCCTTCCTGATGAGCATCTTCTTCTTTTCCAGATTCCAATCATGGAGAATGTTGCCCATGGTTACCACATCGGCCGGGGGCAAGTCATCTGTAAAAAAATCGCCGGAAAGCACGGAAACGCGTTCGCTCATGCCCGCTGCGTCAATAGCTGCTCGCGCAAGCGGCGCCACCGAGGGCAAGTCAAACGTCGTGAATGTTAAGTGCTTGTGGTGTGTGCCGACAATGCACGAGCATAGGGCCAACGCACCGCCGATATCGCTCATCGTCTGATAGCGGGAGAAGTCGAATTTTTCGGCCAAGGCATGAAAGTTCCCTTTTTGAAAGCCCCCCATAGCCTTCAGGAAACCGTGCAGTCTCTCTCGATCGGCGTACAGCTCCTCAAACATCGGCTTGCCGCTAGATCGCACTTCGCTCTGCGGTTCTCCAGTCTTGAGCGCAGTGCTCAGGTGGTTCCAGAACCCGAATAGGCGTGCATTCAGCATCTCCAGCATACCACCCAGGTATGCCGTACTTCTCCTGTCCAAGAACATGGTTGTCTCGGGTGTGTTTCTGTAACGCCCCCTTGGCCCATCAGCGTCTCGGGCGAGGAGCCCCAGCGCGACCAGGGCGTCAAAAAAGTCATACGTTCCGCGTGGGTGAAGCCCCAGGGCATTGCCGAGTTCCGGCGCGGTCATCGTCTTCTCTCCAAGCACGGAGAACAAGTCAAGTTCTACGGCCGTAAGCAACACTTTCGAAGGCCAAAATGCAGTGGCGGTCTTCATAATGTAGCCGGGATCAAGGGTCTTGTTCATCATGGTTTCTCCTCAGTTATCCTTCATCTTCTCACAATGGGTTTGGCCAACTGAACATAGCATACCTGAACTGCGCCAGCAGAACGTCAACTGAAAATGGTGTATCGTCAGCAATAGAAAAAGATCGAGGTGAGAGAGGCCTCATCTTCTCTGCCTCCAAGGGCAGATTCTACGGGAGTTCCGTTAGGATGACGGGGCTTGGCGAAAGGGGATAGCCGATGGGGGAATAAACAAACATTTGTGGTAAAATAAAGGGGCAAGTTGTCCTGTGATTCGTACGCAGGTGCGCAGGAGCACACAATGACCCATCTTTCTCTGGCATTTTTCGGCGCTTTTCGGGTCTCTCTCGACGACAAGCCGCTTACCACCTTCCGCTCGATCCGAGTGCAGGGTCTCCTGGTTTATCTGACGTTAGCTCACCCGTTGCCACATAGACGGGATACACTGGCCACGCTGTTTTGGCCGCACGAAGTAGATACTGTGGCTCGGAAAAATTTACGTCAATCGTTGTATCAACTTCGCCAGGTACTCGGGGATACCTCTCATCGGGAGGTCCCCTATCTCCTGGTGACTCGCTCGACGGTTCAGTTCAACAAGGCCAGTGCTCATACGCTAGACGTCGCAACTTTCCTGGCTTCTCTGGAGGATGGACGTCTTGAACAGGCTGTCGCTCTCTACAGGGGCGATTTACTGCCGGGCTTCATCTGCGGCAGCCCGCCCTTTGAAGAATGGCTGCGGATGGAAAGAGAACGGTTTCACCGGCTGGCACTGGACGCCCTTTTTGAACGTACGGCCCGGAGCCTGGCCCAGGCGGACTATCGGACTGCCCGGGATCTGGCCCAACGACAGCTAAGCCTGGAGCCCTGGCGTGAGGAAGCGCATCGACAACTCATACAAGCTCTGGCGTTGCTTGACTCGGCAGGACGCAGCGCCGCCCTTGTCCAATACGAGACCTGCCGGGCCGTGTTGAAAGAAGAGTTGGGCATTGAGCCGTCGGTTGAAACGAAGTCCCTGGTAGCCCGTATTCGCAAGCAACGATCGGTTCAACGGGGACCTCGCCCATTGGCTCATCCCACGAGGCCACCGCGTCTGACGGTGCCCTTTGTGGGCCGTCGCCGTGAACATGCTATATTGGTTCACGCTTACCGGCGGGCGTGTAGAACGGGGGTCCAGGTCGTTACCCTGGTGGGGGAAGCTGGCATCGGCAAGACCCGGCTGGCGCAGAATTTTCTGGCTTGGGCGGCAAGCGAAGGCGCTGATATCCTGCACGGTCGGGCGTTTGAGACCAGCGCCCAGTTGTTTTACCAACCGCTTATCCAGGCAATACGTCGACGTCTGGAGCAAGAGAATGCTCCCGAGGACCTTCTTTCCGATTTGTGGCTTGCCCAGCTCACGCGTGTTTTACCGGAATTGCGTGACCGCTATCCCGATTTGCCGGAGCCGATCCAGGGGGAAGCACTCGTCCGACAACACTTATTTGAAGCCATCGCTCGTCTAGGTGAGGCGTTGGCCACACGTTCGCCACTGGTCTTCTTTATCGATGACTGGCATTGGGCCGATCCGGCCTCTTTGGAGATGTTACACTATGCCGTCTCGCACTGGTTCGAAAAAGGGATGCCCATCTTACTGCTGCTGACCTTACGTCAAGAGGCTTTTAGGGACACCCCTGATTTACGCGCCTGGCTGGCCCGTATCAGGCACGACGTCGGTTGCACTCAGGTAAATATAACAGCATTGTCCGAGATGGAAACCGGAGAACTGATGGGCAGGTTGCTAAAGTCAGAACAGCAAAAGGATATGGCCGGACCGGTCAATGCAGGAACGCCGTTATCATTCACGTATTTTAGTCATTGGCTATTTGAGGAAACGGGAGGGCAACCTTTTTTCCTGGTTGAGACACTAAAAGCCTTGACCGAGGCGCGCTTGCTCCGGCCCGACCCCTACTCAGAAACCTGGCTTATCGATTGGACGGGGATAAATGAGCATGGGCTGAAGCCTTACGTTTTGCAGGGCGTACGAGAGATCGTTCGAGGCTGGTTGGACCGCATTTCCGCCCCTGCCGCTGAGTTGCTCACAGCAGCGGCGGTACTGAATCAGAAGGCGTCCTTTGAGAACCTTCGTCTTGTTGCCGGCCTGGAGGAAAAGCAGGCGTTGAAGGCCATTGATGAATTACGAACAAGACAGTTGTTGGTGGAAGCCGATGACGCTTTGCCCACACCTGTACGGAATGTCATTTACATCTTCTCACATCAGAAATTGGCCGAAGGCGTTTATGCCGAGGCCGGTGCAGCACGCCGGCGCGTCCTGCACCGGCGCGCGTTTGTGGTCCTACAAGAGGCCGGGATAGAAGCCGCCGCCCTGGCGCACCATGCGCTCCAGGGCGGCCTATGGGCCGAGTCCATTCACTGCAGCATGGCCGCTGGTCATGAGGCCATGGACCTCTTAGCCGTACGAGTGGCTCTTGCTCACTACGAGACGGCTTACCGTTTGGGGGAGGAGAGGGGGTGGCCGGAAGCTATTTCGGGAGCGGACAGGCAGGCACTTTATGCCAATCTGGGCCGAGCTTACGAACTCACCGCGGCGTGGTCTCAAGCGCAAGAGATTTATCGCTCCATGATTTCCTTTGCCCGCTCTATTGAGGCGCCTTCCCTCGAATGTTCGGGGTTAAACCACCTGGCTACGGTATCCATTAACGGTTTCGGAAAACCTCGACAAGCTATTGCGCTTCTCGAACAGGCACGAACAGTAGCCGAACAGAACGGAGACCGTCGAGGGATGGCAGAGACCGAATGGAATTTGTCTCTGGCCGCCCGTATGGTGCAAGATGTCTCTCTTGCCCATCAGCATGGAGAACAAGCCCTCAGCCTCGCCCGTCAGTTGGGACATCCTCAATTGTTGGCCCGTTGCCTTAATTCATTGGCTTATGTTCATGGCCGTTTGCGGCAATGGGACACAGTTGAGGCCTACGCCTGTGAAGCTGGCCATCTATATGCGATAGCTGGCAATCGATTTTTGGAAGCCGATTGCCAGCGACTTGCTGGTTGGGGGCAAATGTACACCGGTCGACCTCAAGACAGCCTGGTGACATTACAAAAAACGCTCGATTTCAGTCAACGGATTGAGAACCTGTGGGGAGAAGCGGAGTGCGCCTGGAGGCTCGCTTTGACGTGTTTGGAGTTAGGTCGTTATGGTGAGGCTATCCATTGGGCTCGGAAGGGGGTGAAGCAAGCTCGTGTCGTGGGCCAACCGACGATGAACGTGCTGGCTTTATCAACCTGGGGGACTGTCCAGCGGAGAGTGATGGCTTTGGAAGCCGCCCGGGAAACGCTATTAGAGGCCCTGAGAGAATCTACCGAGAAGGGACTGGCCGGGTTTCGCGACTGGGCGCCCGCGGAGTTATGTGCTTTGCATGCTTTGACCGAAGAGTGGGAGCAGGCATACCTATACGCCAAACAAACTCTGCAATTTCGCAAAGAGGGGACCTTGTTACCAATGAGCCTCAGCGGATGGTATACCACCGAGGCGCTCTTGCGCGGAGGAGACAGCGGACAGGCCCGGGCCGAAGTTGAACGGGTGGGCTCGATTATGGGGTCCAACAAGCGCTTTCGTCTTCCCTGGCTTCGTTCTTTGGCCGTATTGGCTCAGTGGGATGGTCATCTCTCTCAAGCCATTATGCATCTGGAGGAAACGGTTAAGTTGGCCCAGGAGATCGGGCTTCCCGCTGAAGAAGGGGGGGCTTGGGAGACGTTGGCTGTGTTATACGCCAAGGGAGGACATCAAGTCAAGGCACGGCGAGCGTCTCAAGCCGCGGCCCGCATTATTCTTGGGCTGGTAGAAACGATACGCGATGATGAACTACGCGTTGGGTTGGGCTCTCCTGTCAGTTAGTATATACTATAAGAGGGCTACAGGCGACGGAAAAGCGATCTTGCCGCCCAGGCGGTCGCTTTCCGGCCCTTACGGATGACGTTGTCGCATGGTTGACGCGGGAGCGTGGGAGGGCAATCCTACATTTTGGGTCGGTAAGGGGAGGCGAGGTCATCGTCTTCGCTTCCATAGAGGATGGCTAGCGTTCTGCTGCAACGGCTTGGCTCTATACAGAAACCAGGACTTGGAAGAGGAGGGGAAAAAGGAGGCCGGAGGCCATGTCATACATTAACCTGTCCCGCCTCAAATGGTTGACTGTTCTGGTGCCGGCCCTTTTTATCGGCGGGTACGAGTACCTGGAAAATACCTACCTTGAAGCGGTCATTCCCTCCCGTCTGGATACTGCAATTGCTTTTGCTATTGTCCTCATCGGGAGTGTCATCTTTTCCCACCTGGTCTTCCACGTTATCGATCAAATGAAGGCTCAAATCGAATCGCAAGCAGAGCGGGCGCAAGCGCTGCTCCGCATTGCAGAAGCTCTGAACTCTTCCCTGGACTTGAACCAGGTGCTACAAACCCTGGTGGACGAGGCCCGGTGCCATTTGGATGCGGACCTGGGAGAGGTCCATGTGTTGGGGGAGAGCAGCCGGCACGGCGTGCGATTTTCCGGCTTTACACGCGGGCGGTGCCCTGTCCGCCAGCAGCCCTGCCTTTCCGGCCTGAATGGGGAGGTGCTACGGACCGGGAAAGTACTGCGTTTGGCCGACCGGCGGGAGCACCCGGCCTCGCGAGATCTCCCTCCCGGTCATCCGGATATCGGCCCCGTATTGGGGGTCCCTGTTATCGTGAAAGACACATGCGTAGCAGACATTTTCCTGGTGCGCAGTCCTGGCAGGCCCCCTTTTACGAGCGCGGATGAGGAATTCTTGAAAACGATCGCTCATCAGGCGGCTATGGCCTTGCACAATGCTTGGTTGTACGACCAGACAGAGCATATGGCCGTGCTGCAAGAGCGAGAGCGACTCTCGCGAGAATTGCACGACGGCCTGGCCCAGGCTCTTGGCTATCTGGCCACACAAGTCAAACTCACCTCTTATTACCTCCATCGACAGGATCCTTCCCGGGCACAAGATGTGCTCGAAGAAGTGGAACGGGTAGCTAACGAAGCTTACCAGGAAATTCGCGAGAGCCTGTTCGACTTACGTACCCATATTACCCCGGCGCAGAGTTTCCTCAGTATACTCATGCAGTATGCCGAGCGGTTCAGCACCCATGGGAATTTGCAAGTAAAGGTTGAGTTAAAGGGCATGCGTGATCTTCACCTGGACCCAGCTGTGGAAGTCCAATTGATTCGGATCGTCCAGGAGGCGATGAACAATATCCGTCGCCATGCTCGGGCGCGCCGGGTGTGGATCCGCTTCAGCCGCGAAGGGGAAGATATCCTCCGTGTTGTCATCCAGGATGACGGCAAGGGGTTCGATGTAACCCAAATCGCGCGTCGAGATTCGTCCAATGCCCGACACCTGGGGCTGCACAGCATGCGTGAACGGGCGGTCAGCGTGGGAGGATCGCTGAAAGTGGAGTCATGGCCCGGCCAGGGAACCTGCCTGACCATACTTCTGCCCTATGGAGAGGTACAAGATGAGACCGATACGCGTTATCTTAGCCGACGATCACACGTTGGTCCGTAAGGGGATCGCCAGCCTCCTGGCCGTGGCAGAGGACATCCAGGTGGTCGGGGAGGCGGGCGATGGCCTGGAAGCAATAAGGTTGGCGCAAGAGTTGCGTCCGGATCTGGTGCTGATGGATGTGGCCATGCCCCTTTGTGATGGGATCACGGCCACACAACGTATCCGGGAAACGGTCCCTGAGACGCAGGTGGTCATGCTGACCGTTTCTGATGATGACGAGCATCTCTTCGCTGCCATCCAAAGTGGCGCCTTAGGCTACCTGACGAAGAACCTGGCCCCAGAAGAGTTACACGAGATGATTCGTGGAATATCTCGGGGGGAGGCAGCGATTTCCCGAGCAATGGCCAGGCGCATTCTGGCCGAATTCTCTCGACAGAGACAACGTCCCCTCTCCTCTCAGCCCCAAGATTCTGTGGCAGACCTTACGAATCGCGAGCAAGAAGTCCTGCAATGGCTTGCCCGGGGAGCGACGAACATGGAGATCGCCCGGGCGCTGCAAATTACAGAGAATACCGTCAAGGCCCACGTGCGTAACATCCTGCGCAAGCTCCATGTGCAAAATCGGATCCAGGCCGCCCGTTTTGCCATGCAGCATGGGATGGACGAAGCCTGACTCGGGCCGGGATCGCCACAACACAGGCTGGCAAGATGACCGTTTCCTGGGTCCGCACGCACCGGCTCTTTAGAAAACGTCAGGGCGGCGTCGTGCTGCAGACCGTCGGACAACGGCCACTCGGGGTCGCCGGGCTGCGCATGCGAGCTGGGTGCCGTCTGCTGCAAGAATCATCGCCTCATAGAATGCATCGCTGTCCCCGCACCAGACTTCTTGCTTTCTCATTACAGGCAAATCTCTCCCTCCGGTCGGCGCGGGAGCCAAACCAGAAAGCGCCTTCTGCTGGCCATCTCCATGGCATCGGTTAGCCCGGGGAGTGTACGCCCTCCTGGTCCGGGTGAACGAGATGGTTTCATTCTCCTCTCTTGCTTCTCTCTTGCTTCTCTCTTGGTTTCTCTCTTGGCTCCATGTCTGAAATCAGCCTTTCTCACCCTAAATGACTAGTCCCAAGGGAGTACGATCCTTCAAAAACGACATTCTGGCGGGTAATTGAGAACAGCGAATTTTCCTCATCCTTAGATAATACCCAGGAGTGATTGATGAAAGCAGGAAAGGGGCGTAAAATGAATAAGAAGCGTATATCGTGATAAGAGAAGGAACCAAACGGCGTGGCTGTAGATGAGGACATAAAAACTGCTAATCCCCCAATTACGACGCGGGACACCATCTATGGTGCAACTATTCTTTTCTTAGGAGGACATTGTCATGGAGGAAAAGGCAAAGGGAATTGAGCGTCGCACATTCCTGAAAGGCGCCATCGCCGCCACGGTGACGGCAATGGTAGGACCTTCTCTCGTAGCCCAGGCTGCAAGAGAGGGGGCAGTCTCTACGTCCAAAGTGCTTAGCGCACCACGGCCCATGGAGTGGCTTGGAGCGAGAGGCCCTTTGGAGCCCAGCGAACTTCTGACTGCCACCCATTGGGGAGCATTCATCGCCCAGGTGGAGGGGGACAAGTTCATAGGGATTAAGCCCTTCGGCGCAGATGCAGCTCCTGTCCCCATGATACAGGCGATTGCGGACAGAGTCTACTCCAGCTCACGCATCAAGTATCCCATGGTGAGGGCCGGCTTCCTCAAGAAGGGCGCGGCCAGTGACCGAGGAGAACGGGGTACTGGCAATTTTGTGCGCGTCAGTTGGGACAAGGCCCTTGATCTGGTCGCCAAAGAACTCCAGCGGGTGAAAAGTGAATACGGCAACGAAAGCATCTTCGCCGGAAGCCTCGATTGGCACAGTGTCGGCAAACTCCACAATGCACCCGTCCTCCTGCGGCGGATGCTTGCGCTCCACGGCGGCTTCGTCGACGACACAGGGGACTTCAGCGTGCAGGCCGCGATGACCATTCTCCCCCATGTGACCGGCAATATCGAGGTCTACGACCTGCAGACGGCCTGGCCCACTATCATCAAACACACGGACTTGATCGTGCTCTTTGGGGCGACCTTGTTGAAGAATAACCAGATAGGTTGGACGCCCCCTGATCACTACGCTTACATGGCGATTCAGCAGGTGAAGGAGAAGGGGATCGAGGTCATCTCTGTCGATCCCAGGATGACCGATACGACGAAGTACCTCAACGCCAAATGGATTGCCCTGCGCCCCAACACAGATGTGGCGCTGATGTTGGGCATCGCCCACACGTTGTACACGGAGAAACTGTACGACAAGGAGTTCCTCGACAAGTACACCGTTGGATTCGACAAGTTTGTGGATTATCTCCTGGGTAAGAAGGATGGCCAGCCCAAGACGGCAGAATGGGCCGCCAAGATCACCGAGATCGACGCGGATACCATCAAGGCCATGGCCCGGAAGATGGCAAAGGGTCGCACCATGCTCATCGGTGGCTGGTCGATTCAGCGCCAGGACCATGGTGAGCAGGCCCCGTGGATGCTCGTTACCCTGGCTTCCATGCTCGGGCAGGTGGGACTTCCGGGTGGCGGCTTTGGTTTCAGCTATCACTACGCCAGCGGCGGTTCTCCGGCGGCCGAGGCACCTGTTCTCGACGGCATCTCTGCTGGCGAGAACCCGGTCAAAACGACGATTCCGCACGCCCATGCTCTCAGTGATCTCCTGCTCAACCCCGGTAAAACCATCGACTTCGACGGCGAGAAGATCACCTATCCGGACATCAAGCTGGTGTATTGGGCGGGTGGTAATCCGTTCAGTCATCAGATGGACAGAAATAAGCAGATTAAGGCCTGGCGACATGTCGAGACGGCCATCGTGCACGACATTTTCTGGACGTCCACGGCGAAATTCGCCGACATCGTACTGCCCATAACCACCACGTTGGAGAGGAACGACATCGACAATCTGAGCGAGTACACCAACCAGTTCATCATCGCCATGCACAAAGTGGTCAACCCCTTGTTCGAAGCCCGCAGCGACTACGATGTGTTCTCCGAGATATCCGATCGACTGGGCTTTGGCGACAAATTCACGGAAGGCAAGGGGGAGATGGACTGGATCAAGGAATTCTACGAAGGAGCGCGGAAACAGGCCAAAGCCAAAAATTTCTCCATGCCGGATTTCGAGACGTTCTGGAAGCAGGGGTATGTGGTCTTCCCCATTCCCGAGAGCGCGAAAGAGTACGTGCGCTACGGCGATTTCCGCAAGGACCCCGATGTGAACCCCCTGGGAACTCCCTCCGGGAAGATTGAGATTTACTCCAAGACTATTGAGAAGTTCGGCTACGACGACTGTCCACCTCATCCAACATGGATGGAGCCGGCAGAATGGCTAGGCAGCAAGAAGGCTGCCAAGTACCCGTTGCACCTGGTCTCACCTCACCCCAAGTACAGACTGCATTCGCAACTGGACAACACGTGGATTCACCAATGGTATGAGGTAAACGGGAGAGAGCCGATCTGGATCAACCCCAAGGATGCCAAAGCAAGAGGAATCAAAGCAGGGGACATCGTGCGGGTCTACAACGACCGCGGTCAGCTCCTGGCCGGGGCCTTCATCACGGCCAGGATACGCCCCGGGGTTGTGGCCGTCCATGAAGGAGCGTGGTACGACCCGGCCGAGCCCGGCAAGGTAGGGGCGCTTTGCAAGCATGGAAATGTCAACACGGTCACCATGGATAAGAGTACCTCCAAGCTGGCGCAGGGCAACGTGGCCAACACGGTATTGGTGGAGATAGAAAAATATACGGGCCCCGTTCCGGAAGTCACGGCTTTTAAGCCTCCTGCGGAGGGGTAGCGTCGAGATATGGTGTATCGAGTAAATGCACACAAGGATGTCTCCCTGTCTTTGCTAACCGGCTGTTTCGAGGCAGATATCTGACAAGAGACAAAATCGACAACGAGAGGGAATTGTTGCATATGATGAAGCCAACGAGTACTTTCTGGCGCTGGGCCACTGTACTGGAACTGATAATCACCGGCATCCTGCTGATTTCCCTGGCTGCTTGTGGGGGAACCAAAGCAGCCACTCAAAAGACAAAAGAGACAGGGGAAACCTTCCCCACGGAAACGCTGACCCCATCAGAGGGGCCTTCCCGGCCTTTGCCCACGTCCACGGTCCGGCCCTCACCCACACCTACGAGAGAACCGACGGCCACGGTAACAGCGACGCCGACGGCAACACCGAGACCCACGGAGACACCGCCATCTACGACAACGCCGACATCCACTGTAAAGGCGATGGCTCAGTCTTCACCGACGGCTACTGCAAAACAGACCGCACAGCCTTCGCCAGGTACCCCCACCGGGTCCGAGAAAGCGACGCCGACAAAGATGGCGGTCGCCACTCCCGGGGCACTTTTGTGCACGACAAGAATCATCCATGTGTTTACATCCCCTGGGAGCAGCCAGAGTTGCGGGATCCTGGACCCGGCGGCAGAGGTAAAGGTCATTGACTACAAATCCGGGTGGTACAAGGTCGCCATGCCGGGATGGCAACCTGCAAGTTCCAAATCGGTGGTGTACGCTCTCGAGGGCATCAGGATTCGCAAGGCTCTGCTGAAGAAATGTGCTCAGGGCAACGTGAAGGTGCTGAAGACCGTCACCGATCCGGCGACCGATCAAAAATGGCACCAGGTGAACGTGACCGACCTGTGGATTCCTGAAAAAGACATGGATTCCACCCTGGATCCTGTCTGGAAGAGCGTTTCAGTCCGGTACAGCAAGACTTGCTCTGTGTGTCATGCCTTGCATCCGCCCTCTCAGTTTACGGCAAACCAGTGGCCGGGGATCCTGAAGGCCATGACTCCCAGGACGTCTTTGTCGAAAGATCAAATTGCCTGGGTGACGAAGTACTTACAGTACAACGCCAAAGACACTTCCAAAGCCGGGATACCGCTGCCCTGTCGCAGCAAGTAATGCTTCCGGCGTGAAGTGATTCGAGCTCACCTTTTTAGGCGGGCAGAAGGAGGAAGAATATGGTGAAGCGACAACGCTGGGCAGTCGTTCTTATAGCCGTACTGGTACTGTCCATGATCTTGTCGGGGTGCGGCAAGAAAGCCACTCCACAAGCGACCTCGACGCCGGTTCCGACAAAAGTCATCGTGAAATCACCTACGCCTGTGCCGCCCACACAGACGCCTACACCTGTACCGCCCACGAAAACGCCCCCGACGAAGGTCCCTCCCACAAAAGCGCCCACGAAAGTGTCGCCTACGCAGACGCCTCTGCCCCCCTCTAAGCCAGGCACACTCAGGCTGAGCTGGGGGGAAGAGCCGACGTTAGACCCATCGCTGGCGTCAGGCCCGGTTTCGGCCAGTGTCGTGTCCAACCTCTTCATGTCCCTGACGAGATTGGACCCGACGTCCGGAGCGCCGATGCCATATCTGGCCGAAAGATGGGAGAAATCCAGTGATGGACTCACGTGGACGTTCTACATGCGCAAGGATGTCAAGTGGGTGAGCTATGATCCGAAGACGGGAAAGGTCCACGTTGTCAAGGACTATAGCGGCAAGGACCGGGTGGTTACGGCCGATGACGTGGTCTACGGAATTCAAAGAACACTCGACGCGCTAACCAAGTCGCCCTATGCCCCGGCTTTGTACGCCATCAAAAACGCCGAGAAGCTGAACAAGGGCGAAAAGGACGTCTCCCCTGGCGACGTTGGGGTCAAAGCAATTGATAATTTTACTGTACAGTTCACGCTTGAAAAGCCCATAGACTCCTTCCCTGCTCTAATGGCTCTACCCGGCACCGTTCCGCAGCCCTCCTGGGCGATAGACGCGTGGAAAGATAACTGGACGGAGCCAGGGCTGATCAACAGCAACGGACCATACGTACTCGCGGAATGGAATCACGGATTCAGGCTTGATCTGGTCAAGAACCCCTATTGGTTCGACGCAAGCAAGGTCCAGATTGAAAAAGTGTTCGGGTATATAATCAACACGCCCGACACAGCACTCCAGATGTACAAGGAGAACCAGCTCGACGCCATGGTTCTGTTGCCATCTGAAGTGGAGCGGGTCAAAGGCATGAAAGATGTGGCCACTGACTATCAGGAAGCTCCGGCCAGGAGCACTCTTCCCAAGGAGGCGGCGGCATACGCTTCGCTGTACCCGTCCGTTCCTGGCTTCCTGGTGAAACCGTGGGTGAGAGCGGTGCTCCCCGCGCTGGGCGGCTTCGACCTCTCTGGGTGGACGGTGGACGTGTCCAGGCGACCTTCTGGCGGCTAAGGCCAAGCTCGGGCCCCAAGGAGCATACAAACAATCCTCAACCAGAGGCGAAGCCGGCTTGCTGCTGATACGGTTGGGAATTCTGGATGGGCATGGGACACGGATAAACACGCAAAAACACGGGTCAGATAAAAAGGAACCGTGGGAAACGTTTGTGTTGATCCGTGTCCAGCCCTCATGCCAGCTTGCAATGATGGGATTTCCCCTTGAGGTTCCGGGACAAGGACGTCGCGCGTTTCACAGAACCAAGCGAGCTTTACACATGCCCCAGGGAGAGACGCAAGGCTCCAAAATGCCCGCCGGCATATAGAGGACCGCCGGGTAGAAGAGGGCAGTGCCCTCACCCACCCCTTGATCTCCAAAACGCCCGCCAACGCACTTCCCCTCCTTGACAAATACTGTGTTTTGCAGTATACTTTATGGCGTAAAGTACATTTCTTTGCAAAGAGCTTTGGATGGTAGCAAATGGACTGTTGCATACGGAGGTGTACCGTGAATCGTCTCAAAGGGTTCCTTTACCTGGTATGTGCGGACTTCAAATTGTACCTTCGAGAACCGGCCGCCACCTTCTTTACCCTCCTCTTCCCCGCACTTCTTCTGACCATCAGCGGCTATTCCTTCGGCCGGGAAGTTGTCCTCACGACCTCTTCCGGCCTGGAAATACGCATTCTAGACCTGATGCTCCCCGCGACTCTGGCCTGGGTGATGGCCACCCAGGGGCTTATGGGCCTCTATCCGGTGCTCACTTCCATGCGGGAGAACCACACCCTCAAAGTCTACCGCACCCACCCCATCCGTGCCCGACACATCCTGCTCTCCCAATACCTCAACGGCCTGCTTCTCCTTGCCATTTCTCTGGCCCTTCTACTGGCTGTGGACGCCCTGTTGTTTGGCTTACGCTATGACGGGGACGTGCGCCTTATCGGCCTGACCATTCTGGTCGCCTACTCCACCTTCTTCGCCATGGGATTTGCCCTCGCCGGGCTGACTCCCACCCTCCGTCTGGCTCAGGCCCTGGGCAGCCTCCTCTTCTTCCCTATGATGTTCCTTTCCGGCGCGTTTGGTCCCCGCGATCCCCTCCCGCCCCTCCTCAAGTTCCTTTCCGACCTCAGTCCCCTCACCCACGCCACGGATTTGCTCACCGACTTCTGGGTTTCCGGGCCCATCACCCTGCACGACCTGACCACCGTCACCCTCCATTCCTTCAAGGGTACCCCATTCCTCGGTCGGACGTGGTTTACCCACGTCACCGCGGTCGAATCCCTGGGCTACCTGCTCCTCATCACCGGATTCACCGCGTTCGTGGGGGTGAGTGCGTTCCGCTGGGACGAAGAAGGGTCGCTCTGGCGGCGAGAACGTCGGCCTCACTCTCGTTCGGGCTCTGCACCTAAAGAGGAGGTCCTCTGGGTAAAGGACCTGCGCAAGGCATACGGTTCGGTGCGGGCCGTGGATGGCATCTCCTTCCACGTGGGGCAGGGGGAAATCTTCGGCCTGTTGGGCCCCAACGGCGCGGGCAAGACGACAACCCTGGAGGTGCTCGAGGGGCTCCGGGTACCTGACAAGGGAGAGGTCCGGGTGTTAGGAGGCTCCCCCTGGGAGGATGCCGATGTGCTGACCCATCGGATCGGGGTCCAATTGCAGGAAGCGGACCTGCCCAGGCGCCTGAAAGTGAGGGAAATTTTCGCCCTGTTTGCGGCCTTCTACGAACGGACGGTGGCCATCGACGATCTGCTGGACACACTGGACCTGCGCGAACAGGCCGACACGTTTTTCGGGAAACTCTCCGGCGGGCAGAAACAGCGGGTCTTCGCTGCGTTGGCCCTGATCAACGACCCAGAACTGGTGTTTCTGGATGAAATCACCACCGGATTGGATGCGCACGTGCGCCGACGGATTTGGGCTTTCCTACGGCAATGGCGTGGTCGGGGCAAGACCATTGTCCTCACCACCCACTACCTGGAGGAAGCCCAGGCTCTGTGCGACCGGGTGATCTTGCTGGACCGGGGCCGTATCGTGGCCGAGGGGTCACCTCAAGCCCTGATCGAGCAGATGGGCATGGGATTCCGCCTGGAGGTAGAGATTGGGGATGACACGCCTGTTCCCGAGCATGTACTTCACGCCCTTTCCGATGTCAGCCGATGGGTTCGGGAGGACGGCACACTCACCCTGTACCTGCGCAGGCCCACGGACACCGAGCACGTGCTCCAGACCCTGCGGGTTCATGGCGTGGGCTATCGGGGGCTCAGGGCCCGGCCGGCCACGCTGGAGGACGTGTTCCTGGTGTTGACCGGGGAGGAAGCGATGCGTCAGGGCTGAAGACCGGTCCGCGGCTGATGAGAGGCAGATGGCAGTATGACACCTGACTACAACATACGTTCTGCAGGAGGTTCAAATGGACCAGCACGCATCAATTTCAGCGGAAGAGGCTCGTGAGGCCCTCAACCTTATTGAAGCCACAACAGAGCACATGCGCCGTTCCCTGGCGCACGGGGGAACACCCTACTTCTTCCTCATCTGGGGGGTGGTGTGGGTGCTGGGATTCGGGGCCGACCATTTCCTGAGTGCCCACCCCCGGACGGTGGGCATCATCTGGGCTGTGCTGGATGCCTTCGGCTTGCTGGCCTCCTTTGGCGTCGGCTGGTGGATCAGCAAGCGGATGCGGAGTCGCCGCTACGGCCCCTCCGTGGGCCTCTATTGGCTGGCCTGGGTCGGGTACGGGGCCCTGATTGTGTACTTCGCCCACCCGGCCAGTGGCAACCAGATGTCCTTGCTCATCGCGCTGCTGGTGATGTTTGGATACGTGACCACCGGCATTTTCTACCGGAGTCCCTTTCTGGTGGGGTTGGGCGCGGCCCTGACCGTGCTTGTCCTGGCCGGGTACCTGTTCCTGCCCGCGTATTACAACCTGTGGATGGCCGTTTTCGGCGGGGGAAGCCTGATCGCGAGCGGCCTGTACATTCTCAAGGTGTGGAGATGACCATGGCCCGGTTCGACAACACGATTCATCAACCCGTGCGCCTGCGTATTATGGCCGCGCTGAACGCCCTACCCGAGGACACCCAGCTCGATTTCAGGGCCCTCCGTGACATGTTGCAGGTCACCGACGGGAACCTGGCCGCCCACCTGCGCAAGCTGGAAGAGGCGGGCTACATCGCTGTGGAAAAAACCTTTGTGGGCCGGCGTCCTCGGACCTACATCGCGCTCACGCCGGCAGGACGAGAGGCTTTCGCCGAACATGTCCAGGCCCTGCAGGAAATCCTGGAGGGTGCCGAGGGAGCGCCGCACGACTAGTCGACATCGGGCAGGGGTGGCGAGGCCACCGCTTGCGGCTCAGGTTGGGACACAGTTTGCCCCGCGAACATGCGCGCAGATACCAACCCCGCGAGCACAGCAATGCCTCCCGCCAGGATAAACACATTGCGCACGCCCATCCAATCCGCCAATGTGCCCGCGGCTGCCATGGACGCGATATTGGCCGTGGTGACTAGCATGTTCAAGGAGGAGCCCACTCGGCCGCGCAGCTCATCTCCAACCATCGTCTGGCTGAGGGTGGAGATGGCCGCGTTGAGAGGTGTCACCAACCAGCCAAGGATGAAGAGGATGCCCATTACCCACCAGATGGAGTGCACTTGGGAGATGATTCCAATGCCCAGGCCGATGCCCACGAGGGCTAAGCTGACAATGTGCGTCGGTTTCACTCGCGCCGCGACTGTAGCTACCAACGCACCGCTGAGGATCATGGCCGCGGATTGAGCACCTTGGACGGCGCTGAACCAGGTGGGACTCACGCGCAGGTCGTTGAGGAGCAGGGGGACGAAGAGGATGTTAATGGCACCCAGGCCCAGCATGGCGATGCCCGCGGCCATTAAAATGCCTGTGAGTACCCGGGAGTGGAAGATGGTTTGTATTCCTACCTTAATTTCCCGCCATACATCCGACAATGTGGTCGTTACCACGGCCTTGCGGTCCACCGTGGGGACCCGGATGAGGCTGACCAACGCCATGGACGCGAAGAAGGTCAGGCTGTCCACTACGCTCATAGGCCAGTAGAGGTCGGTCATGCCTAAAAGTGCCCCCGCAGCGGCCATGCCCAATAGGCGCATGAGAACCTGGGACATCTGGGAGAGGGAATTGGCGGAGAGCAGGGCGTCCTCAGGGAGGATGTTAGCGATGAGTGCACTGCGGGCCGGGGAGAAGAAGGTGCTGACGCTGGTTTCCAGAAATCCCACCAGATAGAGGATCCACAATCCATTGGGCCGCGCGCCTAGCATGTATCCCAGGACCAAAAGTCCGCGCAGAACATCGGACACGATCATTACCCGCTTACGACGCCAGTGGTCCACGTATACCCCGGCCACGGGGCCCAGGAGCACGTAGGGGAGGGCCATGGCTACGGCCATGGTGGCGACGGCCGTAGTGGAGCCGGTCAGACGCTCGATGAGAATGAGCAGGCCCAGGCTGATGAGCCCATCGCCAAAGTCGGAGAGGCTTTGACCAATCCATAGGTAGCGGAAATTGCGGTTGCGTAACACGTCACGGGCCGACAACGAAGAAGAGGCCATGGGCGTCCTCCTTTTGCGAACAGTGCTTAAGATGTTTCGGATGTGGGTACCGGATAGAGAGCAAGGAAGAGCACGTATTCTTGCAGATCGGGAGAGGCTTGATTTTGGGCGTCAAAGTCTTCCATGAGGGCGATGGCCCGCTGGCGGAACTCCTGTGCCTGTTCAGGAGTCAAACGGGCGACCGAGCGGGAGAGGCGCATAACCGGTGCCTCCGGGGTGCCCTGGACGGCCCGACCGGCCGTGCCGTCCTCCACCAGGCGCATCACTTCCTCTCGCAATGTGTCCACTAACTGGGTGAGGATGAGCGCCCATCCCTCGGGCGCGTCCGGAGAGGTCACTGCGAAGAGAGAGCGGTCCACATCGAAGCGCCGGGCCGTGACCCAATAGCGCTTCTCGATAATACCGGAGACCACGCGCGTCTCCACCACGCGCAGGATACCGCGTTTTTCCATCAAGTTGACATGATAATATAGCCGCGTGGGGGGGATATCCAGCAGTCGGGCCACTTCCTTGACTGTGCGGGGTTCCTTTTCCAGCGCGGCCAGGATGCGCATGCGCAGGGGATCGGTGAGCACGCGCAACGTCTCCAGGTTCCGGATGAGCTTCACCGGCTTGGGCTCTGTGGGCATGTTGGATTCAGGCTGTCCTATCTTGCTCATAGTGTATTCACCTGCTCTTCATCATTCATATTTATTTGAATGGCGGAGAAAATTTTACTATCCTTTGGGCAGGGTGTCAAATGGGAGAGTGCGGGGGAAATAATTGGTTGGGGGAGGCGTTATGCGTCGAGGGGGCTGCGGACCGCGTAGGGGCCTCTGTTCATTACATGGGTGTAGATCATGGTGGTTTTGACGTCCTTGTGGCCCAGCAGTTCCTGGACGGTGCGGATATCGTAACCGGCTTCGAGGAGGTGGGTGGCGAAGG
>CAZAQA010000045.1:8687-19780 GCA_964487375.1 uncultured Anaerolineae bacterium | reverse complement strand
AGGTTTGGTTAAGAAACGACCTGCCCTCAGCACCGGCACCGCGCTGCGCGACCGGGAGGAGGTCTTTACCTGGGGATGAGGTTAGATAAGCCCCTTGCGGATGGCAATGGCAACGGCTTGAGCCCGGTTGCTCGCGCCCAGTTTGGCCAGGATCTCTTGCACTTTTTTCTTAACCGTCACCTCACTCCAATAAAACGTCCGCGCGATTTCCCGATTCGTAGCCCCCCGAGCAATCTGCTGCAAGATGGCCACTTCGCCTTCGCTGAGGCCACTCTCCAGACGCGTGTTTTTTTCGGCCAACAACCTGAACCCTTCCATGACCTTACTCACTAAAGAAGGGCTCAACAAGCGTTCCCCCCGACACACGGCCCGCAAGGAGTCCGGCAGAGCCTCGAGGGCCACATCCTTCAGCAAGTAAGCATCCACCCCAACCCGCATAGCATCGTAAAAGTACTCTTCATCGTCGTACGTGGTGAGCACAACAACATGAGTCTCCGGGTAAAAGCGCCGTGCTTCGCGGGCCGCCTCCAGGCTGCTCCTCCCGCCCATACGCACATCCAACAGGAGTACGTCGGGGTGCAAGCGAGCCACCTGCTGCAAGACTTCCTCAGTACTGGCCGCTTCTCCCACAATGTCGAAATCTTCAAACTGGCTCAGCAGGCTGTGCAACCCCTGTCGAACGATGGGATGATCGTCTGCGATCAGGATACGTATGGTCTGTCTCTTCCGCTCCATGGTCTCCTACCTGCTCAAGGGGTATGGTCACAGTGACGCAGGTTCCTTTACCAGGGCCACTGGCGATTTCCAGCGTTCCGCCAACACTCTGAGCCCGCTCCCGCATGCCCATCAGGCCCAGATGTGGCCGCGAAACCTCCTCTTGTGTCGGGTCAAAACCAATGCCATTGTCGGTTACCCGAGCTACAAGGACTTGAGCGTTGAATTCCAGGTTAATCCAGACCGTCTCCGCCCGTGCGTGTTGAACAACGTTATGGAGAGCCTCCTGGATGATGCGATACACGGCTCGTTCCACCCGCCGGGGGAGACGCCGCCGTTGGCCGTTGACAGCCAGATGGGCCCCGATGCTGGTAAGGCGTTTCCACTCGCGCATGTGGGTTTCCAGGGCGGGAACAAGACCCGATTCCACCAGGACCACGGGATAGAGATCGTAGATGACACGGCGCATCTCCTCTTTCGCTTGCTTGAGGATGGCCTGAGCCGCCAATAACCGCACGCCGACATCGTCGGGGCGCGTGGGCAGGGCCAGGCGTGCCGCCTGGAGTTCGTACATCGCCCCGACGAGGAGTTGCGAGACGCCATCGTGGATTTCGCGTGCGATGCGGCCCCGCTCTTCCTCCTGAACCTGAATCGTAAAATCCAGCAACTCACGCAGTTGATCGGCATAACGAGCCAGTGTTTGTCGCGCCACCTCCAGTTCGCGCGTGCGTTCCCGCACCCGAGATTCCAGCTCCGCGTTCAAAGCAACAATTTGCGCATAAAGGCGCGCATTTTCGATGGCGGCCACGGCATGGTTGGCAAACGCCATGGCGATTTGCGGCTCTGTCTCATCGTCGTAGCAATGGTCCAGTTGCTCCAGAGCCAGCAGTCCTACGACATCCTCTCCTCGCAGCAACGGTACCACCATGCACCAATCCACCTCCTCGATGGGGCGCATTCCTTCGGCGAAGGGAGGTTTTCTCCCCGGCTGGCAGAATGTGTGGACGCTCTTATCCTCCACGACTTGCTGAAAGTCGCGACTGGCCGTCAGGGGCAAGGTGTACCCAAGCAGTCGGTGGATTTTCAGCTCGGGGCGTCCCCGGACCGCGGCCACCCGCAACATATCCCCCTCTCGCAGGAGGATGAGGCCAACGTCGACAATGAGCACCCGAGCCAGTTGTTCCAACAGGGCATGTAAAACGGCTTCCAGATCCAGGGTGGCATTCAAGACCTGGGAGGCCTCGCGCAATGTCTCGGCCAGATGACGTTGATTGCGCTCTTTTGTGTAAAGACGCGCCTTCTCCACGGCCAGGCCGATGTGATGGTCGACGGCCAACAGGAGGTGCTCAGTCGTCTCGCTGAACGCGTTCTTGCGGCGCGAGGCCACGTGAAGCACGCCGACCTGTTCCCCCTTCAGCCAGATGGGCACGCTGAGGCCGGAACGAAATCCTGCTCTGAGGCAGGGAAGAGCCCCTGGATAGTCGCGTTCCAAATCATTAGAGAGGCGTGATTGGCCATCCTGACTCGCCAGGAAACACATACACTCCCCGGACGGCAGCTTCTCTTCACCGGGAATGAAATCCGCAGGAAGGCCGCGAGTGTAACGAACGTGCAGTTGCCCCTGCTCGAGCAAACGCAAGTCTGCCGCATCGGCTCCCGTCAAATCTATGACCTGTTGGAGAACTTCGGGGAGGGTCTCCTCCAAATTCAAGGAACTATTGACGGTTGCAGCAATCTGATTGAGTGTGCGTAGTTCGCGGGTACGCTCCGCGACTTTATCTTCCAGATGAGCATAAGACTCTTGAAGCTTAAAAGCCATTCGGTTGAACTCGCGAGCCAGGATTTCTAATTCGTCGCCCGTATAGACCTCCAGCCGTTGGTTCAGGTTGCCTTCAGCAACGGCGGCGACGCCTTCCTGGATCGTCTGCAGGGGACGGATGACCAGCTCGCGCAGGCCGAAAAAGGTGATCAGCCCCAGGGCCAGTAAGCTTGCAGCCAAGCCGGAGAGCAGCACGTTCCGCTCATGCCGCCAAGCGCTCTCGTACCCCCGCAGGGAGATCTCCGCCGAAATGACTCCGTTGATATCCCCCACCGCGGCATGGTGACAACGCTGGCATTCGGCCCGGACACGCAGCGGCGTCACATATCGAATCACCCGATAGCCGTCCTTCCATTGGACGTCTCGAACTTCCTCACCTTTGAGGCCGCGACGTTCCAACTCGTCTCGCGGCAACTCATCCGGAGAGGCACCAAACTGACGCACGACCGGGGTCCCCTTGACCACCCGCAACTGGGTAAATGCTCCCAACTGGCGCAGGCGTTCGATGACCCGCCGGTTGCCCTCACGCCCTCCTCCCTGACGCATGGACGCGTACAAGGCTTCAAAGGCCATGCGATTTAGCGTCTCGGCCCGGGCCAGCCCGGCCTGTTCGATTTCACGATTTTTGGCCACGTACACGAACAGGAGCATGGCCACGACGGCGGCGACAAAGATGCCACCCACGAGCAGCATGAGTTTGGGGTAAAGTCCTCGTACAAATCGGGAGCGGAAGCGTGCGAGAAGTGCGTCCCCCCTTTGGTGAACCTCCCTTGTCCCGGCCCCTTGTCCAAACACGAGACGCCTCTCTTTCCGACCTCATACTGACCGCACAGCTCATGACTCCTCTGCGGGATGGCGGTATTATACCCAGGGGAGTGGGGAGAGACAAGCCCCGGCAGCCTTCACCGGCCCCCTATACGATGTCCCTTTCCCATCCGGCACAAACATGGAGCCATAAGACCGGGCAGCCGTGTCGCTGGTCTCCATCCTGAAGGCATGGTATAGTCATCTCGAAGGTATCCTGGGGGAGGGAACGATGATTCCGGAGAGAGTCAGGAGCGTCTTACGGCCGGGGCGGCCCCAAGACGCTCCTATGGCTGCTCATCTCCTCTACATGACCATGGAGACGATAGCGGATTTTCTCTTCGGCTCTCAAGGAGCTGCTCTGGAGGGATTGTCTCGTTTGTTTGCGCATCCCCGAAACCGTTTCAGTTATGCGTTTGCCCAGATGGCTGAGGCAAAGGGCGTCGGAATAGGGCTCCTGGTTGCGGCTCCCATGGACGTTTTCTCGACAATGGCCTTTTCTACCGCTAAGGCCCTGTTTGCGCTTCTGGGGCCACGACGCGCGCTCGATTTCATGTGGCGCAGCCTTCATCTGCTCGGTGTTCCGGAGGGGAAGCGGGGAGAGTACTACGTGGCCCACCTCGCTGTCCTGCCCGAATACCGACGCCAAGGAGTGGGTGAGGCTTTGCTGGCATGGGGCGAGCAACAAGCTCGTCGTCAGGGAATGAGAATTGTGTCCCTAACCGTGGAGATCGGCCATGAGGACGTACGGGCCTTCTACGAGAAGCGCGGGTATGTGGTCTTGAGCCGTCATGAGACCCCTCGGCTCTACCGACGTATCGGCTACCCGGGCGTGTATCGTCTGGCCAAGTTTCTGCCGACGCCGAAGCTCCCCCGTTGATCTCGACTCCTTCGAGCCTATGAGACGAAGCACTCTGACGCCTCGAAGCACCCCAGAAGGGGTCCGAGACCCATGCAAGGGGATGCCGGGCCGGTTCGGGGCTGCGCGAAACGCTGCGCACGGTGGAAGAATTCAAGGATGAGCTCCTTATTCCCCTCCGCACCCCTCGTTTGTCCCGGGCACCAGAAGGTCCTATAATGGGGTCGTCGTTCAGCTCACTTCTGCAGGTCGTATGACACCGGGTTTCTCAAATCGTGCTCTAACTTTAAGGAAGGAGGAGACGTATGAAGACGCAGAAGAAGCCCTTTTACACGTTGCTTCTCGTCATCGTGCTGTTGAGTTTGATCGTGAGCGCCTGTGCGAAGGCTGCCCCGACGCCCACACCGACCCCCGCTCCTGCCAAGACCCAGGAGGTCCAGAAGGTCGCCCCGACGAAAGCGGCTCCCACACCAACCCCTAAGCCGCAGAAGTCCACCAAGAAGGGATTGACACCGGACAAGCCGTTGGCCATGGTTTTCGTCCCCTCTGGTGAGGCAGAAGCCATCCTGACTGGTGGTCAGAAACTGGACAAGCTTCTGGCCCAGAAGGGCGTTTACACCAAGTCCTCGGTGGCCACCTCCTATGCGGCCGCCATCGAAGCCCTTTGCTCGGGCAAAGCGGACATTGTCTGGCTGGCGCCTCTTTCTTATGTCCTGGCGCATGACAAGTGCAACGCCCAGGTGGTGTTCAATGCCATCCGCTTCGGAAACGCCACCTACCGGGGTCAAATGATCGTCAACCCCAACAGCGGCATCACGAAGGTGGAGGATGTAAAAGGCAAGAAGGTGGCCTTCACCGATCCGGCTTCCACATCCGGCTACCTCTATCCGATTGCGTTGCTGCTTCAGCACGGGGTCACGCTGAAGGATATTGATTACACTTTCGCCGGTGGTCACACCGCGGCCGCGCTGGCCGTGTACAAGGGCTCTGTGGACGCCGCTTTCACTTACGTGGATGCCCGTAACAGTCTGGAAAAAGATTTCCCTGACATCAAGAAGAAGACAAAGGTCATTGCGGTCACCGATCCCATCCCGAACGATACCATCAGCGTCCGCCCGAACATGGACCCGCAGGTTCTTGCGGCCTTCAAGAAGGCCATGGTCGAAATCGCGAAGACGGACGAGGGAAAGAAGGTCCTGCACGATATTTACGAGTGGGACGGTCTGGCCGAGAGCAACGACAAGCTTTTTGATCCCATCCGCCAGGTGGCAGTGAAACTCGGCATCAAACTGCAGAACTGGAAAGGGGTCACCGTGCCCTGGAGGGCCTGCCAGGTCACGGACATCGGCGGCATCGATGACCGCTCCTTTAACGCCACCGCCTGGAAGGGGATGGAACTGGCGGCCAAGAAGCTCAAGGTGAAGGTCAAGTACCTGGAGAGCAAGGAACAGGCCGATTACGCCACCAACATCCAGGAGTTCCTGAACGAGAAGTGCGACATTATCATTACGGTCGGGTTCCTGTTGGGGGATGCGACCAAGGAATTTGCCCAGAAGTATCCGAATCAGAAGTTTGCCATTGTGGACTTTGCCTACAACCCACCCTTGCCCAACGTCTTGGGCCTTACCTTCTCCACGGACCAGGCGGGGTTCCTGGCCGGTTACCTGGCCGCCGGCATGACCAAGACGGGCAAGATCGGGACATTTGGTGGCATCAAGATCCCACCGGTGACCATCTTCATGGTCGGCTTCGAGCAAGGGGCCAAGTATTATAACCAGAAACACGGGACCAATGTGCAGGTGCTGGGATGGAAGACCGACTTGAAGAAGGAGGGCTTCGGTGACGGCCTCTTCGTCGGGAACTTCGATTCCACGGACGATGGCCGCCGCATGGCCGAATCCCTGATGGACGAAGGAGCGGATATCATCATGCCTGTTGCCGGGCCGGTCGGTCTGGGGACCGCGGCTGCAGTGAAGGAGCGAGGCAAGATGATGATCGGCGTGGACACCGACTGGTATATCTCGGCCCCTGAATACAAGGATGTGTACCTGACCAGCGTCATGAAGAACATGGACGTGGCCGTGTACAACGCCATCGAACAGGTCGTCGAAGGGAAATTCCACGGCGGTGTGTACGTGGGCACCCTGGCCAACAATGGCGTCGGCATCGCGCCTTTCCACAACTTCGACAAGAAGGTGCCCGACTCCCTGAAGGCCGAGCTGCAAAAGGTCCGGCAGGGCATCATGGACGGGACCATCGACACCGGTTGGCCTCACAAGTAAATCGCTTTTGAGACGACGTGAAGGTGCATCTCGGACGGGGGCGGCCCAAGACCGCCCCCGTTTGTGTTTGGGAAGTCCGTGGCCGAGCGACGTGGTCACAACATAGCCGCCATGGAGTTTGTCGCGAACGTAGGGCTTTTTCAGAGTTTTTACGCATATAACCAAAGGGTAGGCGAGGGCACTGCCCCCCGCCTACCCGACGACCGTCTCACAGCCATATAACGGCCTGATGGCTGGAACAAGGCCTCCATGGACTCGCCAAAGGTTAGAACATTGAAAAACCCTACTGCGAACGCGAGCTTGTTGACATCTGCAGTCAGAGAGGATAGGATGTTGTAGATGACGATGGGAAGCCGTTGGAGAGTAGAAGGGACCGCTGTTGAACGCTCTCTACCCCGATACATAGCAACAGGTACGGCGTAGGACTTGAGCATATCCAAAAATGAGATCCGTATCTCGCATGGCCATCACTGCGTCATCCATTGTGGTGATGGCTGTACCTGCTACCAGGCCAAGCCCTCTATTCGCAGTGCCATCCGGCTGCCGAGACACCATGCTTGTTCGTGCAAAGAGGGAGATTGAGATCTTTTGAGGGAGAGTGAGCCATGAACACGACATCCCAAAACATCCTCCTCATTATCAACGAGGGCCCTTACGGCAATGAACGAGCCTACAATGCCCTACGCCTGGCTTTGAACCTGATCAAGCGTCCAGAGATCAAGGAACGAATCTTCCTCATTGGCGATGGAGTGACTTGCGCCAGGAAAGGCCAAAAGACGCCCGACGGCTTTTACAACGTTGAGAGGATGCTCAGGCCGCTAGTCCGGCGAGGCGAGGTGGCCGTTTGAGGGACGTGCAGCAAGGCTCGCGGGCTCGGGCCAGAGGATTTGATTGAAGGCACGTTGTTCGGCAATATGGATTTGCTCGGCGAATGGACGCTAGCAGCCGACAAAGTGCTCGTATTCTAACGCACCGCTCTCCAATCTTCCGCAGCAAGGGGCAAATTAGACAACGGTCCTGAAGGTACAAACTATAGGGCGCGATCCTTGACGATTCGTCAGGGATAATCTACCGTCCCATACGGGCTTCCTAATGATCCTCTATAGCTGCCAAGCAGGATTATTTATCCCGGATTTCCAAACCCTGTCGGAAATCAACGGAAGACACAATTAAGCCATTTTTAAGGCCTTTCTAAATTTGCCTTAACACCATGTTCGTCCTTTTCCTGCTATACTGTCGGTAGATTATCGTGAGGAGAATGAACATGGACGTTTTGAGGAGATTGTTTGGCCAAAAGGAAACCACGCCGGCCGTGACCCTGGAGCCCAGGGTTACACCGGATGCATCTCGTTGTGTGCAGTGCGGAATTTGTAGCTACAATTGCCCGGTCGGAATTGACGTGCGCGCTTATGCGTTTCGTGGGGTGCCGGTGGAAGACCTGTCCTGTATCGCTTGCGGCACTTGCGTCGACCGTTGTCCACGCAACACGCTACGCTTTGCCATGCCGAGAGAGGAATTTTTGGCTCCAAAAGATGAAACGATAGGCTTTGAGTTGCCGGAGAACACCTCTCCGGAGGCCGCACCGGCAAGGGTGGGGGCATAACATGGCCGACCACTACGTCATCATTGGTAACGGAGCAGCCGGACTGACGGCCGCCGAAGCAATTCGGGCGCGGGACCCTCGAGGAGACATCACCATTGTCACCGACGAGCCATTTCCCTTTTACTCTCGTCCCGGCCTGGCCTACTACTTGCGAGGCGATATTCCGGAAAAGCAACTTTACAGCCGCCCACGGGATTACTACCAGCACAAGCGCTTTCGACAGCTTACCAACCGGGCCATCCGCTTAGACACCGACTCGAAAAAGGTGTTTCTGACAGATGGTCTGACTGTGCCCTATGACAGACTGCTTATTGCCACAGGATCCCGGGCTGTGAAACCTCACCTGGCCGGCATCGATCTGCCTGGCGTGGTGACTCTCGACAACATGGCCGATGTGCAAAAAATCCTGCGCCTGGCAAAGAAGGCAAAGCGAGCCGTCGTCGTAGGGGGCGGTATCACGGCCCTGGAGCTTGTGGAAGGGTTACGGGCTCGCGGCGTGAAAACCCATTATTTCCTGCGAAAGAACCGCTTCTGGTCCAGCCTGCTAAACGAAGATGAATCTCGCCTCGTAGAAAATCAGTTGCGAGAACGCGGCGTAATTCTCCACGAACGAGAGGAAATCGCCGAGATTGTGGAACGAAAAGGGCGGGTCCACGCGGTGCGCACAAAGTCCGGTCAGGAGTTGCGTTGCGAAATCGTAGGCATTGCCATCGGCGTGCGCCCGAGCCTGGACCTGATCGCGGGGACAACGATCGCCAGCGATCGAGGCATTCTGGTAGACGATCGGCTGCGCACAAGTGTGCCGGATGTGTACGCGGCCGGCGACGTGGCCCAGGTACTCGACCGCTGGTCCGGCGAATACCGCCTCGACGCGCTGTGGCCTACGGCCATGGCCACAGGCAGGGTGGCCGGCATCAACATGGCCGGCGGCCACGAACACTATTGCAAAAGACCACCGTTTAACGCCGCCTTGCTCTGTGGCTTGCCCCTAACGGCTATTGGTCAAGTCTCATCAAAGCCGGCGAGCAGGGACGGCAGTGATCTGGCGTCCCTGTCGCGAGGAACCAGCGAGGTCTGGTTCAGCCGTCGGCAAGGCGATTACGCCATTGTGACCCGCAAGCAAAAAAGAGGAAGTCAACGCATCGTCCTTCGCGGCTCATACATTGTGGGCGCCGTGCTGTTGGGGCAAGATCAGTCCCTTGCCGACCCCTTACGCAATCTCATCGAAGCAGAAGTGGACATTGCCCCGATCCGCGAACGACTCATCCAGGAACATAACACGTCCCTGGAAGACATTTTAATTCCCTTCTGGGAGCAGTTTTTGCAAACAGGGCAAGGGCAAGTGGAAGGAGCACGCAATTAGGATGAATCTCAACCTCTTGGGGTGAGAGAAAGGAAGAGGGCTTCAAGCGAAAAACAGACATCACTGACGCAGGAGGAGCCATGAGGGAAAACTACGAACTGCAAGCAGCCTGGTTCACCGTGTTCCTGCTGGGGGCAGCCTATGCCGTGTACACGCGATTCAGCACTCCCAGTCCCGGCGCTCCAGTTGGCCACACGTTGGGCGTCATCGGCACCTTACTTATGCTGGCTACAGAGACGCTCTACAGCATTCGCAAACGCACAAACTGGTTGCAATTTGGCCGATTGCGCACGTGGTTAAGCCTGCACATTTACATGGGCATCGTGGGGCCTACCATGGTGCTCATGCACACCGCCTGGAAATTCCACGGACTGGCCGGTCTAACCATGCTGTTAACCGCAGTCGTCGTCATCAGCGGCTTTTTCGGTCGCTACATATACACGGCCGTTCCCCGCACCATGTCGGGAGCCACGGTAGAATATCAACAGTTGGCGGCACAACTCAACCGCCTCAGCGAGCAGCTACAATCCTGGCTCGCCCAGGAGCCCCCCCACGTCCGCGAGCTGATCCAGCGGGTTACTGGAGGGAGACGCTCTTTGGCCGCAGTTGGCGCCGCAAGCGGAGGAAGTGTGAGACGGGTGCTCATCAGAGCCTGGGACGACTGGAATTACCGCCGACAGGTCTATCAGGTCCTCAGTCAAGTGGATACGGTGGACCAAAGCCAATTGCGCGAGATCGGCCGTCTTTTGCAACGTCGACACCGTCTCGAACGGCAAGCGGCCTCGCTGACAACCGCTCGAAAACTCTTGGGACAATGGCGTATCGCGCATGTTCCTATGGGCACAGCGCTGTTCACCGCGGTGGCCCTACACGTGGCCGCAGCGCTGCTGTTCAGCACTCTGGCCCGCTGATTCTCCCACGCGCCTGGTAGCAGCCGGCGGTCCCTTCTTCGGACTGAGGCGATTTACCCAAAGGAGGTCTGAACATGAGGAAAGATGTCGGCCCCTTTTCCTGGCTGGGTCTCTTCGGCTCCCTGATCGTTTTCGCCATCCTGGCGACGACAACCTGGTTTCAGGGAGGGCCTCTCTTCTTGTCACCGGGTCCCCTGAGCGCCCATCACCCGAAGGGACGGGTGTTGCAAGGGGTCACGTCTCATGCCGACATCGAGGGAGCCTGTACAAAGTGCCATGCCTTCCCTTGGGACACGGACCATATGACGGATCGGTGCCTAACCTGCCACACGGACGTGCAAAAAGAATTTGCCGCCAAACAGGGATTCCACGGTCAACTCAAATCGGTCACCGAATGCAAGGCCTGTCATACTGACCACCGCGGTCGTGCCCAACTCATTGAAGTGCTGTACGCGCCGAATTTTCCTCATGAACGGACCTCGTTCTCACTGGAAAAACACGAACGCCTCGGTCTGCGACCTTTTGAGTGCCTGGATTGTCATACCGAGAAATATCTTCCTTTCGACCAAAGCCGTTGCGCCGAATGCCACGGCGAGATGGACCGAGCATTCATGAACCGGCACCGACAAAAGTTCGGCGACCGCTGTCTGGTCTGCCATGACGGCAGTGGCAAAGAATCGCATTTCGACCACAACAAGACCAACTTCCCCCTCACCGACGCTCACGCCAACGTGAAGT
>CAZAQA010000045.1:0-8587 GCA_964487375.1 uncultured Anaerolineae bacterium | reverse complement strand
CTACAAGGGCACCCCCACCACCTGCGTCGCCTGCCACCAGAAGGACGACGTCCACAAGGGCGCGTTTGGCACCGACTGCGCCCAGTGCCACCGCCCCACCCGCTGGAAGGACGCCACCTTCGACCACAACAAGACCAACTTCCCCCTCACCGACGCTCACGCCAACGTGAAGTGTGAAAAGTGCCACATCGGCGGCCGCTACAAGGGCACCCCCACCACCTGCGTCGCCTGCCACCAGAAGGACGACGTCCACCGTGGCGGCCTGGGCAGTGACTGCGCCCGGTGCCATGTGACCAGGGCCTGGAAGCCATCAACATTCCGACATCCTAACGTCCGCGGCGGGCACCTGAGCGGCGGCGAGCATGCTCTGAATTGCATCCGCTGTCATCCCGGCAGCGATTTCAGCCGGTATACTTGCACGGGATCAGGATGCCATATCTCGAACAATCCTCAAGGAGAACCGGGAGGAGGGGACTGAGCAAGCCGACAGAAATTCATCACCTTTGCTTGAGAGGGCATTGGAACGTCAGGCGGCCCATGACGGCTACAAAGAGGGGATAACTGTGCCCTCCTCCCATAACGAAACGCGGATAACGTTGAGACGCACCGGTTTCCGCCGATCTTTCTACTCGCAACGATTACCATACGCTCGGCGGCGTTCCACCCAGACATGGTGACGCCGGCAACCTCTGAAAGGCAGTCGCCGTGGGTCGAATCCACTGTTATTAAGATCCCGCCCTTGCCCACATGTCCAACTGTTGCAGCACCTCGCGATTGGATGGGATCTGCCATTGCTGGGTCCCCAAGAAAGCGTAGCGCACGATGCCGGCCTTGTCCACGATGAATAAGCCCGGTCGCTGGCCCAGGGACAGAATCCGACTTTGTACGTCATACTGATCGTACACGGCATGGGTGTCGTCCACCAGGCCGGGAAAAGGCAGAGCGTGCTTCTGGAAGTACTCTCGTGCGTTGCCCAGGGTATCCGGCGCGATGGCCAGAATTTCCGCATCCCGAGAGCGGAACTGTTCGTAGTCTCGACGCAACTGCGCCAGGTGCCGACGGCAGAAGGGTCAAAAGAATCCTCTCAGAAAAACCAGCACCACGTTCTTGCGGCCCCGGTAATCCGAGAGACGCACCTGTTCTCCATTCACCGAAGGGAGTGTGAAGTCCGGCGCTATTGAACCCATGGGAACGAGACGACTTTGCGTTGGCATATTGACGCTCCTCAGATTCATTTTGTTGAGTGGGTCTTCCACAAAAACGCCACACTGCGCTTGCCCAGGATCCGACCGTCGAATAGTAGTTTGGCGGGACCGCCGGCTATGCCCTGGCACACGTGCAGCGGCAACAGGTGCTCCTCGCGCGGGTGGCAATAGCGGGCATGAGGCGCACTCTCCCACTCGATCAGCCTGCGCTCACGCTCTTCTTCGGCCAGTGAGCCCGTGCATGTCTCAATCAGCCACTCCTGAAACGCGTCATTGGCGGGATCAAGGGCGCCGAGGGTACCACCGAAGAAAGCACGCGGGTTGTGGAAAGAAAACCCCGATCCCACAATGAGGATGTTCTCCTCCAGGAGGGACCGCAAGGCCTTCCCTAGGGCAATGTGCGCTGCCGGATCGAGTCCTTGCAGCAGGGAGAGCTGCAAGCAGGGGATGTCTGCCCGGGGGTACATGAGCATTAGAGGAACGAAAAGGCCGTGATCGAAGCCTCGCCGAGTGTCAATGCGAGCCGGAATATGGGCCTTCTCCAATAAATGGACGATCCGTGCGGCCAGCTCTGGATGGCCCGGTGCCGGGTAGGTCACCTGATACGCCTCCTCGGGAAAGCCGTAGTAGTCGTAAAGCATAGGCGGATGCGGGGCGCCCAACACCGTAGCAACCGGCTCTTCCCAGTGGGCGCTGATGACGAGGATAGCCTCCGGCCGGGTCACCTGTGTCCGCAATCCTTTCAGAAACTCCACCAGCCGTCGGTGTCCCGGATCGTCCAGCAGGGGCAGTGGTCCCCCTCCATGGGGAATGTAGACGATCTGTGCGCCTTTATGCTCGAGCTCAGGCATGATCCCTCCGTCAAAAGGGGACGGCCGGAGCCCCAGGGCCCGGCAACTTCGCCCCCCTCCCCGCGCATGAGTCGAAGTCCTGCGCCCCCTCAATGATTCATCATCCAGATGACCACAAGGGAGTTGGCGACATACAATCCCCTCCCTCCCAACAATCCCCAGGACCAGAGCTCAAAACTCCGTATCGCAGCAACACGCCCATCACCCTGGGGAGCAATAGTGGGAGATCTTCTCATGTACTACATAATATGTAGTACATGCCATTATAACGAGACTCCCTCAGGCGGTCAAATCGGCAGCATAAGGGCGGAGGAGCGAGACATTTCCAAAGCGGCCTCCTCCACCCTTCAGCAATGGAAAAGGGCATTCACCCGCGGTGCGGCCACCAATTCCACTTGCCAAGGAGAGTGGCAATAGCGGGCACAAGCAACGTGCGCACAATGAAGGTGTCCACCAGCACGCCGATGGCCACGGCCGCGCCCATCTGCACCAACATGCGCAGCGGAGACACGGCCAGCGCGCCGAATGTACCGGCCAGAATGATCCCGCAGGAGGTAATGATGCCGCCTGTGTACATACTCGCCAGACGGATGCCTTTCCGCACGTCGCCGACCTTCTCCGATTCCTCTTGCACCCGGGACATGAGAAAAATGTTGTAGTCTGCACCTAAGGCCACGAGGAGCACAAAGACCATGATGGGCAAGATGTAATTCACACCCTCTTGGCCCAGAATATTCTGGAAAATGAAAGTTGTCAGTCCCATGGTCGTACCGTAACTGAGAAGTACGGTAAGCACCAGGTAAATGGGGGCTACCAAACTGCGCAACAGAACAACCAATACCAGGAACACACCGGCTATCACCACGGCCTGCACTTTGCCGAAGTCGCGGTCCACCGTACGTTTCAGGTCATGCGACATGACGGGCACGCCGCCCACGTAGGCCTTGTACACGTGGCCGCCATCCCTCCTCGTTTGAGCCATGGTACGTTGAAGTGTCTCCTTAAGGCGATCGATGGTATCCGCCGTCTGCATGGAATAGGGATCTCCACTCAGCAGAACAGTGATCTGAGTAGCCGTGCCGTCCCGAGAAAGGAACGTCTTCAGAAGGCTCCTCAGTTCAGGCCTCTGCTCCAAAAATGTCTGGGGGATAAAGTAAGCGTCTTTCCCGCGGAAATGTTGGGCAAGCGTGTCCAGAGTTTTTTCCAGACGGTCCAGATTGGCCTTGACCCCGGTTAAAGCCTGGGCCGCCCCGCCCTGCCCGGCCACATGTTTGGGGAAGAAGAAAAGGTTCTTACCCTGAAAGTGCCGGGCCAGCCCACGCAGGTCTCGGGCGAGGGTGGACATATCCTCTCGCGTTTCGCTTAACGCCCGTTGTACTTCCGGGCGGCTCATCGTGCCTGCCGGCGCATATGTAGCTCGCGGCTTCTCCCGGGCGAAGGTTGCGGCCAATGCATCCAAGTCCCCTGCCAACGCGTCCAGGTTATCCTGTACCTGTTTCATGGACTGGACGGCCTCGGGAGGGGTGGGCAGATTCTTGGGGACAAGAACAGCTTCGGGGTGTTGGGCGAAAGCTCGCTGCATGGCTTGTAGATCGCTCAGCAGGCCCTCCATGTCCTTTTGCAAGGTTTGAAGCGCGGCCTGCTGGTGCGCCGGCGGTGCGGTCACGCCGGACGCACGCGCCTGAGCCATCTGTGCGAACGCGGCTTTTAGTCGCTGCACACGCTGCTGTGCGTCCTTGTACGGAGGCGTCTGGGCCACCTGTGGGTAGGCAGCGGCCAGCTCTTTCAGGTACGCGGCTACCATATCCAGCCCCTGAACCGGATGTTGGTTCTTCTCTCCAACCTGGGCCATGGTTTGAGGGGTGGTCAGCGTCTTTTGCAGGCCCTGCAAGCGCTGTACGAGTAGAGCCAGTTGGTTGGCCACGGAGGCCTGTTGCTGTATGGCCGTCATGGCCTCCTGTACACCCTGCAGTCGCGCCAATGCGTCTTGATACGCAGGGGCGCGTTGAACCTCGGGATAGGCCCGGGCGAGGCCTCGCAGGTAGTCGGCCAGGGATTTCAAACCCGCAGCCGGACTCTGCCCCGGCGGTTCTTTGCCGGACCGGGTCAGTGCCTGAGGGTTCGTCATCGTTTTCTGCAGACCTCGCATGCGTCCGGCCATGCCCTTAAGTTGGTCGACCACCAACAGTTGGGCCTGCATATCAACCAGGCGTTTCTGCAACGCGCCGAGAGCCGCCCGCGCGTCCTGATACTCGGGCTGATTTTTCACCTCGGGATAGGCTGTGCCCAATTCTTCCAGGTAGTCGCGAAGCATGGCGAATCCGGCCGCGGAGTTCCCGTCCTGTCCTGTCCGAACCAGGGCCGCGGGGTCGGCCATTTGCTGAGTCATGCCCTCGATGCGGTCGGCCAGGACCGTCAATTGATGGTCGACCCGAGCCTTCTCCATCATGGTCTGCATTTGGGTGGCCAGGGTGTCCTCAGCGTCCTTCGCGCTCGCGTACGCGGGATCATTCTTGACATCGGGGAACGCCGTGCCCAACTCGTCCAGATAGGCGCGCAGCGTATCGAAGGCCTCGTTGGGTTGCCCCCCCTTGGTCGCCTTCTGGCTCCATCGGTCCGGATGGTCCAACGCACCGCGCATTTCCCCCAGTTTGTCGACAAACAGGCTCAGTTGGCCGTCCACGCGCAGCATGTCGCTTTGCGCGGGGTCGCCCGTGGGCCAGACCACGCTGCGCACCTTGTCCACGCTCTCCATACGGGCCAGAGTTTGGGACACCCGGGCAATATCCCGCAGCGCATCGGGATGCAACAGCCCTCCTCGGTCCGAAGTCAGGATGACGGTGACAGGTGCAAATTCTCCGGTACTAAAGTGGTCTTGGATCACCCGAAACCCCTGAGTGGAACCCATGTTTGATGGAATTTCGCTAAGGATATTGAACGCGCTCTTTGTGTGCATCCACGCCGGGTAGGGGAGGAGAAGTCCCCCAATGACGATCACACTCACCAGGACAGGGTGAGCGGTGACAAACTGCCCGATGTTTTGCCAGTTGATGAGGCCCTGACCCACACGCGTTTTGCCCAAACGACGATGGAAGGGCCAGAAGAGATGAGCCCCGAAGAGCTGTAAAAGCGCGGGCGTAAGGCTGAGCGCAGCCAGGAGTGCGATGAAGATGCCCAGAGATTCCGCCGGGCCATTGGAGCGGGTCAAGCCGAAGTCTGCCACCATCATGCCCAGCAAACCGATGATGACCGTGGCCGCGCTGGCCGTGATGACGGGGCCTATTTTGGCCACAGATCGGATCATGGCTTCTGTCCGATCATTGCCTTCGCCGATTTCTTCGCGGAAGCGAGAGATGAAGAAGAGGGCATAGTCGGTGCCCACCCCGAAGATGAGCACGACGATCATGGCGTCCAACAGGGAGGAAAGCTTGAATCCGGCCTGGGCCGCATAGCCCAAGATCCCTCGGGTGACCAGATAGGCAGAAGCAATACTGACGAGCGGCACAAGCGCGGCCACCGGAGAACGATATACCAGGAGGAGGACGAGGATAACAAGGAAAATAGTCGCCAGGGTGGTCTTGTCCACACTATCCAGGATAACCTTAAACATATCTCGACCCATGCCCGCGGGACCGGTGAGGTAGACAGCCAGACCCTCAGGAACAGTGGCCAGGACATGCTCGCGGATGGTTTGCACGGCCCGGTTGGTCTGCGGGTCATAGTCCGCCGTAGTGAACGTCACAGGCATGAGCATGGCCTGATGGTCCTGACTGATGAGAACATCTTTCATTTCTGATCGGTCGAAAATAGATGTCACCTTGTCCACGTTGTCCGGGGCGTTCGGAGATGTCAACCACGCGGCCAGGGATTTGGCGTAGTCCAGATCGGCAGTGGAGAGACCGTTGGAATCGTAGAAGACCAGGATCCCCTGGCCGGCAGCTCCCTGGTCGGGAAACTTTTCTCGCAAGATCTCCTTTGCTTGAAGGTAACCGGACTTGGAAGGCAGGAACATGGATTCGTCCATGATGCCCACCTTGGTCAACGAGGGGGCCGTGGCGGCCATGAATGCAGCCAGTCCGACCCAGAAGAGAATCACCAGAATCCATAGCCGATGCCTCACTATGGAACGCCCCACGCGTTCCAGCAACTTCCCGTACATCATTCCACCTCCGAGATTCGTGTTGTTCTATCTCCCGTCGTCCTCGCGCGAAGCGAGGATGAAGGGAAAGAGTACCCGGGAACTGCATGCCGCGTTCGGATAAAGGAAACGTCAGCTCGTGTGCCCCCTGGACCTCACCTGCCGTTCTCACCTTCCCACGCCTCAGGGAGGAGCGTCCCTTTCAGCCGCCCCAGACTCAACCTGGAACGCATCCGGGTCCAGCGGTGTGTCAGGCGTTGGGGGGCAAGGCCAAGGGCACCCAGGGTCAAGTCATAATGACGTGCCATAGCCTGGGCAATTTCCGTGGCCTCGAGCGCGTATAGCCACGTCGCCTTCCAAGGTGCAGTTTTCTCTAATTTGATTGGATGAATCAAGCCACGCAGGGGAACAAAGAGAAGGCGTTTGCCCTGGCGACGATAGTAAAGGTTGATGAGCGTCTCCACGCCAAAGCGGGAATCGCGGATGAGACGGAGCAAGGGGAGAATATCCTCATGCCAAAGTGCTCGTTCGCCAGAGAGCATACGGACAGGGTCGATGCCTCCCGTGGAACCCTTTCCGCGCGAAGGGTAACCAATCACCATGTCCGCTTGCCCGGACAGGAGGGGATCCACGAATGTGGCTACATGATCGGGGTCGAGATTGAGCAAATCCCCGTCTACGAAAGCCAAAGCTTCCCCACGAGCGTGCAATATACCTTCGCTCATAGCGCACCCCTTGCCGCGATTTTGGGGCAGGCGAATTAGACGCATACGTGTATTCGACACATAGGGCACCACTCTATCCGCAGTGGCGTCTGTTGAGCCATCGTCCACGACTATAATCTCATCAATGAGCGGTGAAACGAGCAGGGCCTCCACCACGGTGGCGATCGTTCTTTCCTCGTTATACGCGCATACGATCGAGGTCACTTCAGGTCGCCGTTTAGTCATAAGCGTTCTCCTCCCCGCTCAGCTCCAGTTTAAGCCGACAACGCTCCGGTAGCAGGCGTTCCTGTGCTCTGTTCACCTGGGCACACCGAACACCGTTGACCTTCCAACATGCCTTCGGAAAGGTCGCACTCCAGTTGGACATCGATAGCTGGCTGGCCCCCGGGCCCAGGCACCAGGTAGGTGTAGACCAGCAGATGCTTACACTGGAACCGGGCGGGCTCCTGGCCCAAAGGACAGCGGGAACATAGCACCGCCTCCTCTCCCACGGAACGAAAGTTCACGCCTGCCGCACACGTGTAGAGAGGAAGCCAGGGACGTTTGTCGTTGTACTCCAGAAACGGACATCTGTTTCTCATGATGTATCCCCCGCGGGATGGCGCCCTTCGTTGGCGAGGAGCGACATCCGAAAAAGACATGCTTTCCAGATGAAACAAATAAATTAGGCTAAAAAAACTCCAGGGCGCTTCTCCTACATTTCGATGATACGAAGCACCTCCTGGGTAAATTCAGAAAGGCGCCGTCTGTTGGCGCTGCTCAGGCGTGTGAGGTGCGATTGGTACTTCGCGGTTGCCTTCAACAGCCGACTCACAATTTGGCGGTTGATGCGTTCGGCCAGTGTCAGGCCCATAGTCAGCCCGGAAAGCGCGTACAGGCCCACTTCCTCAGAGAAGCCGATAGCCTGCAAGTGCTGCAAGATCTCTTGGCGCCGTCCTTCCTTGAGTTGATGCAAGGCCAGCAGAATAGCCGTGATCATGCGCGTGGCATAGATCATGGGAGTCGTAGGCTCCTCCAGGCGCAGGACAAGGTCATCGAGCAAGTCGTGGTAGTCGGAGCCCTTTCCTTCCTCCAGGGCGCTCAGGATGTGCGCCTTGACGGTCTCCCATTCCCCACCCTCCCACACCTCCCCGGCCAGTTCGGCCAGCACTTCACGAGCTTTGTGCGAGGGATAAAAGACCACGCTGGAGCGTCCCCGGCCTTCCTTGACCACAAACTCCGACTCCACCAATCCCCGGTCCTCCAACAGGCGGAGCATGTCATAGGCAGTCAAAGGCCTGACGCCCAGTTGCTTTGCAATGTACGTGTAATGCAAAGGGCGCCGTGCTTCGCTGTAAAGGTCCAGAAATTTTTCCAAGAAGTCTTTCTGCCGGCGCGTCAGTTTCATAGGCCTTTGAATCAAAATATCATGGCATGTCCGTTTTTCCTAGAAAACAAAAATAATTATAGAATTCTGCCGCCTTGTGTCAAGTTCTCGCGTCTGGTTGGGAGGGAGGCCGTTCCTGTGCGAGGCCAGTAGCGGGGATGGCAGACGTTAACCCGTGGGTGCATCGCGTTGACGTTCCACAGAGAGGGCAAGTGAGGAGGCAAAGGAACTCATTTCCCCGATCCTGACGTGTCCAAACCACACCGGACAGACAGAAGTGCCTTCACCTTGTCTGAAGAACG
>CAZAQA010000044.1:0-23140 GCA_964487375.1 uncultured Anaerolineae bacterium | reverse complement strand
ACTCCCCACTTTCCCCTTTCCCCTTTCCCCTTTCCACTTTCCACCCCCCACTCCTCCCCATCTCTAACACGCCTCTAACATTTCTCTTGCGCCAGCTTAATGGAGAACACGTAGAGTGGAGTAGGAATGGGAGATACGCGGAGCGTATGAGGAATTTTCTTGTGAAGGTGTGCTCGCCCTTATCCCGATTGCACAGAGAGACTCGAAAGGAACCCAGGAGGCAACAATGAGACTGGATAAATACACGCAAAAAGCACAAGAAGCGTTGCTGGAAGCACAGCATCTGGCGCAAGAGTACAATCATCCTCAGATTGAACCGGAGCACCTGCTGAAGGCCCTGGTCACCCAGGAAGGTGGGGTGGTGCCCAGCATCCTGCGCCGTATCGGCGTGGACCCGCAGTTGGTGCTCCAGGATGTGGAGAATGAGTTGGGGCGGAAGCCGCGGGCGTACGGGGCTACGGCTCAGGTGGGCATGGGCCCGAACCTGGTCAAGATTCTGCAAGAGGCGGAAAACATTGCCTCGTCCATGAAGGACGAGTACGTCTCTACAGAGCACTTGCTCTTGGCCATGGCCCAACCCCAGGCCGGAAGCGTGCAACAGCTTTTGGCCCGACATGGGATTGACTACAACGCCATCATCCAGGCGCTGGCCGGCATCCGCGGTAGCCAGCGGGTGACCTCACCCACGCCGGAGGCTCAGTACGAGGCCCTGGCCAAGTACGGTCGTGATTTGACCGAGCTGGCGCGCAAGGGCAAGCTGGACCCGGTGATCGGCCGTGATCGGGAGATCCGGCGGGTCATGCAAATCTTGCAGCGTCGGACCAAGAACAACCCGGTGCTCATCGGTGAGCCCGGTGTGGGGAAGACCGCCATCGTCGAGGGGCTGGCCCAGCGTATCGTCAAGGGCGACGTGCCCGAGGGCCTGAAGGACAAGCGTATCGTCCAGTTGGACATGGGCGCGCTCATTGCCGGCGCCAAGTACCGGGGCGAGTTTGAGGAGCGCCTGAAGGCCGTGCTGAAGGAAATCACCGAAGCGGAGGGGAAGATCATCCTCTTCATCGATGAGCTGCACACGGTCGTGGGCGCGGGCGCGGCCGAAGGCGCGATGGACGCCAGTAACATGCTCAAACCCATGCTCGCCCGGGGTGAGTTGCACACCATCGGCGCCACCACACTGGACGAGTACCGCAAGCACATCGAGAAGGACGCGGCCCTGGAGCGACGCTTCCAGCCGGTCTACGTGGACGAGCCCAGCGTGGAAGACACGATCAGCATCCTGCGCGGGCTGAAGGAGCGCTACGAGGTGCATCACGGCGTGCGCATCACCGACAGTGCCGTCATTGCCGCGGCAACACTGAGCCATCGCTACATTTCCGACCGGCATTTGCCGGACAAGGCCATCGACCTCATCGACGAGGCCGCGGCTCGCCTGCGCATGCAGATCGACTCCAAGCCCGAGGAGCTGGACAATCTGGATCGGCAGACCATGCAGCTTGAAATCGAGCGGGAAGCCCTGAAGAAGGAGAAAGACCCCGCCGCCAGGGAACGGCTGCAGAAAATCGAGGAGGAGCTGGCCAACCTGCGCGAACAGCGGTCCGAGCTGGCCGCGCGCTGGGAGGCCGAACGGGATGCCATCAAACAGATGCACAGCATCAAGGAAGAAATCGAGCAGGTCCGCATCCAGATCGAGCAGGCCGAGCGTCAGGCCAACCTGGAAGAGGCCGCACGGCTGCGCTACGGGGTCCTGCGCGAGCTGGAAGAGAAGCTGCAGACCGCGGAATTGCGCCTGAAGGAGGTGCAGAAGGAGGGCGCCCTGCTCAAGGAGGAGGTCGAAGCCGAGGACATTGCCAAGATCGTCAGCGAGTGGACGGGCATTCCCGTGGCCAAGCTGATGGAGGGCGAGCGCGAGAAGCTCCTGAAGATGGAAGAACGGCTGCACCAGCGCGTGGTCGGGCAGGACGAGGCCATCCGCGCCGTGGCCAACGCGGTGCGTCGGGCTCGCGCCGGCTTGCAAGACCCGAACCGGCCCATTGGCTCCTTCATCTTCATGGGGCCCACGGGTGTGGGAAAGACCGAGCTGGCCCGAGCCCTGGCCGAATTCCTGTTCGACGATGAGCGCAACATGGTGCGCATTGACATGAGTGAGTACCAGGAGCGGCACACGGTGAGCCGCCTCATCGGTGCGCCTCCGGGCTATGTGGGCTACGAGGAGGGCGGTCAGTTGACCGAGGCGGTGCGGCGACGCCCGTACAGCGTGGTGCTCTTCGACGAGATCGAGAAGGCGCACCCGGAGGTGTTCAACGTGCTGCTCCAGGTGCTCGATGACGGTCGCCTGACGGACGGTCACGGCCGGACGGTGGACTTCCGCAACACGGTCATCATCATGACCAGCAATGTGGGCAGCCATTATCTGGCGAACCTGCCCACGGATGTGCCGGAGGAGACCTTCCGTGACTTGTTCGAGAAGGCGAAGGAGCAGGCGTTGACAGAGCTGCGGCAGGCGTTCCGGCCTGAGTTCCTGAACCGAATCGACGAGATCATCGTGTTCCAGCCGCTGACCTTCGAGCACCTGATGGAGATTATCGACATTCAGATGCGGCGGCTGCGCGAGCTGCTGGCCGAGCGCAAGATCACCATCGAGCTCACGCAGGCGGCGAAGCGGCAACTGGTGGAAGAGGGCTACGACCCGGTGTACGGTGCTCGTCCGCTGAAGCGGGTCATCCAGCGCCGCATTCAGGACCCGCTGGCGGTGAAGATTCTGGCGGGCGACGTGCGCGACGGCGACCACGTGGTGGTGGACTTCCGCGATGGGGAGTTCACCTTCGACGTGGTGCCGGGCGAGGCCGAGGCCGAGCGCGAGGTGGCGTACGCGTAAGGCGTCATGGCGTCAAACGTCAGGCGTCGAAGACGGCCGGTGGGGCAGGATGGCCCTGCCGGCCGTTGTTTGTTGGGGGAGGAATGTGAGTTACAATGCGGCGAATTGGCGAGCAGGTTAGAGGGGGGGGATGCACGATGAGCTCATCTTCTTAGTTTACGGGTCCCCCGAAGGGGGATATGAACCTCATGCTATCAACCACAGCATTTATACCGAGGCGGAGACGTGGGAAGAATTGCGGGAGATGGTGAAGGATGCAGTTCGGTGTCACTTTGAAGAAGAGAATCGTCCACGCGTGATACGGCTGCATTTTGTCCGTGAAAAGGTGTTGACTGCCGCATGAGACTTCCACGGGTTTTATAGGATGTAGCATCACATCTTGGAATGACCAAAGAGGATCTGATCCGCGATTTAACGGAATAGCGTCTGGTGGAAAGTAGCCTGACGAGGGCCCTCACCCCCAGTGTCCCCCCGAGAGGAGGACTCAAAGCCAGCCCGCCTCATCCGACCGACTTCAGAGGGAGTGAGGGCCAATATGGTCACCGTTTGCCGGCATTCTGCGTCAGTACATCAGGGCAATGTAGCTGCGCACATGACCCCGCAGTGAGGGCGCGAGCTCGTACGCTCCGATGTCGCACACGCGCGTGCCGTCCCCATCTCCGTCCCAGCGTGGGACACCCCGCTGGTCGGTCGATGGGCAGGCCACGTTGTCTCCCGCGTCGATGGCGGGGCTACCCGACCGGAGGGCATGGGTTTTGCCCAGACCGCCGTTGGAGGCCAGAGGGGCCAGTTTGGGGTCGGCGTTCTTCTTGTCCGTACTCTGGGTCAAGTGGCACGTGTCCCCGGCTTCCAGGTTGTGCCCCTGAGAGACGAATGTCCCGTTCCCGTAGCAGCCCCCAGCAATCAGCGTGTTTCTCAACGTGACGCTCCCCGAGTTCGAAATGTCGACGTGAGTGAACGAAGCGGACACCATGGAGTGATCGGCCAGGGTGACGTTGGTGAGGGTTAGAGTGCCGCCGTTGACAATACCCCCAGAAGCGAAGAAGCTCTTATTTCCGCTCATTGTCACATTGACCAGTGTGGTGTTGGCCGAGCCGCTCAAGTACATGGCTCCGGCCGTTCCGTTCTCCAAGGCCGTGTTGCCCACAATGCTCACATTCTCCATGTAAAGTCGGTCGGTGGAGAGGACCCCTCCGTACCCTCCCGGAGCGGAGTTATTGACAATCGCACTGTTGGTCACAGTCATCGGACCACTGCTCGCCAGTCCTCCCACCATCCTCCCTCCCGCGCCCCGGTTATTCGCGATGATCACGTAATCTAAGATAAGCGTCCCCCAGTTCGTGATACCGCCGGCCCGATCCAAGTCCTTGGCCAAGCCGTTGCGCACCGTCATATGGGAGAGGTGCACCTGTGCGTCTCCGTAAATGGTGAACACGATATCCTCCCCCTTGCCGTCCACGACCGTTCGGTTGGGACCGGAACCGACGAACGTCACAGAGGAAAAAACGTTCAGGTTCTCTTCAAACGTGCCTGGCCCAATGTGGATAATGTCACCTGCATTGGACTTGTAGAGCGCTTCTCCAATGGTTCGACACGCGGTCTTCCAGGAACGACAGTCGTTGCTGTCGCTGCCCCAGGTGGCCACATACCAAGTGGTGGGAGTCCCTTGGGCCCCTACACGGGGGATGCCTACCCCCAGCAAGAGTAGGACGGCTATAAATCCTGCTGTTCTAATACGGCGTCTCATGTTCGCTTCTCCTTTGGTTTCGTTGAAAACGTGTCCTAGCGCTCAGCGTAAAATTCGGGGCAGCCATGTTTTGTGAGCCTGGGTTGGCATGGTGGGAATGGGCGTTAGTGTTGGCGTTGGCGTTAGCGTTGGTGTTGGCGTCAGTGTCAGTGTTGGTGTTGGCGTTGGTGTCAACGTCGGCGTGGGGACAAGCGTCGGCGTGGAGGTGGGCGTCGGCGTTGGCGTGGGGGTCGACGCGGCGAAGGATACCACCACGGTCGCTTCCGGGGTGTTTCCGGTGCCGCGTGCGGTCGCGGCCACGTGCGCCACCCCCGCGTTGTCGGCCACCAATCGCGCCACAGCCTGACCGCTCACGCTCGCCGCCCGCGCGCTGATCACCCCCCAGTCCGTGTCGAACGCCACCAGCACAGCGGTGTCGGGCACGTTTCCGGCAGCGTCTTCCACCGTTGCCGTGATCACCACCGTTTCGCCCAGGCTCGCTTGTGACGTGCTGGCCTCTAGCCGAACAACGCGATAGGGGCCGCCCGGCCGCGAGTGTGATGTGTACGTATCATCCGCGGGCGATGCCGAATGCGCGCCCCCCGTCTGCTCCCACGCCACGTCCGAACGCATCAGCGCGGCCAACTGCTCGTTGCTCAGGCGCGCCAACAGTTTGGTAATGTGCAAACACGCGTCCCCAGTGCACGCGGCTGGGCCGTCGAATCCATACGACCAGAAGTACAGGTGCCGGGCCGCGACGTGCTTGCTCATGTCATCTATCGCGAAGTTGGGGGTCATGCGCGCGTAGAGCATCATGGACTCCATAGCCGCGTTTCGGTCCCCGTGCGGGGGCAGGGTCAACGGGGACGAGCGATACCACTCGAAGAGAATGCCGGCGGGCAGCAAGTCAGCCACATAAGAGCGTGTCACCTCCGCGGTCGTTCGACCCTCCAGGTAGTCCTTTGCGCCCAGCGACCAGTAGGGGTCGAGCAGGGCCACGCGCGTGGGCCGAATGGACGCGGGCGCGTCCCCCTGTTGGATCGCCTGTTCGAGCAGCCAGGCCATGCGCACGGCCATCTGACCTCCCAGGGAATGACCAGCCACGCGGATGACCCCGCCTGTGTAGGGACGGTCGGTGAACGCCGCGATGTACGCCTGCACGAAGAGTTCGGCCGCGCTTGGCGTACCGGGAGGCGCATCCGCGTAACTGCCGTCCCCTCGACGCCAGCGCATCTTCTTGGGGCCGTTCGGAGTCCAGATCTTCGCTTCCGCGTCGGTCACCACATCCTCATCGGAAAACTGGTTCCAGACAAACACGCCCACATTCCACCCAGCCTGAATCCAGGGGGTGGCCGTGTTCACCTGGCGGGGCCAGAACCCCTCAGTGTATGTAAAGGTGAAATTGGGCACTCCTTGGTGAGAGAGCCGAGGCTGCCAGCCGTGCACAAAAATGATGGTTGGTTTGGAAGGGTCAAAGTACGGGTTGGGTTCCCCCGGCACAAACTTCTGGTAGGCATTGTTCAGCCCAAACCAGTACATCCCATAACTCAGCCTGTTGGGGTCATAGCCGGAATCCTGCGGGGACAAGGGAGCTGAGATTGCGCCCACACTTCCGGCCAGGAGCAACAGGCAGAACGTCAGTCCTCCCCAAAAAAGCAAGCGCCACCGTTGCATCACTGCCCTCCTTCTCGATCCTAATTCTTCGTCTCTGGACTTCCCTCTCATCTTACCACACATGCAGCACACAGCCGCGTTTTCCCGGGGTATAGCAGGAATTTTTCGGTGACGATGCTATCAGACGGCCCGTCGAATAGTCGGACAGTCGGGCAGTCGCCCTCGAACGGTCGGCGCCTTTGGGAGTAAGGATGCTGCACGGCATATGTACCCAGCCAAGAGTTTGTTTTCACAGTTGAGTCTAATAGCCGGCTATCTCAAAAATGTCTTCTAACGAGGCGCGGAACCGAAAAAAGGGTGATCATTTGACTATCGCGGCGGGTATTCTCCATTCCACGCATTCCGCCGGTCGACGCGATGACGGGAGAGGAATGTTCCCATGTGTTGTCACGCTCCTGTCACGGCAGAGGAGTAAACTGCTTTCAAGAATTTGTGAAAAATCCAGTCCAAGGAGGAACCACTTTTGGCGTGTTGCCGTCCAGTTGGTAGAAATGACGTTTCGGCTCACTCCTTGAGGAAGTGACGCTTACATCGAGGAGAAAGGAGGTATGTACCATGTTCGCACAGCTCCCCAGGCTCCATGTCAGAAGATGGATGATTTTACTGTCCATTTTGCTCGTGATGGTTCTAGTGGCCGGATGTCAGCCCGCGACCCCCACGGCTACACCCGTGCCCTCGACGCCCACTCCGGCAGCCACACCGACCTCCCAGCCGCCCACACCGACCTCCCAGCCACCCACGCCGGCTCCCACAATGGCTCCGCCGACACCCGCGCCGACACCTTCCGCCGGCGCTTTTGCCCCTGTGGCCAAGGAGATGTGTGACCAGGTTCAAGGCGCCGTTGAGCACGCTCTGGGGGTAAAAGCCTCCCAGCGCGTCGAGGCCTTCGCCGATCCCGTTTCCGGAGAGCAAGGGAAGGCGTGTGCCATTGAGGTCAAGGGGACAGGCAAGGAGTTCGCCTCACCCATGGATGTGCTTGAACACTTAGGTCCTGTGTTCACCCAAATGGGGTGGAAGGAGGATATGACGTATCAGGCCTCTGGGCCGACCGGTGAGGCGACCGCATACCGAAGCGGGAACAACATTGCTTTCCTGCTGGCCCAGTGGAAACCCGCCAAGGATGCCAACTGCCCGAAGGACCAACCCATCTCCCAATGTGATTTGAAGCCCGAACAGAAGCTCTACACCATCACCCTTCACCTGGCTCGAGGAATGGCGTCCGCGAACATGCCCAATCCCGCGTCTGCCTACTGCGAGAAACACGGCGGCAAGCTAGAGATTCGCAAGGACCAGCAGGGGAACGAGTACGGCGTGTGCGTGTTTTCCGACGGCAGCGAGTGCGAAGAGTGGAGCTTCTTCCGCGGCGAGTGCCAGCCCGGCCAGCAGACGAGCACGCCGGAGCGCATCGTCTTCGCTCCTGGGGCCACGTCGGCCAGCATGGAGGGGACCGTCCCCGATCAGGGAAAGGTGGAGTTCGTCCTCAAGGCCCAAAAGGGACAGGAGATGATTCTCGACCTCTCCTCCGCACCGGAAGATGTCTTCCTGGGCATCGTGACCGACGACGGATACCCGTTGGTGCGCCCCGTGGCCGGGGCCCGGCACTGGATGGGTGAGTTGCCCAAGTCGGGAGATTATCACATTGAAGTCGCGGCCATGCGCAAAGGGGGGCCCTTCAGCCTGTTCGTGCAAATCCCGCGCTGGATCACTTTCCCCAAGGGCAGCCATTCGGCTACACTTAAGGGTGAGGTGAAGCACGGGCAGATGGTGGATTACCTCCTGAAGGGAAAGAAAGGCCAGCATCTGAAAGTGACCGTCCAGTCCCCGAACGACAGCACGCTGCTGAACATCGTGGCGCTGGAGAACGGTATGCCCATGCTGCGTTACGTGGCCGAGTCCACCCAATTCGACGATGTGCTCCCCTATGACGACCTGTACCTGATCAGCGTGTTCGGCGGAGCGCCCAAAGCCGTCAAGTACACGTTGACGGTGAGCGTGACCGAGAGTGGAAAAAAGGCTGGGAAGACTTATGATGACCCCTTCGCTTACTGCAAGGCGGTAGGGACCGTCGATGCGCCGGATGAGCGGTACACGGGCGAGAAGGTGCCGCCGTCCATTGTCACGGCTATTCGGGACGCGGCGGGAATTTCCAAGGACGCCCCGGACGCCTGGGTAGCCCAAGGGACCTTCTGGCGCTGTATGGATGGACAGGTGTGGGGCTGCTTTGTGGGCGCGAACATCCCTTGCACCGCGAAGGCGGACACACGTCAGACCCCAACGGACGAGATGACGTCGTACTGCGAAGAGCACCCCGACGCGAAGACCATCCCCGCGTCAGTGACAGGGCGTGCGACCGTGTATGAATGGCGGTGCAAGGGGAAGACGCCCGAAGTGGTGAAGCAGGTCTTCCACGCGGACAAACAGGGGTTCATTGCCGAATTCTGGTATCCGTTGACGTCACCTCAGGATAGCTCAAGCCAATAAGACACCATGAGGTTGGGTAGGGCCGCGACCTGGCCCTACCCAACCTGCTTCTTAGTATGAGTTATCTCAAAAGCATGGGCATACGGGATGTATAGCGCTTGGGCGGGTGTAAGTTCCCGCACGCTACCGGGCGCACGTTATCCACGTAGAAGTGTGTCATCAGGATTGTAAGACGTCCCTGATTTTATTTTTGCTGAATTTATGTCAAGTCGGCATTATTCCATTTCTGCTTACATCTTCTTATTAGGCCGTCTGCCAAGCGGCAGCCGAATACCGCCCCCCCTTTATTTGCTCAGGCGCCCTGACCATGTGGTAGAATTTTATCACCGGGTTGTCGTGTCCGTCTTGCCCGGCTGACTTGTTGGCGTCGCTCGCGCCCATCGTCCTCAACGCTTACACCCGGCCGCCGTCAGAGCAATGTGTCCCGGCAGACACCTACGAAAGGAGCCTCCAATGTCCCTCTTGAAGCGGCTGTTTCTCCTCGTCGTGATGACCTTCGTGCTCTCAACACTGGCGCTGGCTATAACAGCGTCCCAGGAACAGGAACCCAACAACTCCCCGGCTCAAGCCAACTCTTTGAACATTCTCATGCCGATAACGGGCGATATTGCCCCCGCAGGGGATGTGGATTACTTCGCCATTCACGGGGATGGCTCAGGATGGGGAACCGTTGCCGTGCTCGACGTGAGTGCCTCCCAACACAGTTGGGATGGCGTCGTGACCATGTTGGCCCCGGATGGCACAACCGTGCTGGGGCAGAATGATGGTGCCTGGCAGAAGGGGGTATTCCTGGCCTGGCACAACTATCAAAATCGGCAGACGCACTACATGCGCGTGAGTGAGCAGGGAAACGATGACACCATCGAGGGGTACATGCTCCAGATATTCAGCCTGCCCATCCTCGATATCCCGGATCGGGAACCCAACGACACCCTCGCTGACGCCAACACCTCCAGCATCTCGCACCTGGGGCGGGTGGACACTGCAACGGATAGGGATTGCTATGCCCTGTACGGAGAAAAGCATGCCACCCTTCGCCTGGCGTTGAACGGCGACCCTCAGGAACACCACAACACCACCGACTTCGCGCTGCGCCTGTACGGTCCCGACGGCAGCTTGCTGGACGAAGCGGACGGTAATCCCGCCGGTCGTGGGGAATTCATCGACAAGCACGTGCTCGACGTGACCGGCGTCTACACCTACTGCGTGGAGGCCCACAACGGGACCGTGGGAGAGGTCTACCGGGTGGGACCTATCTACCAGGGACACATTTACTCACCACCCTTCCAGGCGTCCTTGGCCATGACTCCGCCTACATCTGGGGACCAGTTTCACGTGGGCGATCTTATGCGATACCGCGTCGCTTTTACATCGACCAGCCCTCTACCCATCCCCGACGAGGTTACCATTGCCCTAAAATATGATGCCCAATGCCAGAGTGTGGTCGATGAGGATGGAGGGGACACATCCCTCTCGGGCACAGTGAAGTGGACTTACCCTGACGGCATCGGGCCACACATGACCCTTACCAAGAACGTTACCTTGCGCGCAGATCATCCTTGCAGGAGTAGAGCATACATGAGCCTAATGATGGACTACTATATCTCAGGATGGGGGCTGGGTTATACCCCCTTCCGCATTGGCTACATGTACTTCCTGCCCGCCCTTTCCCGGTAGAGGACATATCCAGCGGGGGGTGGAGTGCTTGAAACGAAACCCTCCACGCGCTGCGGTGGCGGCGGGTATGAACGTCCACGCCGGCCGCCCGCAGCGCGGCCACATCCCGTTTGAGAGTGCGAACGCTGACCCCCCAGCGCGCCATGAAGAGCAATGGTGGCGTACGGCGTTCTTCATCTACGACCTACTGGGGTTCGCACACCACCTGACTCTGGGTCGATGAGGCGCTGGGGGAAAGCATCCGACCGAGAACAGATTGCTTCCGCTTCTCGGCTTCTATCCCCCTCATGTACACCAGGATTTCCAACACATCAACGTCGACCACGCTACAAAACCCACCAAAAAGCTGCCCAGTACTCGGTCAAGAGTCACCTGCTAGTAAAAGCAACCCCGTTAAGGGGTCGGGGACCGCCGAATTCATTCGTCTGTACAACCACGGGTAGACGAAGGCCGTCCCTCAGCCTACCTGTTCTTGGGGATCCTGGTTCAGGAAAGTCCGTGGTCTATCCATCGCTCCGTGATTGACCAAGGACTAGAATACTTTTTCGGCTCGATTGTCAGGATTCGGCTATTCCGATGCCCAGCCACGTGCTGGGTTAGGCTTACTCTGCCCAAAATCCGGTTCATCTACCTCGCCTTCGAGGGCCATGTCGTTACACTCTTGTCACCTGCCGGAAGCGCCAGACACCGAGCAGGGCAAAGACCAGCGCGTACGCCAACAGAATCCCTACCTCCGGCAGTACCTCCGCTGCCCCTGCGCCGTGCAGGAAGATCGCCTCGAACGCTTTCATGGCCCAGGTGGTGGGGAATATTCGGGCAACCTGACGATAGAGAGAGGGAGTAATCTCCAGCGGCCACCAGGCCCCGCCCAGCGCGGCCAGTACTATGCTCAGAAACGTGGAGAGGGCCGATGCGGCCTGTGCCGTGCGCACGACCGTGGCCAGGGCCACTCCCAAAGAGACCCCCATCAGTCCGAAGGAGAGCAAGACCAGCATCAACGCGACCGGAGACCGCCCCCAGTCCACCCCCAGGACGGCCCACCCAAAAAGCACGAGCAGGAGCATTTGCGTCATGCCCAGGAGATAGCGGGAGAAAAGCTTGCCGGCCAGAATGGTCCCGCGGGAGGTCGGCGTGCTGAACAGCCGGGCCAGAGTCCCCGCGTCCCGTTCGTGGAGAAGGACGCTGCTCGCGGCCAGGAAGGTGATCAACCCCCACGTCACCAACTGCCCCGCGGCCGACTGCTGAGAGGCGTTCAGCAGCTTAGGGGCAGCCCGTTGTCCGACCACCTCGGTGTCCACCGCCAGGGGGGGATGTGCCAATCCTTCGCCGATATCCCTTACCAAAGCGTTCTCGTCCAGGGTCACGCCTGCCCTCTGGGCCAGCCCGAGCCCGGCCCGGGCCACGCTCGCCATCTCCAGAGTGACGCTCAGCGCGGATTTCAGCGTCTCGCGCATGGCAATGACGCGGTTGTCTCGTTGGTCCAGACGAACCCCGACCTCTATCGGACCGCCAACGCGCATCCGTTCCTCCAAATCGGCGGGGAGAACCACCATCATAGGCGCTTTGCCGGCGTCAAACAGGCGTCTGCCCTCTTCCCGGCTTCCCGCCGACATGATCTCCATTCCCGCCTGTTCTAGATGGTCCCGGACCAGCGCGCTGTACGCCGAGTGACTCTCATCCACGAAAATCAAGGGGTAGCGAACCGTTCCCCCTCCCGTGTCGAAGGCAAAGGAGAGGACGACCATGAAAACCGCGGGAAGAATGAAGAAGTAAAGTAACGTCGAGCGCTCGGAGAACCCTATGCGCATGTCAGTCCGGGCCAACGTCCATATTTTTCGCATCATGTCCACCTTAGAATCTGCATAGTCAGTGTGGGGCCTATCAACCTTCTAACTGCCTGCGCAAGCCTAGTGTGGCCACGGCAAAGAGAAGTGCGGCCATGACGAAAAGCGCGGTCAGTGTGGGCACCAGCGCTCCCAGGGTACCGCCTTCCAGCAGAGTCTGGAACGCATCCAGGCCCCAGGCGTTGGGAGAGATGCGAGACGCCCAACGAACCCAGGTCGGTAAGTTCTCTCGGGGGAAGAAGTGTCCCGCGGTCATGCCAAAGACCAGGGAGATGCTGGTGCCGATGGCCTGGGCCTGTGCGGGCGTACGGGAATACGCCGCGATGATCACCCCCCACCCGGACGCGGCCAGGACGATGGCCACACAGACGAGGGCAACGACAAAGGGATTCCCCCAGGAAAGGCCGAAGAAGAGGGCGCTGGTACTCAACAAGATGGCCAGTTGGGCCAACCCCGTCCACCAGATGCCCACGATTTTGCCGACCAGCACGAGCGCCGGTCGGGTCGGTGTGCTGAACAACCGTTGCAAGGTCCATCGGCGCCGTTCGTCCAGGAAGACCCGTCCGGCTGCCGTCATGGTAAAGAGCAAGGTGAAGATGGCCATACTGGGCGCGATGAACGCCACCGGGTCGAACGTTGCTGTCTCCTTCTTCTCGTCGAGAGCCAGTAACCGAACGCGGTCGGGGGCCAGGCGTTGCCGGACGATGAGCGACACTTTCTTGCTCCAGGTCTCGCCCAACGCGCTCATGGCCGCCGGATCGCTCGGCAAGGCCCCGGCGCGGTCCAGCGTGGTAAAGAGAACTTGACCGCCGACAATGCCCACATTGACGCTGTCGGCAAAGCCGCTCACGATGCTCCGGACGACTCCGGCGCTGATCGGGCGCGATGGATTGGCGTAAACACGGAGGTGGAGGGGCTCGGATACCGGTCGCATCACAGCCGCGCTGAACCCCACGGGAATGATCACCGCGGCCGCGGCCTGGTCCTCCTCGACACGCTGTCGCGCCGCCTCCACATCCGATAGCACGGTGGTATCCAGCAGGTCGCTTAGGGCCTCACCCCGAAGCAGACTCACCAGCGACGCGCTCAACATGCCGTCATCCTGATTGACCACAACCACGGGGATGTGCTCCAGCCCTGTGTGGCTGCCCCCGAACGCCGCGGCCATGATAAGCGTTAAGGCAAAGGGCAGGGCCAACATGAAGATGAGGGCCACAGGATGACGAAATGTTTTTACCAGGTCATACCAGGCGATCGTCAGTATCTTGCGCATGTGCCCCTCCTCAATCCCGCAGGGAACGCCCGGTCAGGTGGAGGAACACGGCCTCCAGGTCGGGACGTTCGATATCCAGAGAAATCAACGGCAAGTGTTCCCGGGCGATCAGCGCGACCAGGTCGGGGAGAAGCCGGGCCGCGTCAGGGGTGAGGACGATAATCTGATCCTCACCCCTGGTCACCCGATCAGCTTGAGGAAGGGCCGCTGCGGCCTGCACAAGCCCGTCCAGCGGGGTGTCCCGACGGAAAGTCAGGCGCACGGTTTCCAGCTCGCCGACAATGCGCCGCAGTTCGTCCAGGGTGCCCAAGGCGATGATGCGGCCGTGGTCCATGACGGCAATCCGATGAGAGAGCTCTTCGGCTTCCTCCATGTAGTGGGTGGTGTAGAGGATGGTCATGCCTTGGGCGTTGAATTCCTTGACCATGTCCAGGATACGGCGGCGGCTTTGGGGGTCGATGCCCACGGTGGGCTCATCCAGAAAGAGAAGCCGGGGACGGTGCAGGAGTCCCGCGGCAATGTTGAGTCGACGCTTCATGCCGCCGGAGAAATGTTCGACCCGGTCCTTGGCCCGGTCGCGCAGGCCGACCAGTTCCAGCGCCTCTTCCACCCGATCACGCAGTTCCTTACCCGACAGGTCGTACATGGTCCCCCAGAAGCGGAGGTTTTCCCGGGCGCTCAGGGCGGGGTAGAGGGCAATGTCCTGGGGCACGATGCCGATGAGTCGTTTGGCCCGAAGGGGCTCTCGCAGGATGGAGTGTTCACCAATGGCCGCGTCCCCCTCGGTGGGGCGCAGGATGCCGCTCAGCATGGAGATGAGGGTGGTTTTCCCCGCGCCGTTGGGTCCCAAAAGGCTGAAGATTTCCCCTTCGTGAACGGCAAAGGAGACGTGATCTACAGCCAGGACGTGATTCTGCTCGTACAGTTTGGTCAGATCGTTCACCCGTACAAAATCATTCATCTTTTCTCTCCGATATGGCGTCAGTTATTGGGTGTCAGACATTATTCGTCACGTTGGTCCTGGAAGGGCCTTGGCCCTTCTGCGCTGGTGTGAGATGTGGAAGGACGGCCTGCGGGCCAGAGTTTCACGTTTTGCGCATTACATTCTTACGCGCCATATATACGACGGGACCGGCAACATGTTACGTCCCTCCACCGGACCGATGGCCAAGAAAGTTGCACCCCCTAACTCCCTGAGTTACAATGGGTCCGTCGTTGTACCCGGCCCATCTGAACAACAGACCATCCCCCAAAGCCAACCTTGTGTGTCCCGGAGGCGGAGAACATGCCCACGACGTATGATGCCATCATCGTTGGTGCCGGTCATAACGGTTTGGTGACTGCTGCCTATCTGGCCAAAGCCGGACTGAAGGTGCTGGTCCTCGAACGCCGATATGTGGTCGGCGGAGCGGCTGTCACCGAAGAGATATTCCCAGGATTTAAGGTATCGACCCTATCTTACGTCAATTCTCTCTTTCGGCCGAAAATTATCCGTGACCTGCGGTTGAAGGATTTCGGTTTCGAGATGATACCTCGTGACCCCTCCTCTTTCACCCCTTTCCCGGACGGGCGTTACCTCTTCCTGGGCCCGGACAAGAAGATGGTGCGGGAGGAGATTGCCAAGTTCAGCAAGAAGGACGCAGACGCGTATCCCAAATACGAGGCCATGCTGGAGCGGGTGGCTGACTTCGTGGAGCCCATGCTGGAGATGACCCCACCCGATCCTCGCTCTCTGAAGCCAGGGTCTCTCACCACTCTGGGCAAGTTGGGTTGGAAATTCCGCAGGTTGGGCAAGGGCATGTACGACGTGGTTCGCATTATGACGGGCAATGCCAACGACATGCTGGATTACTGGTTTGAGTCGGAAGAGTTGAAAGTCACCCTGGCGACGGACGCGGTCATCGGCGCCTTCGCCTCGCCGAGTGTGCCCGGCACGGCCTACGTGCTTTTCCACCATGTGATGGGGGAGACCAACGGGGTGCGCGGAGTGTGGGGCTATGTGCGGGGCGGCATGGGCGGTCTGACCCAGGCCCTGGCAAGGGCGGCTCAATCCTTTGGCGCGGAGATACGCACCAACGCTTCGGTGGCTCGCATCAACGTGCGCGACGGTCGGGCTGTGGGGGTGACCCTGAGCGACGGCACCGAGCTCGCGGCCAAGCTGGTCGCGTCGAACGCGACCCCGGCCATTACCTTCCTCCAGCTCCTTGACCGGACCCACTTGCCGGCTGAATTCGTCGAGGATGTAGAGCGCATCTCCTATGACAGCGCCGTGGTCAAGGTGAACCTGGCCCTGGACGGGTTGCCCAATTTCACGGCTTACCCGGGCACAGAGCCCGGCCCGCAGCATCGGGGGACCATCCACATCTCCCCCACCCGGGACTATATTGAGGAAGCGTTCCGGGACGCGGCCCTGGGGCAGCCCTCGCGCAAGCCCATGCTGGAATGCACCATCCCTTCCGTCTCCGACCCGACCGTCGCGCCCGAGGGGAAACACCTGATGAACATTTTCGTCCAGTACGGGCCCTATCATCTCAAGGAAGGGTCCTGGGACGAGGTGAAGGACACCTTCCTGGAGCGGGTCATCGACACGCTGGCCGAGTACGCGCCCAACATCCGCGATCTCATCCTTCACAAGCAGATTCTGACGCCCCTGGACCTGGAGCGGGAATACAGCCTGACAGGGGGGAACATCTTCCACGGAGAGATGATCCTGGAGCAGATGCTTTTCATGCGCCCGGTGCCCGGTTACGCGGATTATCGTACGCCCGTACGGGGACTATACCTGTGCGGCTCGGGCGCCCACCCCGGTGGTGGAGTGATGGGGGCCCCCGGCCTCAACGCGGCCCGGGAAATCCTGAAGGACTGGAAAAAGTTGAGCAAGGCATGACAAAGAGGAGATTGGGGATGGGTGGCGGATCTCCGATCTCCTACATGTTTTTGGAGAGCTATTATGCGCCCACGAGCCCATTTTGTGGATGATGCGCTGACTGAGACGATCATCTCCGAGGCCCTGCGTGTCCTGGAGACGTACGGTGTCACCGTGTACCACGAGGGGTTGCTACAACAGATGGCCGATGCAGGGCTGCGGGTGGACATGGAGAGCCAACGACTCTTCATCCGAGCGGACCAGGCTCAGGCCGCACTGGACGCGGCCCCCGACACGGTTCACCTCTACACGCGTGAAGGGGACCCCTACGCGACCCTCGAAGGGGACGCCGTTCACTTCACCCCCGCGTCCTCGGCCCTGTACATCATGGATCACCGCGCAGGACAGCGGCGCAGGCCCACCACCCAGGACTTGATGGCATACGCCCGCGTGGTCTCGGGCCTCAAGCACATTGCCTACCCCTCCACCGCGTTCAGCACCGGCGACGTGCCCCAGCACATGGCCGACGCCTGGCGATTCTACGTGCTCCTCGCCCACACGCCTCGTCCCATCGTGTCGGGTGCATTCACGCCCACGGGCGTCCCCCGCATGGGGGAATTGATGCTTCTCTTCCGACGGGATCGGGAGGATCTACGTCAACGGCCCATGAGCATTTTTACCGTCTGCCCCACCAGCCCTCTGCGCTGGAACGAGGATTCGAGCCAAAACCTCATCGACTGTGTGGACTGGGGGATCCCCGTTGAGTTCGTGCCCGTGCCCTTGCTGGGCCTCATCAGCCCGGTGACGCCTGTAGGCACGGTCATCGTCCACACCGCGGAGGTCATCAGCGGCATCGTCATGACCCAGGTGTTGCACCCTGGACATCCGGTGCTCTTTGGCGGCGCGCCTGCCGCTTTCCACATGCAGTTGACGACCAATCCCATGACCGCGGTGGAGGCCTTGCGCGTCTTTGCCGCCTACGTGCAAGTGGGAAAAGCGCTGAACCTCCCCACACAGGCTTACCTGGGACAGAGTGACGCCAAGGAGTTGGGTATGCAGGCGGGCGCGGAGACCTATGGGGGGATGGTGCTGGCGGCTCTCATGGGGGTGAACTCGGTGTCCGGCCCGGGGATGCTGGATTTCGTCAACCTGTTCAGCCTGCAAAAGTTGGTCTTCGACGACGAGTTGGCCGGCCATGCGCTCTTTTTGGTGCGGGATGTGGAGGTGGTCGAGGACGTGCCCCTGGACGCGTTCGTGCAGACCGTGCAATCGGAAGGGCACGTGTTGACGTGGGAACACACGCTGACTCACTGGCCGCAGCAGCTCTATCTGCCCGGTCCGGCAGTGGACCGCACCAACTGGGACCAGTGGAGCAAGCTGCCCGAGGCATGGCGTAGTGAGGTGGGGCGGTTGCGCCACCTGGTGGAAGAGGCTCTGGCGTCCTATCAAGGGCCTCCGGTCGATGCGGCGCGGCACGCGGAGATGCGTCGTATATTGCAGTCGGCCGCGGGCGAGGAGGTCGTCCTGCCCGAGGTGGTCATCCGGGTACAGGCCCCAACCGCGAGTCGTCGCGAGCGCCGACGCCGGAGACGAAGGCGGGAGGGGTGACGGTAACTCGCTTATGCCATGGCCTTGCGCACGCAGATCCATGGGGGACCTGAGCCATATCACTCGACCGCCGAAACCGGCGAACTTCTGTTGCGTCCCGTGCGAGCGATGGAGAGCGGCCATTATCCGCAAATATCGCCGCCGGTACACTTCCATCTCTTATTCTTAATGGTTAGGCCCTGATGACTCAACTCGAACTTCACCCGAAACCACTCAGCATGCATGAACGCAGGAAGCTGGCCATTCGCTACGCGCCTATCATCATGATGGATGAAGCTGAGCCGTTCCGTCCAGAACTGGTCGGCTATACGGTGTTCTCGCACCGTGCGCCCTCCCTTTCCTTTCCCCGATTCGTGGAGGTTCGCCCACCCACCGTGCGGGCCATCGAATACGCACTCTGGTGGGACTGGGACATCGGTCACCTCTACGAGTTGGAACATGTGTGGGTCTACATCGACGCCCAAGGGCGCATCATCCGGGTCGAAGCCTCCTGGCATGGAGGCTACCACGACATGAGCGTAGATGGGCACACCCCTTTGCTGGACGGCCGACCGGTCGTATACGCGGAGCCAGGCAAGCACGCCATGGCCCCCACTCCCGAATGGCACCTCCGACGATCCACCGAGGTGGAAGCGGCCTGCACCCGACTCGCGGGCGCCGGCGGCGTGTGGGAAAATGTACTCTACGGACGCCCAGAGGTGAAAAATCCTCGGGTCGACCGTTATGTGCGCACTTACCTGCGCCGCAAAGCGTTTACGCCCACCTTTCGCTTCACGCGACGAGCCGACATCTCTCCCGACATGCTCCTTCCCTGGCGGAACCTGGCACCGCAAATACCGAAGCGCCTCCGTTCCTGGGTCACCCGCCTGGAGGAGACGATCCCGGAGAATGAGTTGAGCCTGTTGGCCATCGCCCATCGAGGAGCCTCTGCCTATGCCCCCGAAAACACCCTCCTGGCCATTCGCATGGCCGTCACCATGGGGGCCGACATGGTCGAGCTCGACGTACGTTTGACCGCGGACGGTGTGCCGGTCGTTATCCACGATGCCACCCTGCAGCGCCTTACCGGCCAGGGAATCCGGATTGGGGAGATGACCGCCGACGCCCTGCAAGAAATCGAGCTCCGCGGAGGAGAACACATCCCCACGCTGCACGAGGCCATGTCGCTCTCTCGCGACCTGGCCATTGGGATCTACCTGGAATTGAAGGAGTCCGGTACGCCGATGGCTTCCGCCTTAGCCGCACGTCAGACCAACATGGCTTCCTACACGATTTTCAACTCCTTCCATTCCGCCCTCTTGCGAGAAGTCAAACAGATACTCCCCCATGCTTACACCGCCATCCTCTTCCGCGATACGGACCTCGATCCCCTCCGTTTGGCCCAGGAGAGTGGAGCCGACTATGTTCATCCCGCCTGGGAGAAGGCTGTCCCCCGGCCCGATTTCCTCCTCTCACGCGCCTGGATTGGGCGGGTGCAAGCCCGCGACCTGGGGGTCATCACCTGGCACGAGGAACGTCCCCAAGTGGTCATGGCACTGCGCCGCCTGGGCGTCGATGGCATCTGCAGCAACCGACCAGACGTGCTGGCCCTGGCCAAAAGCGGTCCGCCCTTGGCCCCTCCAGAATAGGGCCGGAAGGGGCACATTCTCAGGTTCCACCCCTGTCCATCAAAGGAGATTCGAGCCGTGAAAGAACATCTGCCCGACCACGTCGACATCGTCATGATCGGCCATTTTGCCCGGGACCGTATCGTCATCGATGGCAAGGGGAAGACCGTCCCGGGAGGAGCTGTCTATTACGGCAGCGTGGCGCTACGCCGTCTGGGAATCGACGTCGCCGTCATCACTCGTCTGCACCCGGACGATTTTCCGCTCTTGGACGAACTCCGGGATATCGGGGTGCACGTGATGGCCATTCCCGCACCTGAGACGTCAGGCATCGAGAACATCTACACCTCCGCGGACATGGAACGGCGCGTTACCCATCCTCTGGGATTCGCCGGCCCCTTTCGTGCAGAAGAAATCCCCGATATCACCGCTCGGGTGTACGCGCTGGTCCCCATCATGGCCGGCGAAGTGAGCCTCCCGCTGCTAGAACAGATCGCAGCTCGGGGCCCTGTGGCCCTGGACGTGCAAGGATTCATTCGGGTACGGGAGGGAAACGCCCTGGTGTTCAAGCCCTGGGCCCACATGGCTGAAGGATTGGCTCATGTCACGTATCTCAAGGCCGATCAGGCCGAGGCCGAAGTCCTGACGGGCAACAACAATCCGCTATCGGCCGCGAAGATACTGGCCTCTTACGGCCCCCGCGAGGTAGTTGTCACCCAATCGGCCGGAGTATGGGTCTTTGCGGAAGGAGAGACTTTCTTTGCCCCTTTTGCCCCCCGCTCGCTGGCCGGACGGACCGGGCGAGGGGACACGTGTTTCGCCACTTATCTGGGCCGATGCCTCCAGGAGTCCCCGGAAGAAGCGTGCCGCTGGGCCGCAGCCGTGACCACCTTGAAGCTGGAGAAGCCCGGCCCCTGGGATGGAGACATGAAGGCTTTGCGCGAGGTCCTGGCCCGGACCCCAGTCACACACCCTTGAGCCCGACAACGAGAAGGCCCGGGTCGGTTAACCCGGGCCTCACAAGGAGAATGCCCCCTTCGCTCAGAAGCCGTTCCCCCGTCACCGCGCGGTGAAGGCGGCTGGTAGATAGGCGTGATACGGCATCAACGGCAGGTTCAGCGCCCCTTTCACCGAGGTCACCGCCACGTTCCCTTGGAAATCCAGCACCTGGATGAAACAAGACATATCCCGCCCCGCGTTGTTCCAAACGCCAGACCACACATCGTTTGTCCCATCCGATTGCAATTGCAGGGAATGCAATTGGCCGTTCGTGGCGCACGTAGCGTACACAGATCGCACGAAACTCACAGGGGCCATCTCCACAGAGAAAGAGATCTGGTTTCCATCCCGTCGCGCCTGGACTCTCTCAATGGTTGGCGGCTGGTAGTGCGGACTCTGACTGTAGTACACCTTGAAACGGAGGCGACGGAAGAGACGCTCTGTGCCTATTACTCTCAGGTGGCCGGAATGATCCGTATGCACCTGCTGCCCCCGGAACTGCCCGGGCGTCACCGTCAGCCATTCCGTCAGTCCTTTGTCGTTACGGAAGTGGTTCAATCGTATCAGCGTGGGAGGCTGCCAGGTGAGGAAGAAAACCTGGGGCTCGTAGCGATGTGTGTTCGTTACCGGCATGGTGATGACCGGGTCAAAGCCGGTCACATCCTGATACGTACCGTCCAGCACGAGCACTCCATGGGCCACGGCTCCTGGATAATGGTTCTGGTCCAGGGTGATATCGAACTGACTTCGCGGCTGAATCGGGTTGTAAAGTAACGTCTGGACGCCATCTTCCGCCTGGAAGTAGTCCCCGCTGGTCGTAGAGACCCGGTTGAACTGGGGGGTCAGGGTGTAGGTCCTCCAATACGTGCCGGAGCCTATCCCACCGCTAATGTTGACCGGGGATGCCCACACCTTGTCCTGGTTATTCACCGGCCGTGGGTGGGGAACAGTCACTCGGTAATTGGGGATGCCGTACAGAGTCGCTTCGTTCAGCACCTTGCGGTCGTAAGGGCCGTACGCGCCCATATTGTAAAGTGCGTAATCCTGTTTGGCCCGACGCAACGCCTCGCCCACGGGCATGTTGGTTTGGGAGCCCAGGTAACGGATCACACGCGTCGCCAGTTCCTCAGAAAGAGCTACTGCTGCGTCGTCGCCGTAGCCGAAGCCGGTGTTGCCGATCCACACGGCCTTTTGCCGCGCGAACGCCTGGGCGAAGTCCAGATTTGCGGCCACGGTTCGGCCTTGCGGGGTAACGCACTCATCGCACACGTTCAGGCCACCATGGCACCCCACAGATAGGTCCACCGTCCCCCGCAAGTCCGCAGTGGCGCTGACCACCTCTCCCGCGTGGACGAGCCCACCCTGGCCGTGCAGTACATATGCGGCCGGGGCTAGTAAGAAGTGAGTAAAGTGCGCGTCTATCACATTTAGATCGTGGCGGACGGCCAACAAAGTTTGGCGTAAAGCGTTCGCATTCCAGGCATCGTTGTTGTGCACATCCCGCTGCATCCCCTGTGCCTGGACCGCGTTTGCCATTGCCTGCGTGCTGTCCTGGAGAAAGTCATAGCCAAAGAGCGCAGCTTTGTGAAGCTGCAAGTGGCCTCGTTGGGCGTCGAAGCGAATCAGTTGCGCCGTTATCTCCGCGGGCGTTTCCACCAGTCGACCGAGAGCGTAGTCGGGCACGTAGAGAGGCCATCCTCGATACAGGCTGGGGTAGAAATCGGCGTAGAAGTCATCACTGAGCATATAACCCTGCTTCAGGGCCGCGTAGAGTGCGGTATTCGTCTTTAGGAATGCCTGGGCCGCGTACTCTCGCTCATTGGACGTCTCCACCCGGTCGGGCAGGCGGCGGAAGGGCAGGGCCCGGTCGTCGCCCACCAGGAGAATATAGTGCAGATTGGGCAATTCTTGGGCGTACCGGTAGACAAGATCTTTGATGCGACCCGCCACCGCGTTGGCGCGCTCCGGGTCACAAAAGTGAGCGTTCCAGTCATCATAGGCCTGGAGGACAAACGCACTGCTTTCCACGGGCAGAATGAGTCCCTTGACCGTCGGCTGATCCGCAAACGCCCGCAATGCGTTCATCATGGGTGCCACGGCCTCGCTACCGTAGATGGACTCTAAACGCTGTTGGGGCACCACGATCAGCGTCTCGATGCTTTCGACTGCAGCCCCGTAATACATCTTTCCCGGCGTCCCCTGATAAGGGGGATGAAATGTACAAGGGGGCACCGGTGGAGGGGGGTCGACGGTCACGGTAAGAGTGTACGGCCGGCGGCTGTGGGCGCCGTTATGTCCGATGACCATGACATAATAATCTCCCATTGCATAAGCGACGCGATCTTGCAAGTCCTCGTCCTGAGTACCGGGGTTCAAAGAGTAGCCTGTCACGGGGATGTTTTGCAGGGGGATGTTCTGCAAGGGGATATTTTGCAAGGGGATGTTCTGCAGGGGGATATTCTGCAGCGGGATATTTTGCAGGGGGATGTTCTGCAGCGGGATATTTTGCA
>CAZAQA010000043.1:0-24248 GCA_964487375.1 uncultured Anaerolineae bacterium | reverse complement strand
GAGTGGCGTTGATGTTCATGGTCAGCCCAAAGATCTTAGGGATACTGGCCCCGGTAATGTCTGCATCCAACACGCCCACCTTGTAACCAAGCCGACGCAAGGAGACAGCCAACATCGCCGTTACGGTGGATTTCCCCACCCCCCCCTTGCCGGAAGTCACGCCCACCAGGTACTTGACAGGGCTCAATTGACGGGCCAGGGACTGCACCAAGGGCTTGGAAGGATCCACACTAAAAACCAGGGGAGCACTCCCGGCGCCAGCCGTCCCGTTGCCATTATTGCGGGCAGCCTGGTAGAGACGAGAAACTTCCTCTTGAGGCATTTCCACCACATCGACTCCCACATGCTTGACGCCCGGCAACGCAGCCACAGCCCGATGAGCCTGTTCGGCCAATGTGTCCAGAAGAGGGCAGGCCATAGTCGTGAGGGCCAACTGGAAACGTACACTGTTGTCTTCAACTTCCAGATTGCGCACCATGTGCAGTGAGACGATGTCTTGGTGCAATTCTGGGTCGACGACCTGTCTCAAAGCTTGCAACACATCCTGTTCCGTTATCATGCTTCGCTCCTCGCCTACCAAAAAACTCCAACCGGTTGTTACGGGTTCCTCGTGCCCGGCGCGACCGAATCCAGGTAACGAATAATCGCATCGATCTCCGAATCGGACAAGCGGAAGTTCGGCATCGGTGTGTCCGGTCGTACCGCTTTGGGATTGCGTAGCCACAGGCGCAGGGTGACGTGAGCAGGATCGACCTCCTTATCCCGTTCGACAACAGCATCCAGATCAGGACCGGTCAGCGCCCCCACTCCACCAATGTGATGGCAGTTGCGACACCCGTATTTCTCCGCCAACTGTCCTCCCACAGCCGCGGTTGGCTCAACCCGTTTGGTCAGGTTCAGCCAGAAACGTGGTGGGCTGATGAGCAACCACAGGATTAACACCGCCCCCGCCAAGAGGGCCCACGTCCGGCGTCGCATGTGCCGACCTCCTCCGAAGTGCCATGTGGGGGGAGAAAACGCCGCCCCCACATGGCAGAGCTGAGGTCTCCTCGAATCTAAACTTTCACGACCTTCACCCGGGTGTCATAGAAAGAAGCCGATCCCCCGATAGGGTCGCTGACCGTCGCGTTCTTCAGCACGGGGTCGTCGAGCATGGACGCATTCGGACAGATGCCAGTTCCTCGCCGTGCATCCCCTTTCACGGTCTTCCCGTCAATGACCACATCCCTGGATCCATAGGCCCAGTGGCCAAAGTGCCAGGAAGCAGCCACCGTGCCGGGACGAATTCCCTGGATGACCTTGACCTTTCCGGCCACAGGCTTTGTGCCCACGTTGGGTAGCCGCCAGACTCCCTCCGAATTGCTCTGGGAGATTAGTTTCACCCTATCTCCATCTTTGATGCCCAACCGATCCGCATCCAATTTGTTCATCAGCACATAGTTCTCCTCAGCGACGTTCAACTGTCCCCAGTAGTTGCCGATGGTACGAGATTGACCGCCATAGATGTGCTTGAAGGTGAACAGATGGAAGGGATATTCATCCTCTGGCTGCTGTAACGGTCGCCCCGCAGCATCCTTGGCGAGTTCATACGTGGGCAAGCCGTGGAAGTACTCCCCCGTCAAGCTGTGCTTTCCTCGCGCCACGTTATCCACGAAGATATTGAACATCCCTCCGAATTGATGAGCCAGCTTGTCGCCCTTGTAGACCTTGCTGAAATCCTCGAAGCGTCCCCCTCGATTCAAGAGGTAGACCACCCGACGCCAGAGCGACTCATCGTTGCCCAGGGCTTTCTTCCAGCGGGTCTCATCGAACAGGGCCTTGGGGAAGTGAGCCCGAGCCGCTCGGAAAATGGCCAATTCTTTATCGTCCGCTTCCGGCACCGCGTCGGAGCCGTCCTTCTTGTCACCCCAGGCCAGATTAGCGACCATCTTCAAGAAGTAATCCTGACGAGTGTTGAAGTCCAGCCCATTGCCAAAACCGTCCTTACCATAGCCAGGTAGTCCTAGCCGTTCGGCGATGGCCAACATGACCGCCTCCATGCTGACGGGCTGTTCCTCGCCGAAGACGGTGACTTTCTCCACCACCGGGTCCACAATGGGCTGGCGCACCTTGCTCGTCCGGGCCTGAACCGCGGGCGTCGTGTGCGGCGTCCCCCAGCGCTCCCAGATGGCCGTGTCAGGGAAGAGATAATCCGCGTACATGCTCGTCTCGCCGATGACCACGTCACAGGCGAAGAAAAGAGGGATCTTGTTCATGTCGGCCAGGGTCTGCAACGTGGGATTTCCTCCGGGAACAGAGAACCCAGGTGTTCCCTTGTGCAGGAAGAGGGCCTTGATGGAATAAGGATACCCACTGGCGGCGCTGGGAATGATCTCCTGATAGACATTACCTGTGTAGGGGAACCAGGGTCGTTTTGCCGGATAGCCGTCCCGCTTGAAAAGCGTGCTCTTTTCATAATGCCAGTGCTCTCGCGTCAAGGGGATGCCAAAGGAACCGATTTTGCCCGGGTGCATCTTCCCAATGGGGAAAGGTCCTCCCTTGGACCCATCCTCATGCCAGTGACCACCTCCGACGCCCAGACCTCCTACCCAGTCCGCGCTGCCCACGAGGGCGTTCAGGGCCAGCACCGTCAGACCCGTGTAGTAGCCATTGGCATGCTGTACGGGGCCACGGTACATGTCCACGGCAGCCCGTTTGCCATGACTGGTGAATTCTCGGGCAACCTCGACGATCTTGCGCACAGGGATACCGCAGATATCGGACCACTCCTGGAGGGAGTGTGCCATTGTTTCTTCTTTATAGAGCTGGAATGCGGATTTGTAGTTAATACCGTTAACAGATCCTTCTACGAACAGGTCTCCCACAACTGGAGTCTTGGTGTCATTGGGATTGACCGCGATGAGTTTCCCATCCTTGCTCACGACGAAACCATCCATATCCTCAAGCCCGGCCTCCTTAGGCCGCAACAGGCGGGTGGGCTTGCCGTTTTCGACTTTGACCAGATAGGTGGCGTTGGTCCATGATGTCTCATCGCCGGCATGAGCCGCGGCCTTGTTGGCATTCCTGAGGAACGCCTCGTCGTAACGTTCGTTCTCGATAATCCAGCGAGCCATGGCCAGAGCCAAGGCGGCATCTGTCCCGGGCTTGACCGGCAACCACCACTTGGCCTTAGCCGCGGTTTTGCTCAGCCGTGGGTCCACGACGGCTATCTTCATGTTGCGGTAAGTGAGGGACCAGGTTACCAGCTCGCTCATAGGCGTAGGTCCGAAGTTCGCCTCAAACGCGCCAGTCCCGAAGAAGATGACCATCTCGGCGTTGGCGAAATCGGGCTTGAGATGTTCCTTACCGCCCTTCCACACGCCCTTGCCCTTGTACTGGTTGGTAAATTGAATGGTGGCAATATGATGGGATTGCTCGCAGATGGTTGTGTGTTCATACCAGTTGATGGAGCCGAACGCGTCTTTGAGCCAACGTTTGGCAAACTCCTTGCGTCCGTGCTCAATACGTCCAGCCTGGAAGACAAACTGATTGTTCTTGGGCCCCAGGTCAGGGTGGTCAGGATCGATGAGCAGATCCAAGTGCTCCTTGTGTTTGCTCTTGAACTCCTTGATGCTCATCTTACCCGCAGCCACGGCCATCGCGTCGGTCTTGAGCGCTTTCATCAGATCTGGATCACGAACAACCCAGATCTCCTTCAGCCCGGGGGTGCGGGTGCCATCGGCAAACGCGCCCCCATTGACGATTTCATCGATAGCCTGGTCAAAGGGAATAACCTGCCACTTGTTCTCCCCTCGCTTGCCGGCCCGTTTCAACACCTTGGTGATACGGTAGGGATCGTATTCTGTGTTCACGCCGGCCTGACCCTTTGGGCACAGCTTGGCATCGACTTTCGCCCCCTGTTCCAGGGGAGTATCGTAAGACAGTTGCGGCAACATGTTCATAGGGCTGTAAGGGTTGCCGTCAATTTTGACGAGCACACCGTCCAGCACTTTCCCTTTAATGGTACAAGACGTGTGGCACTGAAGACAGGTGCTGTAGATAACATGCTCCGGCTTGTTGAGGGGGTACCTGCCGTTCGTCCCGCCGTGTACGGCCGTATCGCTGTATGCAGCAACCTTGCGGAATGCCGTGTCCACACTCGCGGCTACGGCGAGGGAACCACCCAATACAGCCGATGTCTTAATGAAATCGCGTCGAGTGATTTCCGCGTCCAACGGTTTGAAACCGGTCTTTTTCTTTCCATTCGCACTCATCTTACGCCTCCTTCACCTGTGGTTGCACAGGGAGCAACGAGTATCCCAGGGCAAACAGGAACATACCAAAGCCGATGATGCCGAAGCTCAAGAACCATTCCATCACGCTGGGCACGTACTGAGTCGTCATCCGGGGCGAGGGTACGGCTTCGATTAGGCCTTTTAGCTCAGGCACGGAGAGCGCCGGAATGACGATATTGAGACGGACACCCACAAAAGCCAGGACGACGGACAGAGCCGCCACGCCCACCCAAAATGAGGACTGACGAGTCCGCTTCCAACCCAGCAGGATGACCGGAACGACCAGCCCCAGTCCTACCTGGCCGACCCAGAAGACGTACCAGAAAGGACCGGCCATGGCTTTGATCAAGGGCAGAACGTCTGTGGGAATGGCTCCGTACAGGGCGATGAAGTATTCTGAGAACGTGAACAGAAAATCGAGGAGCACGAGGCCAAGGACCAGTGAAGCCAGTCCTTGCACCAGGCTACGGTAAGAACTGGAACCCTTGTCCGGTGCCAGAACCACATAGAGGAATGTAAGCAGGGCGCCACCGGAGACAAGAGCAGAGACCAGGAACAGGAGTGGGAAAAGGCCGCTGTGCCAAGCCGGACGGGCCGATACGACCCCAAACAAAGCACCCACACCTCCGTGGAACATGATCGCCAGGGGAACTCCAATGGACCCCAACACTCGCGTAACCCGCTGATCCCGGGTCCGGCTGGTGGGCGAAAGGTCCTTGCTTCCCAACGTCAAGATGCGGCTCAAAGTACCCACAATGCCGGGTTTCTCGGCCCAACGAATGAAATCCTGGCGAGCGTCGAACCAAAATTCAGCCAGAAGCAGGAGAAAATAGGCCGTGTACAGCCACACCATCCAGGCCATCATGGAGGTAAAATGCGGGCGCGTGTAAACCTCGTAGAATCGCTCCATATGTCCCAAATCAAACCAAATGTTCAGCAGTGCGACCAGTAAGGCCACGATAGCTGTGAAAAGGGAGAGCCGGGCAATAGGCCGGAACCGCTCTACACCAAATGCATACACAAGCGCAGAGATAAGAAAAGCCCCTGCTGAGAGACCGATGAAATAAATGTACATGGCCACCCACAGCCCCCAGACGATAATTTCGCCGTAGTTGGCCATTCGGTGTCCTTGGGTCAGCCGCCAATAGAAGCCGACCAGGCCGACCGCCAGGAGAACGGCAACAACGACCCAGTATGCAATGAGCAAGCCTTTATTTTGCTTCATGGTTTCCTCCTTCGTTCAGAACCGGAGAATCTAGGACAGGTAGAATACCTTCGGCTGCGTACCCAACTCTTCTTTCAGGCGGAAGGAATAGCGCTCCCGTAGCAGTTCAGAGACGAGGCTGTCGGGATCGTTCAGGTCGCCGAAGTAACGAGCACGACCGATACAATCATTGATACAAGCCGGGAGCAATCCCTCGTGTACACGATGGATGCAGAAATGGCACTTACGCACGTTGCCTACGGGCGATTCATGATTGTGGCGAACCCGTTCCTCACCGTACTCAAACGTGGGAGCCGTTTCGTAGGGCTCCAATACAGGGGTATCCTCTGTGTACCACTCGCCGAAATCAAAGGTACGGGCACCATAAGGACAGGCTGTCATGCAATAGCGACATCCGATGCACACGTCGTAGTCGATGACCACAATGCCTTCTTCGTTCTTCCAGGTTGCCCCTACCGGACAAACTTCCACGCAAGGAGGATTCTCGCAATGCATGCAAGGGCGGGGCAAGAACACTTCCCGCACATTGGGATACGTGCCCACTTCTTCTTTGATGACTACGGTGTAGTTCACACCGGGTGGGGTTTTGTTCTCCGCTTTACAGGAGACGGTACAGGCATCACAGGCCACGCATTTGGTCAAGTCAATGACCATCCCCCACCGTCTTTCTGAAGGGGGCTTTTTCAAGGCCCGCTCCAGGTCTTCCATCATGCGAATGATCGCATTTTCTTTCTCCGCTACCGCTGGCTTTGCGACGGACATGTAAACCCTCCTTCAGCAAAATGTCACTGGGACCGACCTGTCTCAACAGCCGTAATCCGGTTCTTCCGGCGCCGGTGTCGGCGTCGGACCAGGCGTGGGTGTTGGATTATGTTGTAACCAGTCTACATAGGCCGCATATCCTCCCTCCAAGTTATAAGCTTTGATGTACCCCAACTCGTGCAGGATGACGAGAGCATGAGTAGCCCGTTTCTGTGAATGACAGTAAACCAAGATGGGGGCCGTCTTACTGCTGGGCAGTTCGTCCAGATGCTTCATGAGCTCTCGTAGGGGGATGTTGATGGCACCCTCGATGTGACCGGCTGCATACTCTTTCGGTTCCCGCACATCGATCAGGAACCAATCCTTACTGTGATTCACCCGGTCACGGATAAACACCTTCACCGGCAAGCGATAGCGAGAAGGCGGCAGCGTGCTCAAGTAATCGTCCGCCGCCTTGGCAATACTGGCTTCCCGGTAAAGTTCCCAGGCTGTGTTGTTGTTCGGGTCAGCCGTGGCCGCCCGACGAGCCAACTTGAGCGCCCGGCCAAATTGAGCAGCACGATAGGCCGCGCGGGCCTGAGAAATAAGAACATAAGCCCCTTGCGAAGGGGTTGCAACAGGTGTCGGCGTCGGCTGAGCCGCATGCGCCTGACAGCCAACAAGTACGAGAAGAGCCACAACAAGTAGCCATCCGATCTGCCTGTAAGCTTTCATCTCTCCCTTCTCTCGTTCTCCCTCATTCCAGCATCTGGGAGCACTTGTTTCTAGCTTCATCTTAACAGGGAGAGGGGGAAGTGGGTAGCGGGCAAACTCTGATTCTGTGTCAGGCAAATGTAAGGGTTTCTACGATACTTTTGTGGGGAAATTCCTGACAGGAGGCACCCCTTCGCCTTGAGAACACCGCAGCGCTGGAGAAATATCGCCCCCTTCGCGACGTACAGTTCCGAAGGATGCTGATCCAACAGATGCCATGCCCCCCCCCAGCTCTATTTCTCTCTCCTTACTCTTCCATCCACCATCTTGGACGACCGATTTGACACCCTTATCGCGGTGTGATATAGTGCGCTTTGTTGAAGTTGAGAGTAACATAGTGGTTTAGATTTCATGCCGCGGTAGTTCTTCATTCGAAGCCCTACCCTCGCCAGTGTGAACACAATCCCACCGTGTTCTCTCTTCCGGTCAACACACATAACTCACGTATTTTTTACGAAGGAGAAGTTGAAATGGCAGAACGTGTTACTGGACGTGTCAAGTGGTTCAATGCAAGCAAGGGCTACGGTTTCATTGAGCGCGAAGGACAGCCGGATGTGTTTGTCCACTATTCCGCAATCATGGATTCCGGCTACAAGACACTGGACGAGGGTGAAATGGTTGAATTTACCACGGTACAGGGACCCAAGGGGCTCCAGGCCGCGGACGTAGTTCGGCTCGGCCAAAATTAAGCAAGCCAACCGACACATCAAAAGCCCCATTCTTGCGAATGGGGCTTTTTCTTTTACCAAGCGTCATTGCTCAGCCCTGCGGAGGCGAGAGCACTGCCCTCGCCTCCGCACTCCGGGAATATTTTTTCAGTGGAACCAAACGGAATTCTGCCGAAAAAAGGTTGGGGAGAACTCCGGCTAAACGGTGGCGCGACCTTCGCCCCCTTTTTGAGAGAGAGTTCCTTCTGTAACGTCGGACATCACGGTCGAAACAGCCACCGGTCCTGATGGTCCCCTTCGGCCATCCAGCCAGCCACGCCGTCTTTGTCCTTCACACGCCACCAGACAAACCCGTCTCGAGCCACAGGACCATCGAGCACTGTCAAACGGCTGCCTGGCGAATAATGTCCCAGAACGCGAGCGCTTTTTCCGGGAGCCACTCGCATGGCCAGCCAGTTGGCCCCGCGAGTGTTCACAACCACCGTGCTTCCCACCGTGATACGGCTGCCCACGGGAGTGGGGGTTGCTTCAGGCAAGGGGACCAGCCACACTTCCTGGCCGTCTCCCTCCGCAATCCATCCCACCAGTCCATAGCGGTCATCCACCTTCCACCAACGGTAGCCGTCCTTCTCCACCGGTCCTTCCCACACGTTGACAATGGCCCCACCGATGATACGCCCTGCCCGCTGCGAACGGGCGCTGGGCTTGGCGCGCACGTTTACGCTGCGGCCCGGGAGCACCCAACCCAGACTATTCGGCTGCAGCCGTGGGGGTGGAGTGGGCGTAGGCGTGGGTGGCAACGGCGTAGGCGTAAATGTGGGGGTTGGTGGGGGCGGGATCGGCGTCGCCGTAAACGTGGGAGTAGGCGTAAACGTAGGTGTCGACGTGGGGGTCGGGGTGGGCCTGGGCGCGAAGGAACCACAGGCGATAGCTGGCAGGCTCACCACCAACAGAATTAGCCCCAACCAGAGCGTCGGTCTTCTCACGGCCCTAGCTCCTCTGTTCCGCGGGCTGACCCAACAACGTCTTCAACACTTGAGCCGTTCTCACGGCCTTCCCCTGGTAGTGATTGTTCGCGAACAGGTACACAGAGCGAGCTTCTTCACGCATCTGCTGAATCTTTGGCACCCACTCTGCAAGCTCCTCCTCCGAATACTCATAATTGTAACGTTCCCACGCCTCTTCGTGTGTCCACCATTTCTTGTAATTGCGACCGTGAAAGCGCACATACCCTATCGACCCGGTCACTACGGCAATGGGGGGCATCAAGTTATGAAACCGGGGTTGGTCCACAGCACAGAACCCCATGTCCAGTTGCCGCAGGAGGTTGAAGACGGCATCGTCCGCCCACTCGCGATTCCGAAATTCCACCACCAGGGGCACATCGGGCCAATGTTCTCGAAACGCTTTCAGATATTCCTGGTTTTCCGGCGTGCGGTGATAGCTGTAAGGGAACTGGATGAGCACGCAGCCCAACTTGTCCTCTAGCTCCAGGAAGCCCACGGCTTGCCGAAATGCCCGCCAGTCCTCTTCCCCGGCGTTCCGATCGTGTGTGAACACTCGCGTGGCCTTCAGGGTAAAGTGAAATCCCGCCGGCACCTTTCGTGCCAACCGCCCCAAAGTGCGCCCTCCCGGAAGCCGGTAGAAGGAGAAGTTCAGTTCACAGGCATCGAAGCCCAGCTCCTCTGCATAGTAGCTCAACCAGTCTGACTTGGGCAGGTCAGGCGGATAAACCGGGCCCACCCAATCGTCATAACTGAAACCGGACGTGCCGATGTAGAGCCGACTCATAAGACCACCTTTCGCACCCAATACGTGAGGGAGGCCTGTTCCACCTCCTTCAATACCTCATCCGGGATAGGTTCATCCACACCGAGGACCATGATCGCCTCACCGCGCGGGGTGCGCCGCCCCACATGCATGAAGGCAATGTTGATGTCCCGACTGCCGAGCAAGGTGCCAATCTGACCGATGATGCCCGGTTGGTCATGGTGCCGGGTCAGCAACAGATGCCCACGGGCCGGGAATTCCACCCACAGGTCGTTGATACCCACAATCATGGGGTCACCGTAGACCACCGACCCCCGCACCATCCACACATCTTCCTCGCCCTGCACCTCGTGGATGCCCCGCAGGGTGAGCATGGTGTCAAACCGTTGTCCCTGTTCCCGCCGTCGCTCTACGAATTCAATGCCGCGCCGGCGTGCCACCTGGTTCGCGTTGACCAAATTGACCCGTTCGTCCACCACACCCTCTAGGAGTCCCTTGAGCACGGCCGCCCGCAAGTAGGTGATGTCATGGTGAACCAGGTCGCCGTGCACCGTCAACTCCACGCGAGTCAAACGAGTATTTCCCATTTGGCGCAAGAAACGCCCAAGGCGCTCGGCCAGGTCAATCCAGGGTGTGAGGAAGGCCAGGCTCTGCGGGGGCACAATAGGGGCGTTGATGGCATACGGGGCCGGTCGTCCCTGCAACACCCCGATGACCTGTTCAGCAGCATCCCGAGCCACCCGGGCCTGCGCTTCCACGGTCGAGCCACCGATGTGGGGCGTCAGGATGACGCGAGGATGAGAACGCAAGGGATGGTCCGAGGGCAACGGCTCGGTGGCGAACACGTCTAGGGCAGCCCCGGCCAAGCGTCCCTCATCCAGGGCCTGCAACAGTGCGTCCTCATCAATAACACCACCTCGGGAGGTGTTGATAAGGTACGCGCCCGGTCGGACCTGGGCCAGGCGCTCGGCGTTGATAAAGGAGCGAGTTTGGGGCGTAAGCGGAAGGTGTAAGGAGACAAAGTCAGAGCGGGTCAGAAGCGTGTCAATCGGGACCAGTTCAACGCCCAGCTTGTGTGCGTATTCCTCACTTACGTAGGGGTCGTGAGCAATGACGTGCATTTCCAGCCCGCGAGCCCGCCGTGCTACCTCTGAGGCCACGCGCCCTAGGCCGACCAGCCCGAGCATCTTTTCCCGAACCTCCACACCCATGAACTGTTTACGATTCCACCCTCCTGACCTCATGCTCATGTGGGCGTGAGGTAACTTGCGAGCCAATGCCATCAATAGGGCGATGGTGTGTTCCGCGGCCGCGACGATGTTGCCGGTGGGAGCGTTCACTACCAGCACGCCGTATTCCGTCGCCGCGTCAACGTCGATATTGTCGACCCCCACCCCGGCACGGGCGATGACCTTCAGCCGGTGGGCCGCAGCGAGCACCGTACGCGTTACCTGGGTACCGCTGCGGACGATGAGCGCATCGTAGTCGCCGATAGCCTCCACCAATTCTTGCACCGAAAGGCTCGTGCGTACATCCACTTGACCATACTGCCGCAAGAGGCGTAGCCCTTCCTCCGCCAGGGGGTCGGCCACAAGAACGCGAGGGGCTTGGTTTCTGTTCACATCCGTATCCAGTCGCTTTTGTGCGTCAACCTCCATTGCTCTCCTCCTTACAAAATGCTCATCATGCCTGTACGTTGTCCCCAATTACATGACCTCAGGTGCGGTCATGCCTAGGATGTCCTCCAGCAAGTGGGCGAAGATGAGTTTGACCGCGGCCACCAGGCGCAAGCGCGCTTTGCTTCGCTCGGGAGCCTGAGCGTCCACGACCCGACAATCGCGGTAGAACGCGTGAAATTGGGTAGCCAGTTCTTGGGCGTAATAGGTCAGATGGTGGGGCTCCAGGCGGTCGGCTACCGCGATCAGCAAGTCGGGCAGGTCCAAAATTTTCTTCAACAGGGCCTGTTCGGATGGATGTGTGAGCAATGTCAGATCGCCGTCCTGCCATTCGATCCAGCCATCGGCCTGAGCCTTGCGCAGGATGCCCGCGATGCGAGTGTGCGCGTATTGCACGTAGTAGACCGGATTTTCCTGGCTTTGTTCCACGGCCAGGGCCAAGTCAAAGTCGATTTTGGCGTTGTTGCTGCGGGTCATCAGCATGAAGCGAATGGGATCGGTCCCTACTTCGTCCAACACCTCGCGTAAAGTGACGATGTCCCCCGCCCGCTTGGACAATTTCACCTCGACGCCATGACGCTTGAGCGTGACGAGGTTGTACAGCACGATGGTCAGGCGCTCCGGGTCCAGCCCTAGCGCTTTCATCATGATCTTCATGCGCGGCACGTGGCCCTGGTGATCCACAGCCCACACATCGATCACCCAATCAAAGCCCCGTATGACGAACTTGTTGTAATGGTAGGCGATGTCCGAAGCGAAGTAGCCCGGCTCGCCGTTGGACCGGACAATGACCTCATCCTTGTCCCCACCCAGGCGGGTGGCGGTAAACCATATGGCCCCATCCTTCTCGTACACCAAGCCCTTTTCCCGCAGCAGAGAAAGCACGTGCTCGAAGGTGCCATCCTCGTACAGGCTGCGTTCCGAAAACCAGTTGTCGAAGGTGACGCGCAGGTCGGCCAAGTCCCGCTGCAATTCATCCAACACCATGGAGAGGCCGATACCCGTGAGTTGCCGGATGGCCTCCTCCCGGGGGAGTTGCAGAAATTTCCGCCCGTACTCTTTGACGATGCGGCGCGCGTACTCGACCATGTACTGTCCCATGTACCCATCCTCGGGCACTGGAACGTCCTCCCCCAACGCCTGGGCATAGCGGGCGTACAACGTCTCGCCGAACTTGCGCATTTGCGTGCCCGCGTCGTTGACGTAGTACTCACACTGCACCTCGTAGCCCACTTCGTCCAGAACACGAGCCAGGGTATCCCCCAGCACCGCGTTGCGCGCCCCACCGAAATGCAAAGGCCCGGTTGGATTCGCGCTCACGAACTCCACTTGCACCTGCTTGCCAGCGCCGATATCGCTGCGGGACCATGCCCGTCCTTTCTCCTCAATGACAGCCACTTGCCGGGCTACCCAGGTGGGGTTGAGATGAAAATTGAGGAACCCAGGCGGGGCGACATCCACCGTGGCCATGTCGTTTTCGGGCAGGTGTTGTCGGATCGCCTCCGCGATGCGCATGGGGGCCATGCGCGCGTGCCGCGCCAGTTGCATGGCCGCGTTGGAACTGTAATCGCCGAACTCCGGTTTGGCTGGCGTGATCTCAATGTCCGGTATTTCAAACGCCGGAAGCGCGTCCGCCTCCTGGGAACGACGAATGGCTTCTGCAAGCAGTTTGGCTAATTCCTGTCGTACAGTCATAATGAATGCGTCCTCGAAATCGGGATATGTGCCACCGGCAACGCAACAGGTGACAAAAATGCACCGCAGCGCAAACACAGGGCAACCCACGCGGCGGTGCATGGCAGAGCGTCATCGGTCGAAACCAACTGCTGAAATTGTAACGGAGGGTTGAAGGAATGCCAAACTGTGGGGATGAGAGGTGAATGCTCTCCGCAACCATGCGTGTCCTGCTGCTTCGTTCTGGAAACCGATTCGCGGGGGTCGAACGGGTGTTGCTCTGGCTGGCGGATGAGCTGCGCGGCCACACGCTCAACGTAGGCATTGCCGCGCTCTACCGCGCGCCGGGCCGGAACGTCGCCCATCCGCTGGTGGAAGCGGCGCGGCACCGAGGCATCCCCGCCTGGACGCTCCCTGACCGCGCGCCCTGGGATCCGAGCCCCTTCGTTCAATTCCGCCACGTCCTGCGCCACTTCCGACCACACCTGGTGCACAGTCACGACTACAAGAGCGACACCCTGGCCTGGATGTTCGCCCGACCGCGATGGGTAGCTACGGCCCACGGGTACACCGGCGAGAGCCGAAGCGTGCGCGCGTACGAGGCCCTGGATCGTCGTTTGCTGCGCCGGGCCAGGCGCGTGGTTGTGCCCTCCCAAAATGGTTGGGAATGGCTGCGACGTTTCGGCATCTCCCAGGAGCGACTGCACGTCATTCCCCACGGGCTCAACTGGACGGCCATCGACCGACTGGCTGCCAACCCTCTGTCCCCCGAAGCCCAGGCAGATGCAGGTCGGGGCCACGTGCTCACGTTTGTGGGCCGACACAGCCATGAAAAGGGGGGTGACCTCTTGCTCCGCGCCCTCCCTCACCTGTTGCGACAACACGAGCACCTGCGCGTCTGGTTCGTCGGCGATGGGCCAGCGCGACGCGGGTGGATGGCATTGGCCCGGCACCTGGGCATCGCCGATGACGTCCATTTCTGGGGGTGGCAGGACACCCCCTTTCCTTTCATCGCCGCCAGCACCCTGGTAGTCGTGCCTTCCCGTGTAGAAGCTTTTGGCCTCACCGCGCTGGAAGCCCAGGGCCTGGGCGTTCCCCTAGTTGTCAATCCCGTCGGTGGACTGGCCGAAGTGCTCGTGCCTGCCGGTGTACGCTATCTCACGCCGGGCATGGACCCGGTGCAGGCCCTGGCTCAGGCCCTGATGGATGTGCTGACGCATTTGGCCGCGTTTCGGCGGGAAGCCGATAAGGCTCGGGGCCAGGTACGCAGTCGTTACACGGTGGAGCGCATGGCGAACGCGTATCTCCAAGTCTACGAGGAGGTGGCGAATGGGGAATGAGGCGCGCTCGGCTCGCACCTTGCTCGTCACCCTCGCGTTTCCCCCGCAGCGGGGCGGCATGCAGCGCCTGATGGCGGAACGAGCCCACCTCACTGCGGGCAAGATAGCGGTTGTAGCGCCCAATCGGGGGAAGGCAGATGTGTGGGACGCGCGCCAACCCTTTCCCATCTGGCGTTGGGCCGGTGGCCCGGGCGGGCTTCCCGGGTGGCGACGAGTTCAACAGACCATGGGTGCCTGGCAAGGACTTCGCTGGGCGCGGGGCCAAGGGGAGGTGGCCGCCCTGGAACTGGGTCAGGCCCTCCCTTTTGGCGTGGTGACACTGTGGGCCAAGGCGCGTTTTGGCCTCCCCTACCGCGTATGGGCCTTCGGTGATGAGGTGATCAAGCCGGCACGACGGCCGTTGGCCCGCCAACTGGTAGCGCGCGTGCTGAGCGAAGCTCAGCAGGTCTACGCCATCAGCCATTACACGGCCAGTTTGCTGCGTGCGCTGGGCGTATCCGGCGACCGTATTCAGGTTATCCACCCGTGGCCTGCCCCCTTCTTCCGGCCTGGGGACCGACGTCAGGCGCGGCGCAACTTAGGCGTCCCCGAAGATGCTCTCCTTCTCCTCACCGTGGCTCGGCTGGAACCGCGCAAGGGGGTTGACCGGGTGTTGGCTCTGCTGCCCAGGTTATTAAGCGCTTTCCCCTGGCTGCACTACGCTGTGGTCGGGGAAGGGACGTCACGCCCCCCCTGGCAAGCCCTGGCCCAGAACCTGGGGGTGGCCGAGCGCGTTCTATGGCCCGGAGGGGTCAACGATGAGACACTCCTCCAGTGGTATCAAGCCGCGGACGTGTTCGTTCTCATCCCCACGCCCGGTCGCGGCGAAGTGGAGGGGTTTGGCCTAGTGTACGTGGAAGCTGGCGCTTGCGGCATCCCCGCGGTCGCAGGGGATAACGGGGGGGTGCGCGAGGCGGTGTTGCACGAGCACACCGGTCTCGTCGCCCCGCCGCAGGACGAGGATGCTCTTTTCAACGCCCTGAGCGAGCTATTGCGGAATTCTTCCTTGCGAGCTAGAATGGGGCGGTCCGCGCGGGACTACGCGGACGCGCTGCGGAGAGAAGCGGCACATGCTTTCATCCGAGCATAGTAATGTTACACAACTTCCATTGCTGGCCCTCCTCTTTTCCTGGCTCTGGGTCATTCCCATGAGCACGCTGCCCTTTCAAGGGGGAAAGGCATGGGCCCTGACGGGATTTGGCGCTCTGGCTCTGGCAGCCGCGGCGACCGGGAGAGGACTTCGCGCTCCCTCGGGCCATGTTCGTTTCTTTCTGCTGGCCGGTACTCTCATCATCATCGGTTCCACGCTCGTCAGTGTAGCCCCGCGTGTGGCCTTGTGGGGCAACGACGACCGTCATATGGGCGTGGCCGTCTGGCTGGCAGCGGGTGTACTGGGCTACACCTGGTGGGCAGGGCAGGGCGACCCGCGCAGTCTGGGGCGAGTTCTGAGCTTGAGTTCATACCTGACCGGGGGAATCCTGCTATGGACGCGTTTTTTCGCTCCACCTTCGGAGACTCTTCTCGGCACGCTAGCACCCGGGCTCCAGGTGGGAGGCCCCCTGGGCAATGAGAGTTTCCTGGGTGTGGCCATGGCAGCCTCCATGCCCTATTTTGTAGGCCTGGCCTGGGCTTCCTATCGTGAGGGCCGGGCCTCTCGACATTGGTGGATTGCCGCTCTGTGGAGTGCACTCCTCCCTCTGGTCGTGGGAAGCCGGGCAGCCATCCTGGGATTGTGGGCCGCACTCCTGGTTCTGGGATGGCTTTTCCTGCATGCCCGAGTTCGACGCGACCGACGCCCCTGCTTGGCCCTGGGCTGGTGGGGCTCAGGCCTGGGACTGCCGGCGGGATCCCTGGTCTGGGCACTTACGCATCCCCACGGCCGGCTGTGGAACCTTTTAGAGCGCAACGGCACCTTGGCACAACGCCTGTTGGTTTGGCAAGCCGATCTCCAGTTGCTCCTACGTCACCCCTTGCGTGCCTTCACCGGCTTTGGCGCCGATGCCATGGGCGTGGTGTTTCCCCAGGTTTATCCTGCCGCTCTTACCGACTACGAACCCGACATGCAGGCCCACGTCTTCGACCGGGCACACAACCTGTTTCTGGACATCTGGATACAGTTCGGCATCGGCGGTGTAGTGCTCCTGGTGCTGGGAGGAGCTATGCTCGTGCGCCACACGTGGCCCCATGTTCGGTCAGGCGACAATCCAGTTATGGCCGGAGCCCTGAGCTCTTGGCTCTCTTTGATGCTCATGTGGCAATTCCACTTTCCCACTCCGACCACCTTGCTCATGGTGGCCCTCTTCGCAACAACGTCCATCGGCCCCACATCGCGTTCTGGGCGCTCAAATCTCCCTTACACCCTGACGGGCATTGCTTTGGCCCTGATCGTCCAGATGGCCCTCCCGTACGGAGGGACCTGGAGCCGCTCTTTCCTCCTGGAAATCGCGATGCTCCTGTATGCTCTCTCCCGTTCTCACGGGTCGGTTGGTCCACTCTACGTGCTCTTTCTACCCTCCTTGCTCGTTGCATCCTTGTGGCTCTTGACCCCGACTCGCTGGGTGTTCGTGCCCGCCCTGACCGTGTGGAGTGTCGCTCTGCTGATTTGGGGATGGGAGAGATGTCGGCAGGTGAAGCCCGTCCCGGGACGGCGTACAAGTCTGATATGGGCGAGCGCTATCTTGGTGCTGGCGTACGTGGCCGTACGCCCTCTCATCGCCGACGGTTTCCATCAGGCAGCGCGCCTTTGGGCGGGAAGCAGAGAGAAGGGCAACATTGCTGAAAGATACGGGAAATGGGCATGGCGCCTGGATCCGAGAGAACGGGTAGCGTTGACAATGGCCCAACTGGCCTTGGGGGATAAATCGATGCCCTCACCGAGGCAAATACGGGCCGCGCGGGCCTGGCTGACCCGTTCCCCCCAACCACACAGTGCGTCTTGGTGGTACGTGGATCTCCAGCTTATGGACATAGGCGTTCGGGTGGGTGTGTTCACGGACAAGGAACGACGGAGGGCATACCGGGCGGCGCTGGCATACTTCCCCGGCAACGTGCGTTGGCGCATGCGGGAACCTTGAGGATGATCTGCTTCTTCAACAACAGACGCCACGGGAAACCAACCGTTCGGAAGGCCCGGTACCTCAAGCGTCCTTCATTTTGCTCAGGCCAGCCTTTTGGATTAAGATATCGAAAAAGTTCGCGCCGCGACAAAGGCGAGCAAAAAATCTCCTCCGTCTGAGGAGGCGTACAAGGCGGATAAGTACGTTCTGGGCCTTCTGAGCACTTGTCAGGAATCAAGCGAGGGGTTCATGGCCAGATCCGGTCCACACAGAACCGCACAATCGGACTCGAAGGAAATGCCTAAGCCCGAGACACGGGAGGATTCCCGTGTCTCTTTGTTTATCGATGATTTCTACCTGCATCATTCTTTTGGCCCACGGCTGTGGAGAGCATGGCGCATTATGGGGAGCAAAATTTGCAATGACTAAGTACGTTTTCGTCACTGGTGGGGTTGTCAGTTCCTTGGGGAAAGGGGTCACCGCGGCAGCCCTAGGTCGCGTGCTCAAAAGTCGTGGCGTCCACGTGACCATTCAGAAACTCGACCCTTATCTCAACGTGGACCCGGGTACCATGTCTCCCTACCAGCATGGAGAGGTCTTCGTCACAGAGGATGGGGCAGAGACCGATTTGGACTTGGGACATTATGAGCGGTTTATTGATGAGAATCTAACCCGAGATAACAACGTCACCACGGGGCAGATCTACAACGAGGTGATTGCCAGGGAGCGACGAGGCGATTTCCTCGGCGGCACCATCCAGGTCATCCCTCACGTCACCAACGAAATCAAACGTCGGATCGCCGCAGTTAGCCGGGCGACAGGGGCGGAACTCGTCATCGTCGAAATCGGGGGTACCGTGGGGGACATTGAGAGCCTCCCTTTCCTGGAAGCCATTCGCCAAATGCGCAAGGACATCGGACCACAGAACACCTTTTATATCCACGTCACTTTGTTGCCTTACATTGCAGCCACCGGTGAACTGAAGACCAAACCCACCCAGCACAGCGTGCGAGAACTGCGCGGCATTGGCATCCAACCCGACATGATCGTCGCTCGTTCTGACTACCCGGTCGACCAGGCGATTCGAGACAAGATTGCCCTCTTCTGCGATGTAGAGCCGAACGCCGTCATTCCCCTGGTCACGGCCGAGACGATCTACGAAGTTCCCCTCGTTTTGGAAGCATACGGGGTCGGACACCTGGTCCACCAACGTTTGCAAATAGGAACTCCAGAGGGAGACCTGGGTCCGTGGAGAGCCTGGATAACGGCCTACAAACAAACCAAGCCTGGCCTCAAGATCGCCATTGTGGGCAAATATGTGACCCTCGAGGACGCCTACATGAGTGTGCGTGAGGCCCTTATCCACGCTTCCGTAGCTGTGGAACGAGAGGTGGAAATTGTGTGGGTGGACTCAGAGGCCCTAGAACGACACAGAGATACTTCTTTGCTGGCGGACGTAGACGGCATCATCGTCCCCGGCGGATTTGGCTACCGAGGTGTGGAGGGAAAGGTTGTCGCCGCCCGCTACGCACGGGAGAAGCGCGTCCCCTACCTGGGCCTTTGCCTGGGCATGCAGGTCATGTGCATCGAATTTGCCCGCTTCGTGCTCGGAAGTGATGAGCCGAACAGCACAGAATTCGACCCTCATACCGCACACCCCGTCATCGATTTGATGCCGGACCAGCGTTCCATTGAGGCCATGGGAGGGACCATGCGGCTAGGGGCGTATCCTTGCAAGCTGATCCCCGGCACCCGGGCGCAACGGGCTTACGGGGTAGAGCTGGTGTACGAGCGTCATCGTCACCGTTTCGAGTTCAACAACGCCTACCGAGAGGTGTTGGGGGCCGCCGGAATGATCTTCAGTGGCCTTTCGCCTGATGAGCGCCTGGTAGAAATCGCGGAGTTGGCCGATCATCCCTTCATGTTGGGCACTCAGTTTCACCCGGAGTTCAAGTCGCGGCCGAACCGACCACATCCGCTTTTCGTAGCATTTTTAGAGGCAGCCAAAGGGCGTCAAAAAGCTCGCACGGAACCGTTGCTGGAAATAGGGGAAGACGCAAAGCCGGATTAGGAATACCCCTTGCCCGGGCGTGGAGGAGCCTGAGACTCACTCCCGAGCTCCCATCAGGCCGACAGACGGAACCCCGGGCTCTATACTTTTCACCGGAAAAGACATTGCGGAAAGCATCACGGGAGGAGGACAGGCAACACCAAAGGGGTATGATATAATGGAGATAGATACGGGTAGGCTCGGCACAGGAAGAGGGGCCAAGCCCCCAAGAGTAAGGTTAAGGAGGACTTATGTCAGGACACAGCAAATGGGCAAACATTAAACGCAAAAAGCAGACCATGGATGCCAAACGGGGCAAGATTTTTACCAAGCTGGCCCGGGAGATTCAAGTAGCGGCACGCGAGGGAGGGCCCGACCCGGAAGCCAACCTGCGCTTGCGACTCGTGTTGGAGAAAGCACGCGCGGCCAACATGCCCAAAGAAAACATCGAGCGTGCGATTCGCCGCGGGGCCGGCCTGGAAGGGGGAGGCGAGGCCCTGGAGGAAATCATCTATGAAGCCTATGCGCCTCATGGCGTAGCCCTGATCTTGGAAGTCGTGACGGATAATCGCAAACGAGCCGTCGCCGAAATCCGGCATACGTTGACTAGACATGGCGGTAGTATGGGGGAAAACGGGTCTGTGGCCTGGCAATTTGACCAAAAAGGATACATTGCCGTCCCTACCAATGGACGAGACGAGGAGGAGCTCTTCATGATGGCTCTGGAGGCCGGCGCGGACGACGTAGAGATTGATGAAGATATCATGGAAGTGTACACCGCGCGAGAGGATTTCGGTCGGGTTCAAGAGGCTCTCAAGGAGATGGGCCTGGAGCCAGAAGAAGCCGAGTTGGCCTGGATCCCCAAGAATCGCATCACCCTAGAGCCCGAAGAGGCCCTCAAGGTGATGAAGCTCATCGACCTGCTGGAAGAACTGGACGACGTCAACAAAGTCTATTCTAACCTGGAAGTGCCAGAAGAGGCATTGGCAGCGCTGGAGGCGGCCTGAAATGCGTGTGCTGGGCATCGACCCAGGATTGGCCATCACCGGTTACGCTGTGGTTTGGGATGATGGGAGCGATTCCCCCAGGGCGTTGACCTACGGCGCCATCCAGACTCCGGCCGGACTCCCGGTGGCCACACGACTGGTCCAGCTCTATGATACGCTCGATCAGATCTTGCGCCAGTACGAGCCGGCCGTCCTGGCTGTAGAAAACCTCTTCTTCGGCCGCAACACGACGACGGCTTTCATGGTTGGGCAGGCGCGCGGCGTCGTGCTTCTCTGTGCGGCGCAGCACGGTCTAGGCGTAGCCGAATATAAGCCTGCAGAAATCAAACAAGCTCTGGTTGGATACGGAGGAGCGAACAAGCAACAGGTCCAGTACATGGTACAAGCACAGCTAAACCTGGACGAAATTCCCCGGCCTGATGATGTGGCAGATGCGTTGGCCGTGGCCGTATGCCACATCTTCACTGCCCGTTTCCGGGCGAGGATCAGCTAACTGTGGATGCAGAGATGGAGGCTCGGGATGCGGGAACTCGCGAGTAGGTTCTCTTTCAGAAAACCTCGTCCACGAGCTGATGTCCTGTGGAGGGTGTCTTATGAAACGTGTCGGCTGGTTCATTATCGGCAGTCTCCTCCTGACCCTGCTGGCCGGATGCTCCGCCACCTATTCTGAGCCCCTCCCAACTGTCCACTTGCAACAACGGAGCCCACTCCCGGCAGTGAACCCGGCCGTGAAGCCTCTGCGAGTGGCTGTAGCAGCCATCATTTCTCCGCGCGGTACGTTGGAATCCTATCGGCCCCTGTTGGACTATCTCGGGGAGGAAATGGGGCGCCCGGTTGAATTGGTACAACGGCGAACCTATGCTGAAGTCAACGAGCTGGTGCGACGCAACGAAGTCGACATGGCTTTCGTTTGTACCCGGGCCTACGTGGAAGGGAAGCGAACGTTTGGCATGGAACTCCTGGCCGTCCCTCTGGTGCACGGTCAGAAGATGTACTATTCTCAGCTTATTGTGCGCAGGGACTACCCGGCCCATAGCTTCCGCGATTTGCGAGGGGCCGTATTCGCGTTCACCGATCCTCTCTCCAACTCCGGCTACCTCTACCCCAACGTTCTCCTGGCTCGTATGGGAGCAATGCCCCAAACATTCTTCAAGCGTACCTTCTTCACGTACAGCCATGACAATGCCATCCATGCGGTTGCCGAAGGGGTCGCGGACGCGGCAGCGGTCGATAGCCTGGTCTTACAGTATGCTCTGACACGCGAGCCCGCTTTGAAGGACAAGATTCGCGTGATTGGGACATCCGAGCCCTTTGGCATGCCTCCGGTGGTCACCAGTCCCACCATTCGCCCCCAGTTGCGCGCTCGGCTGCAGCAAGTACTTTTCACCATGCACCAGAACCCGCGCGGGCGTGAGGCGCTGGAAGCACTGAACGTAGACCGATTCGTGCAGGCCTCCGACGCCGATTACGACATGATTCGGGACATGATTCGTGAGGTCCAGGAGAACCGATGAGAGCATGGCCATGTTTTCGCTGAGAACCCTGTCGAAACGATGGCCCATATGGCGTGAACACCTCTGGCACCGTATTGGTGGTGTCAGCGTGCGCACGAAAATTCTGGGAATCCTCCTGGCCGTGACCGTGCTCCCTGGGGTGATCATCACCTACCAGGTGCGTTCGATGTTGATCCAGACGTACCGTCAACAGCTACGCCAGGAGGGAATTGCCGTTGCCCGGGATGTGGCCGCGCGCAGCACCGACTTGGTCCTGATCAACGACCTTTACGCCCTCAATCGGCTTCTGCGAGACACACAGCGCTACAACACAGACGTTCGTTACATTTTCATCCTTGACAATAAGGGGGAGATCATCGCCCACACGTTTGGCGATGGCTTTCCGCTGGACCTGTTGAAGGTCAACGTTTTGGCGCCGGATACTCCTTACCAGGTCACCCCCCTGCTAAGCGAGAGCGGTGTCATTTGGGATGTGGCGGCCCCCATCTTCAACGGTAAGGCAGGTGTGGCGCGGGTTGGGCTAAGCGAAGATGCTATGTGGCGTACAGTGAACACCATCACCGCCCAGATCATTTTCAGCATGGCCCTCATTTCGATGCTGGGCATGGGGGCGGCCTTCGTGCTGACCTGGCTGTTGACTCGGCCCCTGCTGGAATTGGTCGATGTGACGGAACGCGTGGCTCGTGGCGATTATACGCCTCGTGTGCGCCGTTGGGCTGACGACGAAGTGGGCATCCTACAAGACGCGTTCAATCGCATGGTGGAGCAACTGGCGCTGGCGGAGGAGGAGCGATCCGAACGAGAACACCTACGCCAGGAGTTCCTAAACCGGGTGATCCGGGCTCAGGAAGACGAACGCAAGCGTATCGCCCGAGAGCTTCATGATGAAATGGGGCAGGCGCTGGCCTCCGTTATCGTGGGATTGCGCAATGTGGAGACGGCCCCTTCTCCTCAAGCCCAGGAACAGCGCCTGAAAGACCTGCGACAAGTGGTGATGAACGCTCTCGAACGTGTCCGGCATCTGGCTTTTGACCTTCGCCCCAAACTCCTGGACGATCTGGGATTGGTTCCAGCCATCCGGCGTTACGCGGCCAAATATCAGGAACGTTTTGGGATTCAAGCAACTGTCCAGGCATTGGCTCTTGACGGCACACGCCTCTCTCCCGAGGTGGAGATCACCGTCTATCGTGTCGTCCAGGAAGCGCTAACAAACGCGGCCAAATATGCCCATTGTGCCCATGTCAGCGTCGTCCTACAAGTTCGGGGCAACGAGCTTTCGGTCATCGTCGAAGATGACGGACAAGGATTCGACCTGGACAGCCTGCAAGAACACGGCATTGGACGTGGTCATCTAGGCCTCTACGGTATGAGGGAACGGGCGGAGCTGGTTGGAGGAACGCTAGAGATCGAGTCACGTGAGGGATTCGGCACGGCTGTGTACTTGCGAGTACCTATCCAGGACACATCGTGGCAAGTCGGGCCAACGGCCTATAAGGAGAACTTCCATGAGCGTCCATAACGAACAACCGATTCGCATTCTTATCGCGGATGACCATGCCGTGCTGCGCGCAGGCCTGCGCATGCTCATTAACGCCCAGACGGACATGAAAGCAGTGGGAGAAGCGGAAAGCGCCCTCCAGACTTTGGAACAAATTCATCGTCTGAATCCGGACCTGGTCCTGCTGGATATCAGTATGCCGGATGGAGGAGGCCTGCGAGTGCTATGGGAGCTCCAGAACTCTGACGACTCCCCCCACGTACTCATCTTGACAATGCACGAAGAAGAGGAATACCTGCGCGAAGCCTTACGGCTGGGGGCGGCCGGTTACATCGTCAAAACGGCAGCCGACCAGGAACTCCTCTCCGCCATCCGCACCGTCATGCAAGATAACGTGTACATTCATCCCAGCATGACACGCATGCTTTTAGATAATTTGCTGCCTACCAATGAGTCGCTTACCCAAGATCCCTGGGAAACGCTCAGCGAGCGAGAGCAGCAAGTCATCCGGCTGGTAGCTATGGGGTATACGAACCGGGAGATTGCCACACGCCTGTACCTGAGTGTGAAAACAGTGGAAACGTATCGAGCCCGGGCCATGGAAAAATTGGGATTTCACAACCGGGCGCAACTGGTACAATACGCCGCTCGACGGGGACTTCTAAACGAATAAGAGAAGGGAATGGGGAAGGAGCCATTTTCAAGCAGCCATTCTGGGCCCAGCTTGGTGACAAACGATGGCAAATGGTTCGCCTGCCCCACCTCCTCTTGCAGAAGCGACGTCCCTCTCCCCATCAACGAGGAGAGGGACGCGAGTTGGGAACAGACTCACTCCTACTGACACGCCGGACCTTCTGGAATCTGCCTTTTACTTCAACGTCATCAGGAAGGCAACGAGGTCATTGATTTGCTTACTCGTGAGCTTCTGCCCCCAATCCGTGG
>CAZAQA010000042.1:0-24866 GCA_964487375.1 uncultured Anaerolineae bacterium | reverse complement strand
TTGAATTGTACCTAATTTTCTGTAGGAAGAAACTTGAGAAAACATGCATAAAGAGAGAAGAGAAATCCGCCCCCGCACGACTCTGTCTGGACTACTGGTTTTCCTCGTGCTGGCCTTCTGGGGGTATGCCCTCTGGAGCCGTTGGGACGCGCTGACGCGTTACCCCTGGCGGGTGGGATGGACAGACCTCTTAGCCGCCCAAGGGCTCCTGTTGGTGCAAATGCTGGTGCTGGCGACGGCCTGGTGGTACATTCTCACCCGACTGGTGGGCCCCCTGTCCTGGAGCACCGGAGCCAGCATGTGGCTGCGCGCCCAACTCGCCCGCTATGTGCCCGGTGGCATCTGGGACGTGGCCGGACGGGCCGCTCTGAGCCGCAAGGCCCACATTCCCTTACGCGCGGTGCCCGCGGGCGCTGTCCTGGAGATTGCTCTCCAGGTGGAGGCCGCGGCCCTTTTCCTCCTTCTCACGCTCTTCTTCTTTCCCAGTCCGCGCTTACGCCCCTATCTTCCGTTCCTTGGAGTCGGGATGCTCCTGTTCAGCTTTCTCCTGGCTCCTCCCCTGTTTGGCCGTGGTCTGGCTCTGATCTTCCGCCTCCTGAAACGTCCTAATCTCCCGTTGCGCCTCACCTTCTCTGACCTTCTGGTCCTTCTGGGTCTTTACCTGACGGCGCACCTGATGCAAGGACTGGGATTCGTGTTTTTTACACGGGGACTCACTGATGTCGGCAACGCCGATATCCCTGTTCTCGTGAGCAGCTACATCGGCGCCTGGCTGATTGGGTACGTGGCCATCTTCGCACCTGCCGGTGTGGGGGTACGTGAGGGTGCTTTACTCTTGCTCCTGGAAAACCGGTTCCCGTTTGCTTTAGTCACCGGCGCAGCTCTGGGATATCGGGTCTGGTTGTCCTTGAGGGATGTGCTGGCCGCGCTGGTGGGGGTACGCCTGCAGTGGGAGCCGAGAGGAAAACCGGGCGACGACGACCTTGGCGGGTGAAATCCACACATGCCCCCCTCCAAACGGAGGACTTATCCATGTTGCGCGGGCCACAGCCGTCCGCCAACTGAAAATTGCGAGTCCAAACGTAGACGATAAATTTACTCGCTCATCAGGCTCTGTCCCTTCGGGACAAAGGCCGCGTTTCCACAGCAGTGTCCCTTCGGGACACTGTCTGGTCGGATGAGCGACTGATCGTCCAGCTCTGCTGCACCTTTGAAAAGCCCTAATGAGCACGGGCTGCACGTTTCCTCCCCGCCCCATCTCGGAGTATAATGGACACACCTAGGCCGGGAACCGTCCCGCCTTTCGGCTTGAGCCCCTTGCAGCCGCATGGGGTTCCGGCCGAAGCAATTTCATCTCTTCCCGAGGCGAGTCAACATGGCGCAGGAATACGAGGTCATTATTGGCATGGAAGTGCATGCCCAGCTCCTCACCCGATCCAAAATGTTTTGTGGGTGCAGCGCGAACTACGCAGATGCGCCCCCAAACACCCACGTCTGTCCCGTGTGCATGGCTCTTCCTGGTGCACTGCCGGTCATCAACAAGGCCGCGGTAGAGGCTACAATCCGAACGGGCCTGGCTCTGAACTGTGAGATCGCGGAGTTTTCTGTGTTTGCCCGCAAGAATTACTTCTACCCCGACCTGCCGAAGGGTTACCAAATCTCCCAGTATGAACTCCCTCTGACGACCAATGGGTGGGTCACGATCGAGGACGACGCCGGCACCCGCAAGCGGGTCCGCATCCGCCGGGCCCACCTGGAGGAAGACACCGGCAAACTGGTCCACGTGAACGGCCACAGCCTGGTGGATCTGAACCGGGCGGGGGTGCCCTTGCTGGAGATCGTGACCGAGGCCGACCTCCGCAGCGCGGATGAGGCCTACCGCTACCTGCGCAAGCTGCGCACGATTTTGCGCTATCTGGGTGTCAGCACCGCGGACATGGAGAAGGGAGCCATGCGCTGCGAGGCCAATCTCTCCGTCCGTCCCAGGGGACAAAAGGAATTCGGCACCAAGGTGGAGATCAAAAACCTGAACTCTTTCAAGGCCGTGCGAGATGCGATTGCGTACGAGGTCGAGCGACAAATCGGCGTGCTTGAGTCGGGAGGGACCATCCAACAGGTGACATTGGGATGGGACGCGTCCCGAGGACGGACGTTTGTGCAGCGTACCAAGGAAGAAGCCCATGATTATCGCTACTTTCCGGAGCCCGACCTCCTGCCCCTGGAAACCTCTCGAGAGTGGGTCGAGGAGCTACGGGCCGCGCTGCCGGAGCTGCCTGACGCGAAAATCGAGCGCTTCGGGCGGGAATATGGCCTCAGCCACAAAGAAGCGACGGTGATTACCGAAGAAAAGGCCGTGGCCGACTGGTACGAAGCGGCTGTGCGGGCTTATGGAAGCCCACGACAGGTGTACAATTGGCTGACCGGCGAGATCTTTCGTTACTTGAACGAAGCAGGCGTCGACATTGCCCAACTGCGGGTCACACCGGAAGCGCTGGCCGACCTCCTACGCCTGGTCGATCGGGGAACTATCAATCGCAACACAGCCAAGATGGTCCTTCAGGAGATGCTGGGGAGTGGAAAGGCCGCTCGGGTCATTGTCGAAGAGAAAGGGCTGGCTCAGGTCAGTGACGAGGTCGCCCTACGCGCCATCGTCAAGAACCTCATTGCCGATCATCCCGACGAGGTCGCGCGCTACCGCGGAGGCAAGAAAGGCCTCTTTGGCTGGTTCGTGGGTCAGGTAATGAAGGCGACGCGGGGCAAGGCCAATCCCGACCTGGTACGGAAGCTGCTGATGGAAGCGTTGGAAGAAGGGAGGTAGGGAGAGGAGGGAGGAGTCCACTAATGAATGTGTTGTCGAAGCTTCTGCCCCATCGCCCCCCAAAAATCGGCATTGCTTTTTCCGGCGGAGCGGTGAGGGGATATGCCCATTTGGGAGTGTGGGACGTTCTCTCCCAGCATGGGCTGGAGGTGTGTTGTACCTCGGGGACCAGCGCCGGGTCCATCATGGCGGCCCTGGTCGCTGCTCAGGTACCCATGGAGGTGATCTACGAACGCGCGAGCGCCCTGAACTGGGCCAAACTCAGCAAGCTGGTCTCCCCTCGACGTCTGGGATTTCTCTCCCTCGAGCCGCTGGAGGATATCCTCGACGATGTCCTCGGCGGCCCCAAGTCGTTCGACCATCTGCCCTTGCCCATGACCTGCATGGCATTCGACATCGAACGGGAGGAGATCGTGCCTCTCAATCAGGGCAGGGTGAGCCGAGCCGTGCGCGCAAGCTGCTCCGTGCCCGGAGTGTTCTCGCCGGTCGAGTGGGAAGACCGACTGCTGGTCGACGGAGGCGTGGTCAAGAATCTTCCGGTGCGCGTGCTCAAGGAAATGGGCGCGGATATCACCATCGCCGTGGACCTGATCGCCCGACGAGGGGTTCCGCATCGGCCCAGAACGCCGATGGAAGTGGGACTGATTGCCTTTTACAACATGGTACGGGCCAATCAGGAGGTCGAATGGGCGGATGTGGTCATCACGCCGGACATTCGAAACATCAGCTTCAACGACTTCCGCAACCGGGAATTGCTCATCCAGCGGGGGCGCGAGGCCGCAGAACACGCCTGGGAAGAGATAGAAAAACTTCTGGAGGGTAAAACATAAGCGCGATCTTCAAGGGCGCGGCTCGACGTCGCGGGTCGACCGACAATGATGACCATCAGAGGAATGGAGAGCAGGCATGGATGCTATTTTGAACAGCGTGCGCGCGGAGGCTCTGGCGCTAGGGGAGCAGTTGGTGGCGTGGCGACGGGATTTTCACCGCCATCCGGAACTGGGGTTCGAGGAGGAACGAACCGCGGGCATCGTGGCCTCGTACTTGCGGAAATTGGGATTAGAGGTCCAGGAACGAGTGGCCCAGACGGGGGTTGTTGGCCTGCTGGAGGGAGCGCAACCCGGCCCGACGGTGATGTTGCGTTTCGACATGGACGCACTCCCCATCGAGGAGGAGAATGACGTCCCCTACCGCTCGGAACACCCAGGGCGCATGCACGCTTGTGGTCACGATGGGCATGTGGCTATTGGTCTGGGCACGGCCACGCTCCTCAGCCGTTACCGGGATCACTTGCGAGGTCAGGTCAAGTTCATCTTTCAGCCCGCGGAAGAAGGATTCGGCGGTGCAGCCCGCATGGTGGAAGAAGGGGTCCTCCAGGCCCCTTCGCCCGACCTCGCCTTCGGCCTTCATCTTTGGTCCCAGCTCCCCGTGGGCAAAGTGGCTGCGCAGCCCGGACCTTTTATGGCCGCGGCCGGATTCTTCTCCGTGGACGTGGCAGGACAGGGCGGTCATGGTGCCCAGCCCCACCTGACGGTGGACCCTCTTGTCACTGCAGCCCATATCGTCGTCGCCCTGCAGACGGTGGTCAGTCGCAACGTGAATCCAATGGACACGCTGGTCCTCACCGTGGGCGAGCTGCACGCAGGCACGGCCTTCAATATTATCCCCTCCCAGGCTTCTCTACGGGGCACCGTCCGGACCTTCAGCATGAGTACCATGCAGATGGCTCATTCTCGCCTGCGTTCCCTCTCGGAAGGGATCGCCCAGGCGCACGGGGCGCGAGCGGACGTGCGCACGGACGTTATCTCCCCACCCGTGGTGAACGATGAACGGGCAACGGAGATCGTGCGCGCCGCGGTACGCTCCGTTTTGGGACAGGAGGGCCATGTGACCATTGATCCCATCATGGCCTCCGAGGACATGGCCGAGTTCTTGACGCGTGTGCCGGGTTGCTTCTTCTTCGTGGGCGCGCGCAACGAGGCCCGAGGTATCGTCTACGGTCACCATCATCCTCGTTTTGACATTGATGAGGACGCACTGCCCATCGGCGTGGGCGTCATGACGGCCACGGCCCTCCTGGCCGGGGAGAAAAGCTAATGCGTCAGGTCTGGATCAGGCGGCATGGTGGTCCGGAGGTGCTGGAGTTGCGGGAAGCCCCTGATCCCGAACCCGCTGCAGGAGAGGCCCGTGTGCGCGTGCGCACCATTGGCGTTAATTTCGCAGACATTATGGCGCGCAAGGGGTTGTATCCGGACGCCCCCAAGCCTCCCTGCGTGGTCGGCTATGAAATTGCCGGCGTGGTGGATACCGTGGGCAGTGGGGAGATCCCGTTCCATCCCGGCGACCGGGTGTTCGGCCTGACCCCTTTCGGTGGCTACAGCGACACCGTGGTGCTTCCCGCGGACCACCTTTTTGCCCTCCCCGAGGGCCTCTCCTTTGAACAGGCCGTGGCTCTACCCGTGACTTACCTGACGGCGTACGCGGCTCTGCTAGAGATGGCCCGTGTTCGGGAGGGCGATGTGGTGCTGATTCACAACATCGGTGGGGGTGTGGGACTGGCCGCGCTGGACCTGTGTCGGATGCGGAAAACGGTGATCATCGGTACTGCGTCCGGGTGGAAACACGACCGCCTGCGAGAATGGGGTGCAAAGGCACTCATTGACTATCGCCGCCAGGACGTTGAACACGAGGTGATGCAATACACCGGAGGTCGGGGAGTCGATATTGTGCTGGATCCTATCGGAGGGGCGAACTGGAGCAAGGACCTGCGCTTGCTTCGCCCCATGGGCCGGTTGATCTGTTACGGCGCCTCTTCCCTTTCCACAGGCCCCCGCCGTTCCTTGTTCACCATGGCCACCTGGGCGTTGCGTGTGCCCTGGCTGAGTTTCATGCCAATCTCCCTGATGAACCACAACCGAGGGGTGATGGGTTTGAACCTGGGGCACATGTGGGAGGACAAAGCACGGCTGAAGGGCTGGATGGAGGACATCTTGCGCTGGGTGGAAGCAGGACACGTACGCCCTCATGTGGATCGGACGTTCCCTCTCTCCGACGTTGCAGACGCACACCGTTATATCGAAGCACGCCGCAACTTGGGCAAGGTCGTCCTCATAGCGTCCCCAAGGGATGACAGGCGATAGACGGTGGGCAGCCAGCCGTCTATCGCCTCGTCCCGGTTTTCTCTACGCCGACGTTGTCTGCGCCTGTTGCCCGCCTTGGACGGGCATGTATTTCTGGAACCAGCCTAGAATGCGTTGCAAACGCTCCACTCGTTGCTTGGGCCTGCCGTTGCGGGAGAGCCCGTGACTGGCCCCCACGAAAACTACGAACCCTACCTCCCGATCGAGCAGGCGTAAGGCTCGATAGAGTTGTTCTGCCTGGTCGATAGGACAGCGATGATCTTGATCGCTGTGGATGATGAGCAAGGGTGTGTGCATATTTTGCACGTATGTCAGCGGCGAGTGGTTGATGTACCAGTCCCAATTTTCCCAGGGGCAGCCGGGGGCCTCCCAACGGCAAAAGTAGTGGCCGACATCGTCATTTCCTGCCAGGTTGATCATGCTGTTCACCGCGCGTTGGGATACCGCGGCAGCGTAACGGTCGCTATGGCCGACCAGCCAGGACGTCATGTATCCGCCGAAGGACCCGCCGGCTACCCCGACACGCTTGGCGTCGATGAATCCCCGTTCGATGACCGCGTCCACGGCCGCTTCGACATCCTCTTGTACCGGGGATCCCCAGTTGCCACGAATGGCATCGTTAAACGCCTCCCCGTAGGACTGGCTGCCGCGCGGGTTGGTGTACAGCACGCCATACCCGGCACTGGCCAGATACTGGAATTCGTGGAACCAGGACCAGCCGTACGCCAGGTGCGGCCCACCGTGGATGTAAAGAATCAGGGGATATGTCTTGTTGGGGTCGAAGTCGGGCGGCATCATCAGCCAGGCATCCACGGTGACTCCACCGGGCGATTCCACCTGGAAGAACTCAGGACCGACCAGCGTCTTCCGCTCACGGAACTTCCGGTTGAAGGACGTGAGTTCGTTGAACTCCTTCGTGGCCCAATCCCAACGCACCAGTTCGCCCGGTTGGGTAGGAGAGGAACGCCCGAAAAGAACCCAGTCGGCCCCCGGACGCGTGTGAAAGGCGTAGAGCCGATGGGCCCCCTCCGTCAATTGCGAGACCTGCCCCGAGAGGGTGACATCGTAAAAATGGGTCTTGCCCCGGTCTGAGCAGAGAAAGCCGATCCGCTCCTCATCCAACCAGACAGGGCCCGGGTCTCCCGGGAACATACGGCCATCGCTGAGGAGCTGGTCGCCCACACTCCGGTCGAGACCGCGGGTCAGAGACGTCGGTGCACTTCCGTCCAAGGCCACGGTCCAGACCTCGATGTTACTGTTGTAGCCGCGCTCCAGGTCCTGACCGAAGTAGGCCAGTCGGGAACCGTCGAGGGACCAGGCCGGGTATATGATCGGCCCCTGGCTCCGGGTGAGCTTCTTTTCCTCGCCTCCCTCCGGAGGGATGAGGAAAAGATCGTCGAAGAAGGCCCGGTCAGGGTCGTCCACACGTTTGCTGACGAAGGCAATCCACTGCCCGTCAGGGGACCAACGGGGAAAGGCGTGATCGACCTCTGCCTGGGTCAATTGTTTGGCGTCCGCGCCGTCGCGCCGGACTTTCCACACCTGGGTCCAGTGACCGTCCCACCAGCCCTCGCCATCCATCTTCCAGACCAGGCGAGTGACCTCGCGCCAAAGGATTTCCTGCTTTTTGCCAGCTTTCTCCTGTTCCATTTCCTCGGGAGATTTGGCCTTGGCCGTGAAGACCAGCCATTCCCCATCGGGAGACCAGTCGAAGTCTGTCACTGCGAGAATAGGGGAATGGGTGATTTGTTGGGCTTCACCGCCGTGGGCGGACATGACATAGAGGTGCATCTCCTTCTCATTGTCCCGATTGGAGATGAAGGCAATCCAACGGCCGTCCGGTGACCATCGTGGCATCATCGCCCGTTCCTGTGCAAAGGTGAATTGCCGGACCTCCCCCTCGGGAAGGTCCAGATGCCAGAGGTGACTGAGCATCTTCTCGCCTTTCTCGTCCAGGGTGGACACCGCAAACACGGCCTGACGTGCGTCTGGGGAGAGGTGGATCATACTGGGGTCGTGGATTACGTTCACATCTTCGGCGACAACAGGCTCACGTTCCGACGTCATCGTCTCCTCCTTTGCTGCCAAAATGGGTGTTCCCAGGGTGAACGGAAATTTGGAACCTTCATTCCGACATTATGGCTTTCTTGCCCCGGCCGGGCAAGAAAACACTGCGTTGGAAAGGGATCATTCGCGAGAAGCGCCATGTTGGCCGGCCGGGCCGCGCGCCTCCAGGATGTCCTGAGAGATACTTGAAAGATAAGACAAGGGGTCGATGTCCTCATGGAGGATGAGGGATGAGTCACCCGGGAGGCGTATCCTGGAGCTGTTGGTACAGGGCCTCGTAGGCATCGATGGTGCGCTCGAGGCTGTGGGCGGCGGCTATGTGCATGCTGGCTGCGCCCATCTCCGGCCACCGTTCTCGTTCTTGCAGTAGTTTCGTCATGTAACGGGCCAGATCTTCGGGGTCGCCCGGGCGAAAGAGGTAGCCGTTTTCCCCCTGGCGGATCAATTCGGGCAGGGCGCGGGCGTTGGCGGCCAGGACAGGCTTGCCGGTGGCCATAGCCTCCAGCGTGGCAATGCTCTGGAGCTCGGCCTCACTGGGCATGACGAAGATGTGAGCACAATTCAACAACCGCGGGAGATCCTCAAAGGGGACGTAGCCGAGGAACACCACTCGATCTTGCAGGCCCAGTTGTCTCGTCAACGCCTTCAGCTCCGCCATGTAGTATCCCTTTCCCGCGATGACGACCCGCACATCCGAGCGGTCGAGGCGTTTGAGCGCCCGCAAGAGCACGTCCAGCCGTTTTTCCCCATCCACGCGGCCGACAAAGAGGAACGTGATGATGTCGTCCTCCAGGCCGAAGTGAGCCCACGTGGTCTGACAATCCATGGCCGACACGGGGTGGAAGATGTCCAGGTCGACACCGCAGGAGACGGCCAGGACGGGCAGGTGAATTCCTTGTCGACGTAGAATGTCGGCAGCGGTCTCCGTGGGGGTGGTGACCAGGTCCAGGCGGTCGTACACGTCCAGCATGGTACGCCAGAGGATCCGTTCTACCCACCGCCCGTGGTTGACCGGCCAGGGCATGTTTCGCATGAGGTTTTCCGGCAGGAAGTGATTGGTGCCCAGGAGAGGAACGTAGTGGGCGCGAGCTGCGGTCACAGCCGCCCGGGAAATAAAATAGTGATCCTGGATGTGGACGACGTGGGGACGTAGGGTCGCGATCGCCCGATGGACTGGTTGACGTGCGAAGAACGTCACTCGCACACCTCGGTACATCGGGGTGAGAGGAACAGACGCGAAATGTTCCACGTGGACGCGGTTGAGCGTCTCGCTGTAGTGCCGTGTCGAGAACGCGGGGACGAGTACTCGAACGGTGTGTCCACGCCGGGCAAGTCCCTCTGCCAGGTGGGTGGTGAACACGGCCTGGCCGTTGGTCTCCGGGTAATAGGTCTGGCTCGCAATTAGAATACGCATCAAGAATGTCCTTTCTCCTGAGGGGACGAGGTGGGAGACCCCGGGCTCTGCCGTCTCAGCATGGCAGTCAGCCAGTGAGCGGAAAAGTAGCTCTGAAAATAGTGGAGGAGGAGAACCAGGAGGAGCACGAAACCCACAACAGCCACAATTTGCAAGCCCTCTTCCAGGCGAGCCAGGGAGGCACTGAAGTGGTAGCCCAGAAGGACCAGGGAGCCCGTCCAGATGCACTCGCCGATGAAAACCGTTGCCATGGTCCGACGCCAGGGGATACGGGCAATCCCGGCGGCAATCAAGGCGGGTATGGCAAAGGTGGCCGTCAATTTGGCCAGGAGGAGCACCTTGACGGCATGGGTGTGCATGTCCTCCACGAATCGGTCCAGGTGCTGAGGACGGACGCCCACCCATCTTCCGTAATGGAGGGCCCACTCAATTTTTCCGGAGCGTCCCAGCAGATACCACAGTGTATCCGCACTCAGGTTTCCTAAGGAGGCGAAAAGGAAGACCAGGTAGGGGTTCAGCAGGCCCGCGGCGGCAGCGGCCGCTCCCAGCAGTGTGGCAATAGGTCCTTCGATGAAGACCAACAGAGCGAGCAACAGGTAGTTCCACGGACCCAGTTGTTGAATCTGACCCAGGGCCAGATAGGTCCAAAATGTTCGAATCTGCTGAATGAGATCGTGCATGATCGTACGCCGATTCTCCGAATAGAAGCCGCACCTGGCGCTTCCGATTCGCTCCTTTGCGATGTTTTCCCCGTACAAGACGGCATCGTCATTCGGGTCCTCGCACCCCGGAGGAAGAAGAGGTCTTCCCTGCCTCTTTTCACTCTCCCCGCAAGGGGAAGCCCCCCTACAGACGACCGGATTCCCGTGGCGTCAGGTAACCTGACGCCGGTTCGTGGGCTCCTCAGCCGGGCGCGGACGGTTCGTGTTCGTAGCAACGGGCATCAGACCCGTGACGACTGCGCGCTTATAATAAGAGCAAATCTACCGGGAGGCCAATTTTTAGGTTTCTCCAGGGCAGATGAGTCCCCACAAAGAGAGGCCCCTGGTGGGCCGAGCAGTTTAGCGTCTAACGGAAAGGTCATCGTGTTGCCGAGAGCATTTTGGGCCGGGTCTCCCGATTGGCGTATACTGAGTGAACCGCAGAGGCTCATATTTCGTACGCAATGACAAAAGGCCTCGCGAGGATCACATCGCGAAAGGATGGTCTCAACGGAATTTCATGAATCCACGACTCAATCGACGACCTTATGGCAGGTGCGTGTGAGCCGGCGGACGTTTCTGCGCAGGATCGTTCCCCGGGCGTTGTTGGCTCAGGGGGTGGCCCTGGCCCTCACTTCCTATCCCGCGCTCGTCGAACCCGTCTGGCTCGATGTCACCCGCCTGCGGCTGCGGTTGCCCGGTCTTCCGCCCGCCCTGGACGGACTCAGGCTGGTCCAATTCAGCGACGTCCACATTAGCCCTTATGTGGGCACTTCTTACCTGCGTGGTGTCGTTCATCAAATCATGGCCCAGCAAGGGGATGTCATCCTCTTCACGGGAGACATGATCACCCGTGGCATCCACACCGACCCCGCGGTGATGCGCCTCTTTGCGCCCTTGCAGGCCCGACTGGGGGTTTGGGGGGTTTTGGGCAATCATGATCATTGGGCAGATGCGGACGCCGTGCAAGGGCTCATCGAAGAAAACACGCCCATTCGTGTGCTGCGAAATGAACATGTGCCCCTGGCCGTTGACGGCGCCACCATGTGGTTGGTCGGTGTGGACGATGCCTGGGTGGGAGCCGATAATCCGGACCGGGCCTTTGCCGACGTTCCGGAGGACGCGTTTCGTCTGCTGCTGATGCACGAGCCGGACGCTGCGGATTGGCTTCCCCTCACGCCGAACACGCTCCAGCTTTCCGGACACAGCCACGGGGGACAGGTGCGCCTTCCCTTGATCGGTCCGCCTTTACTTCCTTATTTAGGTCGCAAGTACAACACAGGGCTATATCGGGTGAGAGAAGGGTGGGTCTACACCAACCGGGGGATTGGCGTGATCTCGCCCGCCGTCCGCTTCAACTGCCGCCCTGAGCTCACTGTGATCACCCTTGTGAAGGCCTCTTGAAGTTTCTCCCTTTCGCCCGCCCGTGGCCCGTGCGAGTCCTTCATCATGGTCGTGTCGGCTTCTCACTCAAGGGAACATACTAGCACTCGGTCAAGCGTCACCTGATAGTAAAAGCGACCCCGCTAAAGGATCGGGGGTTGCCGAATTCACTCGCCTGCATGGCCATGGGTAGCGAAGCACTGCCTTTGCCTACCCGTTCTTGGGGTCCTGGTTCAGGAAAACCCAGGGGTTATCCATCACCCCATGATTGACCAAGTACTAGAAGTGCACACGCTCTGCTACAGGATGGACCTCCCCTGTGGTACAATAGGCAGAGCAATCCGGCGCCTGCAGCATGGCGATGGTGACGGGCAAGCGTCTCGGCCGTGGCCCGGCAAACGTGTGCATGTTGTCTCGGAAGCTTCGACGTGAGAGGGCCGTGGCCCGCCGGGGACGACGCTGCGGAAATAGGAGATGAGCATGAGTGAACCAAAGCAACACCAGCACTTGCGGATTCTGTTCCTTGCCGCTGAAGTGTTTCCTTATGCCAAGACCGGCGGCCTGGCCGATGTGGCGGGCTCGTTGCCCAAAGCCTTGCGGGCCCTGGGCCATGATATTCGCATCGCCATGCCCCGCTACGGGTTCATCGACAAAGAACGATGGCAACTCACGCACGTCACGGACGTGCACGTCCCCATGGGTGACACGACAGAGGAGGGGACGATCTATCAGGCTCACCTGGATGATGTGCCCGTCTACATGATCGACAATGACCGGTTCTTCAACCGGGACGGTATTTACGCTTACCCCGATGACGCCGAACGCTTCATCTTCTTTTCCCGGGCCGCACTCGAACTGGCCAAGAGCATCGGCTGGTCCCCTGACATCGTCCACTGTAACGATTGGCACACGGCTCTGGTTCCCAACTGGCTCAAAACCACACTCAAGGATGACTCTTTCTGGCAGACGACGCGTACGGTCTTCACCATTCACAACCTGGCCTATCAAGGGGTCTTTGGTCATCGTGTGCTGGAAGTGGCGGGGCTGGCCGAGTACGGCTTTATCGTCCATCCTCAGTTGTCTCATTGGGATCATGTCGTCCACTTCATGGGCCGGGGAATCATCTTCGCCGATATCGTCACGACAGTGAGCCCGCGTTATGCCCAGGAGATCATGACCCCCGAATTCGGCGTCGGCCTGGACCCGGTGCTGCGCGACCGCGCCGATACGGTCGTCGGCATCCTGAACGGCATCGACACCGACGTCTGGAATCCGGCCACGGACGAATTTCTGCGCACCCGCTACGACGTGGAACATCTCGAAGGACGACTGGCCAACAAGCGCTTTTTGCAAAGGGAAGCGGGGTTTCCAACGGATGAGAACGTCCCGCTTTTCGGTTTCATTGGACGACTGACCGAACAGAAGGGGATTGACTTGCTGGTAGCCGCGGCCGAGGATGTGGTGCGCCATCTGGGCGCCCAACTGGTCATCCTGGGGACAGGGGAACAGCGCTGGCACGATTTAATCCTGAAAGCCGCGAAGCAGTATCCTCAAAATATCGAAGCCTTTCTCACCTTCAACAATCCAATGGCCCATTACATTTATGGGGGCGTGGACATGCTGTTGATGCCCAGCCGCTTCGAACCCTGCGGGCTCAACCAGATGATAGCTCTTCGCTACGGCGCTCTTCCTGTGGTGCGGGAAGTGGGCGGACTGGCCGACACCGTACACGATTTCGACCCGCGAACCGGGGAAGGAAATGGCTTCTCCTTCCGGCCCTACGAGGCGCGGGCCCTGTACACGGCCATGGTACGCGCCGTGGAGAACTGGAAACACCGGCAGACGTGGCGTCAACTCCAGGTGAGAGGTATGACAACCGACTTCTCCTGGAGTCGCTCTGCCCGGCAATATGTCGAGGTCTACGTTCGTGCTCGGCGAATGCCCGGACAGATCCCAGACCGCCTGCAGGAAAAGCTGGCCATCTTGCCGGGGCCGACATCGCCATCATGAACCGAACCGACGGGGAGAGGAAGGTGAGCACGACCCGATTGTACTATGAAGACGCGTACATGACCCGATTCACGGGCCGGGTGATGGAGCACCTGACTTGGGAGGGACATCCTGCTGTTGTCCTGGACCGAACGGCATTTTACCCCGAAGGAGGCGGACAACCGGCCGACCAGGGGACCCTTCAAGGGGTCAGGGTCGTCGACGTGCGCACCCGCATCTCGGATGGGGCGGTCGTGCATCTCCTGGAACATCCTCTGGACCTCCCGGTCGGGGCGCGGGTGAGTGGAGCTGTGGACTGGGCGCGGAGGTTCGACCATATGCAGCAACACACGGCCCAGCACATTCTCTCCCAGGCACTCCTTCAGGTCGTGGGGGCGGAGACCGTCGGCTTTCACTTAGGAGAACGGTCCACCACCGTCGACCTGGACCGGGGAGACCTCTCACCCGAGGATGTAACTCGTGCGGAGGCTCTGACCAATACCATCATCGAGCAGAACATGCCCGTTCATACCCGGTTTGTGGACGAGTCAGAGCTGACCCGGCTTTCCCTGCGGCGCCCGCCGAAGGTCTCCGGTCCCATTCGGTTGGTGGAGGTCGTCGATTTCGACATCGTCCCTTGCGGGGGCACCCATGTGGCACAAACGGGGGAGATCGGCGTGCTCGCGGTAATGCGCCGAGAGCGATACAAAGGGGGAACGCGCCTGACGTTTCTGGCCGGCCGCCGCGCCCGTGCTGATTACGCTCGGCGCCGCCAGATCCTGGCCCATCTGGGCGACCTGCTAACCAGCGGCGACGAGGATCTGATCCCACGTGTGAAGCGGCTGCTGCAGGAACATCGGACCCTGAGCAGCGAAGTGCGCCGCTTGCGCCAACAGGCCCTGGCTGAAATGGCCAACCATGTGTGGGAAGAGGCTCCCCTTGTCGGCGGCGTGCGCCTGATAGACCGGGTCATTGACAACCTGGAAGCAGAGGCCGTGCGTAAATTAGCCGGGGACTTGCGTGCCCGGGGACGAGCCCTGGTTCTCCTGGGCTGGCAAGGAGCGACCCGAGGGCGCCTCGTCTTCGTCGCTTCGCCCGGCGTCCCCGTTCATATGGGGACGTTGTTGCGGGCGGCATTGGCCGATGTGGGGGGACGCGGCGGGGGGCGTCCGGACTGGGCCGAAGGGGGTGTCGCCAACCCCGAGGATGTGGCCTCGGTGGTGAAAGTCGCGCACACTCGGGTCATGACCCTTCTACAACAGGAACAAACATCCTGACCGGGGGGAAAAGGCATGGATAAAGCCGTTCAAGAACACAAATCACGCTCGAAGAAACGTCGGAAAGAGCACGAACACGAGATAGGGATCCCTTTTGCCATCGGCCCTCAGGTCTACGCGATTCGAGGAACCCGAGGCGCCAACGCGGGAGCTGTGGTGACGGCTGAAGGCGTTGTGCTTATCGACACGCCGTTGGTTCCCCAACAGGCGTGGGTTTGGCGTGACTTCCTCAAGGAAGTCAGCGGTGGCAAGCCCTTTCTCTACATTATCAACACGGATCATCATCGTGGGCACATCGTTGGAAACATGTGGTTCGATTGCCCTGTGATAGCCCACCATATTGCCTGGCGCTATATGGGGGGCTATCGAGACAACTTCAAGCACCGTGTCCGTCAGTTGTTCAAGCGCCAACCCGAGATCCAGGCCGCGTTGCAGGACATTCGCATCGTGCGTCCGGAAATCACATTCGAAGATGGATTCACGGTTTACAAGGGAGATCGTGAGGTTCGCATCATCCATGTGGGCGGACATACGCCGGCGACCTCCATCGTCTACGTGCCTGACGCTGCAGTCGTCTTTTCCGGCGATCTCATCAGCCGGGGAGAACATCCCTTCATGACCCAGGCGACCAGCAAAGAATGGCTGGACGGTCTGGCCTTGATCAAATCTCTGTCTCCCAACGTCGTTGTCCCGGGCCATGGAGACGTGGGAGGACCAGAAATCGCGGATCCGATTATTGACTATTTGATGTTCATCCGCACACACGTCCAGGAGCACCTGGAAGCCGGGCATTCCAAAGTTGACACAGCCAACGATCTGGCCCCGCAACTGCTGCCCCGATTCGGCATCCCCAAATACCGGCGGCCCAAGATCACCCAACAGATCAAGCAAGGAATTGGCAAGGTCTACGGAGAACTTCAGCAGGAGATGAAACAAAAGGCCCGGGCGGCTCGGCTCAAATCCGGGAAACAGTGGAGCAACAAGAGTGGCAGCCCGGAGTAAGACGATCTCGGGCCACGAGCCCCTTTCGCCTCGTGAGCGCCTGGCGCGGCTGCTCGAGGCCAGTGCCGGGCGTGCGCCCCACACGCCGGCGGAGCGCCTGCGCGCCTTGTTGACCGAGTTGGAGATCCGAGTCGCCAACATGGCCGGGACCGGCGGCGAGGTTCTGCGTATTCCCTCCCTCATGGACCAAGCCCAGGAGGCTCTGGAACACCTGGCCCAAACAGGCATGGACGTTCACCCGGAGCGAACTCGCTTTGAGAACATCCAGAACCAGTTGCGCTCACGAGCGGCCCTCTTTATCCGTGAAGCCAGAGAGGGGGGAGGACTTCGGCGGGCGCGCGCCGAGCGCCCATCGCCACCAAGGTCAGAACAGTGGTGGTGGTACCTCGATCGCGAGGTGACCCGGGAGCGCAGGCGCCGCTTGGTTCGATGGCTGGCCGTTTCTTTGACAATAGGCGCCATCCTGGTTGCCCTGGGCTGGTTCATCCAGAGCCGGCTGCCTCGAAACCCGCGCTTGCGCCGCATCATCGACTTGCAGACGTCCCTCGATGTGGCCCTTTCGAACGGCGATTTCGCTCGCGCCATTCCCGTGCTAAAGGAACTGCGTCAGCTGGACCCGAAAGACCCGACTTATGCGGTGCAACTGGGGGTACTCTATGAATTGAGCGGGCACTCCCGGCAAGCCCAGCAACAGTTCGAGGACGCGCGTCGTTTGGCGGGCGAGGGGACGTTCTACAAGCTGCGCGCCTCCACCTACTTGCAACTCGGTAACGTCGACAAAGGGCTGGCGGACGCGCGTAAAGCGGTGGCCCTGCTGCCCAACGACCCGGAAGCGTACCTCTATCTGGGAGGCGCGTACGAGGCCAAAGGGGATCGCCGTCCCGCTCTGCAGGCATATGAACAGGGGGCGAAACTGGCCGAGGAGCAAAAGAACGATCAGCTTCTGGTCATTTTCCGGGTACGGATGGCCTATCTCTTACAACGACCGCCCGGGGTGACGCAGGGCAATCCTCCGGGCAAGGGCAACGAGAAGTAACAACGACCCGTCCCCCCACTTGGAAATATTCCGAGGGGACGGCCCTGGTTTGGTCGGTCTATTCGTCACCCAGAAGAATAGACCCCAGGAAACTCGAGAGCAGGAGATGCGACAACCATGAGCGCTCAACCAACGTCTTTGGTTCGGCCCATCATCGTCGTCCATGGCGGTGCAGGGAACATTCCCGAGGAGGTTCGTCCTTTGCACCGAACCGGATTGGACCAGGCCCTGGAGGCCGGCTGGGCCGTCCTGGCCCGGGGCGGAGAGGCCATAGACGCGGTACTGGCCGCGGTCCGAGTCATGGAAGAGTTGCCCCAGTTCAATGCCGGTCGAGGCTCCGCATTGACCCGGGCCGGAAGTGTGGAGATGGACGCCGGTATCATGGACGGACGCACGTTGAAGGTAGGGGCCGTGGCCGCGGTGCGGCGGGTCCCCCATCCCATCCAACTGGCTTATGAGGTGCTGGCCCATTCTCCCCATATCCTGATGGCTTGTGAGGGCGCCGAGGCCTTTGCCAAGACACGGGGGATGTCTTTGGTCTCCCCTGAGCTGCTGATCACAGAGGAGAGACGTCGTCGTTTGCAGGAACTCCTGGCGTCTTCCCCGCAGCCGGAGGCAGGGGATACAGTAGGCGCGGTAGCCATGGATGAGAAAGGCCACATCGTTGCCGCCACGTCCACAGGCGGCATGATGGGGAAACTGCCCGGCCGCGTGGGGGATTCTCCGCTGGTCGGCTGTGGCTTCTACGCGGACGAAACATTGGGCGGGTGTTCCACGACAGGCGTTGGGGAGACGATCGCGCGGGCATTGTTGGCCTTCCGGGCCGTCGATGGTTTAGGGGGAGATCGCCCACCCCAGGACGCGGCCGAGGCAGCCGTTGCTTACCTGACCCAGCGCATCCACGGTTCGGCCGGACTCATTTTGCTGGATCGGTACGGACGTGTGGGCGCCGCCTGGAACACATTGCGCATGAGTTACGGGTACCGCTCCGCGGCGGAGAAGGTTCTGCACACATAGACACGTAAGTCGTTTGCTCACCGCTCGCGCCTGTGCTAGAATCGCCCGCGCTGAGGCGCGTCGAAGCGGTCATTCGGCGCGGCGCAGAGAGCCGCGGAACAGATAGCATTGAAGGAGAGTGAAAGCAATGCAAAGGACGCACGTACAACCGGCCGCTCGAGGCTCAAACCGAACCTTCACCCTCATCCTCAACCTGCTCATCGGTTTGGCTCTGATTGCGGCCCTGCTCCTCCCCCCCATTTCCATCATCGACCGCATTCGCTATCGGGGATATACGGACATCACGCCGGTACGCGGGGACGTCCGGGACCCTGACGGCACGCAGGTGACTTTCCCTGAGGCCTCGCTGACCGGCCCTCTTAAGGCCAGACTGGTCTCCATCCCCATGCGGGACTTTGTCGCCGGCCACACGGATGCCAGCTTGAAGGAAGCCGCCCAGGCCGTCGGCTCCTTGGGGTTGACCCCCAAAAGCCCTTTCTACATCCTGAACCTGGCAGGAAGCCTTCCTCAGGCTGTCTACATCAGCATCCCCACGCCCAACGATTCTGAACCCTATGAGACACTCGATCTCTACACCTGGAATGCAACGAAGAAACAGTGGGTGTGGCTGCCCAGCCATCGTGTGGCCCAGGATGATCGGGTGGAGGCCGTACTCACCCAGGTACCCCATAACTTCATGCTCATGCAGACGGCCCCCGGCCCCAAGGAAGCCACGACGGATGTGCCCAATCGCATGCTGCTCCCCAAGGCCGGAGCCGACGCGGTGGCGGCCATCCACCCGGTGGGCTTTGTCCTGGACAGCGAGGGCTATTTGAAGGGAAGCATCACGGTTCCCAAGCCCGATAACGGTGTCGCTTATCAGATTATGCCCACCATTCGCGACTACGAGGGGGGCGTCGTCCGGACCGACCTGATATGGAATTTGCTGGCCAACCGCAAATGGCAGGACAACAATATCGCTGCCATCGTGGATACGGTGACCAAGAACAACTATGCCGGGGTGGACATCGATTACCGCGGTGTGGATCCCTTGGAACGCGCCCAGTTCACGAGTTTCATCACCCGTCTGGCCGGGGAACTGCACGCCCAAGGCAAACTCCTCAGTGTGCGCGTGGATCCCCCACGCCAGATTGCTCAGGGTGTCTGGTTGACGGCCGGTTATGACTGGCGCCAGTTGGGCCGTGTCGTGGATATCGTGCGCGTGCCGGCACCGGTGAATCCTACGGCTTACCACCCGGGAGGCGCGTTCGACCAAGTCATGCGCTGGGCCGTGGGTGAAATCAACCGCAACAAGATCGAGGTGATCCTCCCCGCACGTAGTGTGGAAGTAGCCGGAACTTACCTCATTCTCAAATCCTACAGCCAGGCCCTGGCTCCCATCTCGACCCAGCTCAAGGCGCAAGGTGGGGTGGTCCGGCCGGGCGAGAATGTTGCCGTGCATGTGTCCACTCGTCGGCCGGTCAGCCCGCTCCAGTTCGACAAGGATCTTTTCCAGTACTGGTACACCTACCTGGACAAACAGGGGAAGGAGCGGACTGTCTGGATCGAGAACGCGGCCAGCCTGGCTCACAAGTTGGAATTGACAGACAAGTACCATGTGGCCGGGGTGACCACCCAGCATCTTCTTTCAGGAGATGCCGATCCGGCTATTTGGGACGTTCTACGAGCCTATCAGACTTCGGGCAAAGTGAGTGTTGCCCCGACTGACTACCTGGTGAGCTGGGTGGCCGTCGACGCTCAGGGACATGTACTGGCCCAGGGGCAAAGTCCGGTGGGCCCCAAAGCCATCACCGTTAAGGCGCCTGCCCGGGGGAAGGTAAGTATCCGAGCCTCATTGCGGCAAGGAGACCGCACGTTGAGCAAAGGCCAGGAAGTCTCCTTCGTGGTGGCCACACCGACGCCGACGTCCACGCCCGTGCCTTCCGCCACGCCCACACCGACGGCGACGCCGACGCCCATGAACGCGGTGGCCCAGGTCGGCCGCACGGTGAACATCCGAGGTGGACCGAGTACCAACTACAACGTTTTGGGGCAGGCTAAGACGGGGGACCGTTTTACAATCATCGGCAAGAACAAGGCCGGTACCTGGTGGCAGGTGCGGTTGTCGAACGGCAAAATCGGCTGGCTTTTCGGCAAGCTGATCCAAATCATCGGCCCGGTGGAGAACATCCAGGTGGCGAAAAACATTCCGCCGGAGCCTAAACATCGACGTGTGATTGCGGCGCGAGGGCGGCTGCCCGGGTTCTTCGACTACGGCGTGCAGGCGCACATGGACAGCCCGGGGATGACGTCCAAAGTTATGGACATGATCAAGGGAATGCACTTTCACTGGGTCAAGCAGCAGATCGAGTGGTTCCGCTTCGAGCCTTCCAAGGGGAACATCGATTGGGGCATGATGGACATGATCGTCAATACGGCGAACCAGAAGGGCATCAATGTCCTCTTCAGTATCGTCAAGGCCCCTCACTGGGCCCGCCCCGGGAACACAGACTTCAGTGTGGAAGGCCCACCGGCCAACCCGCAGGATTATGCCGACTTCGTAGGCGCGGTGGCCAAGCATTACTGCGGCACGCGCATGAAAGCCATCGAAGTGTGGAACGAGCAAAACCTGTGGTACGAGTGGGGACATGAGACCATCGACCCGGTTCGGTACATGAAATTGCTGAAGGCCGCCTACACGCGCATCAAACAGGTTTGCCCGAGCATGATTGTCGTCAGCGGAGCCCTGACGCCCACGGGCGCGCCGGCCCCCTGGGCCATGGATGATTTTGCCTATCTCGAGGCCATGTACCAACACGGCCTCAAGCAATACTCCGACGCCATCGGTGCCCATCCCAGTGGCTTCAATGTGCCTCCCGATGCCACCGGCTGCAACCCGAACGTCCAGATCTTCCGCGGTCCCTGCAACAACCCGCATCACTCCTGGTCCTTCCGGCAGACCATGGAGGGATACCGTCGTATCATGGTGAAGTACGGGGACGCGGCCAAACGCATCTGGCCCACGGAGTTCGGTTGGGCAACCAGCCCCACGCCGGTGAAGAACTACGAATACGCTGCGGACAACACGCCGGACGAGCAGGCTCGATTCACCGTGCGGGCGTACCAGATGATGAAGAATTGGGGATGGGTCGGTGTGGCGTTCCTGTGGAACCTGAACTTCCGCGTGGTCGCCCCCGGCTCTGAGCAGGCTCAGTGGGGCATCGTCGCCTCGGATTGGAGCCCGTTGCCCACGTACAATGCCCTTAAAGCCTGCCGCGAAAACGGCAGTTGTTGATCGTAAAAGGGATACGACCCAGGTCTCCTGGTTGGGCGTCCGTCCTCGGCGTAAATCAAGGTCTCTCCTATGGGCTTAGTTAATGTGACTGAGAATTCTTCTGGGAGCTAGAATGCCAAGACTTTCTCTGAAACCAGACGCTAGTTTCTTCAGAAAGATCGTTATCGGTGCAGTGGGTGTGCGCGCGGTATGTGACGATCTCGTTCGTCGTGGGCACAGAATGCATGAGCTAGAAAACGGTTCCACTGATACCAAGATTTGGAAGGACGTAAAGCGTAAGCGTGTGCGTATCCCTGACCTCGTGTGCATTGACTGCGGTCTTCGAGTTGAGAGTCGAGCAAAAACCACACCGGCTCTCTCTATGTCTCACAGCTACACAGATGCCGAGCGAGCCTGGGATTACGGTATGGTTGACGCAGACGTCATAGCATTTCCAATCTGTAAGCCCGCCGATGAAACGAGCTGGAGTAGTGGCAAACTGAGGAGCCAAGAGTCGTACTGGCATAGTCGAGAGCGGATTCGATGGGAAGTTGAAGGGTGCATTAACTACTTTCGTGTGGGGGACTTCCGCAAAGTTGCACATACACGTTCTTCAACAAAGGGTGTTACCGAGGGGAGCGAAACTTCCATCTCTTGGAAGGCGATTTTTTCAACACGTCGTGGTGTGGTTGAGGCCATAACGGGGGAGAGAATAACTATTCGACGCGAGTCGGATGGTCATGTTTATACTTGGCGGAATTTGCAAGGGCTGCCTGTTATGGTGGAAGAAGGGAGTACCGTAGAGAAGAACCAGGTTATTGCAAGTTTTGTGCAGCCGCTTTACGATGATGCTTTGCAATGTCCACGTTCGTTATCATTTGATCGCATGCAGTTTTTGCTCAAATCACCGGAGCGGACTCAACGCTTTACTGGCATCAAGCTCGCTAGACTCCGCTCCATCCCTCAATTCGCTGATCTTGTCCTAGAAGTCATTTCCCATCCTGAGGAGGATATTTACGTTAAACTTGAGGGAGCAGTCTACCTCTCTCGCGTTTGTGGTGAATCTGCTCAAGATCTATTCGGCCCGTATCTGAAAGCGAGCGATGGGCAAATAAGATTGGAGGCAGTGGTGGCTTTGGCAGAAACGGCTACTCCTGAGGCTGTTGAAATTCTAGCAGCAATTCTCGATCAGAATGGTGCTCCCTTCTATTTGCGGAGTGCAGCAGCTTGGGCATTGGGCAGAATCTCCACTGATAGAGCTGTCGAGAGACTTGTCCAGGCATTCTCTGATATTGATCAAAACATCCGTGAGGAGGCCTTGGAGGCCGTTGCTGAACTCGGAGATCGCGCTTTGCAGCACCTCATTGCTGGCGTACTTGATGATGACGACGACATCGCTGCTGGAGCGGCTGAGGCCATCCGGCGTCAAGCTCTGGTGCCGCCGGATGTCGTGCAGAAGATAATTGGAGAAGTGAGAGAGGTTCCTGACCGCGTTTGGCCAGTCTGGCTGCTGGGTCATTTGAATGGACGGGAATACATTGCTGCGGCTGTAGCAGAACTCCAGGGCTCAAGACCCGAGGCCCATTATGCTATAACAGTATTGTGGGCTTTTGCAGAGAGCTGGATTGCTCAGAATTGGGAACTCCGACCTGAGCCAAGCAGATAGATCATTGTCCGCGCTGTAATCTTATGAGGTGCTGAAATGTTATTCGAATTTCCGTCAGATATGGTTGTCTACACAACAGAACTCGGGATACAATTATGCGCTGATAGCAGAGCCGTTTTGAGGTTACTTCCACCTGAGTCTGTGGATCTTATTGTTACCAGTCCTCCCTTCGCTCTTCTGCGGCAGAAGAGTTATGGGAACGAAGCACAGGAAGCCTATGTGGACTGGTTATTAGAATTTGGGCGAGAATCCCTGCGAATATTAAAGTCCACAGGAAGCTTTGTGCTCGATCTAGGGGGTGCTTACCAGCGCGGCAGGCCAGTACGATCACTCTACAATTATCGCGTGCTTATAGAATTTTGTGATACCCTTGGATATAAACTTGCTGAGGAATTCTTCTGGTACAATCCTTCTAAACTTCCTTCTCCTATTGAATGGGTGAACAAGCGCAAGATTCGAGTAAAAGACGCTGTGAACACTATATGGTGGTTGGCGAAAGAAGACTTCCCGAAAGCAGACGTGAGAGAAGTGCTGGTACCATATTCAGAGCGAATGAAGAAGCTACTGGAAGATCCCCAGCGGTTCTATAGACCAAAGCAAAGACCCTCTGGGCATGATATTGGAGAAGCGTTTGCAAATGATAGGGGTGGTGCAATTCCTCCTAACCTATTGGTGATCCCCAACACTGTTAGCAATTCACATTACCAGCGTACTTGCAAGGCTCTAGGGAAGCAAAGACACCCTGCTCGTTTCCCCCTAGAGCTGCCGCGGTTCTTCATTAAATTCTTGACACAACCTGGGGATATGGTTGTGGACATTTTTTCGGGCTCGAACACCACAGGATACGTTGCTGAAGACCTTCAACGACATTGGCTTAGCATAGAGATTAACAGGGATTATGCTTCGCTTTCTGCAATTCGTTTTACAGAAGGATGGGATCTGCAGGACATTGCCGATGCGGTAAAGCGTATGGAACGAGGAGAAAGCTTGAGTATCCACGAATTTGGATCCGTTGCGAAGCAGATGAGATTTGTGATGGAAACGAAAGCTCAGGGATACTTGGATGAGGATGCCTGACATCGCGTACTGAGAAACAGTGAAAGAGGTCGTTTTGGGGCCGGAAACCGGATTCAGGGCAGCAGAAAACTCCCGGAAGCAGGAACCCCTTACGAACAGGGAAGAAGAAGGGCGAATGTCGTCACCACGTCAACCATGGGATGAACCATACGGCTCACTCGAAATCGACACGTTACTGAGCGGGGTCACCGGGTCTCGCCAACCCGTGCCACCAATGAAGGAATCGTCCGAGCCGCGGCCCAGATTTCTAAACGGGGCACACAACGCCACCAATGCGAGCGTTCGGGCTTCATGGGTTCATCCCGTGAGGAGTATATCATAGATCGCGTATGTGCGCCTGTTTCACAGGGACGGAATGGCAGAGCCGTCACCTGCCAAAAGGGATTTCTAAGAAACAGCACGAGCAGGACCCTGTTTCATCTGAGCAACAAGACGGCCCGCCGTATTGGGAGATTGCAGCCGACCGCTTCGCTCGCTTCGCGGCGGCTGACGCTTATCGTTGAGCCGCAGGTCGGGGCAACAATGTGCATAGCGCTCGACCTGCGGCCTCTCTATGACGAATGATGCCCGACATCTGGGCTGTTTGGAGGTTTCCAAGATGCGACGTTGGTTCTCTCTTTTGGCTTTGACGATTCTGGCCGCGTGGATGACCGGATGCGCGGCAGCGCCCTCTCCCACGCCGACGCCCACGAAAACCCCGACACCGGTCCACCGCGTCCCGGCTACACCGACCCCGCTGGCGACGCGGCCCCAACTGATTATCGCAACGGCGACGCCCTTTCCGGTCGAACCGGCCGGCGTAAAATCCCCCACGGCCGTAGCAACGTCGACTCCGGTTGCTGCTACGAACACCCCTCTCCCCCCAACGGCAACCCCGATTCCCCCCACGACTACCCCCCCCCCCCCCACACCCACCCCCCCCCCACCCCCAAACACGCCCCGCCACCCGACCCCCCTCTCCCCCCCCCACCACCGCCTCCCGCCCTCCCTCCCGGCCCCCCCCTCCCTCCGCACCCCCGCCCCCCC
>CAZAQA010000041.1:0-26423 GCA_964487375.1 uncultured Anaerolineae bacterium | reverse complement strand
CCTGGGGATGCGGGTGAGGATGGTGAGAGGGTTGGGGCTGAGGAGGGCCTGGAAGATAGGAAAGATTGTGCGAGAACATGTGGCCACTTCATCTAACCTGAATATGGAAAGGCGCTCTTTCCTAAAGCAAGTAGGAAGCTTGACAGCGGTTTCCGTTATGTTTGGGGTTTCTCCGATATGGACTAGTAAAATCCTGCCTGCAAACAAAGACAGAGCTATGTCGAAAGAAGGGGCCCCACGTAGGCTAGGCCCGGTGGCGTGGGCTATGGGCATTCGAAAGTATGAGATTATGCAACAAGATGAGAATAATGTGGAACTGCGATATTATCGTGAGGATGCACATGAGAGTGGATATGTCAGAATAGCCCGGCTGGATAGTCAGGACCGCATACTAGGCTTCATAAAACAAGGGCATGAGGCTGTATCGCTTACTTGGGACATAAGGCAATTAAAGATAATAATGAGAGATTCATCGCACAACGATGCGCATTTTGTATTTGATGACAATGAGAAAATATGGAAAGCTGTCGATAAAAAGGACTGGACATTCTTACGTGAACATGGTAACATTGTGTCTACAATGGCGGCAATAGGCGAAGATGTTTTCCCCCTGGATCCGATAGAGGTGATCAAAATGGGCACTTATGTTCGCATTCGCAATAGTACTCGCTTAGAAGATACATGCTGCCAAGGTTCCACTATCAGTCATACTTCGATCGGCTGGACGCGAACTGGTGCCTGCAACAGTGCTTCTGGAGCAGTTCAGGGGCCGTGTTCCAATCAGTATTGCTGGGGCTGCTGCAGCACAAGTTGCGACTGCAGTTGTCTTTACCCAGGCGTTAGTATTGGACCGGTTAACGTGCGAATTGGGGGAGGACACTTCTGTGTATGCACGGCTCATGGTACCCGTTGTAGCTGCTAACCGTGTTTCAACACAGGACTTACGTAGATAGACTCCCCGATACAACTACGGGTGTACATTATGGAAGGGAGAAAGGCGTTTTCGTGGGGTGGCTTTGCTGCTTCATGAAAACGCCCTCTCCTCTCTCGAAGCCGGTGTGCATCGACGGCATGGACAAGGGGGATGGAGGTTACACATGAACAGGCTTAGAACGTTATTGTCCATGGGACTCGTCTTATTGGCCATGAACGTCCTGTCTGCTTGTAGTTCCTCTCCTCCCGTATCCCATGATGAGATCGTCGCTCACTTACGGCAAGCCCAAGAGCAACCGCGCAGCATGCACGCCATTATCGACATGAATGTCTCTCGCGCCGGCTACCAAGAGCACCTGGTCCTGGAACAATGGATAAGGCCGCCCGATGCTATGCGCGTCGAGTACAAGGCAGGTCCGAAGGAGATCGTAGGGCAGATCACGGTGGCCAGGGGGAATAAGGTGTGGGTATACAACCCGAACACAAATCTGTACCTGGAGCGAGAAAGGGGCCAACTCTCTTTTACGCCACACCAGACGATCCTCGATTTGTCTAATTTTCTCACCACGCTGCTGAACACGATGAACTTCTCCTACTTGGGCCAGGAACAGATGGCCGGGCGGAATGTCTACAAACTGCGGGCTACCCCTAAGGTCGACGGGGAGAAAACTGGCGGTGTCGGAGCGTTCACCGTTTGGGTGGATGTGCAAGACTGGACAGTCATTGCTCTGGAGGGAGATTTGGGGGAGGGGGGGCGTTTCGCATGGCGTTTGCGCAAGTTGGAATACGATATGGCTTTACCTGATACTCTGTTTTCCATAGATATACCTCCCGACGCGAAGCGAGTGACGGACTTGACGCAAATAGCCTTTCCTGCTTCTGATTGGGACTATGTGGACACTGTAGAGGAGGCACAACGGCGGGTGAAATTCTCCATTCTCGTTCCCACGAAGGTGCCCGATGGCTATACATTCGTTCAGGCTCAGATAAGCAAAGAACGTGATACAGTGATCCTGAAATACCGACTGGAAAGCCCGCTATGGTCCAAAGATCTCTCCGTTACTGAGCAGTTTAGCCCACAAGGATGGCCATGGCAAATAGGCGGGAAGAACGTTCGGAGAACCACCGTTCGAGGGCATGAAGCAGCAATTTCTCATGAAACCCATCTTTTTGGTTTGGTCACCTGGTATGCTTTGGAATGGCAGGAAGGACAACTGCGCATTAGAATCTTCGGCTATGAAGATGAGGATGCGATACGCCGTATCGCGACGTCGTTGCGACCCATCCGCATGGAAACGCAATTGCGCCGGTAGGTTGTTCGTTCTTACTTCGAACAATTTGAAGGTCCTAATGAAGTAGCAGATGCCGATATCGTACGCTTAGGAAAACGCTCGCTGGTTAAGCATAGAGAACGCTTATTGCTAGTGGTGTCACTGTTGCAGCGACGATGGACGATGGCTATTGTCCATCGTCCATGGTCAACAAGGACATGCCCGCACTACCTTGTTGCGCCTGTGGTCTTCTCCCACGCCCCCTTCACCAGCCTCGCGCGCAGCCAGCGCCCGAAGGCGGGGGTGTCAAGAAGGTACGCCAGCGCCTCCTCCAAGGCCCGCGGTTCCGCCTTGGACGCGCGGCGCAGGTCCTGTAATTGACCCACCAGCGTGCCAAACGCCTCGCGCAGGGCGGCCAGGAACGCGGCATTCCTCACAAGAGGCGGCACGCGCGCGGGGGTGAGCGCCGTGGGAATCTCCTCGAAGGGCACCGTGTCCAGAAAACGGATGAGGTCCTCCAGCGCGGCCGCGACCATATCTTCCCGCACGCGCGCGTGCTCGGCCGCGATGTCCGACACGCCGCGGCCGGCCAGGCGCTCGTACACCGCGCGCCACGTGACGTCCGTGTCGTACACAATGCGGAAGTCCAGGAACACCTGAGTCTTGTACGCGCCTAACTCCACGTACCACCCCCGCTCGTGCAGATCCCGCGTGTTGTGGATGACCTCCAGGCCGCTGACGTGCTCTCGAGCCAGGAGCAACGTGTCGGGCGCTTCCTGGGCCACGCGGTCCACGACTTCCCGCCAGAACTCGCGGGGCATGTGGCGGTCGAATTCCTCCTTCGTCATGCCGTGCTCCGCGCGGGAGGGGATGGCGCCGCCGGTGCCCGGCTCGGGGTACCACAGCCGCTGGAAGTGCATCTTGGTCAGGACCATGGCCGCGTCGAAGCGGATGATGGGGAAGCGCTTGGCCACGCGGATGATGGTCTGGATGACGGCCTCCCGCACCTCGGGCTTGAGGAAGTCCAGTTGTGCGGTGTCGTTCCAGGGCATAGAGGTGCCGTCGTTGCCGTGGTAGATGTAGCGCACGTCGCCCGTCTCCCGGTCCACGCGCTTGAAGACGACCGCGGCGTCAGTGCGGTCGTAGTAGTGGTCTTCTAAGTAGATGCCCACGCGCGGGTGCCAGGAGAGGTCTGGGCCGTTGAAGGTGTAGGCAGGGAAGGGGGCTGGGTGTCGAAGAAGGCGTGCAGTTCACCGATGAGGCGCAGGTAGGCGGGGTCCGCGCGCAGGGTGCTGTCGTCGAAAGAGTGAACCTTCCTTATTCCCTCATTATTCCCTCATTTCCTCACGATTATATCCCCTTGGCAATCCATTCATATACAAAAGGATCTTGTTTTGCCTTTTTCCAGCCTTCATAATGGAAGGCACCGGTGTACATGGACATTGTGAGGCTGCTGGCTACGACGAAAAGAGGAACAAAAAGGAGACCCGCGAAAATGCAGGTGTTTCTCGGGGGTGAAAGAGAGTCACGCGCACTTCGATGGCCTCACCCGATTGTGAACCCCAACTCTGACAGGAGGAAGCGATGAGTCAGGAGAAGAGTGTAGACAAGATGAGTCGCCGCGAGTTCCTACGCCTTGGTAGCGCCGCGGTGGGAGGCGCCGCTATCGGCGCGGCCGGAATGCGGGGACTTGCCCGGACGGCCCCGGTGCGCGAGGTTGTCCGGGAGGTGACCAAAGAGGTTATGGTTACTCCCCCCGCCCAGGAGCAAAAGCCTGCTCCGGCCAAGGTCGTCTTTCGAACGTCGCTGCCTTACCCACGGGTCAAGGTGGCCAACGCCAAAGATCTGAAGCCGGGCAAACTGGTCACAGCCACCTATCCCGATCCTCAATCGCCCATTGTGATCGTCAAATTCGGTCGGCCGGTGGGCGGTGTAGGGCCGGATCAGGACATCGTGGCCTACAGTCAGATGTGCACTCATATGGGGTGTCCCCTTTCCGATTTTGACCCCAAGCGAGGGACCTTGACGTGTGGGTGCCATTACTCCACATTTGACCTTTCAGTCGGTGGGATGATGGTCATTGGCCACGGTACGGATAATTTGCCGGAAATTGTCCTCGAGTATGACGAAGGATCTGGGGATATCTACGCGGTCGGCGTGCGCGGCCTTATCTACGGCCGCCTGAGCAACGTCCTCAGCACCCAACAAGCGTAACCCGCGAGGTCAACGATCGGTTCAATGACCTATGGAGGACCATGGATAACAGATAACCAAGGAGGAGAACGATGAGTGGGCGCATTCATCATGCAGAGGATAGACTTCCCATTCCGCCCAAAGATGCTCAGACGTTCGTGACGGTGTGCTCCTACTGCATTGTGGGCTGTGGGTACAAGGTCTTTAAATGGCCGCTGGGCGAAGATGGAGGCCCCTCGGCCGGTGACAACGTTTTCGGGGTGGATCTGAGCCGGCAGCAGGGACCCCTGACCAGCAAGTGGTATTCTCCGGCCATGCACAATGTGGTCACCGACAAGGACGGCAAGCAGTACAATGTCGTTATCTGGCCTGACCCCGAATGTCCGGTGAATCGAGGCAACCACTCCGTGCGCGGGGGCACCCATGGCGATGTGATCTACACGGCCTCGGGGCCGACCCAAGATCGGTTGGCCTATCCCCTGATCTACCTGGGAAATGACTGGCTGCAGACCACCTGGGATGAGGCTCTGGCGCTGGCGGGCCGGGTGATCAAGGAAGTGATGGACAGGTGGGGTCAGAATCAAGTGGCGATGAAGTTTTACGATCACGGTGGCGGGGGAGGTGGTTTCGAGAACAACTGGGCAGTGGGGCGTTTCTTCTTCGAAGCCGTCCAAACCGAATCCTGCTCCATCCATAATCGGCCTGCGTACAATTCGGAGCACTTCGCCACCGGTGATGCTGGGTTCGGGGCCTTGACGAACGGTTATGTCGATGCGGAACTGGCAGACACCATCGTGCTGACCGGCGCCAACTCGTTCGAGACGCAGACGATTTACTTCCTGGAGCACATGATGCCCAACCTTTCGGGCAAAACACTGGACCTGAAACACAAGGAGTTCGGTAATAAGGAGCCCGTCGAGGCGGCAAAGATGATCATCATCGACCCGCGGCGTACGCCCACCGTGGGCGCGGCAGAACGGGCCGCGGGCAAGGAAAATGTCCTGCACTTGCAATTGCGGATGGGATCGGATATTGCCCTCTTCAACGCCATTGCCCGGGTCATCTACGAGAACGGCTGGCACGCCCAGGATTTCATCAGCCAACACTGCGACAAAACGAGCTTCAGCGCCTATTTGCATGATACCCTGGAAGTGGGCAAGACGAGCATGGGCGATTTCCTGGCTCAGGCCCAGAAAATTACAGGCATCAGCAAGGCAGACATCCAAAAAGCTGCGGCCTGGATGGCCAAACCCAAGAAGGGCAGCTTCAAGCGTCGCACTCTCCTCCATTACGAGAAGGGCATCATCTGGGGAATGAAGAACTACGAGAACATCGCAGCTTATGCCGACCTGGCCTTGCTTACCCATAACATCGGTCGGCCGGGCACGGGGTGCTCTCGTCTGGGTGGACACCAGGAAGGATACAGTCGTCCGCCGTATCCGGGCAAGCGCCCCGGTATCTATGTGGATAAGCACCTGAAAAATGGTGATTTCAAGGTCTTCTGGGTGGGAGGATGTGATCCGGCCACGACGACCCTGGACTCGCAGGAAATGCGTGCCACGCTGGAAAAGCGTTCGCAACCGGTGAAGGACGCCCTCGATCGTACGGCGGGCGCGCCGGTGACAGAGCGAGTTGCTGCCGTTATGGATGCCCTGGAGAAGAAAAATGGCCTCTTCGTCATCGTCCTCAATATCTATCCCATTGCGACCATGCGCTACGCTCATGTCGTCTTCCCCGCGGCCCAATGGGGCGAAACAACCTTGACCTCAATGAACGGTGAACGTCGACTCCGTATTTATGAGAAGTTCATGGACCCCCCTGGCGAGGCCTATCCGGATTGGAAAGTCATGGCCATGATGGCCAACACAATCAAGCGCTTCTATCAGGCGGAGAATAATGCAGCGATGGTCAAGCGGTTCTCCGGTTTTGATTGGAAGACCAGTGAAGATGTGTTTCGCGACTCCCAACGAGGGAATGGCGACTATAAGGGAGTCACGTATGACATGTTGCGCAAGTTAGGGACGAAAGGCGTGCAACTGCCTGTGGTCAAAATAGAGAATGGCCTGCCCGTGGGAACGGTGCGCCTGCACAGTGATGGCAAGTTCGGCACACCGGATGGGAAGGCTCGATTCATTCCCGCGGCCTGGCCCGGCTATCCTGACATCGTACAGAAACTGGTGAACGATCCCAAGTATCCGTACTGGGTGAACAACGGTCGTGTCTCCCGCCTCTGGCAGACCATGTACGACGACACGCGCAAGGCCTATGCGTTAGAGCGCATGCCTATTCCACGTTTGGAGATCAGCGCTGAAGATGCCAAGCGGGAAGGCATTGAAAATGGGGATCTGGTTCAGTTGTTCAATCCCTATGGCAGTGTGATGGCGATGGCTCAAGTCATCGGAACGGTCCGTCCGGGAGAGCTGTTTATGGTGTTTGCCCATACCAAAGGCCGCCTGGACAGTCTGACGACGCCCTATGTGGATCCGAAGACCAATATTCCCTGGTACAAAGGAACTCGCGCGGGGATCCGCAAGGTCGGCCGGATGGAAGAAGTGGCTGCAAACCTGTCATTTGCCGCCTATAACAAGTTCTAAGCCCGGACAGGCCCCTGAGCACGGAACGTGAGAACGTCGAGGCCGTCGTGGAGACGGCCTCGCGATTCCCCTCGGAGAGTTGGACCACTCCATCTCTCCCCAGACGAATGGAGGAGGAGTAAGCATGTCGCGACGTACGGTGGAGGCCGTCTTTCTGGCCCTGGTGGCGGTATCGATTATTTTCCTGGCTCTGGACTTCGGTGGGGCCTTGCCGCCGATGACGACTCAGGTGGTGGAGACCCGGGTAATTCATGCTGCAGCCCCCTCGTCTTCTCAACCAGCAACCTCTTCGATCGGAACATCGGCCGATCTGGTGGCCCAGGGAAAGAAGGTGTTCGTGTCGGCTGGGTGCAGCGGTTGTCATAACATCTCCGGCGCCACGACCGTCGGGCCGGTGCTGGGAAACGTCGGCAATGTGGCATCGGCCCAGATGATTCGGAAGAAAATCGTGGATCCCGCGGCTTACATGGCCAAGGGGTTTGAGACGGAACACAAGAGTCACATCATGCCCTCGACTTACGGGAAACAACTCAGCAAACGCGAATTGGATGCTCTGGTTGCCTATCTGACGTCCTTGAAGGACCCGGCGGTGAACACCCCGCCGTTCCTGGATCCGAAAACGAAGAAGCCCGTCAAGTAGGCTGGAAGAGGGAGAACGTGGTTCCCGAAAAGGCGAATCGTCCCGGGGGTGATTCGCCTTCCCTGTGTGTGACCGGGATCCGGCGCGGAATGTGAAGTGTCCCTCCTGCTCCTGGCGTCCTACTCCCGACCCTCAGGTAAAACCTGGTAGTAGCCGTTGTGGTATATCACGTGCAAAGGAAGGCCGAAGAGCTCACTCAGCCACCGGTCGTTGAGAACCTCTGCTTTTCGTCCTTCTGCCAGTACGCGTCCCCGCTTCAGGAGCACGATGTAATCCACTTCGGGCGGGATCTCCTCCAGACGGTGGGTCACCAGGAGCAACGTCCTGCCCTTCCTGAGCAGCCGGCGTACTGCGTCCATCACGTACAGGCGACCCGGCAGGTCGAGGCCGTTGGTCGGCTCGTCCAGGACGAGGACATCGGGGTTGTGGACCAGGGCGCGAGCCAGCAGGAAACGCCGCTGTTCCCCCGCGGACATCTCGCCCAGGGAGCGTGAGGCCAGGTGGAGGATGTCGAGCGCCTCCATGAGATGTCGGGCCCGTTCCCGTTGCTCGGGACGAAAGGATTGGGATGGCCAGGTGCCCACACTGGCGTAGAAACCGGAGAGAATAACCTCTTCCCCCCGAACGTGCTGAGGGTAATGATTGTGGAGTTCGTGGGAGACCATGCCGAGGCGGGAGCGAAGGTCCCAGACATTCCAACGCTCGCGGCCGAACAGGCGCACGTAACTCCCCGGGCGTTGCACAGGGTACACCTCCCGGGTGATAAGGCGCAGAAATGTGGACTTGCCGGCGCCATTGGGGCCCAAAATGGCCGTGTGGCATTCCTGGCGGATCGTCAGGCTGATTTCGTCCAGGGCCCGTGTGGTGCCACGGTATACGGTGGCCTGCCGCACCTCGATGATGGGCTCTCGAACGTCGACGCGGGACATGACACCTCTCGACCGACCGGAATTTCCTGGATTATAGCGTAGCCCCGGACCTGAGGCGAATCTGGTGGTCGGGGCAGGGCACGGGCCACTGGCTGCGCTACGGAGCCAGACGACTGAGAAATTGGGGAGGGAGACGGTCAATTTCTACGAGATTTTCATTGACATAGGGGATGCCTTTTGCTATAATGGCTGTGCAAAGATATTGCAATCGATTGCGAGGAATTTTCCATGCCAGCGACGATTCATGATGTGGCTCGCAAAGCCGGGGTCTCTGCCTCGACGGTCTCTCGTGTCCTCAACGATCGGCCTGGAATCAGTGATGAGACCCGGGCGCGGGTTCTGCAGGCGGCGCGGGAGCTAGGTTACCTCCCTGACATGGCTGCCCGCAGTCTGGTGTCCGGTCGGACCATGACCCTGGGTTTTCTGATCCACCCCCGCCACACGCTCGGTCCTCATTCTTTTTACGGAGAAGTACTGACCGGGGCTGACAAAGAGGCGCGCAAGCATGGCTATCATGTGGTTTTTGCCGCCGAAGGCGATGTCAAAGCGCCCACGATGGTACAACAGAATCGGGTTGACGGTCTGATACTGGCCGGATGCGATATTCCTCGCGAGACCATCGTAGCTTTGAAGCTGCAGAACGTTCCCATGGTTTTGGTCGACAACCACGTGCCCAAAGTGGACAGCATCGTTATTGACAACGTGGGAGGTGCGTATGAGGCGGTAAGCCATTTAATCGAGCTGGGGCACAGGGAGATCGGGTTTATATGTGAGTGGTTCGGGGATTTGAGCTTCTCCGAACGTTTCGAGGGGTACAAAAAAGCACTTGCCGAGCATGACCTTCCTTTTGACGAGCACCTCATTGCGGAGGGGATTCCCCGGCAGCCGTATAGCGGATATGTGGCCGCTCAGCGATTGTTGGAAGCTTCCCGGCCGACGGCCATCTTTGCCGCCAACGACTTGACGGCTGCGGAGGCCATGCGTGCTCTGCGTGAGCAAGGCATTCGCGTTCCAGAGGACATAGCCATTGCCAGTTTCGACGATGGGGAGCTGGCCCGTCACACCCTTCCCCCTCTAACGACTGTTCGGGTGTTTCGTAAGGAGATGGGGGCCTTGGCCGCACGTCGGCTTTTGACGTTGCTCGAGAACCCGGATGAGCCCCCACTTCATATGCGAGTCTTCACGGAGCTCGTCGTACGAGAATCTTCCGGTTGACCGCGTGAAACGTGAAAGGAGGTGAGAGACGGTTCGGTTGAGAGCAACAGACGACGTACGCTTGAGCCTTTCCCCCCGTTTTCTGTGAACCTTCTACATTGAAAGGAGGATGCCGCCATGAGACGTATAGGGCTGCTGTTGATCGTTGTCGCTCTGCTCAGCGTGGTTCTGGCTGCCTGCGCGACGCCTACACCAAAGGTGGTCAAAGAGACAGTCGTGGTTACGAAAGTTGTCGAGAAGGAAAAACCGGTCGAAGTCACTCGCGTGGTCAAGCAGACCGTACAGGTCACGAAAGTGGTCAGTAAGATCGTCACTCCCACGCCGCCTCCCCATGTGGTCAAACTGAACTTTTGGACGGCACCCAATCCTCAGCAGGAGGCGTTTTGGAAAGGGGTGGTGGACAAGTGGAATAGCACCCATCCCAGTATTCAGATCAACTGGCAGGTGATCCCTGCAGGGGCCAGTTCTGAAGAAGTCCTTCTGGCCGCCATCGCGACGGGGACAGCTCCTGACATCAGCACCAACATCTTCTCCGGTTTTGCGGCTCAACTGGTCGAATCCAAGGCTGTTGTCGCCTACGATAAAGCGTTCCCCGATTTCTGGGATGTCGTTGCCGGACGGCACATGACCAATGTCCTGAAGAAAGGGTGGGGCTACAAAGGACACTATTATGTCATGCCCCTTTACAACAATGCCATGCGGTTTTGGTGGGGAGAGAAGGCTTTGCAGGCTGCTGGAATGAGTAAAGCCCCTCGCACTTACAGCGAGGTCAAGGCCCTTTGCAAAGCTTACGCCAAACCTGGGGAGCGGTACGCTATCATGTTCCCCTCTTACAAAAACTGGTGGGACCGCTGGTTTGGCTTCATCAACCTCTACTACGCGGCTTCTGGCGGTCAGCCTTACCTGGATGTGGAGCACGGCAAAGTGCTTTTCAATAACAAATACGGCATGGCGGTTTTGAATTTCATGAATGACATGTTCCGTAACAAGTGCGCTCCCACCGAATCCTTGCACGATCCGTTGCCCACAGGCGCGGTAGCGGGTGCGGTCGTGGGTCCTTGGTCCATCAAATCTACAGCAAAGAAGTTCCCCGATTTCAAATATCAGGTGGCTTTACCGCCGGTTCCTGACGACTACCCCGAAGGCAAGCCCGTCTATGTCTTCGCCGATACGAAGGGGATGGTGATTTTCGCTCAGTCCAAGCACCAGAAGGAGGCCTGGGAGTTCATTAAGTGGTACTTCAGTGACGTCAAGCACGATGTGGAATGGCTTCAGGCCACCAATATGCCACCCGTGCGTGAGGACCTGATGAGCAACGCGGCGTTTGCTGAGTACTGGAAGACGCACCCCGTGGTCAAGCAGTATGCGGCCGGTGTTCCTTATTCTATTCCGCCCGCATTGACCTCCAAGACAATCGAGGTCCAACGCATTATGGGGCGCGAGATGATCCAGCCAATCTGGTTTGGCACGAAGACGCCTGAACAAGCGATGCAAGACGCGGTTAAGGCGATCGAGGATTACCTGGCTCTAAGTCAGTGACATCCGGTAGGAACATGAGCTCATGTTCCTACCGGCTTTCCTTCCCCCCTGGAGGGCTCACGAGCCCTTCGGGGGGCCCACAGGGCATTCTACACAGAACAGACATTTGAGGCGAATCGGGGGACTGTGAGGAGGGGATATGGCAGCCTCAGCTCCGACGGCTTCCACCAGGAAGCGCCCCAGGCGAATCCCGTGGATAGCATATCTACTTGTTACACCATATTTGATCTACAATGTTGCCTTCTGGCTTTATCCCTTTGTCTGGGGAGCCGTCATTTCCTTCCAGGAATGGAACATTATTGCACCGGTCAAGAAGTTCGTCGGCCTGAAAAATTTTGCCCGCGTCCTGCATAACCCCCTGTTTTGGAACGCCTTGCACGTCACGTTTCGCTTTTGGATAGTGTTCCTCCCAGGGGTGACCATCGCTTCTCTGGGGTTGGCGATGATGCTCCAACGCATTCGCCATTTCCGGGGATTCTATATCGCGGGATTCCTGGCTTCCTATACGATGGCGGGCGTGGCTTACTCGGTGGTCTTCAATCTTCTCTTGACCGGGAACGGGTGGGTGAATACGTTGGTGTGGCGCCTCTTTCACGTGCGGGTCCCCTGGTTTACCAGTCCCAAATTGGCCCTGATCTCCATTGCCATGATCGTGATCTGGAAGTTCGTCGGGTACTACGGGCTTATTTTCCTGGCCGGCCTGAACTCCATCCCTCGGGAATTGTACGAAGCCGCGGCTCTGGACGGCGCCGGCGCCTGGCGACGTTTCTGGGGAATTACCGTGCCCTTGCTGAACCCTTCTTTCACCGTCGTTTTCGTCTTCGCCACCATTTTGTCCTTTGGTATCTTCACGGAGCCCTATCTGATTACCGGCGGTGGCCCCATGGGGTCCACCGAGACATTTATGTTGTTGATCTACCGGAAAACGTTCGAGGATTTGCAGGCCGGATATGGTTCTGCTCTGGCTATTTCGATGGCGGCTCTTAGTTATGCAGCGACCTTCCTGGTGCGCAAAGGCGTTGAGCGGGAGGTGTACTGGTGATTCGGCGCAGGCAGTGGACGACACAGGTCGGGGTGGCTTTGATTTACGTGGTGCTCACCGCAGGGGTCCTGTTCTGGCTTTTGCCTTTTGTGTGGATGGTACTGGCCTCTTTCAAACCTACAGACGAGATCTTTACCCGCTTCTGGCCAACGCGTATCACCCTGGAGCACTACCGTCTGGTTTTTCATGGCGGTGTGGCCCTGCACCGGCCCTTTCTGCGTGCCGTGTTCAACTCTTTCCTGGTCGCCGGCGTGGAAACTGCTTCCATCGTGATTACAAGCGCGTTGATGGGATACGCGCTGGCCCGCCTCGAATTTCCAGGGCGGCGATTCTTACACGACGTGATCATTTATCAGATGATCTTCCCAGGTGTCCTTTTCCTGATTCCTACTTTCTTGCTGGTCTTGCGCCTTCATTTGATGAACACCTATGGGGGGATGATCGTGCGTTTTCTGACCAGCGCCACCTCCGTCTTTTTGTACACCCAATTTTTTAAAACTATCCCCCGGGACTTTGTCGACGCGGCGCGCATGGATGGGGCCAGTGAACTGACCATCATCCGTCATATCATGTTGCCTCTCTCGACGTCGGTGACGGCCTTCATCGTCATTTTCGAATTCATGGCTCGCTGGGACGAATTCTTGTGGAACCTGATCGTCGTGCGCGACTACAACTTGATGACCCTGCCTGTGCTGCTGGCGGTGTTCACCAAAGGAGAATATGGGGGGTATCCCGGAGAGCAAATGGCTGCAGCGACAATTCTTACAGCTCCCATCCTCATATTGTTCATTGTTTTCCGTAAGCAATTGGTCGAAGGTCTCGTGACCTTTGGCCTCAAAGGGTAGACGCTCAACAGTCCCAAACGTACCTCATTGCTCAAAGGAGGCATGTACACCCATATGAGGCTTCAGCGAGCCCAACAGAATCCTGTGTTGCTTCCACAGCCCCTTCATCGGTGGGAGTCTCTGAACGTCTTCAACGCGGCGGTCGTTTACGATAACGGCCTTTTTCACATGTTGTACCGTGCCCAGGGGGTAGACTATATCTCTCACATCGGCTATGCCGTCAGTACGGACGGCGTGCGTTGGTCCCGATTGGACACCCCTGTTCTCAGCCCTCGCGACCCCTGGGAGGCGCGCGGGGTCGAGGATCCACGGGTCACGCTCCTCGAAGGCACCTTCTACATGACCTACACCGGCTATTCTTCCCTGGGGACGCGCGCCTGCCTTGCCCGGAGTACCAATCTCATTTCCTGGGAACGAATGGGCGTTGTTTTGCCCGACGAGCACAATAAAGATCATGTCCTCTTCCCCGAACGGGTCGACGGCCGCTACGTGTTGATGCATCGCCGTCCTCCAAACATTTGGCTGGCTTATTCAGACGATCTGATTCATTGGAGCGACCATCAAATCATCATGCGTCCTCGCCCAGGCACCTGGGAACACGCCAAAATCGGGGCCGGCGCTCCTCCCATCCGCACGGAGAAGGGATGGCTGTTGATCTATCACGCGGTGGACGCTCACAGCGTCTATCGCTTGGGGGCTGCCCTACTCGATCTGGACGATCCCCGACGCGTCCTCGCTCGCCTCCCCACTCCCCTCCTGGAACCCCAAGAGGTCTGGGAGATACGGGGCGACGTGCCCAACGTCGTCTTCACCTGCGGCGCGGTTATCTTTCATGAGCAACTGTACGTCTATTACGGGGGCGCTGACCGGGTCATCGGCTTGGCCACCGCCCCCTTGAAAGCACTCCTGGACGCTTTGGTCGCGTTGATCTGAAAAAAAACGATCTGGACCGCATATCCAAGAGTGGAGAGTTTCATTGGAACTCCAACGCCATCCTGAAAATCCTATTCTACAGCCTCGTCCCGGACATCTGTGGGAGGCCGGGGCAGTGTTCAACTGTGGGGTTACCGTCGGCCCCGATGGCCGCGTTTACATGCTTTACCGTGCCATTGGGGCCGATTATGCGCCCAACCCGGCGGGATACGGCTATATCAACTATATCTCCAGTATTGGCCTGGCCCTTAGCGAGGACGGAGTCCACTTTCAACGCCTGCCAGAACCGGTCATCCGGCCGGATACTCCGGTGGATAAGTGGGGATGTGAAGACCCGCGACTCACCCGCCTGGATGTGAACGGAAAGCCAACATGGTGGGTGACATATACGGCCCTTTCAGCCCCGGCTTTCTCCGGTCAAGGGGACCGGGTGGGGATCGCCTCCTCCCATGACTTGCGAACATTCACCAAGCATGGAGTCCTCATTCCGGATGCCCAAGACAAAGATGCAGTCATTTTCCCTGAATACATTGGCGGTCGGGTGGCTCTCTTGCACCGTATCGCCCCCAACATCCAGATAGCGTACCTGCCCCGGCCTGAGGACTTGCGTCATCCCAATTGGGGATACTGGCGCACCTATCTCCAAGACGTGGAATCGTACACCCTGTTGCGGCCTCAATTTTCCTGGGAACGCCGCAAAATTGGCGCCGGGCCTCCGCCGGTGAAAACGGAGGCGGGCTGGCTTCTCATCTATCACGGCGTTTCCGAGGATCGGGTCTACCGGGCCGGCGTGGCCTTACTCGACCTGGAAAACCCTCAGCGCGTCCTGGCTCGCCTCACCGATCCGATCCTGGAACCTCTCGCTTCCTACGAAAAGGAGGGGGACGTCCCCAACGTCGTCTTTCCCACGGGGGCTCTCCTCCGTGACGGCCAACTGTACGTTTACTACGGCGCAGCGGACAAAGTATGTGCTCTGGCCACCGTTTCCCTTGACGCCCTCCTCTCGGCGTTGCGCTAACGGCTTTCCCCGAGAGGAGGGCGTACAAGGACACCGGGCGGGAAGTCCTTCTCGCCGGGGTACCACTTTTTCATCTGAGCGGACAACACGCTGGCCGGCCACCCCCGGCCCGGGCAGTTATCGTCCCTGGATGTTCCCTGGAACGGGCCACAGTCGCGGTCCCCGATCCGACCGGCCGGGAGTCCACGGAACATCCCGAGGTACAGCGAACCCCGGCGGCGCGGAGAGCCCGGCCGTTGAGGCGGGGCGTCGCGGGACTGACGAGGAGAAGGGTTCATCCCAGGCTACGGCCCGGAAATTATCGAAATAGACCGTACCTGGAGCATACGTGGAAGGCCAACTGATCACGCCGAAGAATCCCTGACCAAGTAAGGTGATATTTTGAACGGTCTCTAGATAGTGGCCATTGACGAGAAGGTGGATTTTCGACGCGTCACGCACAACTTTCAACGTGTTGGGTTCCCCGCCGGTGTGAATAGCGCTGGAGCTTACCCAAACATCCCCATCTGACGGATCTTGAGTCAGGCCGAACCACCCGCCATTGTATAGGGCCAGCGCGTACTCCTGCGTGTCGGGAATGATCAGGAAAGCGTAGAGGGAAGTAAAGGTCCCATCTTCAGCGAAAGCCACTCCATAGGCCGTAGGGTATGCCTCGTTCGACCGGCGAGAAGCGGTGACCTGGAAGCTCCCGTTGGGATAGGGGCCGGCAGGTGCCCGGTACACGCAGGCCCAATCGGGCTGGGTTACCGTCGCGTACTGACCTCCCCGATATGCCGCCTGGCAGACGTTGGACTTGCCCACAGGCCAGCCGCTGCCCGGGTTGCTGAAGTCGTCAGCCAGGACAGTGGTGGGCTCGGTGACCTTGAAATCATCAAAGTAAGCCACGGCTGAGCTCGTGTTGTACACCTGCCACGCCGCCAAGCCTACGTAGCCATTGCCGGGAAATCGATCGTCTTGTAAGGTGACCAGGTCCAGGCCGTTGACGTACAGGGTGATCTGGGATCCCTGTCGTCGTACCTTGAGCACGTTAACCTGATTCCCGGTCGCGATGGCTGCTGAAGTGCCCACTTGAGTCACGTTCGTCCACGTGCCGGCTTCGTATCGCTGAAGCAGATAGGTTTGGTCGGCCGGGTCGACCCAAAAGACATAGAACTGGGTCAAATGGTCGGCGCTGTTCCCCCCGAAAATCAAGCCGTAGACACTTCCGTCATTGACATTACTTTTCGCCATCAGGGCCTCGAAGACCCCGTCCGCGCGAGGAGTGGTGGGAGCCAGCGAATAGCAGACCTGGTTCATCTGGTAGAGTGCAATGGCGTAACTGCCGTTCACATAGCCCATCTCGCAACGGCCTAGATTCTGTGCGGCCCAGCCACTGGAGGGGTTAGAGAAATCGTCGTAATACACCCGTGGGGAAGGAGGTGGTGTGGGCGTCGGCGAGGGGCCGGGTGCTGTGGCGGTAGCTGTGGGAGAGGGCGGTGGTGTCGGGGTGGGCGTGGCCGTGGGCAGCAACGTGCCGGCCGGAGTGGGGCTGGGAGTGGGTAGGTGAGATCTCGTTGTCTTGAGCATGGCCGGGAGGTGGAGGACGGCATGGGGAGTGAATGCCGGACGCGTGGGTGTGGCGCCGGGGAGGGGCGTTGGAGACGCAGGCGTGGCCGTGGGCGTGGCTCCTGCGGACGCCAGGGCAATCCGGTAGACACTGCGGCCGTGGGTCGCTGCGATGAGTGCTGTCCCTTTTCCCGTGATGTGGAGATCGACCACGGGTACGGCTGGCAAACCCCGCCCGAACAGTGTCCAATGAGCACCCCCATCGAGTGTGCGGAAGACACCCACATCGGTGCCCAAGTAGAGGACGCCCCTCTGGTGGGGATCGAGAGCGATAGAGAGGGCGGGAACATCGGGCAAGTTGCCGCTAATGTCTTGCCATGTGGTGCCGCCGTCGCTTGTCTCGAAAACATGGCCGGGAGTGTTGGGTGTGTGGGTGTTGAATCCGTTGAAGACGACATACGCTGCCTTAGGGTTCTTCGGGTCGACACCAATGTGTGAGACCCAGCGGTTGGGAAGGGGAGGGTGAGTGACATTATGCCAGGAACTTCCCCCATTAACTGTCACCTGCACATTGCCGTCGGAGGTGCCCACGTAAATCGTCTTGGGGTCAGACGGCGCCACAGCAATAGTCGAAATGCGACCGTTTGTCTTTTGGCCCTTAGTCAGATCGCCACTGATGGGAGTCCATGAGTCGCCGCGATTGGTGCTGCGATATAGACGATGCGTTCCGAAGTAGAGCACGCCGGGTGTCGACGGGTCCAGGGCGAATGGTGCGTAGAAAAGGGTTCGATCGTGTTTATCGATTCCCTGGATTTTGATCGGCCAGTCTGCCACTGCGGCCGATCCCCCCTTTTCATTGCGTTGGAAAGAAATGCCGAAACGAGAACCGTAATAGAAATTGGGGTTGAATGGGTCGATGGCCGCATATCCTCCATCGCCCACATCCAGGGCCTCCCAGGCCCGATTGCCGGTCGTGCGGGCTTTATTGTTGTCCTGCATGCCGCCGAAAAGAACATTCGCGTTTGTAGGGTGAACACCGACCCCCGTGAACTGGAGCGTGGCCAGGTTGGTGTTGCGATCCTGCCAGGTTTTCCCTCCGTCATTGGAGCGCCACACCCCACCGTCGTTCCCCACCCAAATGATATTTGGGTTTTGGGGATCGATGGCAATGGCATGGACGTCAGGATGTAACGTGTGGTTGGGGGTATCATTAGGAGTCAAATCCTCCCAACTTGCTCCTCCGTTTGTAGAGCGGATAACGACTCCCTTGACGTGAGTGACCGGCTGCCAGATGTAATTCGCCGACCCGCCGATGTAAACCACATCCGCGTTCTTTGGGTCCACCGCGATGACATTATCGTACCAACACTGGCTGGTACAGTAATTAGGGGTTTTGTCCAACCACGTCCAGGATTTGCCCCCATCGTCGCTTTTGAAGACGATGCCGCCCCGGAACCGGCCGGGGATGCGATACTCGTAGCCTGCATAGAGTACGTTTGTCTGGGCAGGGGCAAGAGCCAGCTCGATACGATCAAAGTTCTTGTCCGGCAGGCCTTGTGTCAGGCGAGACCACGTATGGCCGCCGTCCGTCGTTTTGAGAATGCCGATCGCCCAAAAGGCGGCGTAGAGCACGTTTGGGTCTGTCGGATCCAGAAGCAGGTCCGATGCCCCCCAACAATCCCGACAGCCAAGCAGTCCTTTCCACGTCTTTCCTCCGTCCTGAGAGCGGAAAATACCACGAACGGGCAGGTTGGAACCGGTGACCCCGGTTCGCGCTGTCGCCACGTAAAGCAGATTGGGATTGGTGGGGTGTACGGCAATGGCACTGATGGCTACCCCGCTGAAGATATCCTGCCCCAGGAGTTGCCACGAATGGCCGCCATCGGTCGACTTCAGGAGACCCATCCCGTAATAGTTGTCCAGGCCGGGGCTGGGTTCTCCTGTTCCCGCGTAGATGATGTTTGGATTGGAAGGTGCTAATGCCAGGGCCCCGATCGCGAGGGAAGGCTGACCGTCGGTCAGTGGCAACCAGGAAGCCCCCCCGTTCGTCGTCTTCCAGAGCCCGCCCATGGCCGTCCCCAGGTAGACGACATTGCTGTGGCGTGGGTCGATGGCCAGAGCTGTGACGCGGCCGCTGACGTTGACCTTCTGGGAGCCGATTTGAGAGTGTCGCATGGGAGCCGGTCCGATATTCTGCCAGGTTGATACCGCGTTGATACGACTGCGAACCTCGAGCCGACGCGCCTGAGTCCAGGCGCGGAGCAGCGCGCCGGGAGGCAAAGAGTGGCGTGGATAAGCTCGTTGAACGAAGAACAGGTGTTGGCGCAGGCGGGGGCCGCTCCCTTCTGCCTCTGGGTTGGCCTGCGGGGTATCCGCGGGCGGGACACTTTTCCATGTGGAAGGTATGGCCTGGCCGGCGGGTATCCGGCAGTTTTCGCAGTGAAGCAACGACGCCGGGTTCCAGGCATGGAGGGCCGCGTTGGCTCCTCTTCTTGCGGAAACCAAGATGGGACCATCCGACGGAGGGGAGAGAAAAACAAGGCCAAAGTGCACGCTCAGGATGAGGGGGAAAATCAGCAAGAGGAGAGTGCCCGGCCACCTGAAATGTTGGCGGATCCATGTTCCTATTCCTAGACCATTCATGTGAAACTCCTCCTCTCGTACACGGCTTGTCCTGTGTGGCCACAGGATCGTGGGCAATATGGGTGTGGGCTGTGGCGGGAACGGATAATTCGAGTTCAGGGGTTCCTTAAGTCCCGGTTTCAACAGAAAGGCTGCCCCTACTTGCCTCTATTCTACATAATTTTCAAGGTGTCGGAAACTGCAATAGAGCATGGGAAATGAATGGGCTCAGAGTGCGAGCGACTCTCTCTGCCGCGCTCGGGTGCCGGTCCTGTGCCCCGGTTACAATTCGGTCCTCCTCCAGTCCTCTCGGGTCAGAACGGTGTCGTCCTAATACCTGGTCAATCATGGCGTGATGGATAAACCATGGACTTTCCTGAACCGGGACCTCCAAAGGTGGGTAGGCGAAGGCAGTGTCTTCGTCTACCCGACGACCTTTCCACAGCTATACAATGGCTCGATGGCCGGAACAACACCTCGGTGGACTGGCTAAAAGTTAGCACATTGATAAGCCCCCGGCGTCGGGAACAGTGCCTTGTCCAACAGGGCTTTTAATGTTACACTGAGGTGGTTTTCCACCCAGGTGCACAACCATGAGGAACGACGTATCGACTCGTCGAAGGAGCCAATCATCATGGCCCAGGCCCTTTACCGCAAGTATCGCTCACAGACATTTGAAGAAGTGGTAGGCCAGGAACATGTGACCACCACCTTGCGCAATGCCCTGCGGGAAGGACGCGTGGCCCACGCCTACCTCTTCAGCGGTCCGCGAGGTACGGGCAAAACCAGCACCGCGCGCATCCTCGCCAAAGCCGTGAACTGCCTGAATCCCGATCCAGGACAGCGCCCCGACAACACATGTCCCATTTGCACCGCTATCAACGAAGGGCGACTGGTCGACCTGGTAGAAATGGACGCGGCCTCGCATACCAGCGTAGACAACATCCGGGAACTTATCGAACGGGTCAATTTTGCGCCCACCGAAGCGCGTTACAAAGTATACGTCATTGACGAAGTGCACATGCTCTCCAATTCCGCCTTCAATGCCTTGCTGAAGACATTGGAAGAACCGCCTGCGCACGTGATTTTCGTCCTGGCCACCACAGAACCCCACAAGATCCCGGAGACGGTTCTCTCCCGCTGCCAGCGGTTTGACTTCCGTCGCATCCCCGCCCCCCGCATTGTCGACCACCTGCAATACATCCTGACACAGGAAGGGCGTCAGGCCGAACCCGCGGCTCTGGAGCACATCGCCATGGCCGCCGAGGGATGCATGCGTGACGCGGTTAGCCTCCTGGACCAGCTCCTCTCCTATGGCGGCCCTCAAGTGACTCTGGAACAGGTCGAATCTGTGCTGGGGGTTGTCCCCGGTACCACCCTGGTTCGCTTGACGGACATGTTGGCCCGCCGGGACACCGCCTCCCTTTTCTTGGAAGTGCACCGTCTGGTGGCCAAAGGCATTGAACTGCGACAATTCGTTGTTCAATGGGCTCGATACTTGCGAGATGTCCTGCTGGCTCGTGTGGGAGGAGGTGCCGCGCTCCCCCACCTGTCAGAGGATCGTTTGAACCTCCTGACCCGGCAGGGAGAACAGATGTCCGTGGGGTTCCTGGTGACCATGATTCGTCGCCTCAATGAGGTACAGCAAGAAGCCCGTAATGGCGGTGATGTACAACTCGCCCTGGAAGTGGCGCTCGCCGACATGGTGGGCGGGCAAGCGTCTGCCACCATGCCTGCTTCTTCCCGAGGCCATCTCCCGGCTTCTGCAGCCGCGCCGGAGAGTGTGGAGACGCCTCTTGGTTCCCCTCCTTCCCCTTCCCGGTCGGAGGAAGGGGAATCCATTCCGGCGGGGGACGAGGCAACGTTGAAACGATTGCAGAAGCAATGGCGCCAGGTGATCCACTGGTTCCGTGAACACAGGCGTTTCAAGATTCAAGCTGCCCTGGGCGTGGCCCGACCGGTTCGGGTTAGCGGGACCCGGGTAGATCTGGTCTTCCGCAATCAATTCTCCATGGAACTGGTGCAACAGCCGGAGAATCTGAAGCTGGTGGGCGCAGTTATTTCCCGTGTGTTGGGGAAAACCTATCAAGCGCGCTGTTTCTTGGAAGGACACTACCATCCCACCCTGGAGGATAAAACGACGGAACCTTCTCAAGATGCGCCTCAAAGTCGTATGTCTGAAGTGCTGCAGGATGCCCTCGTCAAAGAGGCCGTTCAGCAAGGGGGACGCATTGTCGATATCGAGTGACGCTCGTGGCAGGAAAAGGAACGGTACGAGCCGGTGCCCTGGCTGCCTGGCGGTCCCCGGGATAGGAGTTGCACCTTAGAGCACGCTATTGTCACCAAACTGTCAGCTCAATTGGGGGAAATTTTTGCTATTATAGGAGTAGAGGAGGGAAGTCAATGGCACGACCGAAAAAACGGAAAACCGCTCGCTCGACCCGGCCTGTCAGTGGGGGAAAGGGGATGGGCCAGGGTGATTTGATGGCGCGAGTGCAGCGGATGCAGGAGGAAATGGAACGAGTGCAAGCGGAATTGGCAGAACAGGAAATCGAAGTCACGGCAGGAGGTGGAGCAATTCGCGTCATCATTACAGGAGAGCAGGTGGTACGTCGTATCGAGTTGGATCCGGATGTGGTTGACCCGGAGGATGTCGAGATGCTTCAGGATTTGTTGGTTGCGGCTGTTAACCAGGCGATAGAACGTTCTCAAGCTTTAGCCAGTGAACGCTTGGGGGCGCTGACTGGCGGGCTTTCCCTCCCCGGACTGCTATGAGATGTGAGTGGATTCAGGCTGAGGAATCCGGATGAACACCCAAGATCCGATTGAACGACTGGTCGACGCATTCTCCCGCTTGCCTGGCATCGGGCCCAAGACAGCCGCCCGTCTGACGTATTACCTCCTACGGGCTCCGGCGGACGTTTCTATGGAACTGGCTGAGGCGTTACGGATCCTGAAGGAAGATGTCCACTATTGTCGGCGCTGCTTTAATGTAGCGTATGATGAGCTATGTCCTATTTGTGCCGATCCACACCGCGATCCGCATATCATCTGCGTGGTGGAAGAACCCCTGGACGTGGTGGCCCTGGAGCGTTCCGGGGCCTATCATGGCCTCTATCATGTCCTGCAGGGCGTCATCAATCCCTTGGCCAACGTCGGGCCGGATGAACTCCGCATCCAGGAACTGATCGACCGGGTCAAGCAAGAAGAGATAGAAGAGATTATTCTGGCAACGAACCCGAACATGGAAGGGGAAGCGACGGCCATGTACATCGCCCGGCTGCTACGTCCCCTGCACGTTCGAGTAACACGGCTGGCGCATGGACTGCCGGTGGGCGGAGATCTGGAATATGCAGATCAACATACGCTCACACAAGCACTGGAAGGCCGTCGTCCAGTTGATTTGTGACGGAGTCATGCATGGGAAAACAGGAGACAATGGTGCGCGAAGTGGTGCATGACGAGACGAGCTTGTTGAAACTCCCCTTCTACGCCTTCTCGCGGGAGCTGGCAGGCAGTACACACCCGGAGGAGGTCTTGGCCGCCCTGCGCGTCCTGCTGACACAGTTGAGCATGACAACCGCTCGCGTCTTCCTCATCCCCGCGTCGCCCCAGGGCCCTCCCTCGACCGCAGAAGCGCCTGTCGAAACAGCTCAGGGAAAACGCTGGCTTTTGCCCATTCAGGGAACGGATTTTGCCCTTGTGTTTGAGCTGCAGGCTGATGGACGCGCTCAGGAAACGTTCAAGGCTATCTACCCCTTTGTTGCCTTGGCCCAGGCGGCCCTGCATCGCCTTTTGACCCAAGACGTGTGGTGGCCTCGACTCCTCAGTGCGGTGGAGCGTATCGGCGCCCTCCTGGAAGAGCAGGAGATTTTCGAGGTTCTGACAGAGACGGCTATTGAGTTCTTGGATGTTTCCCACGCGTACGTATTCCGTTACTTGCAAGAAAAGGAAGCTTTACGACTGGAGGCCAGTTCGCAAGTAGAACCGATGCCTTCTATGATTGAGCCCTTGCAAGTCATCCCCTCCAACTTGATGCCGGGCCACTACGAGGTTTTGGAATCGGGACAGGCCGCGACCTTCGTCCGTGGTGGAAAGCCCGATCTGAGCGATTGGGAGTGGGGCGTGCTCTTTCCCCCCCAGGTGCATCAAGTGTTGGTGATCCCCTTCTGGCTGAGCACTCGGGATCTGGGGCTCCTCTCCTTGGCTGTATTGCCTTCTGCTTCAGGTGTTCGGGTGTCCATGAATTTTCTGCGAGCCTTGCTGCACCACACAGCGTTGGCCGTGGAGCGTGCTCGTCTGTTCGCCGAGGTCGCGGAGGCGAGGAAAGAGGCCGAACTCGTCCTCTCCAAGACTCTGGCCGGTATTCTGCTCGTGGACAACGACTTGAAAGTTCAACGGGCCAACGGCGCGGCAGCAGCCGTATGGGAAAAGAGTAGTGCTGCTCTGGTCGGACTTCACGTGCAAGAATTGTTCGGGCCGGAAATCGTAACTTCGGGGAGTCCGCTTTCTCGCGCGAAGCGAGAGGGGAAAGCTCAAGGTCCTTCGGAATGGATCATCCCCGCAGAAGAAGCCCATTCTCGGTACCTGATGCTGGCGGTCACGCCCCTGGTCCACGAAGAAGCGCGGGCCCGTGTTCCCGGCGGGTCCAAAGAAATTTACGGATACCTGTTGAGTTTCTTGGACATAACCCACCGTAAGCAGCTAGAGTTCCTGCGGGAACAGCTTTTGGCAAATGTGACCCATGAACTGCGCACCCCCATTGCGGTCATTCGTGGCTATGCCGAACTGTTGAAATCCCAGTTGCCAGATGATGCTCCGGCCCTCTGGGCCGATTCCCTGAAGACCATCGAGACGCGAGCGGACGATCTCCTGGAGATGGTGGAAATGCACCTGGATCTGGCTCAGTTGGAAGCTGAGGCTGTCTTGCCCCATCAAGAACGGGTGAGCCTGTCGCTTGTTCTTCAGACCGCGCTGGTGAAATTGCGGAGAAAATACGGCGCGTTGCCGGCTCCGGACGTGTACATTGCTCCTGAGGTAGAGGCAGTGTGGATAGATGCCCACCTGTTCGAACAGATGGTGGTACATTTGTTGGGAAATGCTATCAAATTCACACCGGAGAATGGACGGGTGTGGTTTCGAGCCTGGGAAGATGCGGGGGATTTACACATCGAAGTTGGGGACACAGGGACGGGCATCTCCGGGAAAGACCTGCAACATGTCTTCGAGCGTTTCTACCGGGGGGACAATGCGGGGTACGGAATTCCCGGCAGCGGACTGGGGCTAACCCTCGTCCAGCGGGTCGTCGAAGTATACCGGGGGACGATTGACGTGTCCAGCGAAGTGGGCAAAGGAACGGTGTTCCATCTTATCCTGCCCGGGATCGTGAGTGTGTCTTCCGACGACAGGAGATGACCATCGCACCAGAACGAGGGCCGAATTTGCGCTATTCTGAAGAATGCGTATACTTACGCCTCGTTGCCTCTGCCGTGTGGTTGCAACCTTCTGCGTCACGGTATCAGAGGGGTCGAGAGAGGACCCGGGAATCCGAACGGGAAATGGTTGCGTAAAACGCAAGTGTGCCATCGGCCAGGGCCGGCAGATGAGTCGTCAAGGCGTTGGAACCTTTACGCTTGAATCTGGAATGGTGAACCGCTGCCGTTCGCGGTGCGTGGCCACGCGAGAAAAGCGCCCCGATTTGTGCCTTCGGGAGACGTGTGTATAATGGGCTACGCTGCTTGTGGAGGGCAAGGGAGGGAGAAGTGCTCCCCTGGAGGTGTTGGCTGGGGGAGGTTCCCGGCAGTGAGTTCGACTTGACAAATGCTCGCTTCTCCCGTATAATGAAAGTGAGCCTGAGCAGTGGGGGCTCTTAAAAACTCGAAGTGTTCTGGAGGCGGAAGCAAACCATCACACAAGCGACCCTTAGAGAAGGACGGGTGGTGTGTTGCTCTCCGCCGCAACAAAGAGCGGCGGATTTTTTGTGGAGCCTCGTGAAGGGCGGACAAAGAATCTGCTTGAACAAGAGGGAAACTTGACGGAATGAAGAGAGTCGAGTAGACTGCCCTCTTGCGTGAGACGAAGAAGCACCTTAACAACTGAAGAGTGGCAGGGAGGACTGGTGATTACCAGGTAATGACCAGGGCTCTCGGAAACGAACTTGAGTTTTGAAAGCTAGAGACAAATCTTCCGATGGAGGGTTTGATCCTGGCTCAGGATGAACGCTGGCGGCGCGCCTAACACATGCAAGTCGAGCGGTGAACCCTGTCTTATGATGGGGGGATCAGCGGCGGACGGGTGCGTAACACGTGGGCAACCTGTCCCAAAGTGGGGGACAACCATTCGAAAGGATGGCTAATACCGCATGTGCTCGGCAAACTTCGGTTTGTCGAGTAAAGGTCGGTGCTTCGGTACTGGCCGCTTTGGGAGGGGCCCGCGGCCTATCAGGTAGTTGGTGAGGTAACGGCTCACCAAGCCGATGACGGGTAGGGGGCGTGAGAGCGTGGCCCCCCACACGGGAACTGAGACACGGTCCCGACGCCTACGGGCGGCAGCAGTGAGGAATCTTGCGCAATGGGCGAAAGCCTGACGCAGCGACGCCGCGTGGGGGATGAAGGCCGTGAGGTCGTAAACCCCTTTTCTGGGGGACGAGGAAGGACGGTACCCCAGGAATAAGTCCCGGCTAACTACGTGCCAGCAGCCGCGGTAATACGTAGGGGGCGAGCGTTATCCGGATTTACTGGGCGTAAAGCGCGCGCAGGCGGCCATGTAAGTCGAGCGTGAAAGCTCCCGGCTCAACTGGGAGAGGTCGTTCGATACTGCGTGGCTTGAGGTCGGGAGAGGAGAGTGGAATTCCCGGTGTAGCGGTGAAATGCGCAGATATCGGGAGGAACACCAGTGGCGAAGGCGGCTCTCTGGCCCGTACCTGACGCTCAGGCGCGAAAGCGTGGGGAGCGAAGGGGATTAGATACCCCCGTAGTCCACGCCCTAAACGATGGGTGCTAGGTGTGGGTGGTTTAAAAGCCATCCGTGCCGTAGCTAACGCGTTAAGCACCCCGCCTGGGGAGTACGGCCGCAAGGCTAAAACTCAAAGGAATTGACGGGGGC
>CAZAQA010000040.1:0-26853 GCA_964487375.1 uncultured Anaerolineae bacterium | reverse complement strand
GGAAGATTTTACCTGGAGCGGGCCCGACGGGTCTCGAACCCGCGATCTCCGGCTTGACAGGCCGGTATGTTAACCAACTACACCACGGGCCCTCATTGCAGCCCTCAGTATATTCACTTTTTCGCCCCCGTCAAATTCCACCTGTTCGGTAGTCATCAAACTATACGCTCGTCCTCTCCTAAGTGTTCTCCACGAAGGCGGCAATTCTATGATGAAATCCACTCTTCAATATCGTTGTTGTTCTCTCCAGGACCGGGAACATGACCAGAAGTTGCAGGCCGACGGCCGTTCAAACGTAAGGGTAGCGATGGATGGATACGCCCATACTCGTCACGCACAAAAAAGCCTTCTTCCCATAAGCATTCGTCTTGTACAAGCTCATCTAATGAACGGAGAGCCGCAGTCGGAACAGTCTGGGGATCCAGGATGCCACCACGGCGGTCCTCTCCCAGCCACTCATCAAGTGTATGCTGGCGAAACAATGCAGCTACTTCTTCCCGTAGGTTGACGTCGTATGCCCGCCCTAACCACTCTTCACGCCCAACAGATTGACAGAACGCCGCCCAAAAATGGGGTTCTAGAGCCCCTAATGCCACGTATTCTCCTTCTTTGGTTTTATAGATACCGTAGCATGGCAAGCGCCCAGCCAAGCCATCCAGCCATGGTTGGGTTTCAGGCCCACCCGCGAGGCTAGGAAGCAGCAGATATGTCCAGGCTAAGGCCCCCTCAAACATGGACACATCCACATACGTTCCCTCTCCTGTCTGTTCCCGAGCCCACAGCGCAGCCAGAATCCCTACCAGCGCCGGCAATGTGCCCCCACCCACATCCGCCAATTGCACAGGAAACAGATGTGGTTCTCCGTCGGCACCTCGGTTTTCTGTCAGCAGCCCGGCCTCGGCCAGATAGATATTGTCATGCCCCGGCCGCTTTCGATCCGGCCCATCTTGACCAAATCCGCTAATGCTGCAGTAGACCAATCGTGGATTCAACGCGTGCACATCCTCCCATCCCAGGCCCAGCCGCGCCATTACTCCAGGACGAAACCCCTCTATAAGAACATCGGCCCTTGCTACTAACTTTCGAGCGACTTCTCTGTCTTCTATTTTCTTTAAGTCGAGCAGGACGGATTTCTTTCCCCTGTTCAACGCAGCCCGGAAGGGATGACGCACATCAATGCCCAACAACCGTTCCGTTCCGGGGCGTTCAACTTTGATGACCTCAGCGCCCAATTGCCCTAACCAAAAGGCGGCGAATTCTCCCGGCAACAGATGGGCGAAATCGAGGACCCGTAACCCCGCCAACGGTTGGCTTCCCATCATTGAAATCCTCCCGCTACCGTCTCGTCTGATACCCCAAACCTGCGTCTGGACGTTTCCCTGATAGCCTTCCTGGCTGGGCAGAGCCTTTCAGACTCCTCAGTTCTTATTAGCGGACAGCCAAAAACAGTCCTCTGTTCCCACTTTTCGGTCATTGGAATGTTGAAAAGCCCTTCTCGGCGAGCAACACCAATGGTCATGTCCTTATCCTCCTGGTAGAATATCTCTCAAGATGCCATTGAGGCAAAAGGAAAACCACACCTGTCCGATCCAGCCCTTGAAAGGAGCTATCATGTCCCTTATTCTCACCGTCGACCAGGGCACGCACGCGACACGCGCTTTTCTTTTTGATCAGACTGGGCACATTCGTGCTGGGACGTCCCGGCCGGTAGCCTTGCATCATCCCCGGGACGATGCTGTGGAGCAGGACCCGGACGAGATTCTCACGTCCGTCTGGGATGTTATGGAGACGGTATGGGATTCATGCCCCCCAGGAGAGAAAATTATTGCCGCCGCTCTGGCCACCCAACGGTCAAGCGTAGTCGCCTGGGACAAGGTCACGGGAGTTCCTCTTTCTCCTGTGCTTTCATGGCAGGATCGGCGCGCAGCAAGGTGGTTGGCCGCACTAGAGTCAAAAGCTGCACGCATCAAGACCCTCACGGGGCTCCCCCTTTCCCCTCACTACGGGGCCAGTAAACTTCGTTGGCTGCTTCACCACAACCCGGACGTCAAACAAGCCTTGTCTGAACGCTGCCTGGCCATAGGCCCATTGACCAGCTTCATCTTGTTCCACATTCTCGAAGGCAATCCCCTTCTCGTTGACCACGCCAATGCAAGCCGTACACTCCTCTGGAATATCGCTGAACGAGTTTGGGACGAAGAACTGCTGGCCCTGTTTGATATCCCGCAAGACGTCCTTCCCCGTCTGCACCCTACATCCGGAATGTTTGGCTCCTTGCGAAAGTTCAGCATCCCACTGCTCACCGTCAACGGGGACCAAAACTCTGCTGTTTACAGCCTTGGAGCCCCTGCCCTCCACACCGCTCTCATGAATCTAGGGACGGGGGCTTTCGTCCTTGCTCCGACAGGGCCTAGATTGTTCCGTCATCCTCGTCTCTTAAGTACGCTCACAGCCAGTCGGGCTTCAGGAGGAGAATATGCGCTGGAAGGGACGGTCAACGGCGCGGGCGCCGCACTCTCATGGGCAGAAAACCAAGGGTTCATTCCTCCCGCCGCCGCGTCTCAACTCGACAGATGGATAAACACAACACCGCCTCCTCCGATTTTCATCAATACCGTTGGAGGCCTGGGTTCACCTTGGTGGGTCCCAGGCCCTCCTCCCCGCTGGGACACAGACGCGACGCCCAAACAACGAGCCGTCGCTATTGTAGAAAGTATCCTTTTCATGCTTCGAACCAACTTGGAAGCCATCCTGGACGTTGGCGTTCCCCTTCGCCGCATCCGGATAAGTGGAGGGCTATCTAAGGCTAGACACCTGTGTCAACATTTGGCCAACCTGACAGGCATGGAGGTCATCCGCCCACACGTCACTGAAGCCACAGCTCAGGGGGCTGCTTGGCTTGCAGCCGGACGGCCTTCTCGGTGGGCTTCATTCGGCCCTACCGAGACTTTTTTACCTCAGTTCGACGCTCGGTTGCAAGCACGTTATCAACGTTTTCGTGATCTTATCGACGAGGCAGCCGCTTCATCCTAACAAAGAAGACCGGCCCTCCATTTGTGCGCGACTTAATCTGAATGGCTGTCCTCTTCTTCCGAAAGGACTAAGCTCCTAGATCGATAAGTAAACCGAGACAGAATAATACCCAATTCGTACAGCAAAACAAGAGGTATCATGACAATCGTCATGTTAAATGGGTCAGGAGTAGGGGTAATAACCGCTGCAACGACAGCGATAAGTACGATCGCGTAACGCCGCCCTTTGGCCAGTTGGCGCGGGGAGACAATGCCGAGACGGGCTAGGGCCGCGATAATCAGCGGCGTTTCGAAGCTCAGGCCCACATAAAGAACGAATTGTGTGACGAAAGAGATATAGAAATCGATCGAGTAGTTGGGCGTAATCAGGTCACTGAGGAAGGACTGCAGGTACTTTAGCGTGAAAGGCAACATGACGAAGGAGGAAAACGCCACACCAAGGGCGAAAAGTCCTGTAGCTGCGGCGGAAATCATCAGCAACCAACGCCGTTCTTTGGGAGTCAACCCCGGCAAGATGAAGGCAAAAATTTGATACACAACGACAGGCATTGCCAGTATGAGTCCCAAAATCAGATCAACCTTGAAATACACCATAATATTCTCGGCCGGGCGTAGGGATTGGGGCCGATTCGAACCCAGTGGGGAGATGAGGATTTCCAAAAACCGCCGTGTTAGGGGCACGGCTACGATGATGCCGACCAAAAGGGCGACCGACGCCCGAATAAGACGAGCTCTCAGCTCGATCAAATGTTCCAGGAGGGTCATGCGGACTTCATTACGCTGTGCTTGTGTGGTCATGAACGGTTCCTGTTCTCATCATCAGAACTGACCGCATGCTCTTGGGGGGGCGCCGTGGCGGGACCCGGCGAGGAGGGTTCCTTTGGAGGCGGAACCAGTGGCCGGGTAGAAACCACAGGCCGCGAGGGAATCCTCTCTGCCTCTGTGGCGGCTTCCTCCTTCTCTCCCCTGTCCTTCTGCGCCCTTGTGGAGGTTGTGAGAGGAGGCACCTCTAGCGATTCGGCCGCTTCCTTCTGTAGTGCCCGTACAGGATTTCGGACAGCCTCTTGCGCCTTACGCACACTCTGGGTGACCTCCTGGATTTCTTTTGTCGCCTCCGTTAACTCCTCCCATTCGGGACCAAGTTCCTCGCGAATTTGTTCACTCACATCTGTAGTCAAATCTTGCATTTCTTTCAGGAATTTGGCTAACTTGCGCATGACAACGGGGAGTTCGTCAGGGCCAAGGAAAATAAGGGCAAGTACGATGATTAACACCAGCTCTAGCGGACCTATGCCCAGAAAATTCATCCTTCTTCTCCCCTCTCCCACTTGACCAGTCACCCTTCTTGTGCGATTATACGAGTTACAGGAACGGGTGTCAAACCGCCGATCTGGGTCGCAGGTCGGAGAAGAGGACGGCGTCCGAAGAGGCGAAGAGCATGACAACCCAAGTAGCCAGAGTGGGATTCATTGGTTTAGGCATCATGGGGGCCCCGATGGCCTCCAACATCCTCAACGCCGGCTATCCACTGACCGTATGGAACCGTACCCGGGAGAAAGCATCTCCTTTGCTGGCTGCAGGGGCGGCATGGGCCGATTCACCAATGGAGGTTGCACGACATTCTGACGTGATCGTGACCATTGTCAGCGACACTCCGGACGTGGAAGAAGTCATCCTGGGGCCCAAGGGGATCATCTACGGGGCAAAATCAGGGAGTGTGGTCATTGACATGAGCACTATTTCCCCTCATGCCACCATACGAATGGCTCAACGCCTGGCAGAAAAGGGGATCGACATGCTCGACGCACCTGTCAGCGGTGGAGACGTGGGCGCTCGGGAAGGAACTTTGTCGATCATGGTGGGTGGAGACGAGGACATTTTCCAACGCTGTCTGCCCATCCTCATGACTTTGGGCCGACGAATTACTCACGTGGGTCCCCACGGGGCAGGCCAATTCACCAAACTAGTCAACCAGATCGTCGTCGTAGGCAATACACTGGCCATGGCCGAAGGACTGGTCTTCGCAGCTAAAGCCGGCCTCGACTTGGAAAAGGTCCTGGACGCGATCCGGGCTGGGGCGGCAGGCTCGTGGATGCTTTCTCATCGGGGCCCTCAAATCATCCACGGCGATTTCCGTCCCGGTTTTACCGTCCACTTGCAACAAAAGGATATCCGTCTGGTCCTGGAAGCCGGCCGTGAAATGGCCGTCCCTTTGCCAGGAACCTCTCTCGTCTACCAGCTCTACCAAGCCCTGGAAACACGCCGCTTGGGAGAAGAAGGGAATCACGCCTTGATAAAAGTGCTGGAATGGCTGGCCAATGTGGAGGCACGGGTTCAAGAGCCCATGACATCTAGCAAGGAATCCATGTAGCAAAGAGATAAGGAGCTGAGAAACCATGTCAAACATAGGACCGTTCGAACTGATCATCATCCTCCTCATCGTCATCATCTTCTTCGGTGTTGGTCGTCTGCCCGAATTGGGCGGAGCTATCGGCAAGAGCATTCGCGAATTTCGCAACGCCATGACAGAGGAGGGAGGAAAAAGCGACAAGGACGAGAAGAAGGACGCCATCTCCAAAGAAGAATGAAGGAGAACCTTCGACCCTTTTCGTCTATTCAAACAGGTCAGGCTGTGCGAGCAGAATAACAGGGGAAAGGAATGAGTGACAGGCGCACCTGGATCGCCGCATCGTTGGCGGGGGCCGATACAGAACAGGTGCGGGGAAGAATGCACGCGCTCAGACCCTGGATCGATGCGGTTGAGGTGCGCCTGGACCTGATACCCCAATTTGACCTAAGAAGGCTGCTCGCGGCGTCTCCTCTACCAGTGATAGTGACTTACCGGCCAGCGCGGGAAGGCGGCCGCTACCGTGGAGATGAAGCGCATCGCTTGTACACGTTGCAACAGGCAGCGACCATGGGAGCAACGGCCATCGACGTCGAATGGGACGCATCTCCCGCCTTACCCAGCATTCGGCCTGCACTGCGCATTGTCTCCCGCCATTTCTTTCACGAATTCCCTGATAACCTGAAAGCAGAGTGGCATCAAGTAGCCAAGTTAGCGGCAGATGTCGTCAAATTGGCTGTTTACGTACACACGCTGACCGAAGCACTCCACGTTTGTCGGTTGTACAAACAGGTCGACCGTCCCACTATCGCTATTGCCATGGGACGCGCCGGACTTATCTCTCGTCTCATCGCCCCGTTCTATCCCCAAGCCTTTCTCACTTTCGGCGCGGCCAGCCAAGAGGGGGGGGTCGCCCCGGGACAAATTAGCGTCCAGAAGATGCGAGAACACTTTCACGTACATCGTCTACACCCCGGCACGAGGCTCGATGGCTACATAGGCCCTGACGCCGTAGACTCTTATCGAATTGCCCGGTTCAATCAGCGTTGGCAAGCCAGGGGAGAAGATCGCGTTATCTTGCCGCTGGAACCCACTCCAGAGGACACCCTGGAGGAAATTGTTGAGATGGCCTGGCACCTGGGCTTCAAAGGACTGTGGATTGTGCCCCCCTTTGCCGGGCATTTTTACGCCGGGAGTGAATCCATCTGGATGACGCCATCAGAGGGTGCACGCCTCATAAAGAACGGAGAAATTCCATGAAACGAGGAGAGGTATGGGATCTCGACGGACAAGCTATCGAGGTCACGCATCCAGACAAGATCTTCTGGCCTCACGATGGTCTGACTAAGGGAGACATGCTGAGATACTACCTGGACGTGGCCGATGTCATGCTGCCGTACTTTCAAGACCGGCCCGTGACGTTACGCATTTTCCCCGACGGCATTCGCGGCTTCTCTTTTTATCGTCGCGATGCTCCCGAGCCGGCCCCACATTGGTTGCACCAGGTGGACTATCAACCGAAAACGGCCAGGCGACTTATCCGACTGCCCTTGCTGGACGACAAAGCAGGACTGATCTGGCTCGCCAACAAAGGAGCCGTTGAATTCCACCTTTGGGCGTCCCATTGGCCTCTGCTGAATGCCCCCGATTGGGCTATCTTTGATCTGGACATAGGCAAAGGAGCCAGCTTTGGCATGGCCTTGGAAGCCGCCTTGGCCCTCCGACAATACTTGCAATTCCACAACATGGACGGTGTTTGTAAAACCAGCGGCGGACACGGTGTGCACGTGTACGTTCCTTTGGTAAGGAAATACACGTTCGGGCAGGTGCGCCAGTGGGTACATGGGGTGGCCCGGGAGTTGGCCGCCTCATTTCCACGCCTTATTGCCGTTCCCCACAAGGCGACGCATCGTGGGCCTCGTGTGACCATCGATTACGCTCAAAATAGCATCGGACGCAATACGGCTGCTCCCTACACATTACGGGCCTCTCTGAGAGCGCCCGTCTCCACGCCACTGACCTGGGAAGAGGTTGAACACGGACGTTTTCGTCCCAGCGACTTCACGCTTCGCACGGTTCCTCAGCGCATCCGTACAATTGGGGATCCATTCACTGCACTGTTAAACACATCTTATCGTCTTGAGCCCGAGTGAGCCCTCAGTCAATGGGGAAACTCGCGGTTGACGGCGAGGGAACACCAACAACGTCCTTTATCAAGCCCCAATTTTCCAAGGAGCAACGGGAGGCAAGATCATGCGGTGGCTGCTCGTGTTGGCGCTCATTGTAGGGAATGTGGTCTTTAACGTCCTCTCAAATATCGGTTTCAAACTCTCTATTCTTGGAGACTGGCGTCACTTTCTCACGTGGCAAGTGGCTGGCAACGTGTTGGGTTTCGCCGGTGTGCTAACGTTCACAGGCCTTTTGCGCTTCGTGCCCTTAAACGTTGCCTATCCCGTCACCATTGGCCTGAGTGTGATCGGTGTCAATGTCTTCGCGGCCAAATTATTCTTCGGTGAGACCATCGGCCTCTTTCGATGGGCAGGGAGCCTTCTTGTGGTGGGAGGAATCATTCTCATCGGAATAGAGCAATGACGTTATGAGAACCCTCATAGGCCTTTTTGACGCTTTCCTGCGCAAACTTTACGGGGTGTTCGAATTCAATGACCAGCCGGGCCAGATCTTCCGCCTTCAGCGGGAACATGCTCCCATGGAGATATATCTCTCCGATGGGACACACCTTCACAAAGGCGATCCAATTCTGATGCTCCACCTGTGGAACGAGCACATTCCTCCCATCGGGCCCCGGGGTCCTGACTTTGTTTGGGCCAAGAATTCTTTGGAACTTTTGCGAACCTCCCTCGAAGAGCTAGCCCTTTGGCTCAAAGGGGATCCGGACTTCAGTCCCATCAAGGCGCTCTGTGGTGACACAGCTTTGGTCCCTCCTTCTGATGCGCGAAGCGCCGGACGACTTCTCCGACGCCTGGGATTTGATCTGATCCCCCGACGCTCATTCCTGGGAAGATTCGGGGAATTCTGGGAGAACCTCTACGCATGGAGCTTAATGTGGGCATTCAATCCGACTTCACTGCGCAAGAAACAGTTGATAAAGCTCCGCCGGACATGGGTGTGCATATCTCGACAGAAACTCATTGCTATGTATGGCCACGGAGAAGATCAACGCTAATATGCGCCTACAACTACACCTCATGGGGGATGGACCATTCACCCCCTGCCGCGCGAGATGTAACGTTGCAATTTGCCCTTGCATCTAAGGGGCGTTAGGGAACGTCTCAGGCGTTAAACGGCGTGATGACAAAAGATGGGCGTTTTCGCCATGAAAATTGTGCGGGTGGCCGTTTCTCACGCTCGCCTTTTCGGGAAAATGCTCGAAACAGAACAATGATTCGGGAGGTGAAACAATGCCGTTATTGTCACAGCAGGATGCGGAATACATCCGCAAAGATTTCGAACAGACCTTGCAGCGTCCGGTCCGATTACATGTCTTTACCCAGGATTTCGAGTGCATGTACTGCAAGGAAACCCGTCAGATTTGCGAAGAGGTGGCTGCTCTCTCTGACAAAGTCGAACTGGTCACCCACGAGTTCGTCAAGGACAAGACCATTGCCGACCAGTTCGGTGTCGATAAAATCCCGGCTATCGTCATCACTCGCGTGAATGAAGATGGAAGTGAAGAGGATTACGGCCTCCGTTTCTTCGGCATTCCCAGCGGCTATGAGTTTATGTCCTTGCTCGAGGCAATCAAGCTGGTCAGTGCGGGCAAACTCTCGCTGAGCCCGGCAACCCTGGAACAGCTCAACAAACTCGACCGCCCGGTACATATCCAAGTCTTTGTCACTCCAACCTGCCCTTATTGCCCGAGAGCCGTGATGCTCTCCCATCAGTTGGCTTTCGCTAGCCCACTCATCCGAGCAGAGATGGTGGAAGCGACTGAATTCCCGCATTTGGCTGCCAAATACCAGGTCATGGGAGTGCCTCGTTCGGTCATTAATGAGGATATTCATATCGAAGGGGCGGTACCTGAGCCCATGTTTGTTCGCGAATTAATGAAGGTGTTGAAACAGCCTGCTAGTGTGTAACCCGGTGAGAGCCTCCTGCATCTCAAGAGAGAGCAGGTTCCCTCACACCGGATTCAGCAGTGATGACATTTTGAAAGAGGAGGGTGGATCATGAGTGCGAATGAGAACACATGGGATCGAGTCGTTCGTGTCGTTTTGGGCATCATCCTGTTGTACATTTGGTTGGGCAGTGTGGTGAGTGGAACGTTGGGTGTTATCCTGGGGATCATCGGCATTATCTTGCTGATTACAGGCGTTGTCGGTTTCTGCCCTTTGTACAAAGTGTTGGGCCTTAGCACCAAACATTAGTCCCATATGAATCTGTACGAGATTTCGGAGCATCTCCCAAGAAAAGCGGCCGTTTCTGTTGGACGGCCGCTTTTTACTTCTTCGAACCTGACGCTTTCGACTCTCGTCGCCTCTGGAGTACAATTCATGAAACGGCACCCGGATATACCTGACTCAATTCTTCGCTAGACCACGGGGAGGCAGAGCATGACTGAACGATTGATAGTGATTGGCGGAGTCGCCGCGGGCATGAGTGCCGCTGCGAAAGCTCGTCGCATGGACAAAACATTGGAGATCGTCGTCTACGAAAAATCAGGCCACGTGAGTTACGGATCCTGTGGCCTTCCTTACTTCATCAAAGGGGAGATCCCACGCATCGAGGATGTCATTGTGCGCACGCCTGAGCAGTTTGCCAGGCAGGGAATCGAGGTTCATGTCCACCACGAAGTCGTAGCCATTGACACAAAAGCCCGTCAGGTGCAAATCCGGAACCTTGAAACCCGCCGGGAGTTCACCGATGTCTGGGATAAGCTGGTTCTAACAACGGGAGGGGTGGCTGCAACTCCCCCCATTCCAGGGCTGAGTCTGCCCGGTATCTTCACCTTACGCACACCGGAGGATGCAGTGGCTATCCGTCGCTGGATTGACGAGGTCCATCCACATCGGGCAGTCATCGTTGGGGCGGGCTACATTGGTCTGGAAATGGCCGAGGCCTTGAGCGCTCACGGCATTCGCGTGACGGTCCTCGAGATGCTTCCTCAAGTAATGCCTACTATGGATGCAGACATGGCAGCCCTGGTGCAACAAGAACTGGAAGAACAAAATATCTCGCTCCACCTTGAACATCCTGTACGAGCTTTCGAGGGATCAGGGCGGATCCAGGCGGTCATGGCAAGAGGAAGGGCGTTCTCGGCAGACATGGTCATCTTCAGTGTGGGAGTAAAACCCAACGTCACACTGGCTGCCAATGCCGGCATTGCCCTCGGGCCAACGGGAGCAGTTGCGGTCGACGAATACCAGCAAACCAATGTGCCAAACGTTTGGGCTGCCGGTGACGTGGCCGAAGCTCATCATCTGATCACCGGCAAACCCGCGTATGTCCCGCTGGGGACAACGGCGAACAAACAGGGACGCGTTGCCGGCACTAACGCGGCTGGGGGACAAGCCACCTTCGGAGGTATCGTCGGCACCGCTGCGGCGAAAATATTCAATCTGGAGGTAGGCCGCACAGGTCTGTCGGAACGGCAGGCACGCGATGAAGGATTTGAGGTGGAAGCCGTGACCATTAAGAGCGCCACTCGAGCTCATTATATGCCCGGTCACCAGCCTATTCAGGTCAAGCTCATCTTCGAAAGGGGGACCCATCGCCTGCTGGGAGGGCAAATCGTTGGACGAGAGGGCGTGGCCAAACGTCTCGATGTACTGGCCGCAGCGCTCCATGCCGGCTGGACAACTTACGAGCTGGCGAAGCTCGATCTGAGTTACGCGCCCCCCTTTGCTCCCGTCTGGGACCCGATTCTAGTCGCGGCAAATGTGGCAAATAAGTGAGCGAGTTATGGAACCATCCGTCCGTGGATCCCTCGTTCAGCGCTTTATCGGCGCTCTCATCGGCACATTTGCAGGAGATGTCCTGGGAATGCCGGTGGAAGGATGGCCCTGGTGGCGTATTCAGCAAGCCTACGGGGATGTTCGGGACCTCTTACCCGCACGCCTGGGCCGAGGCACCTACACAGACGACACTGCATTGATGATCGCGCTGGCCGAGTCACTCCTTGCCAACGGTGGGCACATTGTGGCCACTGATCTGGTGACTCGCTTTCGCGCCGCATATCACCCGCGCCGCGGATTCGGCGCCGGAATGCATCGCCTGGTCCGGCTGTGGGACAAGGGAGTTCCCTGGCAAGAAGCGGCTTCCTCGCTTTTCGATGGGGGCTCTTATGGGAATGGCGCTGCCATGCGCGTTGCTCCCGTGGGCCTGCTCTACCACCAAAACCTGAGGCTGACCTACACCATGGGGGTGGCCCAAGCTCGAGTGACACACGCTCATCCCCTGGGACAACAAGGGGCCGGGCTACAGGCGATGGCCGTCGCCCTGGCATTGAAATCCTCCCTGGCCACCTTCTCGGCAGACGATTTTCTTGGCGAGTTAGAGGCAGCCCTCCCGGCCCACGCGGAAACCTACCGCCGCATGCTCATGCTGGCAGTGGAACTGCGCGAGCATTGGGATGATCGGGGCCTGATCGTCCGCAAGCTTGGCAATCGTCCCTCGGCACACCGCTCCGTCCCTACGGCCATCTTCGCTTTTACTTGCTTCTGGGACTCTTTGGAGGCTGCCCTCGTCTACGCGGTCAGCCTGGGCGGTGATACGGACACCCTGGCAGCCATGACTGGCGCGATCGCAGGAGCGTTTCATGGAGTAGGCGCGATCCCCAAACGCTGGTGGGAACACCTGGAAAACGGCAGGAAGGGACGCGATGAGGTGGTGCACCTGGGGGAGGCGCTGTACACGCTATGGCATACACATGGCGATGGCAAGACGGTTCGCCCCTCTACGTCTCGTTGAGTGGCGGCTCGCTGACACTGAGCTTCGCCGGCCAGGCCAATCTCTCTTTCGACGGAGAGGGGCGTCTGCTGGGAGCCTGGCTTGATGAGATTACCTACCGGCGCGCTCTGGACAACCGGATTTTGGCCAAATGGACAAAACCCGGAGGCCGGGATCGCTACCGGCGGTTTCTGTCCACGGCAGGACGAAAAGCCGTCTTACAACGAGCCTATGAGATGGCCCATCAGGTCATAACCGCGTTGAGCTCAGGGAGAATATTTCCGAGGGGGACTCCGGAAGGGGCCCTAGAAAATGCTCAGCAGTGGTTACATCGGGTGGAAAGCTGGACATGGGAGCGACTGGAAACGGAGCGAGAACGATTCTATCGGATTTACAAGCCCGTTCCCATTCTTCCGCCGGATCAGTACATGGCGGTTGTCCTCCAGGCCACCGAAGGGTGCTCCTACAACCGATGTACATTTTGTACGTTCTATCGCGATCGGCCCTTCCGCATCAAAACACCGAAGGAATTCGGGGCCCACGCGGCCGCGGTGAGGGCATTCTTGGGACGGGGTCTCGAGGTCAGGAAGACGATTTTCCTTGCTGACGCCAACGCCGTCATTATTCACCAACAGGCCCTGCTCCCTATTCTGGATCAGGTCAACGCCCAGTTTCCCGTGCTCGCCAAGGGAGAACTCAAGGGGAAACAAGATGCTGAGTCCGACTTCCCCTCCCGGTATCTGAAAGGTATCTACGCCTTCATCAGCGCTCCAGATGCACTGCGAAAATCGCCCGAAGATTTTGAAGCCATGCGCACCCGCAATCTGCGGCGTGTGTACGTGGGCCTGGAGAGTGGACATAATCCTTTACGCTCCTTTCTACGCAAGCCAGGGACGGCGAACGACGTCCTCGCTGCGATACAAACGATGAAAGCCGGTGGCATGCACCTGGGCGTCATCTTCATGGTTGGAATTGGCGGAGACCGATTTCGCGAGGGCCATTTCCACGACACCGTGGAACTTATCCAACGCATGCCCTTGGACGAGCAGGATCTCATCTACGTGTCCCCTTTCGTGGCCTCTCCCGCTGCGCCCTACGTGTACGATGCCGCAGAAGCGGGAATCCGTGCCTTAGACCGGAACGAACTTCTGAGGGAAGAAAAGCGTTTCAAGAAAGCCCTGCGCCCGTGGGCGCGCGTTCACGGCGTGCGTATCTCTCGCTACGATATTCGTGAGTTTGTGTATTGAAAAAAAAACGAAGAGAACCCATCGCCGCAAGTTTAGGAAATCGTTCTATCCTGAACAGATCGCGAGATTAGGAGGAATAATTTGTATCAGCGCCATCAGCATTTTATTCCTGAGGAGAGGGGGAACGACATTTACCGCTGCAGGTAATCAGAGAACAGGAGGTATCTCATGGACGTGGAAACCATTGTGTTCCTCGCGCGTCACGGAGAAACAGATGCGAACGTGGCCGGCATATGGCAGGGTTCGACAGACCATCCTTTGAACCAGCGTGGCATGGCACAGGCTCAGGCCTTGGCCCAACGAATAGCACGAGAACATCCGGACATTGTCACTATCTATACCAGCCCTCTGCAGCGGGCCCGGCAGACGGCCCTCGCCGTTGCGCGCGTCCTTGACGGAGTTCCCATGCTCGAGGATGAGCGTCTCAGTGAATATCATCTGGGGGAGTGGGAAAGCCTGACGTACCAGGAATTGCGATATGAAAAACGCCTTTGGGAGCGGATGGACGAAGATCCTCATTGGGCGCCCCCGGGTGGGGAATCCGCCTATCAATTTGCCACCCGAGTCCTAAATGCACTGAGGGATGTTGCTCAGAAGCACGAAGGCCAGAAGGTCTTGATCGTCGGTCATGGTGGCGCCCTGGCGACCGCCCTGGCCTTGTTGTTGGAAGGCCGAGGCAACGCGTGGCGTACATATCAGATGGCCAACTGTGCGTTGAGCGAGCTGATCTTCAGCCCTTCGCCTCAACTTGTGCGCTTCAATGACGTAACGCACCTGGCCACAGTGGGGCACAGCGGCTTGCCCAAAGTAGGATAGGAGTAGGATGGGAGTGACGACTATCGTCGACAAACAACTTTGAGAACAGGCCCGGTGATGATTATAATGGGGAGACGTGGTAGGACAGCGAGAAATAGTCAGGCCAGGAAAGAAGCGGGACCGGTAGAAAGATACCAAACACACAAGGCATACAACGATGGGCTTGTTTGCCATCAACGAATAGAGGAGGTCTAGTGACAGCACAACTTCACATCGAAGAGGTGGAAACAGGCAAACCTCGGACCCGGAGCATTAAGATCGAAGTTCCGGAGGAACGGCTGCGAGAAGAACTCAAGCCCATTGCGAGGGCTGTGGGGAAAAAAATACGCATTCCCGGCTTTCGCCCCGGGCGGGCTCCCTATGCTCTGATAGAGCGCCGCGTGGGACGTACGTACCTCCTGGAGGAATACTTGAACCAGCGCGTTGGAGCCATTATCGACGAAGTCTTGAAAACACTGGAGCTTCGACCCAACTATCCAGTCGAGATCACTAACGTCAGCCTGGAGCCTGTAACCATCGAAGTGGACGTTCCACTCGAGCCTCGGGTGGAGCCAGGGGATTACCATAGCTTGCGGATCGAGTATTCTGAGCCCGAGGTCAGCGAAGAAGACGTAGACGCCGTCCTAGAGGATGTCCTCAAGGAACACAGCACGCTGGAGCCTGTCGACGAGCCGGTTCAAGAGGACGATAATGTAGAATCGATCGTCACCATCCGAGTAGGGGACCAAACACCCGTCGACCATGAGACGATCACCCTGCAGCCCGGCGAGTCGGTTTATCTGCCCGGACTGTCGGAGCAAGCTGTAGGCATGAAGGCTGGAGAAACCCGAGAATCCACCCTGGACATCCCTGAAGAACACCCATGGCGGGAACATGGGGAGGAAGCCCATGTCACCCTGGAAGTCCTGGCCGTCAAACGGCTACGACGGCCTGAACTGACGTTGGAGCTGGCCAAAGAACTCAATCCCGACGTAGAGAGTGTGGAAGAATTGCGGAATATTATCCGCGAGAATTTGGAAGTCAAGCGTAAGGCAGAGGCACGGGCAGAATATGAAGAACGGGTAATTGAAGCTGTGGACAAGATGTCCACAGTGGAGTATCCCCCAGTACTGGTCGAGCGCGAGCTGGACGCGTACATGGACATGCTCAAGACCCGGGTCAAGGAACTGGGATTAGGTTTTGATGAATACCTTCAGCTTGTTCACAAAACAGAGGAGCAAATACGCGAGGAGAACCGGGCCGAGGCCGAACAAACGGTCCGTAAGAATCTCCTCCTGGAAAAAATTCGCCAGGACGAGAACCTACAGCCAGAAGAGGGAGACTTCTCTGAAATCCTCTACGACATTGGGACCACGTATAACATCCCACCAGAACAAGTCCTCAAGCAGTTCGAGGAAGACGAGACTTTTGCCCGTGCCGTCTACCGCGATGCAGTAAGACACCGCACTGTACGCTACCTGGCTGCCATTGCCCGGGGAGAGGAAGCGGAGAAAAAGGCGGAACCGGAGACGAAAGCAGAAAGTGAAGCAGAAACGGTGTCTGAGGAGGTCTCGGTTCAAAGCGAAGAAATGCCCGCTGTTGCCCCCTCTGTCGAAAAAGACTCGCCGCAAACCACTCAGGATGAAGATGATGTCATCCCTGAAGGAACGGATGAAGGAGCACAGAATGTCGTCGAAGAGTAAGGGGAATGCTATCATGGCCAACATACTGGACCCTCAATCGTTAATCCCGATGGTCATTGAACAAACAGGGCGGGGGGAGCGTGCTTTTGACATCTACTCCCTCCTGCTCAAAGAGCGCATTATTTTCTTGGGCTCTCCTATCAATGACCAGATCGCTAACCTGGTTGTCGCCCAACTACTCTTCCTCAACCGGGAGGACCCAGAACGCGACATCCACATGTACATCAACTCCCCCGGGGGACATGTCTACCCTGGGCTGGCCATCTACGACACCATGCAGATGATCCAGGCTCCCGTTGCCACGTTCGCCGTAGGCTGGACAGCCAGCATGGGCACGGTTTTACTGTCAGCGGGAACAGCGGGCAAGCGTTATGCCCTTCCTCATGCCACCATCCACATGCACCCCGCCGGTGGTGGAGCGCAGGGCTACACTCCTGACGTCCGCATTCAAGTCCGAGAGCTGGAACGCATAGAAAACCTCCTGTTTCATATCCTGGCCAGACATACAGGGCAGCCCATCGAGCGTATCCGAACCGACTTTGAGCGCGACCATTACATGAACGCCCTTGAGGCTAAAGAATATGGCCTGGTCGACGAGGTCATCGGACACTCACTGTTTGAAGACCTCAAAGAAGAGGAAAGTGACGAGGTAAATGACACGAACGGGGAAAAATGATATGAGCGTGACCAGCATACCACGCTGTTCTTTCTGCCAACGCACCCAGGATGAAGTCACCCGCTTGATTGCCGGGCCGGACGGAGTTTATATCTGCGACGAATGCGTGGAATTGTGCGTTGAGATACTATCAGAAGAAGATGTGCCTTCGGAACCGGCGACGTCCCCTATTGTCAAGATGGACCAGGTTCCCTCGCCCAAGGAGATTGTGCGAAGGCTAAACGAGTATGTGATCGGCCAAGATCGGGCCAAGAAAGTGCTTTCCGTTGCCGTGTACAATCATTACAAGCGCGTCCTCTCCGGGGGAAAACAAGGGGATGTAGAACTGCAGAAAGCCAACATTCTTCTGATGGGGCCGACCGGGGTAGGCAAGACATTACTCGCCCAAACTCTCGCCCGTATCCTGGATGTGCCCTTTACGATTGCTGATGCCACCGGCCTGACCGAGGCCGGCTATGTAGGAGAAGATGTGGAAAACATCCTCGTCGGCTTGCTCCAGGCAGCAGATTATGACGTCGAGCAGGCCAGTATGGGGATCGTCTACATCGACGAGATTGACAAGATTGCCCGCAAGACGGGGGACAATCCTTCTATCACGCGTGATGTCTCTGGCGAAGGGGTGCAGCAGGCCCTGCTCAAGATCATTGAAGGAACGGTGGCCAACGTGCCCCCTTCGGGCGGTCGGAAGCACCCTCATCAAGAATTCATCCAACTGGATACTACGAATATCCTTTTCATCTGCGGGGGAGCCTTTTCTGGCCTGGAGGATATCGTCGCTCAACGCCTGGGCACCAAAGGCCAGGTGGGATTCAAGACGGAACCTCACGCCCTCAAAGGAAGAAAGATGACCGCGGCCGAGCTCCTGAGGCATGTCACGCCAGACGATCTGATTCATTTTGGCCTGATACCGGAATTCGTTGGTCGCCTTCCGGTCAATGTGAGCGTGGACCCACTGGACAAAGAATCCATGGTGCGCATCTTAACCGAACCGAAAAACGCCATCGTCAAACAGTATCGACAACTGTTCGCCATGGATGGAGTGGAATTGGTCTTCACGAACGAGGCATTGGAAGCCATTTCTGAAGAGGCCATGAAGCGAAAAACCGGCGCCCGGGGTCTGCGGAGCATTGTGGAGGACATTTTGATGGATGTCATGTACGAAGTGCCCGGCCGCAATGATATCGTGCGCTGTGTGATCAATGCCGAGACTGTTCGGGCTCACAAACGCCCGCTGCTGTTAAACGCTCAGGGGCTCCCCATTCAGTGGGATGACGATCATAAGGCCGAGACCGCCTGACACTGGGGAGGTGCCGGATGTTCCTCCGAGCCACACGACAGGAAAAGCCGGTGAGCCATCCTGGTGTCGGCACAAACGAATTTTTTGCCCACCTACGCCGGCCATTTTATGTTCCAGTTCAGGCCCGCGCTGGAGTCGGCTGTCTTTTCCCACCTCCCACGAGCATTCACTGCTGATAAGCTACACAAGCTGAGAACTCGCGACAACAGGACGAACGCGAGAAGAAATCCGAACAACTCATAGAGAACCGTACAGGGGATTGAACAATTTTATCTGTAAGAAAGCGCCTGTTGATAGCTATGGCCTTCTGGAACAAAAATCTTGAGGCAATTAGGAAGGAATTTAGTATGGGCTCTATTGAAGATCTTGTATCTCCGTTGTCCTTTCCTATGATTGACGTAGAAGAGGCTTGCGCCCTGGTACGTCGCCACGTCACTCCCTTGAAGCCGGTCGTCCACAGTTTCCGGGATGCCCTGGGACACATCCTTGCCGAAGACATCATCGCTCCCGATCACTTGCCGCCATTCCCCGCCTCTGTCGTAGACGGATATGCTATGCGCGTCGCGGACGGACACATGCCCAGGATACTCGTTGGCGAACAAACCGCGGGACAGCAGCTCAACCTGACTTTGGGTCCAGGGAAGGCCATCTGGGTGACCACCGGCGCGCCAATCCCCGATGGAGCCGACACGGTGGTCAAACTGGAGGACACAGAAAAGTCGAACAATCACGTGGTCCCCAAGATATCCCCTCGTACCGGCAGTAACATCCGTCCTGTAGGCTACGACATTCATAAGGGGGAACGGGTTCTGGAACGCGGCATACGCCTTGGGCCGGCCGAAGTAGGGGTTCTGGCAACCGTCAATGCCTTGAACGTCCGCGTTTATCCCCGTCCTCGAGTGGCCATCTTTTCCACCGGTGATGAACTTATTGAACCGGGTACGCCCCTCACTCCGGGAAAAATTCGTGACAGTAACCGCCACACGTTGATAGCCGCTGTGCGTGCCTTTGGGGGCATCCCCATCGATCTGGGCCAGGTGCATGACGAGATAGACAAACTGAGTGTGACCTTGAAGCAGGGGTTGGCCCAGGCCGACATGATCATCTCCAGTGGCGGCGTTTCCATGGGCAGCAAAGACTTGCTCAAAACGCTGCTGTCCCGGCACGGCACGATCTACTTCGGACGTGTACGCGTGAAGCCGGGAAAGCCCGTCACCTTCGCCCTGGTAGATGAAACCCCCGTCTTCGCTCTACCAGGGAATCCTGTCTCCGCGTTGGTTGCTTTCTACCTGTACGTTGTCCCCGCCTTGCGCATGCGCGGGGGTGACGTATACTGGCAACGAGCCTGGGTCCGTGTACGCCTGGGCCAGGACATCCACCACACGCCGGGCAGGGTCGAGTTCCAGCGGGCCCGGGTACGCACCGAGGAGGGCGTTCTCTGGGCTTACACGACGGGCGTGCAGGCCTCCAGTCGACTGCTAAGTATGGTACATGCCGATGTACTTTTGCGCCTGGAGGCAGATTGGGAAGATGTCCCCAAAGGGACGGAGCTGCGAGCCATGGTTCTGGCGCCGACTCCAACTTGGTTGGGCGAGGAGGGAGGCGACTGTGTCTGAGATGCAAGAATTGACTCATTTGGACGCAAAAGGCCGGGCTGCCATGGTCGATGTGACGGCAAAAGGGGAGACGTATCGGGTGGCGGTGGCCGCAGGTGAGATCGTGATGCGGCCAGAAACACTGGCGGCGATTCTGGCGGGGAACGTGAAAAAGGGCGACGTTTTGGGAACGGCCCGGGTGGCCGGCATCATGGCTGCCAAACGTACTTCCGAGCTTATTCCCCTCTGTCACCCCCTGCTTCTGACCCATGTGGCGATAGATTTCCGCACGAACGAAGCAGAACACAAAATCGAAATTCGGGCCACGGTGAAAACGCGGGGACAAACGGGTGTTGAAATGGAAGCCCTCACCGCGGTCAGCGTGGCCGCTCTGACCATCTATGACATGGCAAAGGCTCTGGAAAAAACCATGCGGATTGAGAACATTCGTCTCTTGCGCAAAGAGGGAGGCAAGAGCGGGACGTTCGTCCGGGAGGAGGGATAGAGATGCGGGTGACTGTTCGGCTGTTTGCATCCTTACGCGAGGCAGCAGGGCGGGAATCGTTGGTCCTTGAACTGCCTGACCAGACAACCATTCGAGAACTGGTGGACAAGGTGGGCCAAGAGGTGCCGGCCATACGAGATGCAGCAGGGGCTATTTACGCGGCGGTCAACGATGCATATGTCAACCCGGACACGTCCCTCCACGAGGGGGACCGGGTAGCTCTCTTTCCCCCCGTTAGCGGAGGTCAAGAGTCGTTTGTGAAGAAATTTGAGGTTACGAAGGGCCCTATTTCCATGGATGACGTGGCGTCACGAGTCAATCATCCCCGCTGCGGGGCTATTGTCACGTTTACCGGCATCGTGCGCGGTATTACAGGTGACATGGAGACCGATCATCTGGAATACGAAGCCTACGTGAAAATGGCCGAGGACACTCTGGCCCAGATCGGCGAGGAAGTAAAAGCCCGATGGCCTAACGTGGAAGACATCGCCATCGTCCACAGAATTGGCCGTATGGCCATTGGCGAGGCCAGTGTGGTCATCACCGTCTCCTCCCCGCATCGCGGGGATGGTGTGTTTGAGGCCTGCCGTTACGCTATCGAACGTCTGAAAGAAATCGTTCCCATTTGGAAGAAAGAGGTCCTAACCACAGGGGCCCACTGGGTTGAAGGGCCCCATGGTAACGCCGGTACAAACGCGCCGGATGCCGATTTCCATCCTACCCCCATCACGGAACGCGACCATGATAACGCTTAGCGCCCTCGGAGGACTATGGGTTCTTCTCACCCTGGCTCTTTCCTTCAATTTTCTCAATGGATTCCACGACTCCAGCAACATGGTGGCCACTGTGATCTCTACGCGCGCACTCCCCCCGCGGCTGGCTCTGACCTGGATAGCTTTCTTCGAGTTTCTCGGGCCGTACGCTTTAGGGGTAGCCGTGGCCAAGACCATTGGGGCAGACATCGTTTCGTCTGGACGCATTACCGTTGTTGTCCTCTATGCCGCCTTGCTGGCAGCCATCGCCTGGAACCTGATCACCTGGTACCTGGGGATCCCTTCCAGCTCGTCCCACGCTCTCTTGGGAGGGCTCATCGGAGCGGTGGCGATCGCCTCCGGATTCCACGTGATTCAAGTGGCTGGGGTAGAGAAGATCCTTGTTGCCCTCTTCACCTCCCCCATCCTGGGCTTCATTGTGGGTTATATTCTCATGAAACTCGCCGTGATGCTTCTCTGGTGGGCCACCCCGGCCATCAATCGTTGGTTCCGTCACGCACAGCTTGTTACTGCCGCTGCCCTGGCCTTGAGCCATGGCGCCAATGACGGTCAGAAGGGTATGGGCATCATTACGCTGGGCCTTCTTACCCTGGGCTATCTGAACACGTTCTATGTACCCGGTTGGGTCATCATCGTCAGCTCGGTGGCGATGGCTCTTGGTGCTTATACGGGAGGCTGGCGGCTCATTCACACCATCGGGGCCAAGTTCTATCGTATCCGTCCCATCCACGGCTTCCTGACTCAACTTACATCCGCCACAATCATCATCGGGGCAGCACTGCTGGGAGGCCCTGTAAGCACCACCCAGGTCGTCAGTGCCGCGGTGGTTGGGGTTGGTTCCGGAGAGCGCCCTTCTATGGTTCGATGGCACGTGGCCCGCGACATCGTCATCGCCTGGCTCTTGACCATCCCAGCGACCATGCTCCTCTCTGCAGCCGTCTATTGGCTGATCAGCCAACATATCACTGTTGTGGTATAATAGTGAACCATACTTCCCGTACGCACGACGGTAGTTTCGATTCAAATTCACACAGGAGGAGGTCGGCGTGGCTCTTTTCGGCCTGTTTGGAAAACGTGAGGACAACTTCATCCGCTTACTGCGTGAGCAGGCCCACAAAACACTGGAAGGCCTGGAGCACCTCGAGGCTTACATGGAAGATCATGATGAGCAACACGCGCGCGCGGTGGAGCAGGCGGAAAAGGAGGCAGACGAGCTACGGCGGATACTCATCGACGAATTGAATCGCACATTTATTACCCCCATCGATCGTGAGGATATTTTTGCCCTCTCTCGCTCGGTAGATGATGTGCTCGACTATGCCTATTCGACAATCGACGAAATGCGCCTGTTGGAAGTCGAGCCCAACTCGTTCTTGCAACGCATGGCCTCTTTGTTACGGGAAGCGGCGAACGAGATCTACATGTCGATGCAACGACTTGAGAATCACCCCGGCGTGGCCGCCGAGCACGCCATGCGAGCAAAGGCTCTGGAAAACAGGGTGGAACGCGTCTACCGGGAGGCTGTCGCCGACCTGTTCCGCAACCCCCAAAGCGTGGAGCAAATCGTTTACATGCTCAAGCTGCGGGAACTCTACCGACATCTGAGCAACGCGGCCGATCGAGGGGACGAGACAGCGAATGTCATCAGTAACATCGTGGTGAAAATCACCTGAGGGAAACGGGGACGCTCATGCCTTCCCCTCATACCGGGCTACGAGTATGTCCCGTCTTTTGATAACCCGATCTACGGTGTGCATGAGCTGATTCCATGGCGGCTCGTCCAGTACGTGCAGGTTCCCTGCCCCTTCAAGAAGACGAATCATTTCCCCACGGGCCACCGTACGCTGATCCCACATGAAAACCAGGACCGCACCCTTGCGTAGACAACGTAGCCAGCCGTTTATTCCCCGACCAAATAAGTCCATGACCAATCCACGATGCTGCACCCCATAGGGCAAATCAGTGACCAGCAGATGTGCTCGCGGATTCGCCAGGAGTTCGAAGGTATCCCCTGTATCCCCGTGTGCGATTACGCAAGTGAGCGGCGGCGTGATACTTGAGATCTCGAAGACCCAGCGTCGTCCCAGACCACGTATCTTCGCCTGGCGAACGTCGTGTTTCAAGTGTGCCGTCCGCAGAAAGGTCTTCAGATAGGCCACGGTGCTTTCGACGACCTTGCCGTTATGGTCCACACCAAAAGCATTCCATCCCCGCACCAGAGCAGCGAACAGGGTCGTACCGCCGCCAGACAAGGGATCCAGAACCCGTAAGCGGGCTTTGGGGTCCCGCACATGATGGGACGCGAACCACCCCAGGTTAAGGAGAAATTCTGTCATGAGCTCATTGGTCTTCCCCTTGTACCGTCGGGTTTCCAATAATGTACGAGGCAACACATAAGCCTTTTCCAGAGGTAGTGGCAACAAGGATGTCCCTCTCGCCGTCTCCCGCAAGATGAACACCCCCGCGGTCAGGGCGAAGTGGCGGATAAAAAGAAGATCGTTCTCTGCAAGCGGACGATCCAGTTGGAGGCGCATTCCTTCCAATCCGCCCATGGAAGTGGGTGACCAGCTCAGAAGGTGGGCCCCCAGAGGGCTGGCTCGCCATTCGAGGGGAGCCAACTGGCGCACCCAGCGGCTGTACAAAGTAGCCCGTTGGGGGGCAAAAACTGCAAATAGGGTCGACGCTTCATCTTGCGTTGTCATTGCCACGCCTGCCGATAGAGGGCGATCTCTTTCTCATCGAAATACCAATCCACCTCCCACGTGACGACCGCTTCTCTCGGGATGTAGGAGCTCCGGGCAATGAAATCGATTTCCCCCATGCCCGGCAACAGGTGATCGCGCAACGCAACCACATCATGAATGTGAACCCCCACAATGCGTCCAGCCAGTGCATCCAGCCAGTCTTGCTCACTGTCGAATCCCAGGTTCGCGGTCACCCGGCAGTGTCCCATATCATACCAAAACCCAACTACCTGAGAGTCGTGTTCTGCCAGCAAGGAGATCGCCTCTCGCAGGTTGGGGATCTCGTAAGGAAAGCGGCGTGATTCAATGCCGATACGCACCCCTCGTCGGGCCGCATGTTCTGCCAATTCCGCCAGGCTACGTCGGGCTGCCTGGAAAAAAGAAGGAGCCAGTTCGTCACGATGTTGCTCGACCTTCCTCCGTTGACGCTCGTAAGCCGATGTGTGTCGTTGCCCGGCGAGGAAACGCTGTTCTAACACCCATTCCTCATCGGCCACTCCCTCGACAGTGCCCAAATGAACACAGACCACACTTGCCCCCACCTCGGAGGCCCAATCGATACTGGCCTGAACCTGTTCGACAGCCCAACGGCGTTCTCCAGCGTCGGGTGAAGAGATCAAGCGCATCGCATCGCGGGAACCGCGAGTCGCCGCCCGAGGTGCGGGGGCATGGACGGTACGGGGGAAAGCCCACTCTTGGTGCAACCCATCGAGGTGCTCTCGAGTGATGATATGGCTGGCTTCAATGCCCGCAAATCCCAGGTCACGCGCCAGGCTCGCGAACCCATCCAACGTCAAAGGACGATGCTGCAGGTACATGGTCGAAAGCAAGGTCTCGGGACCTGCGATACGGGAGATGGACATAGCAAAATCCTCGTTCGATTCGCCCGGACACCGGGGGTTTTGGGGCGTCTCTCTCTTTCTACCTCATTTGTGCCCTCCGCCGCCATCGACAGAGGACAATCGTCGCTGTCTCTCCGGCTCCCCTTTTCTCAACGGTATCATGAGAGGGCCATTCTAAAAGACGACAACCGGACTACTCGGGCGCATGTTAGACATTGTACGGCTCTTCGAACCGAAAAGCAAAATCAGGGCCTGGCTTCCCCAATCGGTTGCTGGCGAGCAACGCGGTTCGCCAGCAACGCCTATCCCATTGCAGAGGGGACGCCTGAGCCTCGTCATTTTCCTGGGAGCGAATTTCCTCTTATAATGCACGGGGGTGTTGTTAGACACACTTGAACACTTACCCGATGAGGAGGCGTACCATGCTGATTGATCTCACCATTCGTGACTACCTGGACCACTTGGCCTCGGCGACCCCAACGCCCGGCGGAGGCGCTGCTGCAGCACTGGCAGGAGCTCAAGGGGCCGCTCTCATCTCTATGGTTTGTAATCTCACTGTTGGTAAGAAAAAATATGCTGACGTAAAGGAAGAGATGACGGCCGTGCTGGGGCGCAGTGAAGCACTCCGGGTCACGCTGACCGAACTTATTGACCGAGACGCAGCCGCGTTCGATCGGGTTAGTGAGGCTTATCGCCTACCGAAAGGCAGCGATGAGGAAAAGGCGATCCGACGGGCGGCCATCCAGGAGGCCTTGAAGGGGGCTGAAGCCGTCCCGATGGAGACCGTTGCTGCCTGCTTGGAAGTCATCCGTCTGGCCATCGTGGCGGCCCAGAAGGGCAACAAGAATGTCGTCAGCGACGCAGCCGTCGGCGGTATCATGGGGCATGCAGGCCTGTTGGGTGCTGCAGACAATGTGCGCATCAATCTCTCGTTGATCAAAGATGAAACTTTCGTGCGACAAGAACGGGCCCGGCTGGAAGCATACATCCAACAGGCCGAGACAGCCATGAAAAATCTCGAAACCGCGTTGGCAGGGCGACTGTAACGAACATCCTCATGTCCGGGCCCATATTCAAAGAATCCGTCTTGGACAGCATGCCGGGAGATAGCCATGACCGCAGAGCGATTGAACGGGCGTCCGGTCAGCAAACACATTCGGGCGCAAGTCAAAGAGCGCATTACCTCATTGAAGGACACATACGGACAGGTTCCCGGACTGGCTATCGTGCGGGCCGGAGACGATCCCGCATCCGTCTGGTACGGGAATAGCTTGAAAAGGGCGGCTACCAAAGTTGGGATCAATGCCCACATCCTTGTTTTACCCGCTTCTGTGTCTCAGCAAGCTTTTGAGGAGGAAGTGCAACGCCTGAACGAGGACCATTCAGTACACGGCATTATCCTACAAGAGCCTTATCCGGAGCATATTGACGCCGGACGGGTTGTTAGCCGACTCGATCCAGACAAAGATGTGGACGGAGTCCATCCCTTGAACGCGGGCTACCATTTTCTCGGAACCCCTCGTTTTATTCCTGCCACCCCGCTGGGCGGACTTCTGCTCCTGGAGGAGTACGGGATCGAGCTCAAGGGGCTGGAAGCGGTCGTCGTCGGTCGCTCCAACATTGTGGGGAAGCCGATGGCCATGTTGCTCTTGAGCCGTCATGCGACGGTGACCATCTGTCACTCCCGCACGCGCTCTTTAGGCGAGGTGACTCGGCGGGCCGATGTACTTTGCGTGGCTGTGGGCAGGGCAGGACTCATCACAGGAGACATGATCAAGCCGGGGGCCGTGGTAGTCGATTTCGGCACCAATCCCGTTGGAGATGAACTCCGGGGAGATGTAGATTTCGACAGCGCGGTCGAAGTCGCCGGAAAAATCACGCCGGTCCCCGGGGGAACGGGTCCTGTAACCACGGCCGTCTTGTTGCGCAACGTTCTCAATGCCTTCGAGCTCGCCCTGGGAGTGGAGCAAACTCGTTGAATCCGGCCTGTCAGCTCCCAGGCCTCCTCTGAGCAAAAGAGGAAAGGAGCGCGGATGCCAGCATTTCATCCGGGTTCTCCCTCAACGCTCACCTGTGTTACAATCTCTTCCCGGTGACACCTGTCACCATATCAAACCGAATGCCAAGGCGTAATCGATTTAGGAAGGAGAAACCCTCATGAAGAAGCGTTTTCTTGTGGCCGGAGCCCTGCTCCTCATGCTCATGGCGGCACTGGCAGGATGCGGGCGCTCTCAACCGACACCCACTCCAACGCCTGTCCCCCCTACCCCACCCCCCACCCCCCCCCCCCCCCACCCCCACCCAGCACCACGCTCACTCCCACCGCACCCACCCCGCCGACGACCACATCTCACACAATCACACGCATGACCACAGCCCCCAAAACAAACA
>CAZAQA010000039.1:0-27165 GCA_964487375.1 uncultured Anaerolineae bacterium | reverse complement strand
TGGTCCTCGTGAGGGAGATGTCGAGACACTGAGAGGCGCGACCACCGTGCCCGTGTGCTGGGCGCTGGCAAGGGCGGCCGCCCCCGCCGCCTGGAGGGGCGACGCCGCCGCCGCCACCGCCGGGTGGCGCGCCGCCCCCACCGCCTGGAGGTGCACCCCCGCCACCACCGCCTCCAGGAGGAGCTCCGCCTCCACCCCCTCCCGGTGGTCCTGAGGGGTACGATAGGGAAGCAGCGATGATGCGGGCGCGGTTTGAACAGGAGAGTGCGTATCGGGACTTGCGACGAGGCAGCTTGATGGTTCAGCAGATCGAGACGAGCCGTCCAGGCTCCCAGGAAGCCCAATACGCTGCCCAGTTGTTGGACATGGGCTCTCGGTTATATCAAAGCGCTTACGAGGCGTATATGGCTGGCGATTACTACCGGGCCGCTGAATACGCCGTGGCCGTCAAAGATGTCATGCGGGCTGTCGACAAGATGTACAACGTCGTTGTTGCATAGGAGCGGGGGAAGAATGCGAGATCGTCTAGTCAAGTTGAGTTTGTGGGGGATAGAGATAATCAGCTTGCTTTCCGGGTGTGTTCCAGGAGGACCAGGCCCTGTGTCGAGGCCTGGCCCTCCTCCGCCTGCTATAGGCCCCGGCTTTTGGGGATGGATGCTGTTCGTGGTGTTCTTGGCACTGGTGTACGGGGCTTGGCGACTTTGGAAGACGTCCCTTTCCCACTCATCTGTCGAGAATGAAGAGAAGGCGAGGCTGAGTGCCATCGAACATCGTCTTGCCTCTCTGGAAGAACGTGTGCGCACGTTGGAGGCTGTATTGAAAGGAAGGGATTCCAATGATTAGTCGACGAGTGTTTCTTTTGCTGGTACTGTTAAGTGTGTTAAGTGTGGGGAGTCTACCGGTGGCCTTAGCTCAGGGATTGCCTCCTCTATTTCAGAGGGTCGCCCCGCCAACGCACAGCCCGGGGACTTCCCTTCAGGAGGCGAACGTACCTCCTCTCTCGCTTTCCGAGGGGGCCGATATGGGGCCCATCCTGCTGAACACAGGAGATACCCCTCAGGAAGGACCACCTCAACCACCGGAGCCGCCTCCTGGTGAACCGCCGCCACCCCCTGGTGCCCCACCTCCTTCTCCACCTTCACCACCAGGCGTACCGCCCTCTCCTCCTCCACCGCCAGGCGCGCCGCCGGAGCCGCCACAGGTTTCTGCGCCAGCACTGGCTAACATTGCTCAGGCCATGACGACGGCCAGGGAAGTGAAGGCGCAGATGAGCATCAGTGCTCCCTGGGTGCTTACAGGACCGGCTGAGGATGTCCAGGTGAAAGCCACACTTCTCTACCAGGGGATCGCTGTGGGAGAGCTTCGGTTTGATCCGGTGACGGGTACTCCTCTGCCGATGGGTTATCCGCCGGTGTCGGTGACCCAACAGCCAGATTTACAGGCCATTGCTTCCAACGCACCACACATCCTGCAAGACCTGCACGTGCTCCCGGGTGTCACCTATCGGGCACCTGAAGAAGCATGGGTCGTGCCACTGGCCTTCAACGGCAGCATTGTGGCCGAACTACGGATTTACGCGGATGGTGTGCAAGTGATTCCCATCGGGGAGGGCGCAGGACCCTCTTTGCCCTAATCGTTGACGACCTGGGCCCCAGGGCTCCGCGTCCATAGATTCGGCGGTTCAGAATGTACTGCTGTACGAGAAGCAGGTAGATAGAATCAACGCCCTTGCCTCACCCTTCGAACGTTGCAAGCCAGGATCACTGGCAGTTCCTCCGGAGGGAGATACGGGGCTTTGCTTTCCCTCATTTTCCGTGCTACAATGCGAGCAGTTGTCAGACAACAGACATTTCCAGACGAGGAGAACAGCATGGCGGCAGAACAAAACCATCCCGCTTATCGCGTTCTTGTTTGCGATCCCATCGCTGAAGAGGGTCTGGCCTACTTGCGTCAATACGCCCAGGTTGACATCGCTCCCAAGCGGCTCTCACCTGAAGAGCTGGCCGAGGCCATTCCGGCATACGACGCCCTTATCGTCCGCAGCGCGACCAAGGTGCCACGCGAGGTCATCGAGCAAGGTACCCGTCTGAAGGTCATCGGACGTGCAGGTGCGGGTCTGGACAACATTGATGTCGCCGCAGCTCGGGAACTGGGAGTAGAGGTCCGCAACACACCTGGCGCGAACAGCATTGCCGTAGCCGAACACACGATGGGCCTGATCATCGCGCTGGCACGGCACTTGGTAAATGCCGTCAATAGCTTAAAAGCAGGACGATGGGAGAAGAAAAAATTCCGAGGCATTGGTTTGGAGGGAAAAACCCTCGGTATTGTGGGTTACGGTCGTATTGGTCGCGCCGTAGCCCGGCGTGCAAAGGCTTTTGGGATGCACATTCTGGTCAACCAGCGACGGCTGACCCCCGAGCTGGCCATGGACACAGAGATAAAAGCCGTTGACCTCAATGACTTGTTGGCTGACAGCGATTTCGTCTCCCTGCACGTGCCGCTTCGCCCTGAAAATGTGCACATGATCGGCGAGGCACAACTGGCCCGCATGAAACCGGGAGCCTTCCTCATTAACACTTCACGCGGCTCTATCATCGATGAAGCCGCCCTCCTGGATGCCCTTGAACACGGCCATCTGGGTGGAGCGGCCCTCGATGTGTACACCCACGAGCCGCCTGCCGCGGACGACCCGCTTATCCATCATCCTAAAGTCATTTGCACCCCTCATATCGCCTCCCAAACCGAAGATGCACAGCGCGCAGCAGCCATCCAAATAGCGGAGCAAATCGTCGAGGTGCTGATGACCCACGAAGCCCAGAAGGCTCCTCTCCCCTTGGTAATGCTTTCCATCAATGATGTGCTTCCCCACGAGCACGTGGACAACCGCCGTGTTCATGATCTGGCCGCGCGCATTCGCGGGGATGGACTCCTGGCCAATCCTCCTCTCGTCACACCTTGGCAAGGCAAATACATCGTTCTGGATGGGGCCACCCGTACTGAGGCCTTGCGCTGGCTGCAATGCCCCCATGTCGTTGCTCAGGTCGTCAACCTGGAAGAAGTGCAACTTTATACCTGGAATCACGCTGTACTCGAGAGCGCCGCGCATTCCCTCCTCCAGGGCTTGAACCGGGTTCCCGACATTCAACTCGAAGCAACGGAATACAAAAAGATGCGACAGGGAATGAAAGAACGCCTCTACATTGCCGGCTTGATCGCGGGCCCGGATGCGATTTTCGGCGTTCGAACAACGCAGCGAATCGTGGGGGGAGAAATCCAGGCCTTGAACCGGCTGGTGGATACGTATATGTCCCAAAGTCAGGTGGAACGTACGCTTGCAGAGGACTGGCAAAACCTACAACGCGAATATCCTGATGCAGCGATGCTGGTTCTTTTCCCAGCCTATTCTCCCAGGGAGATCCTTACTTTTGTCATGAACGGCCAACGTTTGCCAGCGGGGATTACCCGTTTCGTGGTTCCAGGCCGTGTCCTGCGGCTGAACCTGCCGCTGGATATGCTTTGTGACAACCGACCGCTGGGCGACAAGAACAAAGAACTTCAGTCCTTTCTGCAGCAACGACTGGCCCGACGTCGAGTGCGTTACTATCAAGAGCCTGTCATCTTGTTGGACGAGTAACGGAAAATCTACCGACGTGTTTTTGCAAGTGAACCCGTCCGGCCCGTGGGTCAGATTCGCCCTGGCACTTCGAGAGCCTTTCCAGATTTGAACGTGCTGGCCCGGTGATGAACCGCATGTGGCTCCGGGCACCAGCCGGGTGGGATTCTCGCGGCACCGTTGCTGGGCGCATGCTGCTGGGGGGATCGTCGGCTCAACCCCTCAATCCGCAATTAGACGCCCGGTCATGGGGGGCATTCCAGAGTCGAGACAAACGTCTGAATGAGCCGTGCGGTCTGCAGAGGGCGTTCCAAAGGGAACATATGTCCCGAGTCGGAGACAGCCGAGAAGTGCGCCTGAGGCCAGAGATGCTGCAGCCGCCGCAGAGCTGGAGGTCGAAACGTATCTGACCGTTCACCGTAGAGAACGAGGGTTGGCAAGTCGACGCGAGGGAGCCATTGCCAGATGTCTGTGGGTACAGACGCGAAGATAGCGGCTTCCCAGGTAGGATCATAAGCCAGCTCGACCTGACCGTCGGCCCGTCTTCGGAAACCATAGCGAATATAGGCCTCAAAGGCCTCTCGGTCCCAGGCGGCGAAGAAAGGATGCCGACCATAGCGCCGTCGCACGTTCTCCCTGTCAGAGAAGACGCGGCGACGTCGTCTGGCAGACCGAACCAGGGGCAGGCGATGTTCCTGGCCCAGAGCACGCAACAGGCGAATCAGCCAAAGGAGACGCTGAGGAAAAATCACCGGGTCCATTAAGACAAGAGCTCGGAACAGGCCAGGCCGTTTGACGGCGGCGAGCACGCTGGTGACTCCCCCCAACGAGTGGCCCAGGCCAATCAGGCCGTGACATCCTGCGGCCTCCAGATGTTGGACAGTCTCATCGGCTAGGTCGTGCCAGGTGAGACGGGGAGGCGGAGGCATCGTCGTGCGCATGGGGAGAGGGACAAGGGAGCACACCTTCAGGGCGCCAAACAAAGGACGGAGCAGAGGAATGTAGGTCTCCGGAGGAAATCCGTTTGCGGGAGCAAAATGCGTTGGACATCCTTGACCCCCCAAAAGACGAAAGAAAGGACTCTCGAACCGCTCGGATTCTTTTTTCCCCATAGACGTTCTTCCTGCCGGGTGGAGATTGGTTGAGCGCCAAAGTAAGCATCTTGATTATATCACTTTAGATCGCTTTTGCAGGCGATGGAGCAGGCCACAAAGCAGGAGACCCGCTTGAATGGCCCAAACACGTCTCAGGGAGGTTTACCATGCACCACAAACAATTTCATGGCTCACCCGACTTCCTGCGCAGCCCTGAACGAGTAGCTCGTCTGCAGGTGGAACGGGTCGTCGAACTTACCCTTTCAAATCTGGAACCCTCCACACTCCTTGATGTGGGCACAGGGAGTGGACTCTTTGCGGAGGCTTTCGCCGATCATGTCCCCAATGTTTTAGGGATCGATCTCGCCCCACGTATGTTACGCCGCGCACGCACACTGCTCCCTTATGTGCGCTATGTTCAGGCGGAAATGGAATGGCTGCCCTTTCATGAACGGGCCTTCGACCTGACGTTTTTGGGTTTGGCCCTCCACGAGACGGACGACCTTGCCCACACGTTGAGCGAACTTCGCCGTTGTACGCGATACCGCATTGCCGCGCTGGAGTGGCCCTACCAAGATGAGCCTTTTGGGCCTCCTTTGCACCACCGTTTACGTCCGGTAACGGTCGTTCTCACTGCCCGGCAGGTGGGCTTGAGCGGGGTACGGGTCCTCTCCCTGCAGAACATGGTGCTCTATTTGTTTGCGTCCGGACAGCTCTCCCCTTCATAAGGGATTCAGCACATTTCATTGCCGACGATGTGGCAAATGAGGGTTATTGTCACGGTTGCGTGATTGATTTTGTGCTTCACCCTCTGATTGCACAAAACGTGGATTATGTGTCCACGGTATCGACAGGGATATTCAGTTCTCGCAATCGTTCCAGGACCTTGGGCAAATCCTGCTCTTGCACTACGGCCAACCCGCTATTGGGCGCAGGAGCAAAGGGGCGAATTTTTCGGGAGAGTCCAGGAAAGGTGCGAATCAGGCGCACAGCCTCCGCGTCGCGGAAACGCAGGAGGAGAACTCGTTGCACCTGCACGTGGCCGAAATACTCGCTCCAGAGGTAAATTTGTCGAAACAGGGGCTTGGGGAGAGGGTGGCCGTTGAGGGATTCCAGCAATCCCACGAGCTTCTGGACCCCCATGACACGGGCAGCCTGTCGAACGCTTTCGGGGGTAAGCTGCCAAGAGCCATCCCGTTCGGGCTCAGCCAGCCGCCGTAGTGTCCCTCGAAGGTAGATACCCGGAAATTTCATTCGCGGTTGGATCTGACCCGAAGAGCTGATATCCACTCCTCCTTCCAGCTCCTTTTGAGGATCCGCCACTTCAAGCGGCCAGATACCATAGTCGAGCATGAGGTGGCGCAGATCGTCAATCGAGTTCGCCGGCACTAAGAGAAGAGTCTCGTTCAAGACGATCACGTCGCCCTTGAAAGGCGCACGATTCAGCACACGCTTGAGGAGCTGAGGGGAAGCAGCTTCGACGAGCACACCCCCGTAGTACACCGTAATCCGTTCGAACTCAGCTATCCACTCTTCTATACTGCGATGGATGTTTTGAGGAATTCCCGAGGGGGCCAGCGCCTGCAGACGTTCCAGGGCGTAACGGCCATCCACCCCTCCTTGGAGGGAGTGGAGGAATGTAAGCCGTTCCAGTTTGTACTCAGCCACCAGATGTTCCACTTTTTGTCGCTTAGCAATCAGATCAAGGAGGGCCAGAGCTTCCAATGATACCGGTCCCATAGCCAAAATCTGAAAGCTCGGTTGGACAATGATCTGGGTGGTAGCGTGAGGAGGATTCCACTTATGATTCAGCAAGAGGGCCTTCCCCACATCGGAGAGGCGGACTCCGACCATCCTATCCCCCTGCCAGAGCAGGTCCAGAATGCCAATCCAGTGAAGGATATGAGCCCATTGGAGGGCCACACGGAATTCTGCTTCACCGTCGTAAATGGCCCGGGGGTAGCTATACTCCACGTCTGGAGGCACCGGTATTCTCGCGCCCACTGCATCTAACAGCCACATCCAGAGGGCTCCCAGTGACACAGCTTGGTCGGGCCGCGATCTCATCTTCTTGCTTAGCAAGATGACAAAATTACGTGCCCACACAGGGATTTCGTCGACCCCGTAAGCCGTAGCAACTGCCTCTGCCTGCTTTGGGAAAGGAAAGTCTGCTATACTCCCGGGCAGATTTTTCCAAACCTTTTTGATTATGTCGTAGGGGGACTTCGTCCACAGTTTAGGAATACGCCCTGAACGGGGGATTTCGGCCTGAAGGTTTTGTTCCACCTCGCTCAAAAGCCCGAGATCTACCAGGAGGCCGCGTAGAAGTTCGAGATAAATTGCCGGGTCCGCCTCGTTGTCCCCATTCTCCCATCTCCTTCTTTCAAGAGCCGACAGGAGGCCGGTCTTGGTACGTTTGGAGAGGGCTCCCGACTTGAGCAAACGAAGAGGAGCCTGCCATGCTGTCCCCCAGAAGAACACCAAGTCTCGCAGAAAGGCCAGAGGATCGGCCGGTTGGATGCGGTCGAACGCAGGTTCATGCCATATCCAAGAGATGGAGGCTTTTCCCCGCTCTTGGGACAACTGGCGGAACGCCTCCGCCGGTACGATGAAAATTCCACCCTGATCAGCTGCTGGGATGAACTCGGTCCAGAAGTGCTTGTAAGGGAGGACCAATCCGGACTTTGTCAAAGCATCCAAGATCTCGTCAAAAGAGCGGCCACCCACACGGAGCTCTCCTTCACGGACCTCTGCCACCTGCAGCGCTATAACGGCTTTCTGCAAGCGGCTACGTGTGGAGAATCCCCCCAGCCGCAGGAGTATCCCCAGGAGAGCCTGCTCCTCCGGCTTCAAAGCCTTCCATTGGGCGTTGATATATCCATTAGACGTAAAGCGCCGTATAAGCGAGTTGGCGAGGGAGTAACGCGTGCGATTCTTGGAGCGCTTCAAATGGGTTGCAGCCAAGGCGTGAAGTTCGTCGTCCGGTAGGTTTTTGAGGAGCGAGGCACAGGTATAGCCGTTCATCGTTTCTCTTCCATACGAGTCCAGCGAGGTGCATACCCACTCTTCTCCAGAGCCCTGGAAAGGGTTTTCAACTGGCTCTCGTCGACAAGGAGTGTTCGTTCATCAACAACGGCACGGATGGCCTTTTGCAACTCTGGCAGGGCAGCCTCCAGATGCCGCCGCGTCATTCCATCCTGAAAACGAATGACCGCGACTCCAGGGTAAATTCGCACACTACCAAAGACATCGTACGCCTGTTGTAAATACTCGGCAATCCGAGCGGGGAGGGGGAAACCGGCTATCCTTTCCCATTCTTCTGCCATGCTCTCAGGTGTCTTGCCGGCCGAAAAGGCAGCAACAACCGTCCTGGGTGTCAAAGTGACCTTCAACTTCCCCCTGGAGAACTCGGCTTCGCTCCCCCAAGAAGAGGCAAGCTGCAATAACTCCTGCGGTGCTCCCAGGGGAAAGAACAGGCGAAGCGTGTGCCGGTGTTGGACGACATCAAGCTGCGCCGCGTCGATACGAGACATGTCAGGGATCTGGACGGGAGCGCTTGTCATCTGTAAAAGCGTGTACAGGTAACGATGGCGCACATGGGTAATATGCCCTTGGTCGAGGACTAAGTCAAGGAGTCCCCAGTTGCCCAGATACAAAAAGGCGTCGTGAAGCCAGTGGTCCAGGAAATCGGGCCAGTCGGACAGCGGATCAGTGGCAAAGCCGTACAGGAACTCCTGGGGGACTTCACGTTCCTGCCAGGGTGCGTACATCCGTTTCACTTCGTTCCATGGAATCCAACTGTTTTCTTCTGACATGGAGAAAATGACGAGTATGTCCCGCAAAAGGGCATCTATCATCAGGCCAGTTTGGGATAGACTCCGGAAGAGCCCGTACCGTACCGGGGCCAGGAACCGTTGTGCTTTCCGCTGTTGTTGACGTATGGCAGCCAAATAAGCAGCCTTGTAAATAAGCACACTAGCCAGAATGCGCAACTGGACGCTATAGGGTGCCTGTAGGAACCGCCTCAGATCGGCTTCACTCACTTTCCATGTTCCACGTCCCGCTTCGGTGTACAAGATAGAGAGTGCGACAGCCGCCTGGTGCAAAGCGCGAATCATCTCCTCTGGAACATCCAGGCTTCCGGATAGGCGACGTGTTTCCCGAGCTGGAAGAAGCCATGTGTGAAGGAAAAGGGGTTGTAATGTGAATGCCGTGGGAACCAGGATCCATTCCGGATGCCAGAAACTCGGCTGTCGCAAGATACGATCTTCATCCATATTGAGGGGTATGTTCAATTGGGGGCCAGAATAAGCATGTGTGGAAAACTGCTCCACCAGATGTAGAAACAAACGTCTGACTTCAGCGAACGGCCGGGATATCGTCGGTTCTCTGGATGTAGGATCCGTGGCCAGAGGGAGCTGTACAGTATCTCGCCACTCGGGACGGACCAGGTACACGGGAATACCAAATTCCAGGTAAAGCTCAGCGCCGCTATCGAGCAAGGCATCCCAAGCGGCTTTTACTTCTATTTCAGGGTCGAAGAGCGCGTACAATTTGCTCCCGAACGAGGACAGCGGAGTACGCCGAAATGCCTTCGATACAAAAAGAGAAGTGAGAGAGAGAAGGAGCAACGATTCCCTGGGTAAGTCGCTGCTAAAGTGACGTATACCATCCCCCTCCAGAAGGACACGTGCGACAGCTTCAGCGATGTCTGCTTTGCGCTGTGAGGAACGTTTGACCTTCAATTTTCTGGCAGAAGAGCGGAGTTCCGTAAGCCTATACTCCCGTTCCATAAAATCGGAAAACTCCCGGACCAGATGTTCGATGGAAGGATAGTTGTCGTAAAGTGTGATGCTTTTGCTCTTCGGAACCAGAACATTTAGTGACCTGGCCAGAGGAGGAGAATGGAGTACAGAGAAATGCTGGGGAGTATTCGCCCAGGTTTCAAGCAAAGCGACCTCGTGGGGACATACGACGGTCGTTTGATGCGGTCGGCACGTGCAGGTCATCCAGTTGATGGAACCTTTCCGGTCCAAGACGACCAGTGGAATAAAACGACCTACCTGGGCCCAAATCCAACGTCCCAGTCGTTTAGGAGACTGGACATGACCACCCATGTACAGTTTTCTCCCTTCCGTCAGATCTTTTTGGGAGAAGAGAGAGATATAATTGTCGAATGGCCGCACAGGAGGAGCCTCTCGCTCCTGCTGACGAACGATGCGTTCGATTTCCTCTCGTTCCATCACTTGAAATCCTCGCGCCCGCCACACACGACGTCAGTTTTATTCCCTATTCCAGGCCAGTTTCTCAGACGTCAATCGGTGCGACTCGTATTGGGCAATGCCGATGGCACCTCGTCGTCGTAAAGGATGCGGTACTCATACCCTTGCTCAGTCAAGAACAATTGGCGATTGGTGCTATACTCCTGGTCTATCGTATCTCGCGTGACAATCGTATAAAAATGCGCCTGACTGCCATCACGTTTAGGACGCAAAATACGTCCCAAACGCTGAGCCTCCTCCTGACGAGAACCAAATGTGCCTGAAATTTGGATGGCTACGTTGGCGTCGGGCAGGTCAATGGCAAAGTTGCCCACTTTGGAGAGGACAAGTAAGGAGATTTCACCGCGTCTAAACTGATCGAACAGCTTTTCCCGCTCGCGAATCTTCGTCTTACCGGTGATGATAGGAGCGTTGAAAATGGTCGCCACTTTTTCTAACTGGTCCAGATACATCCCGATAATCAAAACGCTGTCATTTTTGTGGTGCTCAACCAGTTCGTCCAACAGGCGCATCTTCACCGGATTCGTTGCGGCGATGCGATATTTCTCCCGCCGGTCGGCAATAGCATAAAGCATACGCCAGTCATCGGGCATGGGAACTCGAATTTCGTAGCAAACGGCCGGTGCGATCCACCCTTCTCGCTCCATGTCTTTCCAGGGCACATCATATTTCTTGGGACCGATGAGAGAGAACACATCCCCCTCCAGGCCGTCCTCACGCACCAGAGTGGCCGTCAAGCCCAGTCGACGCCGTGCCTGGATCTCGGCGGTGATACGGAAGACTGGAGCCGGGAGCAAATGCACCTCATCGTAGATGATCAAGCCCCAGTCGTTCTCGTTGAAAAGGGCAAAATGGGGGAATTCCTCCTCCAGAGGAAGTCCTTTCCCCTTAGTCCCTCGCTTGCGCGTGGTCATGATCTGATAAGTCGCAATGGTCACCGGCCTGATTTCTTTTTTCTGCCCACTGTATTCCCCTATTTGGTCCTCCGTGAGAGTCGTCTTGTCTAACAATTCTCGCTTCCATTGGCGTACAGCTACGCTACCTGTAGTCAAGATAAGGGTGTTTGCCTGGGCCTTGTTCATGACCCCCATGCCTACCATGGTCTTGCCAGCCCCGCATGGCATCACAATAACACCAGAGCCTCCACGAGCACTGCCACCGGCCCAGAAGATGTCCACCGCCTCTTGTTGGTAGTGCCGCAACCGGAACGGGACGCCCTCTAACGTCGTGTCCCGCAAGCTGAACTCAAGGGCGGCCCCTTGTACGTATCCCGCCAGGTCCTCAGCCGGATAACCCATGCGCAGTAAGGCCTGCTTGACATGGCCCCGGCGAGCTGGATCGACTTGCAATGTGTGCTCGTCCACCTGGCGCAAGATGTAAGGCTTCATCCGTTTGTGACGAGAGACCTCGACGATGAGTACCGGATCATCGCTGACCAGATAGAGAGCATATCCATCCTCTCCGCGAATGAGCTTAAGACGTCCGTAGCGCGCAATCGCGTCAGTAATGTCGACACGCACATTGTCCGGAACCGGATACTTGGCAAAACGGTTCAACCCTTCGATGATCTCGTCGGCCTCCAAGCCGGCTGCTGCTGCATTCCAGAGGGAGAGCGGAGTAATGCGGTACGTGTGAACGTATTCGGGGCTCTTGTCCAGCTCGGCAAAACGCGCCAGAAAATCGCGCGCCTCCTGGTAAAGCGGATTGTTCACTTCCAAAAGGACAGTCTTGTCACTTTGCACAACAACCGGGTTGCTGCCGTTGTAGTCCATCATAAACCAACCTTACCCCTCTAGCCACAACTTAATCCGAAAGTACGATCAAGATCATTCCATTGTAACTACATACGCAAAGACAGGCCAATTGGTCATAGTCTTAGTAGGGCCATGGCCAAGGTTCTCCCCATACGAGAAAGCCTGGCCATAGAGCCTCTTCAACGCCTCTTTTCATTTTGACCCACCTGAGGTGATCCCGCAAGTTCCGGGATATTAAGGACCCTGGACGTCTTCCATGGCAAGAATGAGCAGGCCTTGTAACCCATGCTATAATGAGATATACAGGTATACAGGGCCATTCAAGGAATGAAAGCAGACCTTCCCGGCATCTTGCCGATTTTTGAGTAGGCGCGAGGTCACGACCATGGTACAACCCCCGACACTTTCTCTAGCCGTTGAAGAAGAATACCAGTGGATAAATCCCGATACTCGCGATCTGTCCGCGATGCTCTTGCAACGACTGACGCCGGACGGTGTCCTGTGGCGAGAGTTTTCGCCCGTAAAAGGGCGTTTCGTGGATACCATTGCCTCTCGGGTCGTACGCGTGCCCACGGTTCAGGCTCTAGATGAGCACTTACAAGGGCAACGGCGCGCCGTGGCGACTCGGGCCTCTGAGCGCGGGCTGCAGCTCATGGTAGCAGGGACCCATCCCTTTGCCTCCTGGAGCGACCCAGAAGAAGCCCTAACAGCCCGTTTTCGGGGCACATTGCGCACTCTGGACGCGATGTTACCCCGCTTACTCTTCTTTGGCCTGACTGTCCAGGTTGGGGTAGAAGACCGGAACCTGGCTGTAGACATGATGGACGTGGTGCGTTACATGATGCCCCACATTTTGGCCCTCTCGGCCAGTTCTCCTTTCTGGCGCGGCGAGGATACGGGGCTTCAGTCCTTCCGCTCAACGCTCCTGGAAAATGTGCCTCTCTCGGGAGTCGGTGATAGATTCCGCACCTGGAGCGCTTATCGACGCTTTCTGGATAGCATGGTTCACGTTGGGGCCATCAAGGATATTTCCCATGTCTGGTGGGATGTCCGGGTCCATCCCCTCATGCCCGTACTGGAATTTCGCGTGTGCGATGCCACCCCTCGCTTGGCCGATGTTCTGGCCCTAGCCGCTCTTTTCCAGGCCCTGGTCGCTTGGCAGTGGGACTTACGCCGCCACAACCTCACATTCCGCCTTTACCACGGCGATCTCATCAAGGAGAACCGTTGGCGAGCGGCCCGATACGGCCTGGATACTGATCTGATCGATTTTGGCAAGCAAGAGGAAGTGTCGGCGCGAGCTCTGGTACGGGAACTTTTGGACTTAGTGGGGACGTACGCAGAGTCATTGGGCTCGATCGCTTATCTTCGACAAATTGAGACCATCTTGACACAAGGAAACAGTGCTGCCCGCCAACGCCGAGTTTTCGCCCAACATGGTAACTTGAAGCAGGTCATCGATCACCTGGTCGAGGAGACCACACAAGAGAGGCACGATTGAGGCAAGGGGGAGCCCATGGGACGCCCGTCTTTGACATTGGGCATTGAAGAAGAGTATCAGATCATCGATCCGACAACACGCGAACTAACATCCTACATCACCCAGTTTCTTGACATGAGCAAACAGGTGGTTACCCATCGCGAGCTCAAGCCGGAACTCCACCAGTCCCAGGTAGAAATGGGAACCAAGGTCTGCCATACCGTCGCGGAAGCCTTTGAAGAACTCCGCCAACAGCGCCAGTTTATCTGGGAGCTGGCAAACAAACAAGGGTTAGTTGTGGCCACCGCCGGGACTCACCCCTTCTCTTCCTGGGTCCAACAAGAAGTGAGTCCTTTTGATCGTTACCATACCATCCTGGAAGATATGCAGTGGTTGGCACGACGCCTCCTTATTTTTGGCATGCATGTCCATGTCGGTATTGAAGACCGGGAATTCCTTATCGATGCGATGAACGTGCTCCGCTACTTGCTCCCTCATCTGCTGGCACTTTCGACCAGTTCGCCCTTCTGGAACGGACATCTGACGGGCCTCAAGTCTTATCGAAGCGCCCTCTTCCAGGATTTTCCCCGTACGGGGATCCCGACGGTTTTCCCCACCTGGGATGATTTTCAAGACATGGTGAACACTCTGGTTGTGACCGGATGTATCCCGGATGGATCCCAGCTCTGGTGGGACGTGCGTCCTCATTTCAAGTTCCCTACCCTGGAATTTCGCATTTTCGACGCGAGTCCGCGTTTGGATGAAGCGGTCGCCCTTGCCGGGTTGGTCCAGGCTCTGGTCGCCTGGCACTGGGACATGCGTCAGAAAAACATGACTTTCCGTATCTATCGGCGAGACTTGGTGTTAGAAAATAAGCGGAGGGCCATACGCAACGGCATTGAAGGATATCTTATCGATTGGGGCAAAGAAGAGGAGGTGCCGTTTTCTCGCCTTGCCGAGGAACTCCTGTCCCTGGTCGATCCCTACCTGGATGAGCTCGGAAGCCGTGAGTTCGTTGAACCGGTCGTCCGGCGCATCCTGGTCGAAGGAACCAGCGCCGAGCGTCAGATTCAGCGCTTCGTGGATACGAGTGACTTGAAAGCCGTGGTGGATCTCCTGGTAGAGGAGACCCAAATGGGCCTCTGAAGGCCGTGAACGGGTGTCCGAGGGAAGAAAGCCAACGAGGAAGCACAAGTTGACAAATTGTGGCCCTTTCTGTATACTTGGCCTTGGTTGTCTTTCCTTGCGCCCACCTGTTTGTTTGTCCATCTCGAAGTGTATTCCACTGCGATTTTGGGCAGCCATTTGCATTGACAGATAGCCAGTGCGCGACTGCACTCCCGGTGCTTACCTCAGCAGGTGGTAAACTGCACCTTGTGCAGGAGGCTCCAGGTAGAAAGGAGGCGAGTACTCTCAGGAGGAGCTCTGCGCCTTTTTACAGGATAACGTGATTTTCAGTAACGTAGAGAGGAGGAGAGATTCATGAATCGAAAAGCAGTTCTCGTCGTTGTTGGTCTGTTGTTGCTGCTCGTTGTGCTCGGAGCGTGCTCCCAGCAACAGGCAGCGCCACAGGAAAAGGTCGTCACAAAAGTCGTCGAGGTCACCAGAGTTGTTGAAGTGACAAAGGCGGCGGCAGCGCCGGCGGCAGCAGCCGGCAAAAGCCGGCTGGATATCGTCAAAGAGCGAGGCAAACTCATTTGTGGTGTGAATGCCAGCCTTCCGGGCTTCGGGTATCTGGATCAGAGCGGGAAATACGCAGGCTTTGATGTGGACTATTGCAAAGCACTGGCGGCTGCCCTTTTCAATGATCCAAGCAAGGTGGAATACCGGCCTCTGACCGCCAAGGAGCGATTTACGGCTGTCCAGACCGGGGAGGTGGATGTTCTCATTCGCAATACTACCTGGACCCTCAGCCGAGACACGTCGGTGGGCATGGATTTCGCCCCCACCACCTTCTATGATGGTCAGGGCATTATGGTGCGCAAGGCCGACAATATCACCAAGCTGGAGGATCTACAAGGAGCTTCCATCTGTGTGGCAACCGGCACGACTACGGAACTGAACCTGGCCGATCAGATGCGCGCTCACGGCATTAAGTACAAGCCAGTGGTCTTTGAAACGGCAGATGCGGTCTTTGGAGCCTACGAAGAGGGACGTTGCGATGCCGTCACGACGGACAAGTCTGGCCTGGTTTCCCGTAAATCCTTACTCAAGAACCCCAGCGCCCACGTCATTCTGGACGTAACTCTATCCAAGGAGCCCCTGGGCCCCGCCGTACTCCAGGGAGATTCCAAGTGGTTGGATGTGGTGAAATGGATGGTCTTTGCCACTATCCAGGCTGAGGAATTCGGGATCACCTCCAAGAATGTGGACACGTTCCTCAAGAGCGACAACCCCGGCATCCGCCGCTTCTTGGGCGTCGAAGGTGACCTGGGCAAAGGGCTGGGCTTGACCAATGACTTTGCCTATCGAATCATCAAACACATAGGCAACTATGCGGAGATCTACAATCGCAATTTAGGACCGAATACCCCCTTTAACCTGCCTCGTGGTCCGAACAACCTGTGGACTCACGGCGGCCTACTCTATTCTCCGCCGTTCCGCTAAACCGAACATTCCTCTGGTGCAGGCGAATAACACCTGCACCAGAGGTTTCCGTGTCCACTCCACGACCAGGACCATCATAATAGCAGTGTCATCCCCTGCAGAGGTTGGCTCAGATGACAACAGCAACGATGTCTGAACATGCTCGTCCTCCTTTGTGGCGTGATGAGCGTGTTTTGGCTGTGATTGCCCAGATCGTTTTCCTTATTGTTCTCATTCTTGTTGGCTCTTATCTCTACAGCAACATGTATCACGAGCTTGTGCGTCGCGGTCTGACCCCTGGATTTGGTTTTCTCAAACTGGAAGCTGGCTTCCCTATTGGCGAGACTTCCATTCCCTATACGCCGGGCGACACATACGCCCGTGCATTCCTCGTAGGGGTTGTCAATACCCTGAAAGTAAGCATCATCGGCGTCCTGCTGGCCACGATCCTGGGGGTTCTGGTCGGGATTGCCCGTCTCTCTAAAAACTGGCTGCTGCGTACTATCGCCAATGTTTACATCGAGATTATTCGCAACACCCCCTTGCTGGTTCAGTTGTTTTTTTGGTTCACTGCCGTCATGCTCAAATTTCCACGCCTGCGACAGGCCATTCAGTTGCCCGGCCCCATGTACTTGAGCAACCGGGGCGTGGCCATGCCCGGGCTCCTGCCCGGGAAAGGCTTCGATATCTGGATAGGGTTTGTGATCATCGGATGGATAGCAGCCGTGGCCGTACATCGCTATCGGAGTGCGTATCAAGACCGCACGGGGAATCCCGGGTACCCTTGGTGGCTGGCCACCGGGACATGGCTTCTATTCCTCTTGATCGGGTGGATCGTGGTGCCAGGTGCTCCGCTTGTCCTGGATAGGCCTATCCTAAAGGGGCTAAACTTCACGGGGGGTATGACCATGACCCCCGAATTCAGCGCCCTTCTGGCCGGACTGGTCATTTACACGGCTGCGTTCATTGCTGAGGTCGTTCGGGCGGGCATTCTGGCCGTGAGCAAAGGACAACGGGAAGCCGCGAAGGCGTTGGGGCTCTCGGATTTCCAGATGATGCGCTACATTATCTTCCCCCAGGCCATGCGCGTCATTATTCCCCCAATGACCAGCCAATACCTGAATCTCATCAAAAATTCCAGCCTGGCCGTGGCCATCGGCTACCCCGACCTTTTCAGTGTAGCCGGGACGATCTTCAACCAAACGGGGAAGTCCATCGAGGTGATTACCCTGATCATGGGAAGTTACCTGAGTATGAGCCTGCTCACGTCGTTGTTCATGAACTGGTATAATCGTCATATGCGCTTGGTGGAGAGATAGAAACATGGTACCCAGAGCTGCCATGGAGTCAAAACGGAGCAACGTGACCAGGGAGATCCTGGAGTGGCTAAAGGAGAATTTGTTCAGTCCCTGGTACAATATCATCATCTCCATTGTTTCCCTGGCTATTCTTTATGTCATACTCAAAGGCGTACTCACCTGGGTCCTGTACGGTGCGAAGTGGGGGGTAGTAGCAGCAAACTTGCGCTTGTTCGCTGTAGGTCCTTACCCAGCCGAACAAATCTGGCGTGTCTGGCTGGCCCTGGGCTTGGCCCTCGCCCTGGGTGGAATGAGTTGGGGTGTCTGGGGGGGCAAAACGCTCAACGCGTTGGCGATTGCCATCATATTCGCCGCCGTATTTCTCTGGGCTCCTCTGACACCTGCGTCGACGCGCAACTGGCTCCTTGTGCTGGCGATTTTTGTTCTGGCCAGCCTCATCGCGGAAAGGGTACGCCCGCTGCGCAGTCTCTTACAAAAAATTCTTCCTTTGGCATGGGTCGGGGCTTTTGCAGTGACGTTGGTCTTGCTGCGCGGTTTCAAACACAGCACAACCATGCCTTTGGTGGAGACCAGCCTTTGGGGAGGTCTTCTGCTCACCATCTTGCTGGCCGTCGTCGCCATTGTCGTCTCTTTCCCCATCGGTGTCCTACTGGCACTGGGGCGGCGCAGTCAGCTTCCGATTGTCAAGCTCTTTTCTATTCTTTACATCGAGCTCATTCGCGGCGTTCCTTTGATCACTGTTCTGTTCATGGCACAAATCATGTTGCCACTTTTTCTGCCGCCCAATATCCGAGTAGACAAGGTCTTGAGGGCTATGACCGGAATGACGCTCTTTGCCGCCGCTTATCTGGCGGAGAATGTGCGCGGGGGCCTGCAGTCCATCCCCAAAGGCCAGTATGAAGCCGCCGAAGCGTTGGGGCTGAATTATTATCAGACTATTCGCTATATTACTCTGCCCCAGGCCCTGAGAGCCGTTATCCCTGCCATCGTTGGCCAATTCATCGCCCTTTTCAAGGATACCTCCCTGGTGGCCATCGTTGGTTTGCTGGACCTGCTGAACATCGCCTTGAGTGTGATTGCTCAACCAGAGTGGATTGGGCTCCAAAGGGAAGTGTTCGCCTTCATTGCTGTGATTTACTGGGTCTTTTGCTATGCTATGTCTTATGCCAGCAGACGCCTGGAGGTCAAACTGGGTGTCGGTGTACGGTAGGAACTACACGGGCGCGGACAGCTATTTAGTAACCCACAAGCCCGCTCACTGTTTCATTTTCTGTCATATGTGGAGGGAACAATCGAATGGCTACGGAGGAGCAAATACGCTCAAGAGATGTAGGAACATCAGCTGCCGGGGACAGCATGATTTTCCTCGAAGATGTGCACAAGTGGTTTGGAGATTTTGAGGCCCTGCGTGGTATTAACATGCAGGTAGAGCCCCAGGAAGTGGTTGTCGTCATCGGCCCTTCCGGATCGGGGAAATCGACGCTGGTCCGTTGCATCAACCGACTGGAACAGCACGATCAGGGGCGTATCATCGTGGATGGGATCGAACTCACCCATGATATTCGCAACATTGAGGCTATTCGACGGGAAGTGGGCATGGTCTTTCAGCAGTTCAACCTTTTCCCTCACATGACTGTTTTGGAGAACATCACCTTGGCCCCACGCCTGGTACGAAAGTGGCCTCGCGAGAAGGCGGAGCAAATCGCCATCGAATTGTTGGAGCGAGTGGGCATTGCCGACCAAGCCCGTAAGTATCCGGGCCAACTTTCTGGTGGACAGCAACAACGCGTTGCTATTGCACGGGCCCTGGCTATGCAGCCCAAAATCATGCTTTTTGATGAGCCTACCTCGGCACTGGATCCAGAGATGATCAAGGAAGTGCTTGATGTCATGATAGAACTTGCCCGTTCTGGTATGACGATGATCGTGGTGACCCACGAGATGGGCTTTGCGCGGGAGGTTGCAGATCGCGTCATCTTCATGGACGCGGGCAAGATCGTTGAGGAGGCTCCTCCTGAGGAGCTTTTTGCACATCCCAAAGACCAGCGCACCCGAGAGTTCCTGGCCCACATCCTGTAACAAGCTTCCTGGCGGGGGTAGATGGGAGTCGAACCCACCGCGGCCGTCTCTGTGACACCCGCCACGCGGTTTTGAAGACCGGGGAGGCCACCGGGCCCCTTCTACCCCCAAAAGTCAGCCTGTACGCCGGGCTGGGCATGAAGATAATGGGCAGTCCACCGAACGTTCGGCACCAGGCTTTAATCCTTCAGTCATCCCAGGCGATGGCAATTGCCGCAGCCATGCCATCGCTGTGTGTCAAGCTGATGCGCCAGTGATGAAGATGACGACGATATGCGATCTCCTTCGCTCGCCCGTGAAGATGGACATGAGGCGCGCCTATAGCATCTCGCAGGATCTCGACATTTGTCCAATGAATGCCGTCAGCCAACCCCGTACCTAGCGCTTTGAGGACGGCTTCTTTTCCTGCAAAACGGGCTGCCAGGGAAGCTGCATTCCCAGTGCACTCCTCCAACTCTTGTTGAGTGAATACCCTCTCCAGGAAACGTCCCCCCCAGCGCTGGATGGCCTGTTCCAGACGAGAGATGCCGATGATGTCCAGTCCTACCTCACAGGTGGGCATAGTTTCTACCTGCAGGAAGTCAAGGGCCCGCTGTGGCCAGAACGTAGGCCTTCATGTCCATGTACGTCCGGGCCACACGTTGGATGTCCTGACGTGTGACTGATCGCACTCGTGCCTCCAGTTGAAGTAAGTAGTCTAACCCTAAATCATACCATACCATATCAGCAATGGCCGAAGCGATTCCTTCATTCGTTTCCAGACGTACAGGCATGGAGCCCAGGATGAAGGATTGCGTATCTTCAAGCTCACGATCTGTCACTAATTCTTCTCTCAGACGACGTGCTTCATCGAGAATACTTTCTACAGCGACCTGAATGTTCTCCGGGGCCACACCTGCCGACGCGTTCCATGTTCCCGGTCCGAAATTGCCGTCCACGTTGCCGTAAGTATAGTAGGCCAATCCCTGCTTCTCCCGTACACGCTCGCCTATACGCCCCCCCATGCCAAAGCGCCCCCACAACACATTAGCAACGACCAAAGGGGTCCAATCCGGATGTCGACGCGGAACGCCGAGCCAACCCAAAACGAGATCGCTCTGACTCTTATCGGGGATGGTGACGTGCTCTCTCTTCACTGTTTGAAGGAGACGGACGGGCGGAATGGGGGTCTCATGGACTTGACCCTCCCAGTCTCCCAAGAGCCGGTCCAGCGTGGACAGTAAGGCTTCGGGGCGGACGTCGCCCACGATGACGATCTGCCCTCCTTCGGCGCCGACATGATGGCGGTAGAAGTCACGACAATGATCCGAGGTGATCCTCTGGACGGTCTCCACCTCCCCCGTGACCGAACGTCCGTATGGATGCTCACGGCCGTAGAGAAGACGTCGAAACGTGAGAAAGGCCATAGTGCGGGTGTCCTGCCGCCGCTCCTGTAGATGCGTCAAGGTCTGTTGCTTCAAACGCTCGAATTCTTTGTCTGGCAGTGAGGGTTCCCGGAGCATCTCAGCAATATAATTGAGGATGGTGTCCAGATCTTCGCTAAGGCAATTGGCAAACACATCCATCGCGTGACGCCCCCCGCTCAATTCAACAGCAGCTCCCAAAGTCTCAATGGCCTCATTGAGCTCCTCGAACGTGTGCTGGTGCGTACCGCGTCGCATGAACAAGGCAGTCAAGGCGGCCAGTCCACCAAGTTCTGCCGGCTCATCCACGCTCCCAACCCGCAGGGAACCATCAATGACCACAGCCGGCACGACGTGATTCTCGTAAATGTAGACGTTAAGACCGTTGGATAATGTGGCGGCAACAATAGTGTCTGGTCCTGGGATACTCTTGGTCTGTTTCGTCGTGCTCATCTCTTCCCTTCCGTCTCTCTTCTGCCGCCGGCGATCGGCGATGAAGCATTGCCCACGTACCATCCCACCGTTGCTTGATCGCGACGGAGGTAAGTTTGTGCAACGCGCTGGACATCTTCGGCGGTTACTGCGGCAATACGACGCAGATATCCATCCAACCATTCCAGAGAAGCAACAACCTCGGCAAAGCCCAACCAACGAGCCTGATTGGTCATGCTCTCCGAACCGTAAATGAAATGAGCCCGTACCTGCTTAAGGGCCTTGTCCAATTCCTCTGCGGTTATTCCTTTTTGCTGGACCCGTTCAATCTCACGCCACACTTTATCTTCCACCTCCTGCGGTTCATGATCGCCGTTCACCGTGGCATCGAACCACCAGAGGAAAGGATCAATAGTAGGTCCCATCCAACTGCTTGCGCTTGCTGCAAATCCCGTGGCCACAAGAGCGCGATAAAGACGAGAGCTGCGGTTGGAAGCCCCCCCACCGCCAAAAGACTTGGCTCCCCCCAACACGGCGTCCAACACAGCAACAGGGAAAAAATCATCGGCTGTGGCAGGTGGTGAGTGAAATCCTATCTGAACATAGTCCGTGTCCCCCGGGCCTTCAACGACCAAACGACGTTCCCCCCGCTGTGGTGGTTCTTGCGTAATTGGGCGTTCAGGAACGGGGTGTGCAGGAATGCTGGAGAAGTATCGCTCAACTCGCTCCAACATGGTTTCGGTATTAAAATCTCCGGTGAGCACCAGAACTGCGTTCGCGGGGGTGTAGTACGTGCGATAGTGTTGGTAGAGGTCGTCTCTGGTGATCGCCTGCAGGTCCGAGAGCCAGCCGATAATTTCGTGGTGATAAGGGTGGGCTTTGATGGCAGTGTTTTGGATCTCTTCAGCCAAGATGAAGGAAGGGCTGTTTTCATTCATGCTCCGCTCGGAGATAATGACCGTGCGTTCATGTTCTACCTCCTGGGGGTCAAAAAGGCTGTTGACCATCCGATCGGCCTCGATATCCAGGGCCAGTTCGACATGCTCGGCAGGTAATGTTTGGAAATAGGCCGTATAGTCGAGCCAGGTCATCGCATTGAACACCCCTCCCACGCGGGAAATGAGACGGTCATACGATCCGGCAGGATACCGCGATGTTCCTTTGAACTGCATGTGTTCAACCCAATGCGAGATGCCGGTTTGCCCGTTGACCTCATTTCGGCTCCCGACCCGATACCAGACCCACGTGCTGATGGTCGGAGCGGTATGTATCTCCTTCAAAAGAACCGTCAGGCCATTGTCCAGTCGAATACGAGTGACGTTACGTCCAAAGGAGAGGGCATTAGCTGCCATAAGCGTTGTACCCCCTTCCCATGCCTCGATATTCAAAGCCGATGTTTTTCATCCGTTCTGGGTCATAAAGATTACGTCCATCTATGAACACGTTGCCCCGCATCAAGGCCAGAATTCGATGTAAGTCCAAATTCTTGAATTCGTTCCAGTCGGTGATGAGGACCAGGGCATCGGCCTCTTCTGCCAGTGCATAAGGATTGGAGGCAAGCTGAAGTTCGGGCAGTATGCGTTTGGCATTCTCCATGGCTACCGGATCATAACCGCGTACGACTGCCCCTTCGTTGACCAACATATGATACAGTTCAACGGAAGGGGCCTCGCGCATGTCATCCGTGTTGGGTTTGAAGGAAAGCCCCAGCAAGCTCACTACTCTATCACGCAAGGAGCCACCTAACAGGTCCCGCAATTTGAGAATGATGCGTCGGCGCTGATCGCGATTGATTTCCATGACCGCGCGCAGAAGTTGGGGATGGGCCCCATGGACGAGCGCCATGTGCTCCAGTGCCTTCACATCCTTGGGGAAGCAGGATCCTCCATAGCCGACGCCAGCGTCAAGGAAATAAGGACCAATGCGTTTGTCGTATCCCATCCCTACAGCTACTTGCTTCACATCTGCCCCTAACCGTTCGCATATGGCAGCAATCTCATTGATGAAAGAAATTCGCGTCGCCAAGAAGGCATTGGACGCGTACTTGATCATCTCCGCGGTCCGCAAGTCGGTGATGATAATGGGCGCTCGTAACGGCAAATAGAGGTGGGCTACCTGCTCGGCGGCTTCCTGGTCGGTAGAGCCAAGGACAACCCGATCCGGGTTGAGAAAGTCGTGAACTGCAGACCCTTCGCGCAGGAATTCAGGATTGCTCACTACAGCAAAAGGGACGGGCTCTTGCTGGTACTTGCGCACAATGTCAGCAACAAAGTCGCCCGTTCCCACAGGAACGGTGCTCTTATTAACGATAATCAGGGGATGGCGCATGGCCTTGGCAATACTCTCCGCGGCCATACGTACATAGCGTAGATCAGCCTCACCGTCAACACCTTCAGGAGTCCCAACGGCTACAAAGACAAAGTCAGCCTTTTGAAGGGCCTCCTCATACGATGTAGTAAAGGAGAGACGCCCAGCTTCCATATTACGGTGGATCATTTCCTCCAGGCCCGGTTCGAAGATAGGGACGCCCCCCTGGTTAAGCATGTTGATCTTTTGCTCGTCAATGTCCAGGCCAACGACTTTGTTGCCCAGGTCGGCAAAACAGGTGCCTGTAACCAATCCAACGTATCCGGTTCCAATGACGGTGATGTTTTTCATGGATTACTCCTCCTTGTAGGCAGAAGTTAAACACGCGGTTTGTGAGATCAAACGGCATGACTTTCAATAGTGGTCTCAACTAGGGCTTCGGCCGCTTTCAAATCGCGACGATGTAGGTGCTCGCGCCACATGTAGTACGCCCCCAGTAGGGTGATAGGAAGCCAGAGGGCGGCATGGAGCACCCACGTATACCCGGCAGCCAAGTTCTGATCAACGCCGAACGTCACGAGAACGGCGATACCGGGCGTATCGAAAGTACCGACGTAACCGGGGGCGGCCGGCAGTGTGGTCGCCAAATTGACGATCCCGTTCATCAACATCAGCACAATAAAAGGGACGTGGAAGGCAAAGGCATGCATCACGAACCAATACTTGACGGTTTCAGCCAGCCAGATGAAGACGGATGTAACGAAAATCATGAGGACATCTTGCGGGCGGCGCAGGAAGTGGATGCCTTCCAGGAAACGATCGACAATACCATCCACCTGCTCTCGAAATCGGGCGGGCAAGAGGTGATCTGCTAATCCGGTATAAAGAGACCGCACTCGCTCAGGTTGAACAGCCGCCCAAAAGAAAACGACCAGTGCCACGAAGAAAGCCAGGCTCAGCAAGGTAATGAATCGACGGTATCCGGCGAGGGAGGGGGCAAAAGGCAGGGCAATAAAGACAAATAGCAGCATTACCAAGCCATCGAAAACACGTTCAACAAGGATAGTGGCCAACGATGCACTAATGGGAACCGCTTCTTTCCGCCTCAGGACATAAGCGCGCAAGACCTCTCCAGCGCGGGCAGGATAGACGTTGTTGCCGAAATAGCCAATACAAACAACGGGGAACAAAGTCTGTAACGGGATGCGTTTCAGAGGGCGGAGCATGTAATGCCACCGCCAGGTACGGAATCCCACACCTACGAAGTACACCAAAATCCCGGGGATAATCCACCCATATCCGGCATATCGAAGGTAATACCAGACTTTGTCGAGGTGCAATCCACGCAGAGAAGGGTACAAGAACAATATGCTAACCACCACGCCCAGCCAGAATTGCCACCGCTTCACGCCGTTCTACGCCTCCTTTGCCCCGATGCAATCATAAACGTATCCTCTGTCTTTCTGCGCCAGCCCAGGTAAGGCATTCGAACACACGCGGGGATTTTACCTCAAAGGCGTGAAGTGGCCCAATCGATAATGATAGGAAGAACGCTGATTCTCCTAAAAATGCAAAAGAGCAGAGACGCAAGAGGGGGCAACGCTTGTCAACATCCGGGCGGATAAACAGTTGTGCGTCATGTAGAGTGGCGCCCTGCAACCTTGGTACGGTCTGCCCGACGAAGCGGGGATTCTGGACAACCGGCCGATTTTTGCTAAACTTAAAGTGTGCCTTGCCCCCGTGGCTCAATCGGACAGAGCGGTGGACTTCTAATCCACGGGTTGCAGGTTCGAGTCCTGCCGGGGGCGCCTTGAAGTCGATCAATGGAGACCTGGGACGGTGTTCATTGGCCCTAGAGAGGTGCGGGACAGATCGGTGTTCTGCCCCGCACCCCAACAAATGAGAGTCACTTCCCCAATGTATCGGACTCGCAGGGAGCCTCCCTTCTCCCCCAGGCCGTCTCGCGGTTACCCGGTTTCCGTCACCGGCTCCTCGCGCTTTCCATAAACAATGCCCCGCCATATCCCGGTGATGACGACTAAGGTGGCGTGAATGACGACAACAGCGACGATCAGTAAAGCCGTCAAATAATGAACCCAGCGGCTGGATTCGGCCACACGAGGATAGCTGGGGGCAAGGGCGTGCCAGAATCCACTCACAAAGCCGAAAGTGTGAGGAAATACCAGGGACAGTCCTGTGGCCGCCATAATTGTCCACAACACCGCCCACAACCACCACGCCAGCACTTCTGTGGGATAGATTTTCTCCACATATTTTCTCTTCTTGGGATCGTAGCGGATAGGCTCAGGCACATGCTCACCGCGCAGGAAAGCCCGTATTTCCTCGATCATCAAGTCAATAGCCTTATCCACACGGCGTAGGCCGAACCATCGATATTCTCCACTGTAGATGAAATAGTAGAGGAAGAAAGTGATGGTACCCAACCAGGCAAACGCTATCACCAGATGGATGTCCCGCCCAAGGCCGCGAGATAGCAGTGGAATTCCATTGATCCGCTCGCTTACGCTCAGCCCGGTGATAAGCAGAACAACCATCTCCGCTACGATGAGCCAGTGGAGAATACGGAACGTCCGATCGTGACGTTCTACAGGAATTCGCTTCTCCTTGCTCATCATTCCTCCTCCTTTTCGTCTCCAGGTTCTGTTGGTGTTTCCACAAGCCGTTCCGGTTCAAGGGTCAGACTCCCATTGATGGGGCTGTTCTTCTGCATTCTAGACGAGGCCAGATGAGATCCAATTCCAGCAACGGTACCCACCACGGCGGCCCCTCCCCATGTCTCGAGATTGGCTCCAAACGCCGTACGTACGGTCGTTTTACCCAGATGCGGCCGCATGTCTGTATGACAACTTTCGCAGGCCATGTACCCTCGGCTGAATTGTCCATCTTCAAAGTTCTTGCCCTTGAAGTGGCACGTCCGACAATTCGCCGTCGTCTGCGTAAAAGGAACTCCGGCAACTTCTTCCAGGTTGCCTCGCAGATGAGCGTTGAGAAACTTGACAGCCATAGCAGCCACGTCGCCGGTCAAACGGGCGCAGCGTTCGGACCGCTCTGTGGAACCGCTGGCATAGCCGGACTTGACACACCACTTGCTAACACTCACATGACAAAGGACCGAGTCGGATACACTTTGCGGTAAAGGTTTATCCGTCTTGTACTTGGGCACGAAGAATTGGTGCGTAGTCGCGTATTCGTTCCCGGTCCGACTGGGGATGGGCACTTGTTCGTACCAGCGGAACAACTTTCGTGTGAGCTTTTTGGCCAATCCCGTCTCTACAGCCATGGTGATGGCCGCACAGGATCCGTTGAGAGCCCCGCACAGACTTCCATATCCCCCCCCACCACCAGCGCCAAAGTGCATGGGAACCTGCAACTCCTTCTTGTCTTTTAGGGCGGAGATGACTTCATCCTTGGTGGGAATGGGGACAAGAGTATAAGGGTATCCAACCTTCTCCCGAAGCGCCCACATGATGGCCCAAAATGATCCCCCTGCACACTCGAACGCGTAGAAGCCCAGGTGGCCAAGCTTGCGCACGTATTCGGGATCGAGTTCCACATAGCCCCAGGGAAGAGGCGGCACTTCCTCTTTCGCAGGAACAGGAGCCGGGCGAGGATCTGCAAGGGCTGCTCTGGGACCTTCTAATAACAGAATGCCCGATGTGGCGAGGGCCTTTTTAAGAAACTCTCTGCGGTTCATTTTGGTACCTCCTATCTCCATACACCTTTGTCCGGGTACCGACACCGCTTTATACGGAAAAAGAGGTCTGATTCGGGGAGACCATAAGTTTTTCTTCT
>CAZAQA010000038.1:0-27194 GCA_964487375.1 uncultured Anaerolineae bacterium | reverse complement strand
GAGTACGGCCGCAAGGCTAAAACTCAAAGGAATTGACGGGGGCCCGCACAAGCGGCGGAGCGTGTGGTTTAATTCGATGCAACGCGAAGAACCTTACCTGGGCTTGACATGCCGGTAGTAGCGACTCGAAAGAGGAGCGAGCCCTTCGGGGCAGCCGGCACAGGTGCTGCATGGCTGTCGTCAGCTCGTGCCGTGAGGTGTTGGGTTAAGTCCCGCAACGAGCGCAACCCTCGCCCCTAGTTACATGTGTCTAGGGGGACTGCCGGCGACAAGCCGGAGGAAGGTGGGGATGACGTCAAGTCAGCATGGCCTTTATGTCCAGGGCGACACACACGCTACAATGGCCGGTACAATGGGTTGCCAACCCGTGAGGGGGAGCTAATCCCAAAAAGCCGGTCTCAGTTCGGATTGCAGGCTGCAACCCGCCTGCATGAAGTCGGAGTCGCTAGTAACCGTGGGTCAGCCATACCGCGGTGAATACGTTCCCGGGCCTTGTACACACCGCCCGTCACGTCATGGGAGCCGGCAACACCTGAAGACGGTAGCCTAACCCGAAAGGGAGGGCGCCGTCCAAGGTGGGGTCGGTGACTGGGACGAAGTCGTAACAAGGTAGCTGTACCGGAAGGTGCGGCTGGATCACCTCCTTTCTAAAAGAAAATGGATCGGCTCGTGAGAGCCATGGTCCCAGTTCTGGGCAGCTCTGGTTGCCTCCCTGTCACTCCTCAGTTGTTGAGGTGTGGGCCTGTAGCTCAGCAGGTTAGAGCACCGTGCTGATAACGCGGGGGTCCGTGGTTCGAGTCCACGCAGGCCCACTGAGCCCTTTAAGAAGAGCAGAGGGGAGGGGGCTGGGGAAAATTAACTTTCCGCAGCACCGACCGTCTTTGTGGGCTAAAGGGTTGGCACATTAACAACTGGATAGGACGGGTATCTTTACGAGATACTTCAATAACTCTCGAATGTTTTCTCGAATGAATATGATTTCTGCCATCTTGCGTGAATGAAGCTACTAAGGGCGTACGGTGGATGCCTTGGCACCAAGGGCCGATGAAGGGCGTGGCTGGCTGCGATAAGCCTCGGGGAGCCGCCAGCAGGCTGTGATCCGGGGATACCCGAATGGGGAAACCCGCGTGGGGGAATGCCCACGCATCGCCGGCTGAATCCATAGGTCGGCGAGGGGAACCAGGGGAACTGAAACATCTCAGTACCCTGAGGAAAAGAGAGTATTCCCTGAGTAGTGGCGAGCGAAAGGGGAGGAGCCTAAACCCGTACAGCTTAGTGGTCCGCCGACCTATGCTGTGCGGGGGTTGTGGGGCCCGACTGGGGCGCGGCGGCAGCCCCAGGGAGTGACAAAACTGGCGCTTAGCGGAATGGTCTGGAAAGGCCAGCCATAGAGGGTGATAGCCCCGTACGCGAAAAGCGTTGGTCTCCCGTCGGTGTTCCCGAGTACCACGGGGCACGTGGAACCCTGTGGGAAACTGGGTGGACCACCATCCAAGGCTAAATACTCTTGGTGACCGATAGTGCACAAGTACCGTGAGGGAAAGGTGAAAAGGACCCCGGTGAGGGGAGTGAAATAGAACCTGAAACCGTGCGCCTACAAGCAGTCGAAGGGCTATGCCCGACTTTGGTTGGGAAAGCCTGACGGCGTGCCTCTTGGAGAATGAGCCGGGGACTTACTCTCTGTGGCGAGGTTAAGGCAGTGACAGCCGGAGCCGTAGCGAAAGCGAGTCCGAATAGGGCGACAGAGTCGCAGGGAGTAGACCCGAAACCAGGTGAGCTACCCATGGCCAGGGTGAAGGCGGGGTAACACCCGCTGGAGGCCCGAACCGGTGTACGTTGCAAAGTGCTCGGATGAGCTGTGGGTAGAGGTGAAATGCCAAACGAACCTGGAGATAGCTGGTTCTCCCCGAAATAGCTTTAGGGCTAGCGTCGCGCGTTCAGTACCGGAGGTAGAGCACTGGTTGGACTAGGGGGCGCAAGCCTACCAAACCCAGCCAAACTCCGAATGCCGGTACTCCAGAGCGCGGCAGTCGGACTGTGGGGGATGAGCTCCATGGTCGAGAGGGAAACAGCCCAGACCGCCAGCTAAGGTCCTCAAGTTCAGGCTAAGTGGGAAAGGATGTGGGGCTACTGTGACAGCCAGGAGGTTGGCTTAGAAGCAGCCATCCTTCAAAGAGTGCGTAATAGCTCACTGGTCTAGTGGCCCTGCGCCGAAAATTCAACGGGGCTTAAGCCTGGCACCGAAGCTGCGGGCCTCAGCTATCTGGCTGGGGCAGTAGGGGAGCGTTCTGCGGGCAGAGAAGCCAGACCGTGAGGACGGGTGGAGCGCGCAGAAGTGAGAATCCCGGCATGAGTAGCGTAAAAACACGTGAGAAGCGTGTTCGCCGTAAGCCTAAGGTTTCCGACGGAAGGTACGTCCGCGTCGGGTTAGGCGGGAGCTAAGGCGAGGCCGAAAGGCGTAGCCGATGCACAGCCGGTTAATATTCCGGCCCCACCTGAGCGGAGTGATGGGGGGACGCAGAAGGGTAGCCCAGCCGGGCGTCGGTCGTCCCGGTGCCAAGCCTGTAGGGCAATGACGGGAGGAGGCAAATCCCCTCCCCGAGCCTGAGGGGTGATGGCGGGCCCTTGTGGCCAGAAGTGGGTAAGCCCATGCTGCCAAGAAAAGCCTCTAAACGTTGATGCTCAGGTGCCCGTACCGCAAACCGACACCGGTAGGCGGGTGGAGAACACCAAGGCGTTCGGGAGAACCCTCGCTAAGGAATTCGGCAAATTGCACCCGTAACTTCGGGAGAAGGGTGGCCCTAGTAGGGTGAAAGCCCTCGCGGCTGGAGCCCGAGGGGGTTGCAGAGAGCAGGCCCTGGCGACTGTTTACCAAAAACACAGGTCTCTGCGAACCCGTAAGGGGACGTATAGGGGCTGACGCCTGCCCAGTGCCGGAAGGTTAAGGGGAGGGCTGAGGCCGTAAGGCGTAGGCTCGAACCGAAGCCCCGGTGAACGGCGGCCGTAACTATAACGGTCCTAAGGTAGCTGCGCTGCCTGCCTCGGCGGCAACGCCGAGGGCAATAGCTGGCTGTATGCGGGAAAACCCTTAGAGCCCGGTCTACTCGGAAAGCGTAGGCTCTCCAGTAAAAATGGCCGGGATTGGGCAATCCGCAGGGAACCCGCTTCGGTGGGACTCCTCAGAGACTACACGCCAGCCATCCAGCAAAGAGGTCAGAAAATGGATTTGAGTCCGGATTGGGTCGTGGGCTTCGTAGATGGTGAGGGGTGCTTTTACATCGGCATCAATCCTCATCCGGAGATGTCCACGGGCTACCAGGTTTTGCCTGAGTTCCGTGTGGTTCAGCACGAGCGTGATATCCAGGTGCTGTACGCTCTGAAGCGATTCTTCCGTTGCGGTGTGGTTCGCCGCAATCACGGAGATCGATACGAGCTGCGCATCAGGAAACTTTCCTGCCTGCAAGAAGTTGTGGCTTTCTTCGAGAGGCACCCGCTAAAGACGAAGAAGCAGGTGGACTTCAAGAAATTCGCCAAAGTGATACGACGAATGGCCGAAGGCAGACATCTGACGCAGGAAGGGTTGATCGAGATCATCGAGATCACGCTGAGCATGAACCGTGCGGATAAAGAGAAGGCAAAGGAAATCCTGGCGACTTTGAAGCGTGCTGGATGAAGATATAGTCCACACCGGGCAGAAATGTCTGGGGTAATGTGAGCGAAATTCCTTGTCGGGTAAGTGTGAACTTGCCCCGCCATCCCGTGAGGGATGGCTGCATACCGGCTCATATCGGAGAAGCCCTCCTGTGCTGCGGGGCACAGTGGGTAATTCCGAGGGAAGTCGCCCTGATTCTGGGGTTGACCCCGTAACGACTGACCCGAAAGGGGAGGCGCACTCACCTCCGGTGCGCAATACGCCGGCTCTCACTCCCGCCCACGGCGGGCCTGTGAGTAAGGGGGGCAACTAGGGAGGCATTCTTCGCAGAACGGAGGTCGTGTGATACAACGACTGCATCCGTGGTACGTGACAGGTCTCGTGGAAGGGGAAGGAACCTTCTCGGTTAGTTTCAACAAGCGACGCAAATTGACCGTAGGGGTTGAAACTCGACCCTCCTTCTCGGTGACGTTGCATAAGCGGGACCTGCCCCTACTCAAAGCACTGCGAACTTTCTTCGGATGTGGGGCCATTCGATACAGCCGCTCCGACGGCACGTACAAATATGAAGTGCGATCGGTGTCGGACTTGGCTAAGAAAATTCTGCCCCACTTCGAGAAGTATCCTCTTGTCGGAGCCAAGGGAGAGGACTTTCGCAAGTTCGCTGAAATTGTCCGCTTGGTTCACGCCAAGCATCACTTGAATCGGCAGTACTTGCGGCAGATCATCGAGTTGGCCTACTCGATGAATCCCTCCGGCAAGAGGAGATACGAGAAGGACAGCCTCCTACGGTTGCTCGGTGAGATGAAGGTATAGTCTGCGCCCATGGAAACATGGGGAAAAACGCGAAGTTCCGACCCGCACGAAAGGCGTAACGACTGGGGCACTGTCTCGGCGAGGGACCCGGTGAAATTGAAGTAGGAGTGAAGATGCTCCTTACCCGCAGCAGGACAAAAAGACCCCGTGGAGCTTTACTGCAGCTTGGCATTGAGTCAGGGCTTAGCCTGTATAGAATAGGTGGGAGGCTGTGAAGCCGGGGCGTCAGCCTCGGTGGAGCCGCCAGTGGAATACCACCCTGGCTAAGTCTTGGCCCTAACCCCGTTCCGTTAGCCGGGCGGGGGACAGTGCCTGGTGGGCAGTTTGACTGGGGCGGTCGCCTCAATGTGGGGCGCCCTGGCGGCAACGTCAGGGTTAAATCCGGCTGTATGCTGGGAACTCCGTCTCCTACTCGGTTTCGTTGCCTCTGGAAACCGGGGAAGGGGTGTAGAATCCGGAGCTACCTGATTTCCTTCAGGTGAAAACGCTACCGGTGCGGACAATCAGCAGGGAAGTCTTCGTGACCCCTCAACGACTGCACGCCGGACATCCCTCAGGGATGATGATACAGTCTGAACTTCCAGGCGACTGGAAGCCGGGGAAACCCGGAGTCTGGCAGTACGCGGGAGCATTAACGTGAAATCGAGGCACATCGAAGAATACAAGAAGGGGTTGAAGCTCACCTCTGAGCAGCGAGAGGTCTTGGTGGGGTTGATGTTGGGTGATGGTTGTTTAGAGACCCAAAATAATGGTCGTACCTATCGCCTGAAGATCGAGCAAAGTGAAGCCCACCGAGCTTATGTAGAGCACCTATATCAACTGTTCAGGGCGTGGGTGCGTACTCCTCCACAGATCAAAGTAGTGCAAAGTCGAGGACACGTAAGCCGGAACTGGTGGTTTCAAACCTTAAGTCATGGTGCTTTTCGTTTCTATGCTCACCAGTTCTACCAGCAGGGGCGCAAATGTGTTCCCCCTTTGATCCATCGATGGCTGACTCCACGAAGCGTAGCCTATTGGTTTATGGATGACGGGTCAGCTAAATCGAAACAATCGAAGGGAGTGCTGTTCAACACGCAGGGGTTTTCTCTTGCGGATGTAAAGCGTCTCTGCCAGGTGTTGAGCGATCTGTATGACCTGGAAGTGAAGCCTCGAAAACAACGGGAAGGTTACCAGATATTCGTCTCGGGTGAATCTTACGAGACCTTTCGGAACCTGGTAGGCCCGTATCTAATTCCGGAGATGAGCTATAAGCTCCCTCCTGTCAGACGAACATAATTGCCTAAAAGGTAACGGAGGCGCCCAAAGGTCCCCTCAGGTGGAATGGAAACCCACCGTCGAGTGTAAAGGCACAAGGGGGCTTGACTGCGAGGCCTACAAGCCGAGCAGGTGCGAAAGCAGGGCTTAGTGATCCCACGGCGCCGTGTGGAAGGGCCGTGGCTTAACGGATAAAAGCTACCCCGGGGATAACAGGCTGGTCTCGCCCAAGAGTTCACATCGACGGCGAGGCTCGGCACCTCGATGTCGGCTCGTCCCATCCTGGGGCTGGAGCAGGTCCCAAGGGTTGGGCTGTTCGCCCATTAAAGGGGTACGCGAGCTGGGTTCAGACCGTCGTGAGACAGGTCGGTCTCTATCCGCTGCGGGCGCAGGTGACTTGAGGGGAGCTGCCCCTAGTACGAGAGGACCGGGGTGGACGGACCTCTGGTGTGCCAGTTGTCCCGCCAGGGGCACCGCTGGATAGCCATGTCCGGATGGGATAACCGCTGAAAGCATCTAAGTGGGAAGCCCACCCCAAGATGAGGTCACCCTCCGGGTTAACCGGGTAAGGCCACTGGGAGACGACCAGTTTGATAGGCGGCAGGTGTAAGCGGGGCAACCCGTTGAGCTGAGCCGTACTAATGGCCGAGCGGCTTCATTCACGCAAGATTCTCAGAAATCATCTTCAGCCCGTCCTATCCAGTTGTTAGTGGGCCAATCCGCCAGAAGAATTGGCCTTTGACATCTTCATACTTCAGCCTGTTTTTGAAGGCTCCGTTGGTGACTCTAGCGGTGGGGGTACACCCGGCTCCATGCCGAACCCGGAAGTTAAGCCCACCAGCGCCGATGGTAGTGAGGGGGCGGCCCCTTGCGAGAGTAGGTCGTTGCCAACGGAGCCTTTCCTTTTGGCACCTTGTGTCCATACTGCACCTGGCCCCCTTTTGCTTATACCTTGGTAAGGATCCTTCTCTCCTACGACTCTCCTCTTCCCTCCCATGGCTCTTCGTGATACACTTCTCTTGGCCGAATATGGTTCAGAATGCCAAGAACACGATGAGGTGATGACCCATGCAACTCGCTCATGTGATCCTTGCAGCCGGCAAAGGGACGCGCATGAAATCGCGTCTGCCGAAGATCTTACACCCCCTGTTGGACTATCCTATGATCCTGTATTCATTGGACGTGGCCTGGCAGGTTAACTCTCGTCCTCCCATCCTCGTCATCGGCCATGGCGCCGATGAGGTCCGCACCGTGGTGGGCGAACGAGCCGAGTATGTGCTCCAGCAAGAACAGTTCGGCACTGGCCACGCGGTTATGGTTGCCATGCCCGTGGTTCGCAATTGGGCAGACACGGTCCTCGTCACGTATGGCGATATGCCCCTCCTGCGTGCTGACACGCTGCGTTCTCTTGTGCAGCGCCATGCAGAGGCAAACGCCACGATTACCCTCCTCAGTGTTGTCCTCGACACCCCCCATGGGTTTGGCCGCATCCTGCGGGACGAGAATGGGAACGTGATGGGCGTGGTCGAAGAAGCGGACGCGACCCCGGAACAGCGACAAATTCGTGAGCTCAACGCGGGGATCTATTGCTTCGACGGTGCCTGGCTGGACGAACATCTGCCTCGTATCCAGCCCAGCCCTGTCAAAGGCGAATACTATCTACCCGAGCTCATCAGCATGGCTGTGGACGAAGGCCTCCGTGTTACTGCTATCCCTGTCGAGGACCCCCGGGAGGTTATCGGCATCAACACCCGAGTTCACCTGGCTGAAGCCACCCGTCTTATGCAACAACGCATCAACGAACGTTGGATGTTGGAAGGAGTCACCATGGACGATCCGAGCACTGTCTACATCGGCCCCAGGGTTCGTTTGAGCAGGGATGTGATCATCCATCCCCAGGTGACCATCTACGGCGAAACGGCGGTGGGAGAAGGAACGGAAATCGGCCCCCAGTCCTACATTCTCTCCAGCACCATTGGCCGCGATTGTCGCATCTTCTCCTCGGTCATCGAATACGCCACGATGGAAGATCAGGTGGATATTGGTCCTTTTGGGCACTTGCGCAAAGGCGCCCATTTGGCTAACGGGGTGCACATGGGCAATTTCGGCGAGGTGAAGAACAGCTACCTGGGGCCGGGCACGAAAATGGGACACTTCTCCTACATTGGTGATGCGGAAATCGGAGCCAACGTCAATATCGGTGCCGGGACCATTACCTGTAATTACGACGGTGTGCGTAAACACAAGACGGTGATCGGAGAGAATGTCTTTATCGGCAGCGACACCATGCTGGTTGCCCCGGTTCGCGTGGGACGAGGGGCCAAGACCGGGGCCGGCTCTGTGGTGACCCATGACGTGCCCGAGCACACCCTGGCTTATGGCGTCCCCGCACGCCCGCGGAGACGTATAGATTAAGGAAACGAGGCCTTGCCGTACCGCGCCGAACCGCGTCGGGCAGGACCTCCGAGTTTCTTGCCCTCGGCAGCCTTCAGGGCCCGTAGGCTCCCAAAGCCGCGGAGGGTCGTTATTCTTGCCGGGTAGGAAGTGATGAACGATTCGGATATCATAGCCATTGGCTTATTTGTAGTTTTATTGTACACGCACATGGTGCGTGAGGCCTTCCATGCGGAGGGACGACGATACCTGCGTTCCCTCATTGAGGGGACGGGCATCCGAGAAGATACCCTGTTTAGCAGCCCTCGTGCCCAGGTCCGAGCGGCATGGGCGTTACGTTTCGCCCGGCTCTTGGCGCTGGTCGCCTGGACATTGGCCATCGCTCGCGTGCTGGCCCCGGCAGGGGATTTTCGTGTGTTTTGGGGTGAGGGGATCACTGCGGGCGTGGGGGGCGATCTGGCCTGCAGGCTGGTCGCCGATTGGCTGACGGCCCGTTCGTCACGTGGCCGTCTCCTTCTCTTACGGCACGCATACGGGCTTACTCTCCTGTTCTCGCCCCTGGCGTGGCTTTACCGGGTGGTAGCCTCTCAAGGACTTGGATTGAACCCGGTCCGTGATACCATGCTTGCGTTGGAAGAGGAGCAGGTGATCATCATCACTCACCAGGGGGAGGTCCAACCCATGCAGGCGGCCGAGAAGACCCTCATTGACAACATTTTCGACTTTCGTGAGACCATCGTTCGCGAGATCATGGTGCCCCGTCTGGACATCATCGCTGTACCCGTCGATACGACGGTCAAAGAGGCCCTGGACGTCATCATCAAGCACGGACACTCGCGCATTCCTGTCTACGAAGGCACCATTGACCGGATTGTGGGCATCCTGTATGCCAAAGACGTCCTGCGCTACATGCGAGAATCCTATCCCGATTGGCCCCAGCGCGCCCTACGTTCCATGCTGCGTCCTCCTTACTATATTCCCGATTCCAAACGGGTGAGTGATTTGCTGCCAGAGATGCAACAGAACAAGATTCACATGGCGATTGTGGTGGATGAGTACGGGGGGACCGCGGGCATCGTGACCATCGAAGATGTGTTGGAAGAGATTGTGGGTGAGATTCAGGATGAATACGACCGCGAGACGCCGGAGATGCAACGGGTGGATGAGGGAGAATTCGTCATCAACGCTCGTGCCGACTTGGAAGACGTGAGTGATTTCATTGGTGTCCGATTGCCGGATAAAATGGCAGATACCCTTGGCGGATTTATCTACACCCTGTTGAACCGCATGCCTCGCGTGGGGGATGTGGTTGAATATCCCCCCGTGCACATGCAGGTTCTCAGCGTCGACGGCCGGCGTATAGGCCTGGTACGGGTTTCGGTGTCCCGTGAGAAAGAGGCGGAAACATCATCCCCTCCTCCGGCCGGTGTCATATAGGCCGAAAGCCGGGACTGAAGAAAGGAGGGGATCATTTCTGTGACGCTCTCTGCCCTCCATCCTGGACGGCAAAGGCGCCTCGGTGTTCATCGCAGTGACGGGGCGACAGGCTGGCCCCGGGAGCGCGGAGAAGCGGAAACACACAAACAAGGAGGCAAAGGGGCTTTATGGATGAAGTGCAGATGCGAGATGCACTCCTGGCCGCGGCCCGGGAGGCGCGAAAGCATGCCTACGCTCCGTATTCCCATTTCCACGTTGGTGCTGCGGTGATGCTGAGTGATGGGACGGTGGTCCAGGGATGCAATGTCGAGAATGCCAGCTACAGCCTTTCCATTTGTGCCGAGCGGGTGGCCTTGTGGTCGGCTGTGGCCCAGGGACGGCGTGACATCGTCGCCATGGGGCTGGTCGTGCCCAGCGGCACGCCCTGCGGAGCCTGTCGCCAGGTGTTGAGCGAATTGTGCTCTCCCGATACGCCAATCTGGATCGAGAGCGCGGATGAAGGCATTCGGCGCTTTACCGTGTCCGATCTACTCCCGGCTGCCTTCGCTCCCCGAGACCTGGAGAGCTCCGAGTACTAATAAACGTCTAACACTTCACTAACGGCCATCTAACGCTCTCCCGTTATAAGGAAAAGCGGAAGGAAAAAAGAACTCCATACTCATCTGATGGGGTGAAAGGAGGTGAGTGTGATGGCCGCTCTGGTTCGCTGGGATCCTGTGCGCGAGATCAGGACGTTGGAGAATTTGATGGATCGTCTTTTTGAGGAAACTTGGGCACCGATGGAGCGGGTGCGCTTCGGTGAGAGTCTGGCCTTGGCACCTCGAGTGGACATGTACGAGACCGACGACGAGGTCGTGGTCAAGGCGACCATTCCTGGAGTCAAGCCGAAGGATCTGGATATTACGGTCACGGGCAACGTCCTGACCATCAAGGGGGAGGTTAAGGAAGAGAAGGAAGAGAAGAACGTCAATTTTATCCGCAAAGAGCGGATGTTCGGGAGCTTCCGACGTGATCTGACGCTGCCCGTCGAGGTGAACGTCGACAAGGCCAAGGCTGAGTTCGAGAGTGGCGTTCTGACGCTCCATCTGCCCAAGGTAGAGACGGCGAAGCCCAAGCGCCTTGAGATCAAGGCCAAGTAACACACCATCGGTGAAGGGGGAGGGAGGTTGGGCCCTCCCTCTTTTTTGTTTGCCCACGGGTACATTTGGCAAGGGGCAGAAAGTCGATGTATACTCCAGGGCACAACCGCAACGAAGGAGTGATTGCCGCCTGTGGATGATTTCCGCAGGCGCATTCCTATTCCCGTTTGCTGGGGGTGCTGTATGAAGGGCGCGCGTTGGAATGTAGATGAGGTTTTGGAACAGTTCATTGCGCTTCAGAAAGTGGCCAGCTCGACTCGCGAAGCACTGGCGCAGGCCATTGTGGATGAACTCTTGCACCAGGCGCGTTCCCGGCGGAAGGTGACGATGCGAGAGGCTCTGGAGTACGTGGAAGAAGTGCGTGAAGGGTTCACGCTGAGCGTGCGAGCTGAGCAGGCCTACGATGAGCGCGAATTGATGTATCTGGTGAACCAGTTGCTCATCGATTGGGATTGGCTCTCGGATTTGGGCATTGAGATGGGCATGCCGGAAACGGTCGAACGAGTGGGACGCCAAGTCGTCGCCTTTGCCATGGCAACGGTGGCGATGGCGATGACGCCGGAACTGCCTCCCGACGCTGTCACGTTCCCGCTACGGGCGTTTTTCCCGACGAACACGTACGCCGATATTTCCGTGCCCCGTTCTCCGGCCGAGGTGTGGGAGCGGCTTGCTGAGGTGGAACGGGTGGTTTACATGGCTGGGGTGCGCCCCCTCTCCAGTTTGCATCCCTCCCCTTTGCGTCGCGCCTACGCGTTCTTCGAGGCCAATGCCTGGGTCGCAGAGCAGCACATCACCCGATTCCTGGGGAAAACGTCATCATAAGGGTAAGACGGAGGATGGAATCATGCCGATTTACGTGTATCGCTGCCAGGTCTGTGGAGCGGAGTTCGAGCGATTGCAATCGTTTTCTGATACAACCGTCCCCAAGTGCCCGGAAGGTCATGAGGATGTCGTCCGGCTCCTCAAGCCCCCGGCGATTCACTTCAAAGGATCAGGGTGGTACATCACCGATAGCAAGGGCAACGGTCACAACTCGGCCAGTCAACCGACCCATGAGAAGACAGCTACGGCGGAGGCAGGTGCTGCCAAAGAGAATTGAGGGGGGCAATCCGCTCTCCTCGTTTGGTATTTGTCCGGTTCTGGTAGAAGCGTGATCCGAGAAGCAGACGACAGACGAGAGACCCCCAGAGGGGGGCCTTCGTCCATCGTCCGGGGAGTGCTACGTCTGAGGCAGGTGCTGCAAAGCTTCCTGGATGAGCTGGTCGGGGTATTCGTAATCCTCCAATTGCCCACTTAAATAGGCCTCATAAGCGGCCAGGTCGAAATGGCCGTGGCCGGACAGATTGAAGACGATCACCTTTGTTTCCCCACGCTCTTTCGCGATCAGGGCCTGCTCCATGGCCGCGCGCACCGCGTGAGCGCTTTCGGGTGCAGGGACGATCCCTTCCGCTCGGGCAAAGTGGACGGCCGCCTCGAAGACCGCGTTTTGGTGAATGGCCTGGGCCTCGATGATTCCCTTGTCGTACAAGGCGCATACCTCAGCCGCCATGCCGTGATAACGCAAGCCCCCGGCGTGGATAGGAGGCGGCATGAATGTGTGGCCCAAGGTAAACATCTTGATCAAAGGGGTCATGCCTGCGGTGTCCCCGAAATCGTACGCGTACAGCCCTTTCGTCAAGGTTGGGGCCGCGGTGGGCTCGACCGCAATAACGCGATAGTCTTTGCCGTTGACAATCTTGTCGCGGATAAATGGGAAAGTAAAGCCGGCGAAGTTGCTGCCCCCGCCGATACAGCCGATAAGGATGTCGGGCTCCTCCCCGGCCAGCTCCATTTGCTTTTTCGCCTCCTGGCCAATGACCGTCTGGTGCAGGAGGACGTGGTTCAGCACAGAGCCCAGAGAATATCTGGTGTCCGAGTGCGTGGCCGCATCCTCGACTGCCTCGGAAATGGCAATGCCCAAACTGCCGGGGCTGTCCGGATCATGCGCCAGAATCTGCCGCCCTGCCTCTGTATCCGGACTGGGGCTGGGCACGACCTGGGCCCCGTAGGTTTGCATGAGGATACGGCGATAGGGTTTTTGCTGGTAGCTGACTTTGACCATGTAGACCTTCAGTTCTAAGCCGAAGACCTGAGCAGCGAAAGCCAGGGCGCTTCCCCACTGCCCGGCACCGGTCTCTGTCGTGAGGCGACGTCCTCCTTCTTGCGCGTTGTAGAAGGCTTGTGCTACCGCTGTGTTGGGCTTGTGGCTTCCCGAGGGACTCACCCCTTCGTATTTGAAGTAGATGTGTGCTGGCGTGTCCAGGGCTTTTTCCCAACGGCGAGCGCGAATGAGGGGCGTAGGGCGCCACATGCGGTAGACCTCGCGTACCGGCTCGGGAATATCGATCCATCGTTCGGTGCTCACTTCTTGCATGATGAGCGCCATGGGGAAGAGCGGGGCCAGGTCGTCGGGCCCGATGGGCTTGCCGGTGGCAGGATGGAGGACGGGGGGCATTTCGATGCCTGCGGCGGGCAAATCGGCAGCAATGTTGTACCACTGTTTCGGCAGGTCGGATGCGGATAATAGAAACTGGGTACTCTCCATGACGATATCTCCTTTCCAAAACGATTTGCTGTTACCCTGTTGGAACAGGGGGGCCAAACCCGAAGAACGCTGGAAGGTGTCCTTGCCCCTGGAAGATCAGGATCTCTCTGCCCGGGGGCAACGCCTGCTGCCCTCGGCCGATGCCGAAAGGGAGAGGGCGACGTTTGAAGGACACAAGATAGACGTGGTGGGAGGAACTACTTCACGCGCGGCCGGGCAGGGCCCGGCCATGTCCAGGACCAGAAGAGGTCATATTCACTATAGCGTGTTCGTCGTACGACTTCGTCTCTCATTCGCATGTCCACGCCCGGGCAGGGAACACTCTCGTGCCCACAGGCATGATGGAGGATGAGGTCATTATAGGGAGGAGGGCGGAATCGCGCAAGTCAGAGAAGGGCCGGGAGATGGAAGCCAATCCTGGAAGCCCTACAATGGCGAGCCTCCAGGAATTTCCAGAACCGTCGAAAAGACGTCTGAGACGACGTCAGAGAGTTGGTCTGCTTCGAGGGCCGGGACTGCTTTCAGGGCTGTGCGGTTCTTGCACAAGGAGAAAGGACGAAGTTGGAGACGGATCGGCGACGGCATGGTTTTCGCCCACCCGTCTCCAACCGAGTTCCTCTGCAAGGGCCCGGGCGACGGTGGCCCATTCAACGCTGGTGGGCCCCTGAGCAGAGGGGCGTGAGACGAGTTTCACATCAGCATGAGGCCATGCATCTCATGGCCCTTCTGGCTGCGTATGCTCTTATGTAGTCTGGCACGGTGCGTCTTTTCCTACGAGCGTGCTTGATTTGACAGAAAGCATTATATGCCATATCATTGTTGATTGCGATTTCAGGCGATAGAATACGGTGGCGGGGCAGGCTTGCGTATCGAGACGAGCATTGGGCCGGTTGTTTGACGGATGGCGTGTCATTGAATACATGGTCGGAGAACCGTCCGGGGCCGTGGTCGCCGGACAACGACCTCATCTGGAGTATGAGCGCCTTTACTTACAGAAATGCCCGGGGGCGGGGAGCACACGTTGGGCGTGTGCTGGAATGACGGAAGGCGTTGGTGGACAACGAGGCCCCACCCAGCCGGGCTTTTTCGCGCCTTCTAAACCAATGACCGTTCCTCCAAAAACAACCCCCCAAGGCTGGCAAGGCAACCCGGTACCAGGAGGGTGATAGCATGAACATGAAACACATCGACCAGCCGGCCAGAGTCCATAGCGATTTCTGTGCTTCCCCGGAAGAACGATGCCGCTCCTGAACACCCAGATCCGTGTCTGAATCTTGAGTCGGAATTCGAAAATCTGATTTTGGTGGTCGTCAACTGAATGGATGGACTCCATCAATTATACGTATCCTCAAGAGGAGAGAGGTTCGCATGAGCGCAACAAGACCGCGTGCTCCAATTCGTAAGTCTTATTCTCGTCTGCACGAGATCATAGATCTACCTCCCCTGATTCAAGTCCAGCTTAACAGCTTCCGTTGGTTCCAAACCCAGGGGCTGCGAGAGTTGCTGGATGAGATTTCGCCGATCGTGGGCTTCAACAAAAATCTGGAACTCCACTTTGGCGAGTTCCAGTTCAAGGAGCCCAAATACACCCAGGAAGAGTGCCGGGAGCGCGACATGACCTACGCGGCTCCTCTTTGGGTGAAAGTGCGTCTGGTCAACAAGGAGACGGGCGAGATCCAGGAGCAGGAAGTCTTCATGGGAGACTTCCCCATCATGACCGAAAACGGCACGTTCATCATCAACGGTGCCGAGCGTGTTGTCGTCAGTCAGCTCATCCGTTCGCCCGGAGCTTATTTCACCCTGGAGGAGGATCGAAAGGTCGGCCGCGAACTTTGCTTTGCCAAGTTGATCCCCGGACGAGGTACCTGGTTGGAGTTCGAAACCTCGCGCAAGGATGTCATCAGTGTCAAGGTCGATCGCAAGCGCAAGTTGACCGTGACAACCCTGCTCCGTGCCCTGGCGGAAGTCGCCCGCACCAGAGACGGGTATGATGAAACCTTGTTACCCCTGGGACCGGTGATCAAAGAGGGGTCGGACGAGGAACTCTTCGCCCTCTTTGAAGATGTGGACACTCATCCCGAACATCCCTATATCCAGGCCACCATTGAGCGCGACGCGACCAAGAACGGGAAAGAGGCGCTGATCGATATCTACAAGCGTTTGCGTCCAGGGGATCCTCCAACGGAGGACAACGCGCGTACGTTTATGGAAAACATGTTCTTCGACCCCCGACGGTACGATTTGAGCCGTGTCGGACGGTACAAGCTCAATCGTCGCTTGGGCGTGGATGTCCCTGAACGAGTACGCACCCTCACCCACCAGGACTTCATTGCCATGGTGAAGCACATCATCCGTATCAACAATGGTGAGGAGAAGCCAGATGACATCGATCACCTTGGCAATCGTCGTATCAAGACCGTTGGCGAGCTGATTCAGAACCAGCTTCGCGTGGGCTTCCTGCGCATGGAACGGGTCGTGCGCGAGCGCATGTCCATCCGCGAACCGGATCAGATGAGTCCTGTCTCCTTGATTAACATCCGACCGGTGGTGGCGGCCACGCGAGAGTTCTTTGGCGGCTCTCCACTAAGCCAGTTCATGGACCAGACGAACCCCCTTTCCGAGTTGACCCATAAACGTCGCCTGAGTGCCTTGGGACCGGGAGGGCTGCGCCGTGAGCGTGCAGGCTTTGATGTGCGGGACGTGCACCACAGCCACTACGGTCGTATCTGTCCTATCGAAACCCCTGAAGGCCCGAATATTGGCCTTATCGGCTCGATGGCGACCTACGCCAGGGTGAATCCGTACGGTTTCCTGGAAACGCCGGCCCGGAAGGTTCGCCATACCATCGACAATGACCCTGACCACCTGGTTGGACGTATCATTCGCGAACGTATCGAGGACCCGGAGAACGGGGATGTGGTGGCCCAGCCCGGTGATATCCTCACGGAGGAACAGGCCTTGCGCATCGCCTCGTTGCCGGACAAGTCCGAAGTCCGGGTTCAACCTTATATTACCGACGAATTCGAGTACCTGACCGCAGACGAAGAGGACAAATATGTTATTGCTCAGGCGTCCACCCAGGTGGACGAACTGCAGCAAATCGTCCAAGAGCGGGTGGCTGTGCGCCGGGAACAGACATTCACTGTGGCTCGTCCTGACGAAGTCCATTATGTGGACATCTCACCCAAGCAGATTGTCTCCGTCTCCGCAGCGTTGATTCCTTTCCTGGAGCACGATGATGCCAATCGGGCATTGATGGGATCTAACATGCAGCGTCAGGCCATTCCGCTGGTCAATCCCTCAGCACCCATTGTGGGGACCGGCGTCGAATGGCGCGCAGCGCACGATTCCGGACAGGTGGTGCTCGCTGTCGCGGATGGCGAGGTGCTGCGAGTATCCGGTGAAGAGATCGTTGTTTTGGAAGAGGACGGCACGCAGCGTCCGTATTCGCTGCGTAAGTTCCAACGCTCAAATCAATCCGCGTGCATTAACCAACGCCCCATTGTTCGCAAAGGGGAACATGTAAAAGCAGGAGATGTGCTGGCCGACACGTCTTCCACGGACCAGGGCGAACTGGCCCTAGGACAAAATGTGCTTATTGCCTTCCTTTCCTGGGAGGGATCCGTGTTCGAGGACGCAGTAGTCGTCAGTGAACGGGTGGTCGCGGATGATCTGTATTCTTCGATTCACATCGAACGATACGAGGCCGAAGCTCGCGACACCAAGTTGGGCCCGGAAGAGATCACCCGCGACATTCCCAATGTGGGGGAGGACGCCCTGCGTGATCTCGACGAGCGGGGCATTATTCGCGTTGGCGCTGTTGTCGAGCCGGGGGACATCCTGGTCGGCAAGATTACGCCTAAAGGAGAAACCGACCTGACGCCGGAAGAGAAACTGCTGCGCGCCATTTTCGGTGAGAAAGCACGTGAGGTCAAGGATTCTTCTTTGCGCCTTCCCCACGGGGAGAAAGGAAAGGTTGTCGACGTGAAGGTGTTCTCCCGGGATGAGTATCGAGACATGCCCGCGGGCGTGGAAACGATGGTGCGCGTCTCCGTTGCCCAGCGCCGACGCCTGTTGGAGGGGGACAAAATTGCAGGGCGGCATGGGAACAAAGGGGTGGTCTCGCGCATCGTCCCCATTGAGGATATGCCATTTCTCCCTGACGGGACACCCATCGATATTATCCTCAACCCCCTGGGTGTGCCGGGGCGCATGAACATCGGTCAAGTGCTGGAAACACACTTGGGCTGGGCAGCCTCCCGTCTGGGGTTTAAGACCATGACGCCCGTTTTCGACGGGGCTCGTGAGGATGAGATCGAAAGCGAATTGGCCCGGGCCTGGTTGATTGACAAGGCATGGACCGAGGTCACCAGGCGGGCATGGGAAGCACTGCATGAGGATGGCGTCTCCTCAGAGGAGTTTGAGGATGACGACGACGTTCGGCGTGCTTACTTGATCGATTGGCTGGGCCCGAAGGGATATGATGTGCAACGCCTGCTGACGGATCGCGTGTACGCCCGCCGTTCAGCGCTGGAGGAATGGTTGGGCGAACGAGGCTACGATCCGAAGTCGCTGCTCATCTGGGAGGACGAGCAGCTCTCACTGCAGGAACGTGCGGCCCGGGACGAAGAAGCCAGGCGGGTATCCCTGCGTGAGTGGTTGCTCCACCATGAGCAGCCTCTGCCTGCAAGTGATGACATGGAAGCCCTGCTGGAGGCGGCCGAGGCTTACAGCCGGGAAAGCGGCTGGCCGATTCCCATCAGTGGTAAGTTCATTTTATACGACGGCAAGAGTGGTGAACCCTACGATCAGCCGGTCATGGTCGGTTATATGTACGTACTCAAGTTGGCCCACATGGTGGAGGATAAAGTGCATGCCCGCTCCACAGGGCCGTACAGCCTGGTCACCCAACAACCTTTGGGGGGCAAAGCCCAGTTTGGTGGTCAACGTTTCGGCGAAATGGAAGTCTGGGCCCTGGAAGCGTATGGCGCCGCCTACACCCTGCAAGAGATCCTGACTGTGAAGTCGGATGATGTCACCGGGCGCGTGAAAGCCTATGAAGCCATCGTCAAAGGAGAACCCATCAGCCCTCCCGGTGTTCCCGAATCCTTCCGGGTTCTGGTAAAGGAGCTTCAATCCCTGGCCCTGGCCATTGGAGTTATCAACGAACAAGGAGAAGTCGTTCGCTTTGGTAAGGAGGTCACCGAGGAACGACTGCCCAGATTGGGCTTCAGTCTCTCTTTGCCCGGTGTGATGACCCGATTTGAAAAAGAACGGGAAGACGAGCAGGAGTTCTAGGAATCTCATCACGATGAGGGGAGCGTGAACCGTGGAAGTCAACGATTTTGATGCCATTCGTATCAGCTTAGCATCGCCGGAGCAGATCCTGTCCTGGTCCTACGGCGAAGTGCTAAAACCTGAGACGATCAACTATCGCACACTCAAACCGGAGCGAGATGGGCTGTTTTGCGAACGGATTTTTGGCCCCACGCGAGATTGGGAGTGTGCCTGTGGAAAGTACAAACGCCCGCGCTACAAGGGGGTCGTTTGTGAGAAGTGTGGCGTAGAGGTGGCCCCCAGCCGCGTCCGTCGCGAGCGCATGGGCCACATTGCCCTGGCTTCCCCTGTCAGCCATATCTGGTACGTCAAAGGGGTGCCCAGTCGCCTGGGCTTGCTTTTGGATATTTCGCCGCGAAACCTGGAGCGAGTCCTGTATTTTGTCCAGTACATCGTCATTCGTGTGGACGAACAGGCTCGGGCCAAGGCCATTCAGCGGCGTGAGACCGCGCTCAAGCATAGCCTGGACAACCTGGATCAGGAACTTCAAAAAGCCCTGGACGACTTGACGGAGCAAGAAGCCGCGAATCTGGAAGCCCTGAAGCAAACCGAGGAAGCAGAGATTGCTTCTCTGGAAGAGCGCCTGGTCCAGCGCACGGATGAGGTCATGACCATCGCTCGCGAGTTCCAGGCCACCTTGGAGCGCCTGGTCGGTCGGTCGCTTTCCGAAGACATGAGAGTTCCCTGGGACGAGGTACCGGTGATCCGGGCCGGCACAATCGTGGAGAACCGACATCTCGATGATTTGAACAAGGTCATCCAGGCGCGTTTGAACGAGATCGAAGAGGATATTCGTCAGGAAGAGGATCAAGTGCGTCACCTCATGCAAGAGCGTCGCGAGCTGGTACGCCAGGAAGCTGAAGAGAAGCGGACCCAGCTTCAGGACGATGCCGAGACGCAGCGGGAGCGCCTGCGCAAAGAGGCGGCCCAGGAGATCGCGGAGCTCAAAGTCCTGCAAAAAGGGCAGTTACTGGTCGAGGGACAATATCGGGAGCTCAAACAACGCTGGGGCACGGTCTTTGAGGCGGGCATGGGGGCCGAAGCTATTCTGGAAATCCTCAAAGAGGTAGACCTGGAGAAAATGGCTCGCGAGCTGCGCCGAGAATTGAAGGTGACGCGTTCCAAACAGCGTCGCAAGAAAGCGGCCAAGCGCCTGCGGGTGGTAGAGGCGTTCCGTAAGTCGGGGAACAAGCCGGAGTGGATGATCTTGACGGTACTCCCGGTCATTCCGCCCGACTTGCGTCCTATGGTGCAACTGGACGGTGGACGTTTCGCCACCTCGGATTTGAACGATTTGTACCGCCGCGTCATCAACCGCAACAACCGACTCAAGCGACTTTTGGAGTTGCAGGCTCCTGATGTCATCATCCGCAATGAGAAGCGCATGCTGCAGGAAGCGGTGGATAGCCTGATCGATAACGGACGGCGCGGCCGGGCGGTTAGCCGTTCGGGCAAGCGTAAGCTCAAGTCCCTCTCCGACCTGTTGAAGGGAAAGCAAGGACGTTTTCGCCGCAACCTGTTGGGCAAGCGCGTGGATTACTCGGGGCGTTCGGTGATTGTGGTTGGTCCTCAACTGAGACTGCACGAGTGTGGCTTGCCCAAGAAGATGGCCCTGGAGTTGTTCAAGCCCTTCGTCATGCGGCGTCTTGTAGACCTGGCATACGCACACAACATCAAAAGCGCCAAGCGCCTGGTGGATCGGGAGTCACCTGAGGTATGGGATGTGTTGGAGGACGTGGTCAAGGAACGGCCGGTCCTTTTGAATCGGGCTCCAACGCTACATCGCCTGGGCATTCAGGCTTTCGAGGTGAAGCTCATTGACGGCTATGCCATCCAGCTCCACCCTCTGGCCTGTGCGGCTTTTAACGCGGACTTCGACGGTGACCAGATGGCGGTGCATGTGCCTCTTTCCAACAAGGCCGTTCAAGAGGCTCGTGAGCTCATGCTCTCTTCCCACAATCTGCTGAAGCCGGCCAATGGGGAGCCGATCGTTGGACCGAGCAAGGACATGGTCATGGGGACCTATTACCTAACGGTGGCTCGCCCTGGCGTGAAGGGAACGGGGAAGATCTTTTCCAGCATGGACGAGGTGCGCTACGCCTACGAGTTGGGACATGTGCACATCCACGCTCCGATCAAGGTCTGGTACGACTCCTGGCTTGATAAGACATCCCTGTCAGAGCTGGGTTTGAGCGATCGGGTAGAAAAGGCGCTCCTGGAGGCGGGAATCACCTCCGTAGGGGAACTGGTGACTTTGCTGAAACGGGGACGCGAAGCCGTGTTGGCCCTGCCCAAGATCGGGCGAGCGGCCCTGGCGGAAATTCGAGATCGTCTGCTCCTGCACAACATCGACCCGGTCAAGACGTACACAACGGGGATTATCGAGACAACGGTAGGACGAGTCTTGTTCAATCTCTATCTGCCGGAAGAGATGCGCTTCGTCAATGACGTGATGGACAAGAAGCGAATCAATCAGGTTGTGGCGGAGGCCTATACCCGGCTGGGCGCGGAGCGCACGGCCCATTTTGTCGACGTGATCAAGGACGTGGGATTCCTGTATGCGACAAAGAGCGGCATGAGCTTCGCCATTAGCGACATCAAGGTGCCAGAGGCCAAAGAAAAGATAGTGGAGGGAGTGGCCACAAAGGTTGAAGAAGTCGATCGCCAGTTCCGCCGTGGGTTGATCACAGAAGAGGAGAAGTATCTGAAGACGGTGGAGCTATGGACGCGTGCCACCGACGAAGTGACTGAAGCCGTCAAGCAAATGCTGGATCCCACAGAGGGTTTGGGAGCCATGTCGATCTCTGGATCCACCAAGGGAGGAATCCAGACGGTTCGTCAGTTGGCCGGGATGCGCGGCCTAATGGCAGACCCGTCTGGACGTATCATCCCCTTACCGATTACGTCCAACTTCCGGGAAGGGCTGACGGCGTTAGAGTTCTTCCTCAGCACCCATGGGGCTCGCAAAGGCCTGGCGGATACGGCTCTTCGCACGGCGGACGCGGGGTATCTCACCAGGCGATTGGTGGATGTGGCCCAGGATGTCATCATCACGGAAGAGGACTGTGGTACTACGGCTGGCATTTGGATCGACAGAGAGAGTAGCGAGCGCATTGGTGAGCCTTTTATAGAGCGCATTATCAGCCGAATGGCCGCTGCGCCCATCACCGACCCCGAGACCGGAGAAATCTTGGTCGAAACCGGGCAAATCATTGGGGATGCAGAGGCCAAACTCATCGATACGACAGGCATCGACAGGGTGTACGTACGTTCGCCGCTGGCGTGCCAGGCGCGCTACGGTCTGTGCCGGAAGTGCTACGGCCGTGATCTGGCCCGAGGTGGGCTCATCGAGATGGGAGAGGCTGTGGGCGTGATAGCGGCCCAGTCCATTGGAGAGCCGGGAACTCAGCTGACATTGCGCACGTTCCACACCGGCGGGGTGGCCGGTGCCAGCGATATTACTCAGGGCCTCCCCCGTGTAGAAGAGCTGTTCGAGGCCCGCAACCCGCGTGGTGAGGCCGTCATTGCCGAGATTGATGGCGTGGTGAACATCTGGTGGGAGGGGGATGTGCGCAAGTTGCGCATTACCAATTCGCGTCCCCTCTCACGGTCTATTTCGATTCCCGCGGGCTATGAGCTCGTTGTCGGAGAGGGGGATACGGTCTCCGAGGACACCGTGGTCGCCCGTAACTCGGAAGGGACGGAGATTCAGGCCGGGATGGAGGGGGAAGTCCACATCGAGACGGAGGACGAGCAGCCAGTGCTCTACATCCGTCGGGAGGAAGAGGAGAGTTGGGAGACGGAGATTTCCCCCTCTGCTCGCTTGAAGGTTGATTCGGGGACATATGTCCGGGCCGGTGATCAGTTGACAGAAGGAGCCAAGAACCCGAAGGAGATCTTGCGCATCCAGGGACGCGAGGCGGTGCAACAGTACCTGGTCGAGGAAGTGCAAAAGGTGTATCGTTCTCAGGGCGTGAATATTCACGACAAGCACATTGAAGTGGTGGTGCGTCAAATGGTGCGCAAGGTACGGGTGCGTACTGCCGGCGATTCCGAATTCCTCCCCGGCGAGTTGATAGACCGATTCGAGTTCGAGCGGGTGAATAGCGAGCTCGTCGCCGAGGGCAAACGTCCGGCCAAAGCGGAACCCGTGTTGTTGGGGGTAACCAAAGCTGCGTTGAACACAGAATCCTTCCTAGCAGCAGCTTCCTTCCAAGAGACGACCCGGGTCCTGACGGATGCGGCGACACGAGCGGCCCAAGATAATCTGCGAGGTTTGAAGGAAAATGTGATCATCGGAAAGCTGATCCCGGCCGGCACGGGATATCGGGCCCGTTTGCGGGAGAAACAACAGCGTGAGCGGATCCTGGAACAAGCTGTCGCTTTGCTGGGGACGCCTTCATCGACGGAGGAGCGACCTTTGACGTCGGGAGGCCCGGTGGTCGGCTTCGGCGTGGCGGCGACTCCGACGGCAGAGATCCCCCCGAGCAAGGACACGGACGGGGCAGACTCGGGGTCTGAGGGAAGAGAAGAGGAAGGGGTTGAAGCGTAAGAGCTATCCTGGAGGAATTCTGAGGGGCCGAATGGCCGCGGCCAGCACGTCGAACAGGTTTGACGATCCGGGATATCCTATGTTAGACTGGCAGGCCGTGGGCTCGAAAGGACGGGACCCACGGCCTGTATGAGAGGGGGATAACTTGACCTGCGTGGAATCACCCTCATCAATGAAGAACCTGATTGGAGAGAATTGAAGAAGGAGGACACCTTGCCGACCATCAATCAGTTGGTGCGTAAGGGACGCAAACAGATCAAAAAGAAGGAAAAAGCTCCAGCTTTGCAATACACATATAATGCGCTGAAAGGTAGGGTGAGGCGGCTGCCCAAAGGCTCCCCGCAGAAGCGGGGGGTGTGCACACAAGTGCGTACCATGACGCCCAAGAAACCAAATTCTGCTTTGCGCAAAATCGCCCGTGTGCGCCTGACGAACGGCATTGAGGTGACCGCGTACATTCCAGGGGAGGGACATAACCTGCAGGAGCACTCGGTTGTCCTGGTGCGCGGGGGGCGTGTGAAGGACCTGCCCGGCGTACGTTACCATATTGTGCGGGGCGCACTGGACGCCGCCGGTGTCGACGGGCGCAAGCGCGGTCGTTCCAAGTATGGGACCAGAAAGCCGAAGCCGTAGAATCCGTTCCCTACTCGCGAGCGGCTCGTGTGCCGCGATGCTTGACCGAAATCAGAGGAAGAGGATGACGCTCGCGAGTAATGGGGGATGAGTCATTGGGGGGAATAATGCCACGACGATATCGACCGGCAAAACGAAAGATTACGCCCGACTCTCGCTATAATAGCGAGAATGTCGCGCGTTTGATTAACCGTGTCATGTGGCGCGGAAAGAAAAGCCTGGCGGAACGCATCGTTTACGGAGCCTTTGATATTATCGAGAAGCGGACGGGCAAATCCGGTGTGGAGGTGTTCGAACAGGCGCTGCGGAATGTGATGCCTGTCTTGGAGGTTCGACCACGACGTGTGGGTGGGGCCACTTATCAGGTTCCGGTGGAAGTTCCCAGTTTCCGCCGTCGGAGTCTGGGCTTGCGCTGGCTGGTGAACGCGGCCCGTCAGCGGAACGGCAAGTCCATGGCGGAGAAGTTGGCGGCCGAGTTGATGGACGCGGCCAACAATCAGGGGGCAGCCATCAAGAGAAAAGAAGACACCCACCGCATGGCCGAAGCCAACCGAGCCTTCGCCCATTACCGATGGTAAACCGTCCGTAAATCTGGGCCGTAAACCTAAGGGAATCGTTCGTGTTGGAACGGAGGGCAGCGGTAGCCCAGAGTGTGGAACGGGATTTGCTCGTGTAGAGGCGACGAAGGACTTTTTGTTGTGTGACCGGTTCCAATCGGAACGAGAGGAAGATAGAGCAGCGCCGCTGGCAATCGCTGGCGGCGTTCTTGTGCTCTTCAGTCATAATGATTTATGTAATAGAATCAGGTGGGAACTGTGGCGTGTTTGTCAGCCATCCAATTGCCGGACAGCTTATCGCCCAGTAAATAGGGATTGCCCATTCGGGACGGTGTGTGAGGCTTTTGCAGAAGTTCGTCCTGACAGGATAATTCTTGGCAATCTGAACCGTACTTTGAGTGACCTGTGGAGTGAAGTATGTCTCGAGAAGAATTGAAACGAATTCGCAATATTGGCATTATCGCTCATATCGACGCCGGCAAGACGACCACGACCGAGCGCATTCTCTTCTACACGGGGAAGACCTATCGGCTGGGAAACGTGGACGAAGGTACGACCGTCACAGACTGGATGCCCCAGGAGAAGGAGCGCGGTATCACGATCACGGCCGCGGCTATTTCCTGTGAGTGGAAAGACCATTTTATCAACATTATCGACACACCCGGCCACATTGATTTCACGGCGGAGGTACAACGGAGCCTTCGAGTTCTGGACGGCGGGGTCGTCGTCTTTGACGCGGTCGCGGGGGTGGAACCGCAATCTGAGACGGTGTGGCGTCAGGCGGATCGTTACAGTGTGCCCCGCATTTGTTTTGTGAACAAAATGGACCGGGTTGGGGCCAGCTTCTGGCGCACGGTGGACATGATCCGTGACCGGCTTGGGACCACACCGGTGCCTGTTCAGGTCCCCATTGGCGTCGAGGCGGATTTCAAAGGCGTAGTCGACTTGGTGACCCGAAAAGCCTGGATTTTTTCCGATGAACTGGGCGCGCGGCCGGAACTGGCTGACGTTGACGAAGAGTTGCACCCACTGGTGGAGGAAAAGCGTGAGGAGATGATTGCCATCCTGGCCGACCACGACGATGAGGTGATGATGACCTACCTGGAGGGGGAGGATGTCCCCGAGGTGGCCATCAAGCGCGCCATGCGTCGGGCCACAATCAACAACGCAATTGTGCCCGTGCTCTGTGGCACCGCCCTGCGCAACAAGGGCGTCCAACCGTTGCTAGACGCAATCGTCGAGTATCTTCCTTCTCCTGTCGATATCCCCCCTGTTACGGGCATCAACCCGGATACGGGCGAGGAGGAGCAGCGTCCGGCCGATCCGGAGGCTCCCCTAGCGGCTCTGGTCTTCAAGATTGTTGCCGACCCGTATGTCGGCCGACTGGCGTATGTGCGTGTTTACTCCGGTCGTCTGACCACAGGGAAGACCGTGTGGAACACGACACGGAATCGCAAGGAACGCATCGGTCGTCTCCTGCGCATGCACGCGGACAAACGTGAGGACATCCAGGAGATCGCAGCCGGGGACATCGGCGCCATTGTGGGACCCAAGCAGACCTTTACCGGGGAGACGCTGTCCGACCCGAACCACCCCATCGTGCTGGAGTCTATCGAATTCCCGGAACCGGTCATCTCCGTGGCTATCGAGCCCAAGACCAAGGCCGATCAAGAAAAACTGGGGGAAGCCTTGCGCCGCTTGGCCGAGGAAGACCCGACCTTCAAGGTGCGGACGGATGAACAGACGGGGCAGACGATCATTTCTGGTATGGGAGAATTGCACCTGGAGGTCCTCATCGACCGCATGATGCGAGAATTTCGGGTGCAGGCAAACGTAGGACGTCCCCAGGTGGCCTACAAGGAGACAATCACCCGGCCAGTGCGCCAGGAGGGACGCTTTGTTCGCCAGACGGGCGGCCGAGGCCAATACGGCCATGTGGTGCTGGAGCTGGAGCCCCTGGAGCCGGGGGAAGGCTTTGTCTTTGAGGATAAGACGGTGGGCGGCGTGGTTCCCAAGGAGTTCATTCCTGCGGTAGAGGCGGGGGTGAAAGAGGCCCTGGACGCGGGAGTTTTGGGCTATCCAATGGTGGATGTGAAGGCGACATTAGTGGATGGCTCTTATCACGAAGTTGATTCTTCAGATATTGCCTTCAAGATCGCGGCTTCCATGGCCACGCGAGAAGGAGCCAAAAAGGCGGGGCCGGTGCTCCTGGAGCCGATCATGAAGGTGGAAGTGACGGTGCCCGAGCAGTACCTGGGAGACGTCATCGGTGACATCAATTCACGACGAGGCGAGATCGATGGCATTGAGCAACGGCAGGGAGGGTTGCAAGTCGTTCGAGCCTATGTGCCGTTGGCAGAAATGTTTGGATATGCAACCCGTTTGCGCTCGTTGACCCAGGGCCGCGGGACCTTTAGCATGGAATTCCACCATTATCAGAAGGTCAGTGAAGATATCGCCCGAAAGATTCTGGATCGGAGGATATAAATCGCGCCAGGATAGCTTAGAGATTTGGCACCTGAGGCCTGGCGACGTATAATAACACGGTTTCTTGCGCTGGCCAGAGAGGTATGCTAGTAATTGAATTTAGAGAGGACGCCTGGGGCGAAGTATTCCCTAGCGTCCTTTCGTGTGCTTAGAAACATCCCGGGCTCGTGGAAATTTCGGGCACGATGAGGAAAACTGAGTTCTAGATCACCTCTCTCACGGCGAAGAAGAGGTGGATGGGCTGCCGGGGGCAGCTCCAACTCTAAGGCAAGGAGATGTCAAAGGAGGATTAAGTATCATGGCGAAGCAGAAATTTGAGCGCACGAAGCCCCACGTGAACGTGGGGACGATT
>CAZAQA010000037.1:8308-27366 GCA_964487375.1 uncultured Anaerolineae bacterium | reverse complement strand
ATATTCTGCAGCGGGATATTTTGCAGGGGGATGTTCTGCAGCGGGATATTTTGCAGCGGAATATTCTGCAAGGGGATGTTCTGCAGCGGGATATTTTGCAAGGGGATATTCTGTAAAGGAATGTTCTGCAGCGGGATGTTCTGCAAGGGCAAAGATTTGACGGGCACGTCAGGAGCGGGCGACGGCGACGCGGGAAGATCGTGGAGGGGCACGTCATGGGTGACATAAGTAGGCCGGTAGAGAATCATGTCCAGGTCCGCACCCGGATTGTCTAAGTGGAAGTGTATTGTACTGCCACGCCTTAGCGCCGAAAGGGGTAGTTTGAAGAAGTCAATGTCCCATGGCTCACAAATCGTGCCCGTGATCACATCGCCGGCAGCGACCTCAGTGGCGTCAAGCCAGGTGTCGTTGCTTTCGTTAGGATCGTCGCAAGGGGAAGGCCGCGGTACAGGGGCGCTAAAGGTAGAGGTACTGTACTCGTAGGAATCGGGAAACGGCCTGTGATCGTGAGCCCGCCGGAAGGGCAGGCGTGGTGCACCGGCGAAAACCTGAGTCACCGCGGTGATGCGAGTCCCCCGCAGCTTTCCCGTGAAGGTAAAGTGCCCCGACGCGTCCACGTTACTCGTTCCCAAAACATAGCGCCCCTGATCATCGTCACCACCAAAGACCTCCACCCAACTGTTGGGCGGTGCGGTCCCCTGCACAGTATCCACGGTCACTTGAAGAAGCTTAGGAGGGTTTACATGAACGCTGCCCTGGTTACTTTCGGCGATGCCCTCACCATTTTCATAGATAGCATTGCTCAAAATACCCACAGCATAGGGCCACGGATGGCAACACCCGCGTCATGGTTGTAAGCGATCTCATTAAACTCCACCACCGTAAGGGTGTTGTTTCCCTCTGCCAGGACGCCGTTGGCCCCATTGCCCACACGTCCTCCCGCGACACTGGTGCCGATGGTATTCTGATAAATGTCCGTCTCATTACTATCTACAACATGGACGCCGTTGCCCCCATTGCCCGCAATGGTATTGCCCACGCCTTGAACCGAATCGAGGTAGATGCCGATGTCCGTTCTTTGTGCGTTGCGGACGAGAATCCCCTCGCCGTTGCCCAACGCTCGCGTCTGGTTGAGGTCCAGGCCGATCACATTTCCATAGATCTGGTTCTGGTGTCCCGCGTCCACGAAGATACCGGCCCCTATGTTGCCGGAGATGAGATTACGGGCACCCGAAGAGGTTCCCCCTACCGTCACCTGGGCTGCATTATGCAGTTTGACTCCTATAGCGTTGGGCAAGGCCCGCGCGCCAAAGGCATCAACGCCGATGAAGTTTCCTGCAACGATGTTGCCCGTCCCTCCTTTGACCAGCACCCCCGGACCGCCGTTGCCTGAAATGAGATTGGCGCTCCATGCCGTCTCACCTCCGATACGATTGTTGCTCCCGTCATCCACGAATACACCTGCGGCCCCGTTCCCCACGTCGTCTGTCCCGCGAGTCCCAATGTAGCACGATTCGACCACATTGTTATCCCCGCGCAGCACCACACCATTCTTCTGAAAACTGTATACGATAAACCCACGTAAAATACTACCGTTCGTGTTGAAAACGAGTCCGTCTCCACTTCCCGCCTTCTTGCCATCCAATTCCACCATCCCGACTGCCGGCTTGGACGGATCGTGAGAGCCTCCCACAGTGGTCCCATCGAGAATGACAGGGTCGCTGATGGCGGGGAGTAAACGAGTGGGCTTAATCACTGTACCACGAGGAAGATCAAAGACGATTTTATCGGGTGTAGCGCCGTTTGGATGGGTATTGGCCGCGCGAATGGCCTCTCGCAAGGAACAATGACTGACCGTACAGGCCCCGGTGTCGATGTCGTCGCCGGTGTTGACGGTGTAAACAGGACCGGCTTGTAATCCATCAACGTTGCTGGCTATGAGACGCCTCGGATGAAAGATCAGGAGAGAGAAGAGCATCGTCAAAGCCAAGACCATAAAGGAACCAGAAAGGAGACACTCTTTTTGCCGTCTCACGAGACACCTCCTCCTTCAGGGCGACCCGGACCACGACACGATAAGGACCGTGTCCTCACCAGGTGCTGGCCGGGATACCTCCGCGAAGGCTCCATGAACGTTCACCAGTCCATCCGCCACGCCTGGCCGAATACGGATAAAGCCGGCGGTGCGGCCCTGCGTATGTGGAACGACGATCTTGACGAAAAGCGAGGGAAGGAAGAGGCGATGGGCGAACGTCGTCCATCGCCTGGGTGCACTGTCCTATTTCAACATCGGCATCTTGATGCCGTGCTTCTTCGCCGTCTCAATGGCGATCTCGTAGCCCGCGTCCGCGTGGCGCACGACGCCCAGGCCGGGGTCCGTGCGCAGAACGTGGGCCAACCGCCATTCCGCCTGGTCGGTGCCGTCGGCGACCACGACCTGGCCCGCGTGCTGGCTGTAGCCCATGCCCACGCCCCCGCCGTGGTGGAAGGAGATCCACGTGGCTCCGGACACGGCGTTGAGCAGTGCGTTGAGGATGGGCCAATCGCTGATGGCGTCGGAGCCGTCCTTCATGGCCTCGGTCTCGCGATTGGGGCTGGCCACCGAGCCCGCGTCCAGGTGGTCGCGGCCAATGACAATGGGCGCACTGATCTCGCCCTTGCGCACCAGTTCGTTGAAGTAGAGCCCCGCCTTGTCCCGCTCACCGTAGCCCAGCCAGCAGATGCGCGCCGGCAGGCCCTGGAAGCGGACCTTCTTCTGGGCCATGGTAATCCAGCGGCGCAAGTGCTCGTTTTCAGGGAAGAGTTCCAGGATGGCCTGGTCGGTGCGATACAGGTCCTTGGGATCACCGGAGAGAGCCACCCAACGGAAAGGCCCTTTCCCCTCGCCGAAGAGGTCCCGAATATACGCGGGCACGAACCCGGGATAGGCGAACGCGTCCTTCACCCCCATATCGTAAGCTTCCTGACGCAAGTTGTTGCCATAGTCGAACACCACCGCGCCGTCGTGTAAGAATTGGAGCATCGCTTCCACGTGCACAGCCATGCTCTCCTTGGCCCGCTTGACGTAGGTCTCCGGGTCCTTCTGGCGCAGTTCCTCGGCTTCGAACACGCTCATGCCCTTGGGCACATACATGATCGGGTCATGTGCAGGCGTCTGATCGGTGACCACGTCGGGCACGATGCCTCGACGGGCAATTTCGGGGAAGACCTCGGCCGCGTTGCCGATGAGGCCAATGGAGCGAGCCTTGCCCTCCTTCAGATATTGCCGCACCCGGCGCAGGGCCTCGTCCAAGTCCTCGACCAGTTCGTCTACCTGCTCCAGCTTAAGGCGACGCTCAGCGCGGCGTGGGTCTACCTCGACGATGAGGCCCACACCTTCGTTCATGGTGATGGCCAACGGCTGCGCGCCGCCCATTTCACCCAGGCCCGCGGTGAGTACCCACTTGCCCTTCAGGCTGGATCCGTAGTGTTTACGCGCCAGGGCCCCCAGGGTCTCATAGGTGCCCTGTAAAATCCCCTGAGTGCCGATGTAAATCCAGGACCCCGCGGTCATCTGACCGTACATGATGAGTCCCTTGCGCTCCAACTCGTCGAACACCTCCCAGGTGGCCCACTTGGGCACCAGGTTGGAGTTGGCGATGAGCACACGAGGGGCCAGTTCATGGGTCTCGAACACGGCCACAGGCTTGCCCGACTGGACAAGGAGAGTCTCGTCGGGCTTCATGCTCTTGAGGGTTTCCAGGATGGCGAAGAAGGATTCCCAGTTACGAGCAGCTTTGCCACGACCACCGTAGACGATGAGGTTGGCGGGATCACCGGCCACTTCCGGATCCAGGTTGTTCTGGATCATCCGATAAGGGGCCTCAATCTGCCAGTTTGCGCAGGTCAATTTTGTCCCGCGCGGAGCATGAACGACGGGGATTTCCTTCACAGCCATGATCAGCCTCCTTTCGTCATAAAAACGATGGACCATAGATGGTGGACGATGGTCGGCGATCTCTATCGCCCATCGTCTATTATCTATCCGCCCAGGTACGCGGCTTGAACGCGAGGGTCGCGGCGCAGTTCCTCTGCCGTCCCTTCCAACACAATCCTCCCATTCTCTAATACGTACCCCCGGTCCACCACGTTCAACGTCTCGTTCGCGTTTTGCTCCACGATGAGCATGGACACGCCTTCTTCCTTGAGCTGTTTGAGGACCTCGAACACCGTGTCCACCAGGATAGGGGCCAGACCCATGCTGACCTCGTCCACCAGCAGGAGTTGAGGATTACGCATGACGGCCCGACCGATGGCGAGCATCTGCTGTTCCCCTCCGCTCAACGTGCGGGCGATCTGCCGACGGCGTTCCTTTAGGATGGGGAAGAGGGAGAACACGTACTCCATTCGCCGGTGTAGTTGATCCTGATCTTGCTCCAGGTACGCGCCCAGGCGCAGGTTGTCCTCCACGGTCATGTCGCGGAAGACTCGCCCCCCCTCGGGAACCACAGCCATGCCCATGCGAGCCCGGTCCCACGTAGAACGGCGGGTAATCTCCTCGCCCCGATAGGCAATGCGGCCGGAACGAGGTGTCAGCCATCCCATGATGGTCCGCACGGTCGTCGACTTTCCGGCCCCGTTCGCCCCCAGGATGGCCACCGCCTCCCCCGGTTCGACGTGTAAAGAGATGCCGTGTAAGGCCTGAATGTGACCGTAGGAGACGACAAGATCAGAAATGTGAAGCAAGGGAGCACTTTGGTGCATGATACGCTCCGTTTTCATGGTCTGGTTGTACCTCATGCGCCATACGTCATTCGTCATGGCATGGCAGGAAGACCACTTTGGCTTCTCCCATGTGCCGTCCTAAAACGTAAAACGTGAAACGTAAAAGCTTGGGTTGCGCAGAACCTTGTCCAATCTCTACTCTTCAATCTCGTCAAGCTAAAACGTAAAACGTGATGCGTAAAGGGCTCGGATGGCGCACAACGTTGTGCAATCTCTAATCTCCAGTCTCTAGTCTCGAATCTCAAATCCCGTCATACGTCATTCATCATTCCACGACGCCACCTTCTCTCCCCCGCCAACCCTTTACGTTTTACGCATTACGTTTTAGTGCCACTCCGCCTCGTTCCATTCAACCACATACCCTTCTCCTCAAACCAACCCCTTATGCACGACCTGCGCCCGACGTTATCCCACTTCGTCCCAGATACGCCTCGATCACAGCCGGGGCCTTCTGGATCTCCTCCGGCCGGCCTTCGGCGAGAATCCGCCCCTGATTGAGGACGATGACGCGCTCACACAGGCCCATGGCGAAGCGCATGTTATGTTCCACCAGCAAGATGGTGATGCCCTGCTCCCGCAATTCTCGAATCAGACTGGCCAAATCCTCGGCCTCCTCATGGCGCAACCCGGCCGCAGACTCGTCCAGGAGCAACAGGGTGGGATTCAGGGCCAGGGCCCGAGCGATTTCCAACCGGCGCTGCAGGCCAATCGGCAGCGTCCGGGCAGGTGCGCCCTTATAGGTGTCCAGGCCCACCCGTTGCAGGATGGCCTCGGCGCGCGCGATGGCGGCCGGATTGTGATACGCGTCCACGAACGCCCGCAAGCTGGGATAAATGGTTCCTCCTAACCCGGCGAGCACGTTATCCCGCACCGAGAGGGCGCTGAAAGGCTTGACGATTTGGAACGTGCGTCCCACGCCCATGCGGGCAATGGCGTTGGGGCGCCGGCCGTGAATCGGCTGTTGACGGAAGTACACCTCTCCCGCGGTGGGCTTGAGGAAACCGGAAACCAGATTGAAAACCGTCGTCTTCCCGGCCCCATTAGGACCGATGAGTCCTAGAATTTCCCCCTCGTGGACCTGAAAGCTGACCCCATCCACCGCGCGCAGTCCCCCGAAGTGGCGGGACAGATTACGAACCTCGAGTAGTGGTCTGTTTTGGTTGGTTTCGTCCGACATGGATTCTACCTGTGATGTGTATCATCCACGATGCCCAATTCTGGCAATAGGTTGGCTCTTCTGGAAAAACCCTGGAGTGACAAGCCCACCATTTACGAATTACGCATCACGATTACGTTTTATTTTCTCCCACAACCAACTTCCATCCCCAATAATGCCCTGGGGCTGGAAGATCATCATCAGCACCAGGATGACGCCATAGAGCGCGTAACGGTAATCCCCCACCACACGCAAGTACTCGGGCAGCGCTTTCAAGAGAAACGCGCCGACGACCGGCCCCCGCAAGGTACCCATACCGCCGAAAACCAGCATACTCATGATGCCGATGGACTCGACGAACGCGAAGTGATCGGGGAAGACCGAGCCCAGGAAATGGGCATACAAACTACCGGCGCCTCCCGCCAGGGCCGCGGAGATGGCGAAAGCATAAATCTTGAAGCGGGGGACACTTACACCCACAGCCTCGGCCGCGTCCTCATCTTCCTGCAAGGTCACGAAAGCCAACCCCGCCCAGCGGCGACTCAGGTAAGCGCTAAACCAGAGCGCAAACAACAGGTACATCACGGCCAGAGCCAGATACCCCTCCCCTCGCACTGTCCACCCGAAAAGGACCGGCTTGTGAATGCCAATAATGCCCAAAGCACCGCCGAAGAAATCCACATATTTGAAGACGGCAACCACGACGAAATTAATGCCCATGGTAGCTAAGACCAGAAAATCGTGGTGCACCCGCAGGCTGGGCAGGCCCAGGAACGCCCCGGCGAGGCCAGTGATCACGATGGCCGCCAGGAACGCCGGCCAAAAGGGCCACCCCGCCTTTACGGCCAGCATAGCCGATGTGTAAGCGCCGATGCCAAAGAACGCCGCGTGCCCCAGGGAGACCTGCCCCGCGTACCCCGTCAGGATGTTGAGACTCAGGGCCAGGACGGCCCAAATGCTGGCAAACGTCAGGATGCTCACCAGGTATCCCATGCCTCACCTCCCCAAGAGGCCCTGAGGCCTGAACATGAGGACAAGGATCAGGACCAAAAAGGCAATGGCATCCCGAGGGAGTACGTAGCCGACCCAGGTCAGGAGCAGGGTCTCCGTCAGAGCCAGGAGAAAGCTGGCCACTACCGTGCCCGTGATCGACCCCATCCCTCCCAGCACAATAACGACAAACGCTTTATAGGAAGGAACGTCTCCCATGGTGGCATAGACACTATTGTAAAACACACCCACCAAAACGCCGGCTGCCCCTGCCAACGCGGATCCGAGGAAAAAGTTAAGCATGACGGCCCGGTTGATGTGAACCCCCACCGCACCGGCCATGTCCCGGTCCTGGGCCACAGCCTGCCAGGCCAGTCCCAGGCGAGTACGGGTGAAGAGCAGATACAGCACCATCAAACTGACCGCGGTAAAAGCCAAGATCATCACCTGAGCATGAGGGATGGTCCCCCAAGGAAGGGTGATGCTGGGGAAGACCTTTTGGGCCGGGAACGCGTGCTGATAAGGCCCCATGAGGTACGGCTTCTGCAATAAATCCTCGATGAGAAGGAAAAGCCCCAGACTGGTGATGAGGGGGACAATGCGGGGTTGGTCCAGCATGTAAAAGTACACCCCCCGGTAGACGAAAACTCCCAACCCGCCGCTGATGATCATGGCCGCCAACAAAGCCAGCCAGAAATTCCCCGTCAGCCGGTAGATAGCCAGACCGGCGCCGGCCCCCACTGCATACACCGCTGCGTGAGCAATGTGTAAAATTTGCAGCAAACCATATACCATCGTCAGCCCGACGGCGATAAGGAAATAGATACTGCCCTGCGTCAATGTGTCCAGGAGAATGTTCCAAATAAGCATCATCTTAGCCTCGGCGGAGGATGCCGTCGTGTGATGGCATCGGGTATCAGGCATCAGAGGACGATCTGATACCCAATACCTGATGCCGGATATCTGTTCCTGTTCCTACCTCGGTGGTGTAATCAGCGCCGGGTCCTTGAATTCAGCGTAAAAGTGGAACGCACCGCCCTTGACTATCTGAGCGCCCACCGGGCGTACGACCTCGCGACCGGCCGTGAATTTGTAGAAGGGTCCGGTTGCCACCTTCTCGAAATTCTTCATGCTGGCCAAGGCTTTGGTCATCTGGTCGGCCTTCACTCCTCCCTTTTCGATGGCATAGGACAGCACCATCACCGCATCAAACGTGGAAGCTCCTACCATGTCCGCGTCAATGCCATACGTCTTCTTGTAGGTCTTGATGAACCACTGAGTGATGTCTCGGTCGCTGTCGCGGTTCAAGTCGGTGGTGATGATAACCCCCTCGGCCGCGTTGCCGGCCAACTCCAGAAACTTGGGCGAATCGTACCCCTCCTGCCCGATGATTTGAGCCGTCAGGCCCACCTCTTTGGCCTGACGTACGAGATTGGCTGCTTCGTTGTAATAACCACTGGCGTAGACCACATCGGGATGAGCAGCCTTAATCTTGTTGAGGATGGGGCGGAATTCCTTCTCGCCCAGTGGGTACTTCTCTTCGATGACGATCTGAGCGCCCTTGGATGTGACGTAGGCCTTGAATCCCTTGGCCAGAGAGGTTCCAAAATCGTTGTCGATGGTCAGGAGGGCGATCTTCTTGGCGTGAAGCTTGTCCACAGCCAGAGCACCGCCAACCTTGCCTTCGACCACGGCCAGCGTGCCCACACGCCAGATCTTGTCCCCTGTCTTGGTGATGTCGGGATGGATGGCGTAGGCGGAGATCATCACCATCCCCGCGTCCTGGAATACAGGAGCCGCTGCACGGGTGGCGCCACTATAAGACCCACTGACAGCGGCGACCACTTTGTCTTGCTCAATGAGCTTGTGGGCAATGTTGACCGCCTGATCCGGCTTGGCCGCGTCATCGTAATGCACCAGCTTCACGGGAACGCCGTGAATGCCGCCGTGATCGTTGATGTACTTCACGGCCAGTTCCGCCCCATGCTTGGCGCTGGTGCCGTCAGATGCAGCAAAGCCCGTCGTTGGCGAGAACAACCCGATCTTGTAAGACTTTGGTTTACTTTGGCCGCACCCGGCCGTCAAGACCAGGACCAGCGAGAGGACAAGCAACAAGATCAACCATTTCTGCGAACGCATGTCTCCACCTCCGTTTGTGTTTGAGCGTACAGGACGACATACTGTTGAACTCATGGGGGAACGAAAGGGCTCTAATGCGCTCCATTCGGCCCCTTTCGTTCCTCGCCCCATGAGCCCAGGCCAACGACCTCTTCGCTGAAGTGGAATTTGTCTCCCCGCCAAAGTTGCAACATGCGCACCGCGGGCTCACTGCCCGTGCGGAACGTGATTCGTTCTACGGCGAACCCGGGCTGTCCTGCAGTGACGCCCAGAAGCTGGGCGGCCTCCCCTTGCAGGGACACAGCATGAATGGTGAACCGGGCCTTCACCAGGGGAATATGATATTTGTACAAAAGCAGATTGTGCAGGGAACTCTGTTCCAGGTCTTCCTCCAGCAATTGAGGACAGAGATCATATGCCAACTGTCGTTTTTCGTAAACGATCGGTTCGCCGTCGGCCAGGTGTAACCGGACAATCTCGATGACCCGGGTTCCCACAGGCAGGTGGAGCTCAGACGCGAGTTCTTCATCCGCACGCAGGAGATGAGCACGCACCAGGCGAGTGCTGGGGGTAACGCCCAGACGCTGGGCCTCTTCAGCGAAGGTGCTCAGCCGAAAGTGGGTGCTTTCCAGGCGGGGAGGGGCTACAAACGTACCGCGACCCTGCTCCCGGATCAGCAACCCTTCTTCCACCAGGCCCCGAATCGCTTTCTCCACCGTGCCCCGGCTCACCCGGAATTCCTGTGCCAGTTGGGGTTCGGACGGAATCTGCTCTCCCGGGCAATATTGTCCGTCCAGAATCCGCTTCCGCAGTGACTCGCGAATGCGAATGTAGCGGGGCAGGTGTTGTACCGGCACCATCGCCATCTCCCCCAGGCGCGATTTGCCTATTTGATCAGACAACCGAACAACTTGACTATACAGGAAAACGGCACCTTTGTCAAGGGTCAGGGGGGGGCCGAGAATTCGAATCAATGCCTCTTGAAGCGGCGTTAGACTTCCGATTTGCTTCGGAAGCTCACGCCGGGGCCGGGGCCAGAGGGAGGGCACCGCGCGCGGGAGCGTGCTCAGAAGTCCACCCGTTTGCCCTCATAGGCATAGCGGAAAAGACGGGCCAGTTCCTCCCGGGATGGAACTCGGAACCCCGTAATCACCGTGGGATCCATTTCTGCCAGATCGCAGAGCCGTTCCAACTGGTTCTCAAAATCCTGTGTGGAAACCCCCGCGTCCCGCAGAGAAAGCGGTTCGCCAATGCGCTCGGCCAGGCGACGGATCGCGTCGGCCAGGGCAAAGCCCGCCTGTTGCTCATCCTGCGCCGGGAGGTCCAGAAATCGAGCCAGCTCTGCGTACCGTCCTTTTCCCCCAATGGCCACGAACTCGATGGTGTAGGGAAGCAGAAGGCCGACCACACGCCCGTGATGGAGGTGGAAGAGGGCTCCGGCACTATGTCCCATGGCGTGGGCCAGGCTAGCCATGCTGTTGCCGAAGCCTAAGCCGGCGATAGTCGCGGCATTGGCCATCTTCTCCCGGGCTTCCGGGTCCTCAGCACCGGCTTCCACAGCCCGGGGTAAGGTGGCGAACACCATGCGCGCGGCCTGGAGACAGAGGCCGTCGGTGAAATCGTTGGCCCATGTACACGTGAACCCTTCCACCGCGTGGGTGAGCACATCCATGCCCGTGGCCGCGGTCATCCCTGCGGGGAGATGCATCGTAAACGCCGGGTCCACCAGGGCAATATCAGGCTGAGCTTGCCGGGCGCCCAGGGCCAGTTTTCGGCCCTCCCGGGTATCCGTCAACACGATAGCCCAGGTGACTTCCGCACCGGTGCCGGCCGTGGTGGGGATGGTGATGAGACGGGCCTTGCGACGCAGCTCCAGGACGTCCACGGGATTGATGGCCGCGGGGTCTATGTCCGGATGCTCGTAGAGCACCCACATGGCCTTGGCAGCGTCCATACAAGACCCCCCGCCCAAACCGATGATCCAGTCGGGCTTGTAGGAACGCATGTGCTCGGCACCCTGCAAGACTGTCTGTAAAGAAGGCTCCGGCTCCACCTCGGCAAAGACAAGACTGTCAATACCCGCCCGGGCCAGCCGCTCTTGCACCCGATCGGGAAACCCCAGAGACGCGAGAGTAGCGTCGGTCACGATGAACGCGCGTTGTCCTTGCAACTGCTCCAGGTACGAGAGAGCATCTTCGCCAAACACGATTTCGGGTGAGTTGAAGAACCACATGGTCGGGCTCCTATTTTTTGTCCGCGAATTCCGTGGGCACAAAGGTGCAGGAACGAACCAGTTCGTTGGCAGCTTTCACCGCCCGCATGATTTTCATCATGTTGCCCTTCAACTTGAGCTTGCGCGTCATCATGCCTTTAATGGGGTCCAACTTCCCGGTTACAACCTGCTTCCAGACGGAATAAGGGGCAGAGATGACGAACTCCGGCGTTTTCTGCGACCGGTCCATGACCAGATAGGCGTCGCGACACTCACCGTGCCAGAGATCCATGTACATGACAATGGGCTCGGAGAAGGACGAAATCGAGTCGGGTTCCACAATGAAGTAAAAATCGCCTTCCCACGTCCTGGCAGCCGTACGGTAGTTGGGATTACCGTTGACCGCGTCCTTGAATGCTTCGACCCAATCCTGCGATGGAAATGTGTATGCCATGACCGTGCCCTCCTTGAATCATTTAGGGAGTGTTGGTTCTACAACGAAGTCTGTTAGTCCGCTTTGGGCATTCCCTCCCCCCATCCTGGGTTGGAGGCCCCGGACCGGCGACGCCACCTTACAGTTTTGGGAGGGCCCCCCCGATTTTACGCGCTCACTTTTTCCATCTCATACCAGTTCAGCCCGACCTCAATGTCCACATTGAGGGGGACGATGAGCGGATACGCGTGCTCCATGATCTCCCGTACAAGGGAAATGACCTGCTCCTGCTCAGCCTCGGGAACCTCAAAGACAAGCTCGTCGTGTACTTGCAAGATCATGGCCGTGTTCAGGCCTGCCTCTCGGAGCCGACGGTGCAGGCGAATCATGGCCATCTTGATGATATCCGCGGCGGTCCCCTGGATGGGATGGTTGATGGCGGCCCGTTCTGCAGCCAGGCGCAGGTTACGGCCGGCACCACTGTCGGGCAAAAGCTCCGGGAAGTAGCGCCGCCGTCCCAATAAGGTCTGCACGTATCCCTTTTCCCGCACCTCTTGTTTGATCCGATCAATGTACGTTTTGACTTTGGGATACGTCCTGAAGTACTCGGCAATGAACGCGGTCGCCGCTTCCTGGTCCATTTCCGTGCGCTCGGCCAGCCCGTACCCCGTAACCCCGTAGGAAATGGCAAAATTGGTCATTTTGGCCACCCGCCGCTGCTGGGGAGTGACTTCTTCAATGGGCACGCGGTACACCAGGGATGCCGTATGGGCGTGGATGTCCCGACCTTCTTTGAAGGCCTGGATCAAAGTCGGATCGCCGGAGACATGAGCCAGAATACGCAGCTCCACCTGAGAGTAGTCCGCGGCCAGGAGCACGTGTCCGGGCGGCGCAATGAAAGCCTTGCGGATGAGTCGGCCCAATTCCGTGCGGATGGGGATGTTTTGCAGGTTGGGCGAATTGGAGGCCAGGCGCCCTGTCTCGGCTCCGGTCTGGTTGAAATCCGTGTGAATGCGTCCCGTTTCTGGGTTCACCATTTTGGGCAACGCCCTGATGTACGTGGAGAGCAGCTTCTGCAGTTGGCGTTGCTGCAGAATGAGCTCGATGACGGGATGTCTGCCCCGCAATTTTTCCAACACCCCGGCCGCGGTCGAGTAATGGCCGCTCTTGGTCGTGCGCAACCCCTGCGCCGGCAGGCCCAGGCTGCCGAAGAGGGCGTCCGAGAGTTGTTGCGTCGAGTTGATGTTGAAGCGGTAGCCGACCAACTCGTAGATCTGTGCTTCCAAGGTCTGAAGCCGCTGGCTGAACTCCCGGGAGAGCTCCTGCAGAAATTTCGTGTCCACAAGCACTCCGTGGCGTTCCATGGCCATGAGCACGGGCACAAGGGGCATCTCGATCTCCCAGAAAAGTTTCTCCTGGTCCCGCTCGGCCAATTGGGGCCTCAAGTGATCGTACAAACGCAAGGTGACGGTCACATCCGCGGCGGCGTATGGGGCCGCCTGGGCCACAGACACCTGATCCATGGTAATCTGAGTCTTACCCTTGCCGATAAGCTCGGTAATCTCGGTCATCTCCACGCCAAACTCGTTGAAGGCCAGCTCCTTGAGTCCCAATCGGCGGCGGCCGGGATTGATGAGCCAGGCCATAATCATGGTGTCAGCCAAACGCCCCTGCACATCCAGGCCGTGTCGCTGCAAGACCGTCAGGTCATACTTGGCGTTATGTGCGATGTAAAGGGGCTCGGGTCGAGCCATAGTGGGGGCCAGGGCGTCCCGGACGTGCTCCCACGGCAACGCGTTCCCCTCCCGATGGCCTATCGGGATATACGCTGCTTGTTGCATCTCCGGGCCCCAGGCCAGGGCCAGACCGACCAACCGCGCCCGGTGGGGATCAATGCTGTCCGTCTCCACGTCGAAGGCGATGCGCGAGGCGGCGTTCAAGTGGCCGAGCAGGTCGGCCAAGGCCTCAGCCGTGGTGACGATCAAGGGCGATTCGAGATGGTTCCTCGCCCGCTCGACATCGACTCCGAACAGGGAAGGTTGGACCGCGTTTACCTCGCCCTTGTGCCCGTTGGAGCGGTCCGGCTCGGGCAGGCGGTGCATCAGGGAGTGGAACTCGAGCTCCTGGAAGATTGCCAAAACGCGCTGTCGATCGAAATCCCGGCTGCGGCAAGCCTCCAGATCCAGATGCAGGGGCAGGTCGGTGCGGATGCGTACCAGATCTCGCGCCTTGAAAAGACGCTCCTTATGCGCCAACAGGGCCTTACGCACCCGTTCCGGCTTGACCGCGTCGATGTGCTCATAGATCCCTTCCAGGGTACCGTACTGCTGCAGAAGCCGGGTGGCCGTCTTGGGACCAATGCCGGGAACGCCGGGAATGTTGTCCGACTTGTCCCCCACCAGGGCCTTGTAATCCACCAGTTGCTGTGGGTCCAGGCCGTAGCGGGCGCGCACCCGTTCGACGTCGTAGAGGATGGTGTCGGAAAAGCGGCGGCCACTGGTCAACACCCGCACATGGGGAGTGATGAGCTGGAACGCGTCTGTATCTCCGGTGACGATGAGCACATCCACATCCTGTTGTTCGGCCTGACGGGCCAGAGTGCCCAACACGTCGTCAGCCTCGTATCCTTCCTGGGTGAAAATGGGAATATTCAGTGCTCTGACGATTTCTTTGATCCGCTCCACCTGGTGATGAAGGGTCTCCGGCGTGACAGGGCGTCCGGCCTTGTAGGCTTCGTACATGTCATGACGAAAGGTGCGCCCTACGTCGAAGGCCACGGCGATGTAGTCCGGCCGGTCTTCGCGCAGCACATTGAGGAGCATGGAGGTAAAACCATATGTGGCATTGGTCAGCTCCCCTCGAGAGGTGCGCAAATTGGGCGGGAGGGCATGAAAGGCCCTGAACGCCAGACTATGGCCATCAATCAGTACGAGCAAAGGTCGTTTTTGGGTCATGATTGTGCTTGTCCTGAACCGAGTCCTTGCAAACTTGACACCATGATTATACCCGATCCGGGCCTGTTGGGACAGGTGGAGGAGGAGAATATCACGAGCGAACACCATGATACGCTCAGGGGGACACCCGGGACGAACCGGGGGCACGGGCCGGGGAGTTGCGCCAGGGCGGGGGCCGGAGAAGGCCCGACAGTAGGGGCGTTCTTCGCCAACAGGCACAAATGTGCTAAAATAGCCTTAGGGCCTCGTCCACAAGAGGGAAAGCCGTTTTGTCGCGACAAGAGGCGGGCACGTCCAGTTCGGGGGAGACGAAGACGATGCGCTTGTCCGGCCACCCGGTCGGTTGAAAAAAGGAAGGAGGACCGGTGGCCGTAGGACGATCGAGAAAGCGAGGATCTCATATCTTTCATGACTCAACAACGCACGGCAGGGAACACGGTAAAGCCGATTGGCATCATCGACGCACTTTCAGCCGGCTATCGGTTTTTGACCCACTATTGGGGTATCACTCTGATTCCCATTGCACTCGACATCTTCTTCTGGCTGGGGCCCCAAATTTCTCCTTGGGCTGCCATCCAGCGGCTTCTGGCCCAGGCCCCACCGGAGTTGACGAAGACTTTTGAGAAAACCCTGGGGCTGTCACACGTCGCCCCGACACAATGGCCTCAAGGGCCCAACATCATGACGGCCCTGGCTCAAGTGCCCGGCTCACCCGCGACTCTGGGAAGCACGCTGGGGTCGTTGCCTCCTCCCGCGGGGTGGGAACGGGTGGTCTGGTCTCCCACGTCTCCTTGGGGACTGATGGGCATCCTGATACTGCTGCTTTTTCTGGGGGCTCCCATTGCCGGCCTGTACCTGGCACTGGCCGCTTACCCGATGTTTCGCCTGCAGGACATTCCTTTTAATATCTGGAAAAGGACGGGCTGGACGGCGCTGCAACTGGCCCTGTTATTGCTAATAGCCGTCCTCGTCTTTGCCGGGTTGGTGCTCGGCCTGAGCTTCTTGATGACCCTGGGATTGCTCATTCATCCGGCCATTGGCATGGCATTGTTCGGTATTGCCATGTTCTTTGTGTCCTGGCTGATGTTGCTGGCCATGGTACTCTTCTATTTCACGCCGTCCAGCATCGTCTTGCAGCAAACACCTGTGTGGCGGGCCCTCTCTCTGAGTGCTATCGTGGTCATGCGTCATTCGTGGAGCAGTTTCGGTTTCATCTTGATTGTGCTCGTTATCTCGCAAGGATTTGCGCTCATCTGGCACGGGCTGCTTGTCTCCCCCTGGGGGACGCTGGCCAGCATTGTGGGCAACGCGGTGTTGACCAGTGGACTTGCCATTGCGACCCTAATTTTCTTTCACGATCGCTACATGCATTTGATGGCGCAATTACAACGCCTTACATCGCCGCCATCTTCGCAGGAGTAGATTAGGAGGAGTTACGTGACCGAGGACACTCGCTCAACGGCGCAGGAGGAGTTCCACTATACAGCCGCCGATATTCAAGTCCTGGAAGGACTGGAAGCCGTCCGCCGGCGTCCGGGCATGTACATCGGTGGAACGGACAGTCGCGCCCTTCATCATATGGTGTACGAAGTCGTGGACAACGCGGTCGATGAGGCCCTGGCCGGATTCTGTGACCGCATCGAGATTGCCATTCATCCCGACAATAGTGTGACCGTCGAGGACAACGGCCGCGGGATTCCCGTCGGCCTGCACCCGCAGGTGAAGCGCCCGGCCTTGGAAGTGGTGATGACTCGGCTGCACGCTGGAGGAAAGTTTGGCGGCAGCGGGTACAAAGTTTCCGGAGGGCTGCACGGCGTGGGGGTTTCAGCGGTGAATGCCCTCTCCGAGTGGACAGAAGTGGTGGTCAAACGAGAGGGTAAGGTCTGGCGTCAACGCTACGAACGCGGCCGCACGGTCACCGATGTGGAAGTCGTGGGCAAAATGAAGAAGGGGGAGCGCACAGGCACACGCGTCACCTTCCTGCGTGACCCCGAAATCTTCGACGCGCTGGAGTATCGCTTCGACATCCTGGCCCAGCGTTTTCGGGAGATTGCCTTTCTCACCCGGGGCGTTCACATCCGCTTTGTGGACGAACGCGTCCATCCGGCCCACGAGATCAACTTCTACTTCGAAGGGGGCATCGCCACGTTCGTCCGCTATCTGAACAAGAACCGTGCGCCCATCCATGAGCCGGTCTACGTGGAGAAACAAGTCAACGAGATCGTGGTTGAGGCGGCCATCCAGTACACGGCCGAGTACGTGGAGTCGGTCTACGCGTTCGCCAACACCATCAACACGCCGGACGGCGGCACTCACCTGACCGGGCTTCGCTCGGCCATCACGCGCACCCTCAACGACTACGCCCGCAAGGCCGGCCTCCTGAAAGGCGATGAGCCGAACTTCAGTGGTGACGACACGCGTGAGGGCTTGACGGCCATCGTCAGCGTCAAGCTGCCTGACCCTCAGTTTGAATCCCAGACCAAGGTCAAGCTGCTGAACGCGGAAGTGCGCAACACCGTGGAATCGGTGGTCGGCGAGACCTTTGGCCAGTGGCTGGAATCCCACCCGCGTGAGGCGAAGCAGATCATCGAGAAATGCCGGACCTCCTACCGGGCCCGTCAGGCCGCGCGCAAAGCGCGGGATCTGGTCATCCGAAAGAGCGCTCTGGAATCCATGACTCTGCCCGGCAAGCTCGCCGACTGTTCGGAACGTGACCCCTCGCGCAGCGAACTCTTCATCGTCGAGGGAGATAGCGCCGGCGGCTCAGCCAAACAGGGGCGAGATCGGCGCTTCCAGGCCATCCTCCCCCTGCGGGGCAAAATTCTCAACGTGGAGAAGGCAAGACTGGACAAAGCGCTCAACAATAAGGAAATTCAGGCGCTCATCACGGCCCTGGGAACTGGCATTGGCGACGATTTCAATCTCAGCCGCCTGCGATACCACCGCATTGTCATCATGACGGACGCCGACGTGGACGGGGCGCACATTCGCACGCTCTTGTTGACCTTCTTCTTCCGCTACATGGCCCCCCTCATCGAAGATGGACACCTGTACATCGCTCAGCCGCCCCTTTACCAGATCAAAGCAGGAAAGCAGCATCTTTACGCCTACACGGAAGAAGAAAAGGACACCATCCTTAAACGCCTGAACGGTAAGGCCACTATCCAGCGCTATAAAGGGTTGGGGGAAATGAATCCGGAACAGCTTTGGGAGACGACCATGAATCCGGAAAATCGGATACTGCTTCAGGTGACGGTTAACGATGCCGCGGAGGCCGACCGCACGTTTGATATGCTGATGGGAGATCAGGTTCCCCCCCGTCGGCGCTTTATTCTCACCCACGCCAAGGCCGTGCGCAACCTGGACGTATAAGGACACGATCCTGAGGAGAGGCTCAGGTGTACGGCGGAGGAAACCCATCGGCCCTGGCTATCGTCAGGGCCGGTGAACGTGCAGGAAGGGGAAGTAACGATAGTAATGAGGAACCGGAGTTGGCGAAGGAGTCGATGTCGGGGTTAAGGTCGGTGTGGGCGTCGGCGAAGGGGTCGATGTCGGGATTGGCGTCGGGGTTGGCACGCACACTCTCAGGGTGACATCGTCCAGAAAGAAGCTCGTGGGGCGATTGGCGTCGGTCCGCGCCTCGAAGCGCACAGCCAGGGCTTGTCCGCGATAGGCCAAGAGATCGACGGACGTTTGTTGCCAGGAAGCCTTGGCATCCCGGTTAGAGAGAGTTCCCAGGGTGGCAAACGGGTGTCCCAAAGGGGCATCAACGGTAACCGTCAGAACATCGTAGCTGCTCAACGTGCTTTCCTGACTTTCAACTTGCCACCAGTAGGTCAGGGTGGCCTGTGTGGCATCGGCCGGGATCGTAAACGTTTGACCGATGGAGTCCTGAGCGTTGTTGTATCCACCCAGGTAAGCCCCATGAGTGCCAGAATGGTAAGATCCACTCGCCGGCGGAAACTTGGAAATAAGGGGAACCCCTAGTTTGGAGTGTTGGACCCAACCGCCGGTACCTTCAAAATCACTGTTCAAAAGGACCTGACGGCACCCGGCAACGTTTTGCTGCTGCGCCTGAGCCCTGCTTCCACGAGATGTCGTTCCAATCAGGAGCAGTAGCCCGGTTGACGTCAGCAAAAGGACGGCCAGGATACGGCCCCATTGAAGTCCACGTCTGTACAAGTATCGTAAATTCTCCATGACATAACCTCTTATTGGATGCCTTTTTGTGCTGCGAAGGTGAAACCTCCGTAGAGATTCCACCTTCGCGATTGTTCATGACGGAAGTCTCTTAAAAAGTCGCTCGCCCGACGGCTCAGCGTCCAGATGGGGTGATTATGCCGTCTCCACCGTGATCCCCGCCATCATGCGAGTTCTCCGTCTCAATCTTGGTCGCATTGATGCTCCCGTCCGCCTGGCGGTAGCCGCTTA
>CAZAQA010000037.1:0-8208 GCA_964487375.1 uncultured Anaerolineae bacterium | reverse complement strand
ACTCCACGTACTGCCCTTGCCCCTGGCCGGGATCCCCACTGTGATCCCCACTCCCAGAGGTCGAACCTTCCGTCTCAATCTTGGTCGCATTGATGCTCCCGTCCGCCTGGCGGTAGCCGCTTACCTTCACACGCGCCCCCACCTGCAGGGCCCCGTGCTGCTGCTCAAACCGCGTCTGCGCCGTCGCTCGCACCACACGCCCGCTCACCATCCACGTCCCGACCAGACCCGCAGGCAGCGCCTGCACCTGGCCGTGAAACTCCACGTACTGCCCTTGCCCCTGGCCGGGATCCCCACTGTGATCCCCACTCCCCGGGGTGCCGGAGTCGCCGCCACTTTTCACTTCAATTTTGTCCGCCAGGATGGTGTGATTGCTCTGCATGTATCCTCGAACTTCCACGACCGTCCCAACGACCGGTGTTCCGTGTTCCGATTCGACCAGCGTTGCCGCTGTGACATTGACCGTCTGGCCATTGACTACCCAGGCCCCAAGCAGACCGTTCGCCGGAAGAGACTGGACTGTTCCATAAAGCTTCGTGTACGTCCCAATGGGGTCGCTGCTCCCCCAATTCTCCTGATAGTCGCGCTTGATCTCAATGCGGCTGGCCAAAATGGAACCATTTGCTTGCTGTATCCCTTCAACATCCGCCGAAGCGCCTACTTTGGCCACACCTTTGTGCTCGTCCAGCCAGGTGTTTGCAGCCACGGTGACGCGGCGGCCGCCGATAACCCAGGTCCCTACACGACCGGTCGCCATCGACTGGATAGTTCCCTGAAACTTGACAAACGTTCCATTACTCGGTTGACCGGAGTGCCCCGGATCACTCGGGTTTCCCGGCGTTCCCGGCATATCTCCGTACCCTTCCATACGCACCTGAGTGGCCAGAAGAGATCCGTCGGGCTGCACCTGGTAAAGAATATCGGCGCGAGAGCCGACAGTCAGGGGGCCGAGAACCAGGGTGTTGGCATCCCGAAGAACCCGAATGCCGGCCAGGGTAAATCCATGAGCATCCTGTGCGTCGAGAATGCCTTTTAGCTCCGTGTACGGCTTCATCTCGTTGACTTTGACACGCTGGGCCAGGATTCCCCCATTTCCATCCGGGAGGCCCTGTACCTCAACCCACACGCCTTTCGCCGGTGTTCCCATCCGCTGACCAATAAGGGTCAACGCATCTGTGGTCACCGGGACACCGGCCACTTGCCATTGCCCCAAAAGACTGCCCGATGGCATGGAATCCACAAAACCCTGCAATTCGACTTGATACCCATCAGAAGATGCGAAGCTGCTCATGGGTATCAATCCACCCACAATAGCCATCAAAGCGATGGCAAACAAGTACGTCCACATCCGTCGTTTCATGATACGTTCCTCCTGAAAGATTCAAAAGTTTTAGATAGTGTCGTCGGATTGACCGACTTTAGAATATGTCTCCCATTCAGGTGCTTACACCCTCAGTGTAACAGAGTGCCGAACGTTCTAGGTTAATCCATGCCTAACGTCATGTTATGTGTGTTTTAAGAGACCCCAATCTCCCGGCACAACACCTTTCCGGAAGACAACACCTGAATGGGAGATCCGTCCATTGGGACGTCCCGTATCATCTTGACCAACGGACGGGATAGGGTTGAGGGTATGGGATAAGATTAAGGGCAGATTAAGAAACGCGAGGATACCTTTGAAAGGCTCAACCTGGGGGTTGTTTCGACAAAAGAGGGGCTCAGGGCATCAGCGACTATGCTTCTATGCTCCGGGTGCCGGGGCAGGCTTTTCCGTTGCATCGCGCCTGTGGGCCAGCCACAAGCCGGCCCCGGGAATGCTGCCGACGTAAACGATGGCCTGGTGTAACAAGGAGAGAGCCAGAGCCAGCGTGTCGGTAATACCCACGAGGCCGTAGAAAAACACGTACGCGCTTTGGCCGATGCCCAGCCCCCCTACGGAAAGAGGAATTAACAGGGCAAAAGCGATGAGCGGGTTGAACAGCAATACATAGAGAAAAGGAATTGTCCCCGGGGAAAGGGCTTGAGCCAAGAGCCAGTTCTCCGTCGTCGTCAGGAGAAGCACGCTCCAGGAAATGATCATCCCCGCCGCCAGGGCCCGGTAGGCGTGGCGATAGGCATTGAGAGCAGTGGCCAATCTGCGGAAAGGGGCAACCAGTGGGTGCAAGACTCGCGCCCGAACGAGTCCAGCTTCCAGCCAACGCTTGCTGCGCCGGCTGAGGAGCACGCCCAACCCGACCCACATTCCTCCCTCGGACAACCACGCCAGCGTGGTTAGCGTACGCACTCGTCCCAGGGCAACCGCGTCCAGGGGACGCCCCAGGCCCAGGGACTGCTGCAGGAGGAGAGCACTCCCGGCCAATGCGGCGGCCGTGAGAAACGCCAGCAGTCCAATGAGCCGGTCCATCACCACGGAAACGGCCGCGTCCGTGCGATGTGGCGTGTGCTGAGCCAGCCCGTAGCCGCGCATCACATCGCCTCCCACATTCGCGGGCAGAAAATTGTTGAAGAAGGTCCCCATCAGCGTATAAGAGAGGAGCGCACGAAAGGGCACGTGTAGCCCTTGAGCGCGCAAGAGCACAAACCATTTCCCGCTGCTCAGGAGGACGGCTCCCATATAAAAGAGGAAGGAGAGAAGAATCAGCCCCACGCGTGCCCCGCGGAGGATCCCCTCTACACGGTCCAGCCCGCCCACGTGAGAAAAGAGATACGCCAGGAGGACAACACTCACGCTCCCCTTGGCGAGGTAGTTCAGCAGATCTTTCCGCATTCACTGCCCCTTTTGTACACCCAGGGGCTCGCCTCGGTCTACAATGGGAGTGACCACCGCCGGCGTGTCGTTGAAGCGATTACGCTGTTCGGCCACGTCCGCCTTCTGGGACCAAGCCATGTCCCACACCTCATAGTGCTCCTTGCGGATGGCAAAGTCGTACCATCCGAGCACCCGGGCCCAAGCCTCCAGAACCCCCAGGAGAAGGAGCATATAGATGAAGCGAACGGCGCCCCAGATTTCCTTCAGCGCGATCTTGAGGACTTTGGAATTCTCCAGACTGGAGACCTTGTACCCGTACTTGTGGCGCAGGTAAAGATGCCCGGCGTGATTCCGCCGCCGCTGCTTGACGAAATCTCGCAGGCTGGTGGGCCCTGTATTGTAAACGATGGCGTCCGGCGCGTAGCGGACCTGGAGGCCGCGTTTCACCACCAGGGCTTCCACGAACGCCTCATCCATGGAGACATCGGGAGGAATATGGTCGAACACCTTGCGGAAGGCGATGAGCTCACCCAGACGAGGAATCTCCAGGCAGAGTTGGTGTTCCAATCGTAGGCGCAGATGGGTGAGGAGACCGGCAATGTGGTCAGGCGTGTTGACCGGGACCTTGTGAGCGCCTGTCATGCCTACCCCGGGATCGCGAAACACCCGCACCAATTTCTCGATGGCATCCTCACGAGGAAGCGTATCTCCGCTCTCCAGAACACAGATGCTTTCCTTCGCTTCCTTGAGGAAAAGATTAATGGCTGAAGTCTTCCCCTCACGCCGCTCTTGCACGATCAGATGAATGCGAGAGTCCTTCTTCATGTACTCCCGCACGATATCCTCGGTATGGTCGGTGCACCCACTGGCCACGACGATAATCTCCGTAATCTCGACCTCGTACAAGTGCTGATCGATCAAGGCTTCCAGCAGGCGGCCGATATTTGCCTCTTCGTTGTGCGCGGTCACACCGACGCTCACGGGAATCTTCTGCAACGACGTATTCATGGGTTCACCTCACCCTCCGGGTGCCGTTCATGCGCCCATTATACCCGGGCGTCAACAGAGCAGCCAAGTTGTCAGAATGGACAAGTTGTGTTAGAAGGGGGGAAGGAAGAGGCCATGTCAGCATGACTCGGCCGGGAGTGTGAATGAAGCATCATCAGGACAGACGGGATCCAAAGAGCCAAACAGGGATGAGCGCAGCGGTGCGGATATCCCGTCGCGCCTTCCTCGCCTGGGCCTCAGGTGGCCTCGCCGCCTTCCTGCTGCGGGCATGTGGGGTCAAACCCAAACCAACGCCCACGCCGATCCCGACGCCGGTCCTGCCGACCACCGCGCCTCCCACCCCCACGGTCACTTCCCCCATCCGACAGCAACACACGTATTTTCCCAGTGTGGAACAGGCCGGGGGGTCCAGCGCGCTCCCCGATACGCCCGCAGCGGAACAAGACCCGACGCCAACCCTTCCCCCTACGGCTACACCGGAGCCCTCGGCCACACCCACCAGGGTGGCGGAACGGTCGGTTCCCGGCCCCCGGCCGACGCCTTTCCCTCCCGGGCCGGCCAGCAAACTAGGCGTGTTCGTCGCGTACAAGCACCCTCAGCTCTTCGACCTGCTCAGCACCGGCAACGTGGCCCTGGTCAAGACCCTGGAACTGAATCCGACCTTTATGGCCGAGATCAAGGCCGCGTCCCCCTCCACCCTCATCGTCGCCCGTCTCACACCGTTGGAGGATGTGGACTGGACTCGAGCGAACCCGACGCAGTTGGCACGAGATTTCGTCAACCGACTTCTGCCCATCGCCACCGACCCCGGTCGGCACGCCCACGTGGATGCCTGGGAAGCATACAACGAGCCCGTCGCCGAAACCCCGGACGCCATGGCCCGCCTGGCCGCGTTCGAGGCCGAACGGACCCGGCTGCTGGCGCGTGAGGGCATCCGTTCCTGCGTGGGCAACTTCTCCACCGGACACCCCAAGCTGGAGCTGTGGCCCCATTTCTTTCCGGCACTGGAGGCAGTGAAGAAACATCGCGGCTACCTGGGCCTACATGAGTACTCCGCGCCCACTTTGTGGTTCGGCACCGACGTCGTCTCCCTGCCGGCCCCTGCAAGTACGAGGGATGAAGGATGGCTTACCCTGCGCTACCGCAAGGTGTATCGAGAGTATTTGGAACCTGCGGGGCTGGCCGTTCCTCTGCTCATCACCGAGACGGGCATCGACGGCGGTATCAGGCCCCGCCCCGGCCCCAAAGGTACCGGTTGGAAAGACTTTGCCGCGTTTTGGAAGCGAAACGGTTGGGTGACCACTTCACCCGACGGGTTTTACGTGGAGCAATTGGCCTGGTATGATGCCCATCTGGTGCAGGATGCGTATGTCAAAGGGGCGGCTATCTACGCCTTGGTCGCGTTCGGAGATTGGGCCAGCTTCGAGATCGTCGGCCCCTGTGCGAAAATACTGCGGCAATATCTGGCCGTTCATCCACCACGAGGATAAAGGAGGCGTCCGCAGATGACCGGTTTTGATACCATGGCACGCATGCTCATTTTCTTCGGCATTCTGCTGATCGTCATTGGCATGCTAATCTTGCTACTTGGCCGCCTGGGTGGACTGGGCTTTGGTCGCCTGCCGGGCGACATCGTCATCCAGAAGGACAACTTTTCCTGCTTCTTTCCTCTAACAAGTATGATTCTGTTCAGTATATTGCTGACGCTATTGTTGAACTTGTTGGCACGCCTGTTAGGACGCTGACATGATCCGCACATCTGAATTTGATTACGAACTGCCGCCTGAGCTCATCGCACAAACACCTGTTGAGCCTCGGGACGCGTCCCGCCTGATGGTCATCGACCGTACCACAGGGGATATTCAACACCGCCATTTCTATGATCTACCGGATTTGCTACAACCCGGCGATATGCTCGTGGCCAATGATAGCCGTGTGATCCCCGCTCGCCTGTTCGCACGCAAGCCCACCGGCGGGCGGGTGGAAATTCTGCTGCTGATCACACGCGACCAAGTGACCTGGGAAGCCCTGGTGCGCGGCCACCGCATCCGTCCGGGCACGCGCCTGGTGCTGGAAAAAGCGCCCGACGTGTACGCCGATGTGGTGGAGGTAACCCCATCCGGCGGGCGTCTTCTCCGCTTTAACCGCCCTATCGACGACATCCTGCCCCGGGTGGGCGTCATGCCTTTGCCGCCGTACATTCATCATTCCCTGGAGAACCCTGAACGCTATCAGACCATCTTCGCCCGCGAAAAGGGCTCGGCGGCTGCGCCCACCGCCGGCCTGCACTTCACGCCGCGGCTGATGAAGCGATTGCAGGAGCGGGGCATCGAGTTTCGCTTCGTCACCCTGCACGTGGGATTGGACACGTTTCGTCCTATCACCGAAGAGACCATCGAGGCGCATCGCATCCACAGTGAGTGGGCCGAACTAGACGTAGAAACGGCCATCGTCCTCAACCGAGCCCAGGCCGAGGGCCGCCGCATCATCTCTGTAGGTACCACCAGTGTGCGTGTGCTGGAAACGGCCACGCATCCGGAGAGTGTCCAGGGAGAGGACGCTCAGGTCGGGTGGCCGGAGGACACGCCCTCGGATGTACCCCGCCAGTCCCTGGTTCCCTTTCGCGGGTGGACCGGGCTCTACATCACACCCGGCTTCGAATTCCGCGCTGTCGACGCACTTATTACCAACTTCCACCTGCCTAAGTCAACCCTGTTGGTTCTGGTGGCGGCTTTCATGGGCAAAGAGCTCATGGAACGTGCGTATCAAGAAGCCATCAGAAGGCAGTACAGGTTCTACTCCTTTGGCGATGCCACGCTTATCCTCTGAACAGCAGAGGCCCACCGCGCAATTTCTATGTATGTTCACTTTTCCTGTAAAATGACTGTTGTCAGATGCCAGATAATTACAGGGTTTCTTGCTAGTCTCAACTCGGGCGAGGAGTATCCCCATGCGACGACTGCGCTATTCGGTCATCATTCCGGCGTATAACGCGGAGACTACTCTACCACTGACCCTGAGCGCCCTGAAGCAGCAGGCCATTCCCCCTGAGGCCTACGAGATCATCGTCGTCGACGACGGCTCCCAAGACGGCACCGCGCACGTGGCGCGTGAGGCGGGAGTTCAGGTGATCACTCAGGCCAATCAAGGCCCGGCCGTGGCCCGCAATACGGGAGCAAAAGCAGCACGGGGGGCCATCATCTTGTTCACCGACGCGGATTGCGCCCCTATCAACTCCTGGATCGAGAAGATGACGACTCCTTTTGCCGACCCGGAAGTGGTCGGCACCAAGGGGGCTTACCTCACCCGTCAGAAAGCGCCCATGGCGCGGTTCGTACAGCAGGAGTACGAGGACCGCTTTGATCGTATGGCCCGGTTTTCCTCTATAGATTCTGTGGACACTTACAGTGCTGCCTATCGTCGCGACGTGTTTTTAGCAAACGGCGGCTTCGATCCCATTTTTCCCACGTCTGCCAGCGAGGACCAGGAATTTTCCTTCCGCTTGGCCCAAAGGGGCTACAAGATGCTTTTTGTGCCCGAAGCCAGGGTGTATCACTTTCATAATGAGACGCTACACTCGTATATGCGGCGCAAATTCCTCGTTGGCTACTATCGAGCTTTACTCGTCCAATGGATGCCTGAGCGGCTCATTCACGACACTCACACACCACAGGTGCTCAAAGTTCAGCTCCTGCTCATGGGACTGTTCCTGCTTTCTCTGCCCATCGCCCTTCTCTGGCCGCCCGGTCGGTTCCTCCCTCTGCTGGTTTTGCTTGTTTTTTACCTCACGGCAGTACCTTTTCTGGTGAAAATTGCTCGGCGGGACCCGGGGATTCTCCTTCATTCCCTGATCTACCTTCCCGCTCGGGCTTTGGCCCTGGGCACAGGCTTCCTGGCCGGACAGATCGCGTTCATGCGCAAGCCTTTGCCCCACAAGCCGATCCTGACCCTGCGCCAACGGCTGATAAAGCGGGCCATCGACATCGTAGGAGCCCTTGTCCTTCTCGTTGTGACTGCGCCGATCATGCTGATCACCGCCATCGCCATCAAACTGGATTCGCCTGGGCCAATATTTTTTAAGAGCACGTATGTCGGGGAAAACAGTCGTCACTTCACCATGTACAAATTCCGTTCCATGGTTGCCAACGCAGACGAACTTCTCCCTCAGATTATTGATATCGACAACCTGGAAGCACCCACGCTCAAGCTCAAGAATGACCCTCGACGGACACGGGTGGGAAAATTCATCCGCCGTTGGAGTATCGACGAGTTACCGCAGCTGGTGAACGTGTTAAAAGGAGAGATGAGCCTGGTCGGGCCGCGACCGGAGATGGCCTGGTTGGTAGAGCGCTATACGCCGGAACAACGGCAACGCCTGGCCGTCAAACCGGGCATCACCGGGCCCGTCCAGGTCAACGGCCGCGGCGATCTCAGCTTCAACCGACGTCTTG
>CAZAQA010000036.1:0-29134 GCA_964487375.1 uncultured Anaerolineae bacterium | reverse complement strand
CCGGTCAATAAACGACCAGTTTTCGTATCCGTAAGGCGATTTTCGCCAATGTCCATGTTTCTGAGTAAGCCGGCCCATCCTCTGCCTGCAGGATACTTCGGGAGACCAAAGAGGGCCAAACGGCTGCCGTTCTGTTCCGTCTTTTCACATACCATTTGACGCACCTAATGGCTGTCGGTAAAATGCTCCTATCGATGAGGTTCTTGTATTTGCCTTGCCTGTGTGGATGTGGATGGGGTGGACAAAGTATGAGCGAGCAGGTATCTCTCACCGATCCGGATGGAATGTGCGCCCTCTGTCACCAGACCCCCAGTGTGCGCTGCTTGCAAGCCCAGAAGAACGAGTCTGAACTCTGCGCGTTGGTCCTCGACATTCATGATGGCCTGGTGCAAAACCTCTTTGCTGCGGCCACGCAGGTACACGCCCTACAGCACACCATTGCCGGCGGCGCACCTCTTGATAGGGACGGTCTGGTCGAGCGCTTGAGCCGCCTTGCTGCCTTGCTGGAGCACTCCCTCCAGGAGATTCGCACCTTTGTGCGCGCGTTTGGTCCTGATGAACTTCACCAGCACGATGTGCGCACAATGATAGAGGGCCTCGCCGCACAGCGGGCTTATGTCACCGAGATGCGCATCCATGTAGACGTTGACAGCGGCCTTTCCCATCCTTCCCTGCCGGTGAAAGTAGCGCTGTATCGCATTGTGCAGGAAGCCCTGTCCAACGCGTATCGTCACGGGCAGGCGACCCGAGTTTTCGTTCATGTCCACCAGCGCGATGGGAATTTAGTCTTAAAGATTAAGGATAATGGGCGTGGTTTTGACTTTGCTGCCTTGGTCAATAATGCCGAAGCAGGCCGTCACTTGGGCCTGCGGGGCATGTACGAGCGAGTCCGCGCGCTGGATGGCAGCATCCAGGTAGCAAGCACGCCTGGCGAGGGAACCATCATTTACGTCGAATTGCCCTGTTGAACTCCCTTCATCCTGTTTTCTTCGCTACACGCCCGTATGAGCGCCGTCGTTTGCGTGGTCGAAGAGAGGGACATTTCCCCATGAGCAAGCATAATCGTCTTAAGCCAATTCGCGTGATTCTCGCCGACGACCACCAATTGGTCCTAGAAGGACTGCGCGCTGTCCTTCAACAGGAGTCAGACATCGAGGTTGTGGACGCGGTCACTGATGGCGCGCGGCTGCTGGAATCCATGGAGCACTATCGGCCCGATATGGTCATCCTCGACCTGCGTATGCCCCGTGTGGATGGGCTCACCTGCCTGCGCGCGATCAAGGAGGAGTTTCCCTCCACGCGTGTCCTCATTCTCACCGCGTTCGACGACCGGGAGTCGGTGCGTCAGGCATTCGAACTGGGCGCGGACGGTTTCGCCCTGAAGACCGAGCCCCCACGCATGACCGTCGCCGCCATTCGCGAGGTCTACTACGGGCGTATGGTGTTCCCACGCATCGCGGCCCAGTTGGTGATAAGACAACAGGAGGCCTCCAAAAAAGACCTCCTCTCCCCGCGCGAGCAGGAAGTCCTGGCCCTGATTGCCAAAGGACTAACCAACAGCCAGGCTGCAGACCGTCTCGTCATCAGCACCGAGACGGTCAAATTCCACCTGCGCAACATCTACCAGAAGTTAGGCGTCTCCACCCGCACCGAAGCCGCCGCCTACTACTACCGGTATCTGGCTGACACCCTTTGAATAGAGTTTTCCAATGTTCTAACCCTGGCTCCACTGAGAAAAGTATCCCCGGAGCGAGTAAGTGGGAGCCGCGCCCTCGCCTACTTTCTGACCACACGTGTAAGAACGCCGAAAGCCGATGGCGTGTCCCCCCCATTTGGGTAGGTAAAAAAACTCCCCATATAGGGATTGAAAATCCACTTCCCCTTTGTTACACTGATACTGCGCCAACCCAAACTCTAATCTCCAATCTCTACCCACCAGGAGGCCCTATGACGAAGGAAATCACCCTCAGCGTCATCCTCCTCGCCTCCGGCTCGGAGGTGCACCTGGCCCTGGCCGCGTGGGAGCGCCTGATGGATGAGGGGATGAGGGGGCGCGTGGTGAGTGTGCCCTCGTGGGAACTGTTCGACGCCCAGCCCCTTGCGTACCGGGAGCATGTGCTGCCCTCCACCGTGTGGGCGCGCGTCGCCATCGAAGCCGCCCACCCCCAGGGCTGGGATCGCTACGTTGACCCCTGGGGCAGCGTGGTGGGCGTCACCCGCTTTGGCGCCTCGGCCCCCTACAAGGTCCTGGCCGAGAAGTTCGGCTTCACCGTGGAAAACGTGCTGGCACCCGTGGAAGCAGTCAGGGAGTGGCACAGTCTAGCAGTCTGGTAGTCGTGTGGTTGCGAGGTAATTGAGCGATTACTCGACTACTGGACTATTCGACTACTCGACTATCTTTGGGAGGTGACGTATGCGCCTGTTTCTGGACACGGCCAACCTGGACGATATTCGCGAGATCGCCCGCTGGGGCATCATTTCGGGCGTGACGACGAACCCCACGTTGCTGGGGCGCGAGGGGAAGAGCGTGCGCGACGTCATCGTGGAGATCTGCGAGATCGTGGACGGCCCTGTGAGCATGGAGGTGGTGTCCACGGACGCGGAGGGCATGGTGCAGGAGGCACGCGAGTTTGCGGCCTGGCACCCCAACGTCATCATCAAGATCCCCATGATCCCGGAGGGACTGGCCGCGACCGCCATCCTGACCCGCGAGAACATCAAGGTCAACATGACTCTCATTTTCAACCCGAACCAGGCCCTCTTCGCGGCCCTGGCGGGCGCCACCTACGCCAGCCCCTTCTTAGGACGGCTCGACGACATCTCTACCGAGGGCATGAACCTGATTCGCGAGATCGCCGCGGTCTTCCGCCCCGATCCCAACATCCACACCCAGATCCTGGCCGCGTCCCTGCGTCACCCGCGCCACGTTGTCGAGGCGGCCAAGGCCGGCGCGGATGTCGCCACCTGTCCGCCCGCGGTCATCCGCAAGGCCGTCAAACACCCGCTCACCGACATCGGCCTGGAACGGTTTCTGAACGACTGGAAGCAGTTGGAGGCTACGCTAGGGCGGGAAAAAGTGCTCGCCTAGCGAAAAGGGAGAGGCCCGGGCAGCCGAAAGCACGGGCCTCGGCTGCCTGCCCTGAACATGTCTTTCTCAGTGAAGCCAAAGGAGGAAACTGCATATGACGGAAAAACTGTACGACGCCGGCGTTAAGCCGTACAGCGAGTGGGGTTACTACAATCTGGACTACACCCCGGGGCCCAATGAGGTGCTGGCGGCGTTTCGCATTACGCCGCAGCCGGGTGTGCCGTGGGAAGAGGCCGCGGCCGCGGTGGCCGCGGAGTCCTCATTCGCCACCTGGACAAAGGTGTGGTCTGACTACCTGGTAGAGGAGGAAAAGTACAAAGCCAAGGTCTACGAGATCAAACCCATTCGCGGGCGGGACGACCAATTCATCGCCTACGTCGCCTATCCTCTTGACCTGTTCGAGGAGGGGTCGTTGCCCAACCTGATGTCGTCCATCGTGGGCAATGTGTTTGGCTTCAAGCCCCTGCGCTTGCTGCGCCTGGAAGATCTGTACTATCCGCCCGCCTATCTGAAGACCTTCCAGGGCCCGCCTCACGGCATTCAGGTGGAACGGGACAAGTTGAACAAGTACGGACGGCCCCTCTTGGGAGGAACCATGAAGCCCAAGTTGGGGCTCTCGGCCAAGAACTACGGCCGGTTGGTTTACGAGGCCCTGGTCGGTGGCCTTGATTTCACCAAAGACGACGAGAACATCACCTCGCAGGCATTTATGCGCTGGCGAGACCGTTTCGAGATGACGATGGAGGCTGTGCACAAGGCCGAGGCCGAGACGGGCGAGCGCAAGGGGCATTACATGAATGTCACGGCCCACACCATGGAGGAGATCTACAAGCGGGCAGAATTTGCTAAGGAACTGGGGGCACGCATCATCATGGTGGACTACCTGGTTGTCGGATTCACCGCGTTCGCGTCCCTCTCCCGCTGGTGTCGCGAGAACGGCATCCTGCTCCACGCACACCGCGCGTTCCACTCGGTCATCGACCGCAACCCGGACCATGGCGTTCACTGGCGGGTGCTGGCCAAGTGGTGCCGCATTGTGGGCGCAGACCACGTGCACAACGGCACGGTAGTAGGCAAACTGGAGGGAGATCGGGCCTCGACTATGGCTGTGGCCCACATGTTGCGCACCCCCTACCTGTGTGCGGCCGAGGCACCGGGCTTCCACTTCGACCAGGACTGGCTCTCCATGCCCGGCATGTTCCCGGTCGCGTCGGGTGGCATTCACGTCTGGCACATGCCCGAACTGGTGCACATCTTCGGAGACGACGCGGTACTCCAATTCGGGGGTGGCACCGTGGGACACCCGTGGGGAAGCCAGGCCGGGGCCACGGCCAACCGCGTGGCACTGGAAGCTGTCATCAAGGCCCGTAATGAAGGGCGCGACCTCTTGCAGGAAGGACGTGCCATCCTCTTGGAGGCCGCGCGACACAGTTCCGAGCTCCGCGCTGCCCTGGAAACATGGCGGGACGTGAAGTTCGAGTACGAGACCGTGGACAAACTGGTGACCGTTTAATCTTCTTCAACTTGTAACCCTGATTGACTGACAAATCGTCATTTGGTGACATAGAAGTAAAATAGGCGGTTGTCTCCCCCCTCTCCCCTCTCCAAACCTTGGGAGAAGGGGAGCACCTCCTCCGTGCCTTTTGCGGTCGGCCTTGGGGGGTGAGGGCTATCACCCAGCGAGTTTTGTCAGTCGATCAGCCTGTAACCTGTAACCCCTTCAGGAGGTCACAATGAAACGCACAGGTACATTCGCTTATTTGCCCCCGCTGACACGGGAGGAAATTTCCAGGCAGGTGGCATATATCTTGAAGCGAGGGTGGATTCCTGGCATCGAGCACGCGACCGAAGAGGAGTTGGACGTGAATTATCGGCATTGGTGGAAGTTGCCCCTGTTCAATGCCAAACGTGTGGATGAGGTAATGGCGGAGCTGGACGCATGCCGCGAGGCGCATCCCCACGCTTATATCCTTGTGGCGGGATATAACCCGGCCCGTCAACACCTGGGCATAGAGTTCGTGGCGTACTTCCCGTGAGGTTACCGTCCGTCACACATTGTCTGCTCAGAATGGCATAACGTCGTGCTATGTTAAGAGCCCTGGTGATGTGAGCCATTTTCCTTCATTTGTTGCCCTACATGGATGTTGCCCTACATGGAAAGGAGGCCTGCACATGAGACAGCGGCCCATTATCATAGGTGTGGTGGGAGATAGTGCGGCAGGAAAAACAACCCTTTCGCGCGGCATCTGGAAGGCTATTGGGGCGGACCGGGTGACCGTCATTTGCACAGATGATTATCACAAGTACAACCGCCAACAACGCAAGGAATTGGGCGTTACGGCCCTGCATCCAGAGTGTAATTATATTGATATTATGGAACAGCAATTACGCCTGCTGCGCGAGGGGCAATCCATCCTCAAGCCCGTCTACAATCACGACACCGGTGATTTCAATCCGCCCCAATATGTGAGACCAACTGAGTTTGTCATTGTGGAAGGGCTACTCGCCTATCACACCCGTGCCATGCGCGAATGCTTCGATGTAAAGGTATACTTGGATCCACCAGAGGAATTGCGGCGGGTGTGGAAGGTCAAGCGAGATACGGCCAAACGTGGATATACGGTAGAACAAGTACTGGAAGCCCTGCGCAAGCGCGAACACGATTCAGCCCAATTCATCCGTCCTCAGCGTGAGTATGCGGATATTGTCGTCCGCTTCTACCCACCACGGGGAGTCTCCCCTGAGCAGGCAAATGGCAACCTCAACGTGCGGCTTATCCTGCGGCCTACCATTCCTCATCCCGACATGACCGACCTACTTGAGTACGCGGGGGGACCCGACCGTCCACCCATTCGACTTATCCTGGGACGGGATGGCGCCCGACCTGTGGATATTTTAGAAATTGATGGGAGTGTTTCTCACCCACAGACGCAGGAACTGGAGGACCTGATCTGGCGGCACATGCCCCCGAACACCTCCATCCGGCCTGAACGCCTTGGTGGTTATCTCAACGGCATGAGAAGGGAAAAAAGTGACCCGCTGGCCCTGGTGCAATTGCTCCTCGCCTATCACATGTTCGTGGCACGCGACATGCCACACATAGTCCGATGAGGCCGGAATGGTGCCATTTGAGGTGCATTTTGATGTGGGTCGGGCCTGAAGGGGGAATCCTGGACTTGCACATGCATGTGGGCATGGCCACGCGGGATGGTGTTTGGGTCGTAGACGTCCCGCAAGATGGTTGCAGGAGACACGGATACCTCCCGGTAGTCCAAGGCATGTGCGGCCCCTCGGTAGGAAAGTCCAAAGGTATACAACAATACCCCGAACTGCCGTGCTCGTTGGCTGCGCCGGATGCGTACTCCCACCCCTCGCGAACATATCGTTTGTGTCCTGCCGCAGGCCGGACAGCGCATGCGCTCTACCACGGCGCTGGAGTGTACTCGGTCTCGCAGTTTGCGAGACCGGCGCCCGTGTTTGCGCATCAAGGCCTGTCCACAGTGGGGGACAGTTTCAGGGTCAGGCGGTGTGCGATTCAGCGGCTATCCACATCCTGCTTACCTCCTGTTTGCTTCGCCTCTTATTTTACCAATGCTCCCCCCATTTTTGAAACAGTCTCTCCCCCTAGGGATTCTGGCACTTGCCAATCCTCAATGAGCTTTGTATAATAGCTTGGTCGATGAAGCCCGCCAGATCATTCTGGTGGGCATTTTCATGCCCGGAGGAAGCAGCATGGGAATGATCAGACTCCCGGCGCCCATAGACGTGCACGTACACTTGAGGGAGCCGGGGTACACGCACAAAGAAGATCTTTGGACGGGCACAAAGGCAGCTCTGGCAGGGGGATTTACCACCGTTTTGGACATGCCGAACACGTCTCCTCCATCTGTCACTTTCAAATCCTGGCAGGGGAAACGCCGACTGGCAGCCGAGAAATCGGTTTGCGAAGTCGGCTTTTTTGTTGGCGCGGCGGCCGACGCCCCGCCGAAAAGGGTGGTGAAGGCAGCTCCCTACGCCGTCGGCCTCAAGATCTATGTAAACAACACCTTCGGCTCGCTGCGCATCCAGGATCTGGCAGCGCTTCGGACGTACATCAGGGCGTGGCCCGGCCCTGGCCCTGTGGTGGTTCACGCCGAAGGGCTGATGCTGGCTGCCATTATCGGGATACTGGCCACCACCGGTGGCCATGTGCATGTAGCCCATGTCAGCCGTCGTGAGGAGATATCCCTCGTCAGGGCGGCGAAAGCCCGCGGCCTGGGGATCACCTGCGAGGTCACGCCTCACCACCTCTTCCTCACCCAGGACGACCTGGCGCACCTGGGGAACTACGGGATCATGCGCCCACCGCTGGCGAGCCGCGAGGACCGGGAGGTACTGTGGAAAAACCTGGAGATCGTGGATGTGTTCGCCACCGACCACGCCCCTCACACGCGCGAGGAAAAGAATAGCGCATCGCCGCCTCCGGGGGTGCCCGGCCTGGAGACCGCTCTCCCGCTCCTGCTCACGGCGGTCCAGGAAGGACGCCTTTCCCTGGAGGACGTGATCGAGCGGGTTTACACCCGACCCAGGCGCATATTTGGCCTCCCGGCGTCGCCGGACACTTTCACCGAGGTAGAGACAGGCGGAAAATGGACCGTAGGCAATGAGCCTTTCTTCACGCGGGCCGGGTGGTCGCCCTTCGAGGGAATGGTAGTCAGCACCAGGGTGCGTCGCACCGTCATCCGAGGGACGGAGCATTTCCGCGATGGCAGGGTAATCGTTCCGCCGGGCAGCGGCTTGGTGGTGATGCCGGCGCAACGAACACGCGGCCGGTGAAAATCGAAGAGCAGAGGAGTTGGTAAAAATGGACTTACCAAGTGTGGAAGAATTGAAGAACCTCCCCAGAAAGGGAAACCCGCATCCCTCCGATCACACGGAGCACGCTTTCTATGGCCGTGACATCCTTTCCGTGGACCAGTTCGGCCACGAAGACCTGGAGTACATCTTCCGGGTCGCCAGCGAGATGCGCACCTTGGTAGCGTTGTTCGGATCCGCCGACCTCCTGCAGGGGAAAGTGCTCGCAAACCTGTTTTACGAACCGAGCACCCGTACCTCCTCCTCTTTCATGGCGGCGATGCAGCGCCTCGGGGGACAGGTGATCCCCATCAACAACGTCAAGTACTCCTCGGTTGTCAAAGGAGAGTCGTTGCCCGATACAGTGCGCACGCTGGAGGCTTACGCCGATGTGGTAGTCCTCCGCCACCCGGAGGTGGGGGCGGCGGCCATGGCAGCGCACTACGCCAAAAAACCGGTGATCAACGCGGGGGACGGCGTGGGAGAGCACCCGACGCAGGCGCTCCTGGACATCTTCACCATCTATGAAGAGTTCGGTCGGATAGATGGTCTGAAAGTAGCCATGGTTGGGGACCTGAAATACGGCAGGACGGTGCATTCTCTCACCAAGCTCTTGCTCCTCTACGACGTGAAGTTCCATTTTGTCAGTCCAGAGATCCTCTCCATGCCGAGAGGAATATTGCAGCGCGTCAGCGAGGCAGGGCGTGAGTATGAGGAACTTTCCGATATCCACCAGGTCATACGGGACGTGGATGTCCTCTACGTCACCAGGGTTCAGAAAGAGCGATTCGAGGATCTGGCGCAGTATGAGGCTATCAAGGACTGCTACGTGGTGGACACGGATCTGATGAGGCGTGCAAAGGAGAAAATGATCGTGATGCATCCGTTCCCGCGCGTGGGAGAGATATCCTATGCGGTTGACGATGATCCCAGGGCAGCATATTTCCGCCAAATAGAGAACGGTATGTACGTCCGGATGGCGTTGCTGGCCGCCGTCCTGGGGAAAGCGTGATGAAAGGCCATGGAAACATCCTTCGGACGTCTGCAGGATCGGGCCAAGGCCGTGGGCACCGCTTACCCGGAGGCCCTGGCAGAGGTGCGGAGGCTCGTTCCCGAGATGTGGATCCTGGTGCCCGGTGTCGGCGCCCAGGGGGGAGATGTCGCGTCTCGGGGCATAGGCCTCCGCCCCAACGGCCTGGGGATGCTGGTCAACGTCTCCCGCGGCATCGGGCTGGCGGAAGACCCCCGCTCTGCGGCCCTGATGTACCACGAGATGCTGAGCCATATCGTCCCTACCGAGCATCCCGGGTTCTCCCACCTGCCGGAGAACCCGATCCTCTTCCTTTTCGAGATCGGGGCCGTGAAACAGGGGAATTTCCTCCTCGCCAGCGGACAGAGAGCGAACGTCTACATTGACCTCTGTCTGCTGGTCAGCGCGCCTGGACTCCTGGAAGAGGTCGCATGCCAGTACACCGTTCACGTGAAGCGGATAGCCCCTGATCTCCTGGCAGGAGTGCCATACGCCGCCCTGCCCATCGCCACGGCCGTGAGCCTCCTCACCGGGGTGCCGATGATCTACCCCAGGAAGGAGGAAAAGCAGCACGGGCTGGGGAGGAAGATAGAAGGTGTGTACTCCCCGGGCCAGCGGGTGGTGATCATCGAAGACCTGGTTACCACCGGCGGGAGCACGCTGAGGACCGTCGAGGTGCTGCGGTCTGCGGGCCTGACGGTGGAGGACGTGGTGGTGCTGATAGACCGGGAGCAGGGCGCGGCGGAGAACCTGGAGCGCGCCGGCGTGCGGTTGCACGCCGCCTTCCGCATGGGCGAGATGTGGGACGTACTGAGGAAACACGGGAGGATCAGATGATGTCGGACATGGCGGTCTCTTTCTGCGGAGTGGAGTTCCCCAATCCCATCGTGCTGGCATCGGGAATCCTGGGCACCACGGCCCCGCTCCTGGCGCGCGTGGCAGCTTCCGGCATCGGCGGCGTGACCAGCAAATCTGCCAGCCCGGAGCCGCGCGCCGGGCACCCGAACCCCAGCGTGCTCAAGTGGGGGGCGGGGTTCATAAACGCAGTTGGCCTAGCCAACCCAGGTGTCGAGGCGCAGGTGGGGATACTACAGGAGGCGAGGCGGTTGATGCATGAGCGGAGATCGTCCGCCCGCCTCATCGCATCCGTTTTCGCAAGCACGGTGGCGGGCTTTGCCCTGGCTGCCAAGACGCTGAGCCGCGCAGCCCCCGATTTCATCGAGGTGAACATCTCCTGCCCCAACGTGGCCCACGAGTTCGGGCGTCCTTTCGCCGCCGACCCGGAGGAAGCGGCGGTCGTGACCCGTGCTGTGAAGGACGCCACGGATATCCCCATCATCGTCAAGCTCAGCCCCAACGTGACGGACATAGTGGAGATCGCGCTGGCGGTGGAGGAGGCGGGGGCGGACGCCATCGCTGCCATCAACACGGTGGCGGGTATGGTCATAGACATCCGGGCCCGTCGCCCCGTGCTCGCCAACCTGGAGGGCGGCCTGAGCGGCCCCGCCATCAAGCCGATTGCCGTGCGAGCCGTGTACAAAATCTACGAGGCGGTGTCGGTGCCCATTCTGGGGATCGGGGGCGTTTCCTCCGGAGAGGATGCGGTGGAGATGATGATGGCAGGAGCAACCCTGGTGGGCGTGGGGTCGGCGGTATACTGGCGTGGCCCAGATGGGCTTGCCGGGATACGGGACGAGGTGGAGAGGTTCATGGCGGAGGAAGGATTTGCATCACCCGCGGAGATGATCGGGCGGGCGCACGCACCGGGAGGAGGCGGACATGCATGACATCGGCGTTCCCGAACTCCCGTCGGCGGCGCACGTGGTGGATGTCGTGGTGGAGAACCACCGCACCAGGACGTTCACGCTGGACGTTCACCTGCCGGGCGCCCGTCCAGGGCAGTTTGTCATGGTATGGCTGCCGGGCAGAGACGAGAAACCGATCAGCCTGATGGGCTCGGATCCGGTGCGGCTCACGGTGGCGGCGGTGGGGCCGTTCACCAGGGCCATGCACGCGCTGCGTCCCGGCGACCGGGTATGGCTGCGGGGGCCTTTCGGCAACGGTTTCTCCCTGGATGGAGTCCTGAACGATTCCCGGGGGCTCTGCGAGCCCCCAGAGTCCCCCGACGGCGCCCGCAAACCGCGACGGTCGGGAGATGTCGCGTCCTGGACGCACCGGGGAAGCCTCTCGGAGCTCTCGGGACAGATCGAAAGCCCCTTGGATGGCGATCGGATCGTGCTGGTGGGCGGTGGGTACGGTGTAGCGCCGTTGCACTTCCTGGCGTGTCTGGCGGTGGCCCGTGGAGTGCACGTGACGGCTATCGTGGGCGCACGCACCCGTTCCGAATTGCTTTTCGAGGAAAGGTTCAGGTCCCTGGGCGTAGACCTCCTGGTCACCACCGACGACGGTTCGCACGGCAGCCGTGGGCTGGCGACGGACCCGCTGGAGGCGATGTGCCTGGATGGGGTGCGGCCGGACCAGGTGTACGCCTGCGGCCCGGAACCGATGCTGGAGGCGGTGAAAGGACTCTGCTTGGAGCATGTCGTTCCGGCGCAGCTTTCCTGGGCCAGGGTGATGCGGTGTGCTATGGGGATATGCGGCACCTGCGACCGGAGCGGGTGGCTTGTCTGCCGCGACGGACCTGTGGAGCGAGTCGCGTGAGCGGCAACGAGCGTGGGAAGAAGCGTCCTACTCCGTAAGAACACCGAGAAAGGGGCTACTTTCTGCCCATAATTAACCCAAGTGCTAGATAAGTGCCTGGACAAGATTGTAGAGGCTCAAGACCAAGACGAAGAAGGCGGTCTTAAGAAGGAAGCCAGATTGAGTAACGGCATGGAGGTGTCGCGGCCATAGGTCAAAGAGACGACTGCCTGCGGTTTCAATGTTTTTGCGAACCTTGTGCTGCCAGAGACGCATTCAAGAGGTAAGGAGCGTTTGCAGTTTTTCTTGCGCATGGGGAAGAGCATTCACTCCGTCGCAAATTCCACCTCCCCATCATCGGCCAAGGAGAGGATTCAGGCTTCGACCAGCAGGTTGACAAACATCTCCAGCCAAGGCGTCGTGTTGTGGAGGCGTCGGTTCAAGCCGCTTTTGCTCAACATATGCGGAATATATCCATACTCCTGAAGGAAAGGACGGGCTCGTTCAATGGCACCATGAAAATAAAGCATGGCCACCATGGCTGTTGGGGGTATTCCCGCTCCACTCATTCAGGTCCTCGGGCCGTCTTGATAATCCATGAGTGGCAGAAATTCGTCCATGATGACGGACAACGCTACAATATTTTGCTGCGGTTTGCGTCTTGATAGAGACGTGGATGCTGCTTTGGATGTCCCTTTGGAGGTCTTCTTATGGCAAAAGCCGTTCTCGCGTTGGAAGATGGTACCCTCTTCTGGGGGTATGCGTTTGGTGCCCGGGTTACGACCGTGGCTGAAATCGTCTTCAACACTTCCATGACCGGCTACCAGGAAATCCTTACCGACCCTTCCTACTACGGCCAGATGGTAGTGATGACCGTTCCCCATGTAGGCAACGTGGGCGTCAACCTTAAGGACGTGGAAAGCCGCCGTCCTTGGGTCCGAGGCTTCATCGTGCGCGACGTGAGCCCTGTATCCAGCAATTGGCGGGCCACCCAATCCCTCCATGACTATTTGGCCCGGCACGGTGTTCCCGGCATCGCGGATGTGGACACTCGCGCGCTTACTTTGCACCTGCGTGAGCGGGGCGTCATGCACGCGGCCCTTTCCACCGAGGAAAATGTGGATCCCCGAGCCCTCATCAAGATGGCCCAGGTATGGGAAGGTCTGGAAGGTCGAGATCTGGTGCAGGACGTCACCTGCCAGCACATCCACCCCTGGGAGGAAGCCTCTCGGCCCGTCTGGCACCGCTACCTCTCTGGCGCGCCCGACCTGAGCTCGCACCAGGAGCGATGTCACATAGTGGCCTACGACTTCGGCGTCAAGTACAATATCCTGCGACGGCTGACCGCACATGGCGCTCGGGTGACCGTCGTACCCGCGCAGACATCTGCGGAGGACGTGCTCGCGCTGCACCCCGACGGCGTCTTCCTCTCCAATGGGCCGGGAGACCCCACGGGCGTGCCCTACGCGGTCCGGACTGTGGTCACGCTGCTGGAGACAGGCATCCCCCTGTTCGGCATCTGCCTGGGGCACCAGATCCTGGGCCTTGCCCTGGGCGCGCGCACCTACAAATTGAAATTCGGCCATCACGGTGGCAACCATCCTGTGCAAGACGTGGATACTGGGGGCGTCCAGATCACCGCACAGAACCACAACTACGCGGTGGACCCGAACACCCTGCCCGGGCATGCGCGTGTTACCCACTGGAACCTGAACGACCGCACCGTCGAGGGTCTGGAACTCATCGATCGTCCCGCCTTCAGCGTCCAATACCATCCCGAAGCCAGTCCGGGGCCCCACGACGCGGACTACCTGTTCGCCCGCTTCATGGACCTGGTACGCGAGACGAGGAAGAGGTAAGCATACGGATGACGTCTGACGCGTATTACGGGGGTTGACCCATGCCCAAGCGAACGGACATTCACAGCATACTCATCATCGGCGCTGGCCCCATTGTCATTGGTCAGGCCGCGGAATTCGACTACTCCGGCACCCAGGCCGTCAAAGCCCTGAAACGAGAGGGCTATCGCGTCATCCTGGTCAACTCAAATCCCGCGACCATTATGACCGACCCGGAACTGGCCGATGCGACGTACGTCGAGCCTCTGGTGCCCGACATTCTAGAGCAAATCATCGCCCGCGAGCAGCCCGATGCACTCCTTCCCACCGTTGGTGGGCAAACTGGCCTCAACCTGGCCGTGGCCTTAGCCGAGAGGGGCATCCTGGACCGGTACGGTGTGGAACTCATCGGCGCGCGGCTCGATACGATCCACATCGCAGAAGATAGGGAACAATTCCGCCGGGTCATGATCGCTGCCGACCTGGAGGTCCCTCGCGGCCGTACCGTTGAGAGCGTAGCCCAGGGCCTCGCCTTTGCTCGGGACGCGGGCTACCCCTTGCTCATTCGCCCCTCCTTCACGCTGGGGGGAAGCGGTGGCGGCATCGCGTACAGCGAATCCGATTTCATCAGCAAACTGGAGCGCGGGTTGCGAGAAAGCCCCGTGCACACGGCGCTGGTGGAAGAGAGCGTGTTGGGGTGGAAGGAATACGAGCTGGAAGTCATGCGTGACCGCAACGATAACTTCGTGGTCGTCTGCTCCATTGAAAACCTTGACCCCATGGGCATCCACACCGGGGATTCCATCACCGTCGCGCCCGCGCAAACCCTCACAGACAAGGAGTACCAGCACCTTCGGGACATGGCCCGGGTGGTCATGCACTCGGTGGGGGCGGAGACCGGCGGGGCCAACGTGCAGTTTGCGGTCAATCCTACGGAAGGCCATGTCTTGGTCATTGAGATGAACCCCCGGGTGAGCCGTTCCTCCGCGCTCGCGTCCAAGGCCACAGGCTTCCCCATCGCCAAAATCGCCGCGCTTTTGGCCGTGGGCTACACCCTGGACGAGATCCGCAACGACATCACCCGGGTCACCGTGGCCGCGTTCGAGCCTAGTTTGGACTACGTGGTCGTCAAAATCCCCCGCTGGGATTTCGCCAAGTTCCCGGGCGTGGACTCCACCCTGGGACCTCAGATGAAATCCGTGGGAGAGGTGATGGCCATCGGCCGCACTTTCCCCGAGGCGCTGCAAAAAGCCGTCCGGGGTCTGGAAATCGGACGGGACGGCCTGTCCCCTACTGACTCGGAGCTCCCCACGGAAGAACACCTCCGCGTGGCCACGCCGAGTCGCCTGTTTGCTACCTACGCCGCACTCTGGAACGGCTGGGCGCCGGACCGAGTGGCAGAGGTAAGCGGGTACGACCGCTGGTTCGTCCACCAGATAGATCGCATTGCTCAAGTAGAGCACGCACTGCGTGAACGGTCCCTGGAAGAGGTGGATGCGACTCTGATGCGCGAGGCCAAGCAGCATGGGTTTAGCGATCGCCAGATTGCGCGCGTCCTACGTTCTCCCACCACGGAGGCGGCCGTGAGGGAACGGCGTCAACTCCTGGGCATAGAGCCCGGCTACCTTCGGGTGGATACGTGTGCGGCTGAATTCGAAGCCTTCACCCCCTACCTTTACTCCACCTACGAGGACCATGACGAGGCTGGCCCCGCGCCTCGGCCCAAGGCCATCATCCTGGGCGGCGGGCCCAACCGCATCGGCCAGGGCATCGAATTCGACTACTGCTGCTGCCACGCAGCCTTCGTACTGGCGGACATGGGCTACGAAACCGTCATGGTGAACTGTAACCCCGAAACCGTGTCCACGGACTACGACACCTCTGACCGCCTTTACTTCGAGCCCCTGACGTTGGAAGATGTCATCCACATCGTGCGGGAGGAGAAGCGCACGCTGGGAGACCGCGCGTCCCTGGGGCTCATCGTCCAGTACGGGGGGCAGACGCCTCTGAAGTTGGCCCAGGGTTTGCAGGATGCGGGCGTCTCCATTTTGGGGACCTCTCCCGACGCGATTGACCTGGCGGAGGACCGGGAGCGTTTCGCGGCGCTGTTGGACCGTTTGGGCATTCCCGCACCCGTACACGGCATCGCCACCTCCCCCGAGGAGGCCCGTGCCGTGGCCCAACGCGTCGGCTATCCCGTCATCATGCGCCCCTCCTACGTGCTAGGAGGCCGTGCGATGGCCATCATTTACGACGAGGACGCGCTGGACCACTACATTCTCAGCGCGGTGGAAGCCTCGGAGGAACACCCCATCCTGGTGGACGAGTATCTGGAGGACGCGATAGAAGTGGACGTGGATGCGGTCGCAGATGGGGAGCAGGTGGTCATCGGCGGGATCATGCAGCACATCGAGGAAGCAGGCGTGCACTCAGGGGACTCGGCGTGTGTACTCCCGCCCTTCAAGGTGAGTTTCTACCATATGAACATCATCCGGGAGTATACGGAACGCCTGGGCCTGGCCTTGGGCGTGCGAGGCCTGATGAACGTCCAGTATGCGATCAAGGATGACGTGGTGTACGTGCTGGAGGTGAACCCCCGCGCATCCCGCACCGTGCCTTTTGTCAGCAAAGCCACGGGCGTGCCCTTGGCCAAGATCGGCGCTCAAGTGATGGCGGGCAAGCGTTTGGTGGAGATCGGGTTCACCCAAGCGCCTGAAGTGCGGGGCTTCTTTGTCAAGGAGGTGGTACTACCCTTCCGCAGGTTTCCAGAAGTGGACGCGGTGCTGGGGCCGGAAATGCAATCCACCGGGGAGGTGATGGGCCACGCGGAAGACTTCGGCCGCGCGTATGCAAAGGCTCAGATGGCCGCGGGGATGCCCTTGCCCACTCGAGGCACCGTGTTGATCACGGTCAACGATTTTGATAAAGGCGCGGCAGCCAAGCTCGCACGCGACCTGCTTCACTTGGGATTCCGGATTGTAGCCACTCGGGGTACGGCCGCGTACTTCCGCCACGCGGGCCTAGATGTTGAGAGCATCAATAAGGTGAGCGAGGGCTCCCCCCACGTGGTGGACGCTATCCGTACGGGGAGCATCCAGATGATCGTCAACACCCCCCTGGGCAAGGGGAGCCGGATAGACGGACGGCTCATTCGTCAGGCAGCATATCGGTTCGGCGTGCCCCTCATCACTACTCTCAGCGCAGCCACTGCCGCGGTCGCGGGCATCCGCGCGCTCCAACGGCGTCGCTTGGACGTCAGGCCGCTGCAGGAGAGAATTACAGATTGAAACATCCTTTTGAGGTTCTTGGATCAGATCCCAAAATTGGGGGCGCCAAAGGAAAATAGGGGGACGTCAGTAGAGTCACCCGGATAACCTCGGCAGCATTGGGGGACAGGATATGCTCAGTCCCTATTTTTACCGGAGTCCATCTCCCCCATATGAAAATCTGCTTTTCTTTACGCCCCCGGTTCCATACCGGATGCACCGCCGGATCGCCTCCACGATCAGCCGGTGTTCTACCTCGTGGATGCGTGCCTCGAGATCATCCAGTGTGTCCGTCGGATCAATGGGGACCTTCTCAGATATGATGACTGGCCCCGCGTCCACCTCGGGGACGACATAGTGCACCATCACGCCTGTATGGTTGATTTCACCCCGCCGGAACGCCTCGTAAGCGCGCCGGATGGCGTGGATTCCGGGAAACTGGCCGGGCAGCGCCGGATGCAGGTTGATCACCCGATTCGGGAATTGATTCAGGAAAGCAAGGCTCAAGGTGTGCATCCATCCGGCCAACACGATCAGATCGGGCTCATAGGCCGCTACCCGCTTGGCCAGATCCGCGTCGTACTCCTCGCGGGAACGACCCGCATCCCGATATGGCTTCAGTGGGAAGTACAGTGTGGGGATCCCCGCCCGCTCGGCCCGCGTCAATCCATAGGCGGCCTTGCGATTCGAGATAACTGCCACGATTTTCGTGTCCAGTTCGCCCGTCCGCACGGCATCGATGATGGCTTGCAGGTTGGAGCCGAAGCCGGAGATGAAGACAGCCAATCGTGCATGCTTGTTCATACACCTCCACTCCTTAGTGATGAAAGAAGTTAGTGATGAAAGGAGCCACCTCCTTGCCATCCGCTATTTGCTATCCCTCACTCCACCCGTACCGCCGGTCCATCGCCGCGAAGAACCATCTCTCCCACCCGCCACGCACCATCGTCCAACACGTGCAGCGCCTTGTCGGCCTGCCCGGACGAGACAATAATCAACATACCTAGGCCTAGGTTGAACACGTGGAGCATCTCCTCCTCGCTGATCCCGCCGACTTGTCGGATCAGTTGGAAGAGGGGTGGAATGACCCAGCTTCCCCAATGGAGACGCGCCGCCATCCTTTCGGGGAAAACCCGCGGCGGGTTGTCGATGAGGCCACCACCAGTGATGTGCGCCATGCCCTTGATGACGACACCCGCCTCCCGCAGCCGTCGCACTTCCGTCAGATAGGAGCGATGCGGCACCAGGAGGGCGTCACCCAGGGGACAGCCCAACTCCGGGACAACGGCGTGCAAGTCCCAGTCATGGAAGACGCGGCGGACCAGAGAGTAGCCATTGGTGTGTAGGCCGGACGATGCCAGCCCAATGATGGTATCGCCCGGGACGATGGCGCGGCCGTCCACGATCTCGCGGCGGTCCACAACGCCGACAACGGTGCCCACCAGGTCGAACTCGCCCGGGGCGTAGACGCCCGGCATCTCCGCCGTCTCGCCGCCCAGCAGCGCACATCCGGCTACCTTGCACGCCTCTGCACAGCCGCGTACGACAGTAGCGACCATCTCCGGATCCAGTTTGCTGGCAGCGATGTAGTCCAGGAAAAAGAGGGGGTGTGCGCCCTGCACCAGGATGTCGTTGATGCAGTGGTTGGCAATATCCTGGCCGATGGTGTCGAATCGACCCAGAGCGGCCGCGATCTTCGTCTTGGTGCCCACACTGTCGGTTGAGGCGACCAGCACTGGCGCCTCCATCTCCTTCAGCGCTGAGACATCGAACAGCCCGCCAAAGGCACCGATCCCCAACAGCACTTCGGGGCCATACGTCGCCCAGACCGCCTCCTTTATCAACTCGACGGCTCGTGCCCCCGTTTCGATATCCACCCCTGCCTCACGATAGCTCATAGAGATCATGTTCACTCCTACAGAGACAAGCCAGAGCCTGCGCTTTATGAATAGGCAAAATCCGATCCACCGCCTTCAACTCGACGACAATCGAATTCCTTACCAGGAGATCAACTCGAAAGGCACGGTCCAAGCGGACGCTTTTGTAGACAGTTGACATGAATTTCTGACGCTCAAGGGGAATACTTCGTAGCCTGAATTCGTACGTCAGACCTTCTTCGTAAGCAGACTCCAACAAGCCCGGTCCAAGTCCACGATGAACTTCGATGTCAGCTCCAATGATCCCCTTTGAAAAGGCATTTTCGTCCATCTGCATCTTTTATCTCCCTGTGCCCCTTTCGCTTTTTGGAATTCCTAAAGCTTTGACGCCGATGTCGTGACGGTAGTGCATGCCCTCAAAGTGGATGAGACGGATGCCCTCGTACGCCCGGTCGATGGATTCCCGCAATGTAGCGCCGATGCCGGTGACATTGAGCACGCGCCCGCCGCTGGTAATGAGCCGGCCATTGTCCAGCCGCTTCGTGCCCGCGTGGAACACCATCACTCCCGGCAATGACTCCGCTTTCTCAACGCCGGCGATATCCCGTCCCTTCGGATACGGTCCGGGATATCCTTCTGACGCCGCCACCACCGTCGTCGCCGAGCTCGGCCGCCAGCGCACCTCCACTTGATCCAGTGTGCCGTTCAGGCAGGCTTCCAGTACATCCACCAGGTCGTTCTCCAGTAGCGGCAGGATGGCCTGCGTCTCCGGGTCGCCGAAGCGGCAGTTAAACTCCAGGACTTTCGGCCCGTCCTCCGTGATCATCAGACCGGCGTAGAGCACCCCCGCATACGGCGTCCCTTCGGCCCGCATGCCGTCCACCACCGGCTGCAAAATCGTACGCACGATCTCATCCATCAGCTCAGGTGTCACCAGTGGCGCCGGGGCATAGCATCCCATACCGCCGGTGTTCGGTCCGCGATCGCCGTCAAACACCGGCTTGTGATCTTGTGCGGCCGGCATCGGCACGACTATACGTCCATCGGTGAAGGCAAGTACCGATGCCTCCTGTCCGTACAGCCGCTCCTCAATGACCACCTCATTGCCGGCGGCCCCGAAGGCACGCTCCACCATGATCCGCCGCAGCGCATCTTTCGCTTCCTCCCGCGACTCGGGCACGATCACCCCCTTGCCCGCTGCCAGTCCCGACGCCTTCACCACCGCGTCAAACTCGGTGCCCCGCAGATAAGCCAGCGCTTCCTCATAATCGGTGAACGTGGCGTAACGCCCGGTAGGGATCCCGTAACGAGTCATAAATGCCTTGGCAAACGACTTAGACGCTTCGATCCGCGCCGCCGCCCGCGTAGGACCGAAGCAACGCAGCCCGGCCGCCTGAAACGCGTCCACGATTCCATCCGCCAACGGAGCCTCCGGGCCGACCACGGTCAAGGCGATCTCCTTCTCCCGTACGAACTCGATCAGCTCGGAGAACCCGTTCCTCGCGTTCACCGGAACATCCACGTTCGAGATCGACAGCCCTCGCGCCGCGGCGCTCGCCGTTCCCCCATTGCCCGGGGCCACAAACACATGAGCAACCAACGGCGACTGCACCAGCTTCCAAACCAGCGTGTGCTCGCGTCCTCCACTTCCCATGACTAGAACATTCGTACGGCCTGCCATGTGCCACTCCTCACTTCTTATGCTCCCCAAATTCCCTCGAAACTCCGCTTCTTCTGCTCACGATACTGCCACCACTCACTCAGCAAGACCGGGTACTCACCCCTAAAGCAGGCGCTGCAATGCCCCTTATCTTTGCCGATCTCGGCTGTCACAGCGCGCATCATTCCCTCGTAAGAGAGGTAAGCCAGGCTGTCCGCGCCAATATGGCGGCGGATCTCCTCCACAGACATGCGATAAGCAACCAGCTCCTCATGGGTCGCCATATCCACCCCCATGAAACAGGGATGACGTACGGGCGGCGACGACACTCGTACATGGACCTGTGTTGCACCGCTTTCCCGTAACATGTGTACCAATGGCCCTATGGTATGGCCACGCACGATGGAGTCATCGATAAGCACAATTCGCTTCTCATTCAGGTTAACTGTCAACGGATTGTATTTCAGGTACACCCCCGCCCGGCGCAGCTGATCACTCGGTTGGATGAAAGTGCGTCCAATGTAGCGGTTCTTCGTTAGCCCCTCGTTATAGGGGATGCCTGACACCCGCGCGTACCCAATAGCCGCCGGGATCGCCGAATCTGGCACGCCGATCACCAAATCCGCCTCTGCGGGAGCTTCCTGCGCCAGCTCTTCCCCCAGCCGCTGTCGCACCCGATGGACCGTCTGTCCCTCCAGCACTGAATCGGGACGGGCGAAGTACACATACTCGAAGACGCACAACGCCGCCCGGGGCGCGGGCTTGCATCCCTGCAGGCTGTGCACGCCATGGGCGTCCAGCCTTACGATCTCCCCGGGCCGCACCTCCCGCAGGTAGCGGGCACCGATGGTGCTCAGTGCGCATGACTCGGAGGCCACCACGTACCCGGGTCTGCCATCATCACCCGGCAATTCTCCCAGGCATAGCGGCCGAAATCCCCAGGGATCGCGCACGGCGAACACGGCATTCCTGGTGAGAATCACCAACGAATAGGCCCCCTCCGCCTCGGTCATGAAAGCGGCAATGCGAGCCTCCCAGTCCGGTCCATTGGGTTCACCGTCGGGCGGCGGGGCAGCCAGCATTTGCGTGATCACCTCACTATCGCTAGAGGACATCAGTCCCACGCCGCGCTTCAACAGCTTGCGACGCAACGTGGCCGCGTTCGTCAGGTTCCCGTTATGCCCAACGCCCAGGGGTCCATGTATTGTCTCAATGAGATATGGCTGCGCATTGCGGATATGGCTCGAGCCAGTGGTGGAATAACGATTGTGACCAATGGCCAGGTGTCCTTTCAAGGGGCGAAGATTTTCCTCATCGAAGACCTGGGAGACCAACCCCATCCCCTTGTGGATATAAGCCGCGTGGCCGTCACAGGTGGCGATGCCGGCGCTCTCCTGTCCGCGATGTTGCAGGGCGTATAGGGCGAAGAAGGCGACGCGCGCCACATCTACGCCCGGTGCGTAGATACCAAACACGCCACACGCCTCCTTGGGATGATCCGGTCCATCGTCTGTCAGGTTCCACATTGACGATATCATCGGCCTCTCTTCTCAGGATCCCCCGGCGGATTCGCGATGGAACTGAAAGAGTTGTCTCGGAAGCGGATTTCAAGATCGTAGCGTTTTGCTTTGAAGTGCCTGATCATCATCGATGACCTGCTGCCTAGCTGATTTCTGAGCCTGTACAACGCGCTTTTGTAACAATGGGTCGGTCAGCGAGAGCATCTTAGCCGCCAACAGAGCCGCGGTCGTCGGCCCCAACACCACTGCTGGTGCCACGCCGGAGGGCATACGCAGCGAGGAAAAGACGTCCACCCCGCCGAAGCGATCGGAATACGGCGGGCAGGCGATCACTGGTGCGGCCACATTGGCATCCACCATCCCGCTCAGCGCGTTGGAACGGCCAGCCACCGTGATGTACACCTTCGGCCGGGGATCCGCCTCATACCCGGCCAGCATGTCCAACAGATAGCGGGTCGCCTTGTGCGCCGACGCCACCCGGATCTCACACTTGATCCCGAACGTCCTCAAGCCCTTCGCGATCTCCTGTGCATGGCCTAGATCCGACTTCGAGCCTATAATGATCGGCACAAACGCCACGATTTTCCCTTCGCTTCCCACCTTGGGCTCCACGCGCTTCGCGCCTACACCGGTCCCCGCGCGTACCTCATCCTCAGACATTTTATCCCCTCACCGAAGCTCTTAAACGTTTAGATGACGCAACGCGGTACGGATGCGCTTGGCCACAGGTTGTTCCCCCGGTACAAACATTTCTCCCGTGAGACGCTCATACACGGTAATATACCGCTGCGCCACTTGTGCGACGAATTCAGACGGTATTTTCGGTGGCTCACCTTCGCCCCGATACCCCCGGCGAACGAACCACCGTCGCAGAAATTCCTTATCAAAATTGTCCGGCTCTTGGTTCGTGTCCTGCACCGCCTCGTAATCCTTCGCCACCCAATATCGGCTAGAGTCCGGGGTGTGAACCTCGTCGATCAAGGCCAGTCGGCCGTTGATCAGGCCGAACTCGTACTTTGTGTCCACCAGGATGAATCCGGACCTCCGGGCGACCTCTTGGCCGCGCTTGAAGAGGGCGAGAGCGGCCCGTTGGACCTCTTTCCACAGCTCGGCGGGTACTAAACCGCGCTCCACAACCTCAGCCGAAGTCAACCATTCGTCATGGGCCCCACCAGCAGTCTTTGTCGTCGGCGTGATCACCGGCTCCGGCAGCGGATCATTTTTATGCAGGCCGGGCGGTAGGTCTAGCCCATACGGCCGCTTCATTCCTTGGCTGTACAGCGTCCACAACGATGTGGACGTGACGCCGGTGATGTAGCCGCGCACGATCACCTCGACCGGCAACGGCTCCGCCTCGCGAGCGATGGTCACGTTGGGGTCAGGCACCGAGATGACGTGATTGGGCACGATGTCCCTCATTTGTTTAAACCACCAGGTGCTGAGCTGGTTCAACACCTGTCCCTTAAAAGGGATGAACCCCAGCATCCGGTCGAAGGCGGACACCCGATCTGTGGTGATGAGCACGCGCTTACCGTCGATCACGTAGATGTCTCGTACTTTGCCCTCGATCCGCGGCCCCAGCTCCGGCACGTCAACATGCGATAGAGCGTGCGGGATCGCCTGCATGATCTCTTCCATGGATAACATACCATCTCTCCCTATTGGCTCTCAGATCAAACTGCCAGGGGTGTAAACCTTCTTCTCTTTGCTGCCAGCCGGGGAGTATCCGGCACACGATCACGCACCTTCTCCTCCAGCTTATACCCGGCGCAAATCTTGATCTCGGGGAAACTGTCCGGTATGTCCATCTTGGTGACGGCTAAGCCCGTGAAGTGGGCAGGTCGACGATAGGCATGAAAGGCCGCAGAACCGCCCAGTCCCCATGCCGAAAGCGGTAGCCCCGCGGCGATAGCCGTGAGATAGGTTAACTGGCTGGCCGCGCCTGCCCACGCCCCAAGGGCAAGCCCGGCCAACAACACGGCCAAAACCTGCAACGTCACCGGCACCGGCGTGAATGGCAACGGGATCATCACTCGTGCCGTCAGTGCCGTTAGCGCCGCGAAAAAGGCAATCCCACCCCACACGCGAGCTCGCGTCCGGTCTAATGCTAATGCTCCCATGTCACACTCTCCATTTTCATGTTTCTCCATCACCGTTTCACGTCCAACGGGTGCGACGCTGCTGTGTCCCCTCAATACGCCAGCCACTTCGCTGCTTCCTGCTCCACGCTCACCGCTCACACCTCTCGCGCGTACCGCACGCCGTTCTGGAACAACATCAAACCAAGGCCGCCCTTCTCCCCGCGGTGAAAGCGCGGGTGCTGTTCCGGGATGACGTGATCCTCCGGATGCGGCATTAGCCCCAGGATTGTCCCGGACGGATTGCAGATTCCCGCGATGTGGTTTTGCGAGCCGTTCGGGTTCCACGGGTAATCTGCGGTATTTCCATCCGGTCTCACATATCGCAGTGCGACAAGCCCAGCGCGTTCGATAGCCTCTAGGGTCTGCCGGTCCTTGGCGACGAATTTCCCCTCGCCATGTGCCACAGGGCAGTAGATGGGCTCCTCCAAGCCTTGTGTGAAGATGCATGGGCTGTCCGGCTGGGGCTGCAAATACACCCAACGACACTCGAAACGAGCGGAGTCGTTACGAGTGAGGGTGACCACCTGTTTACAGGGGACACGTTCCCCCTCGCTTCCCCTCTTCCGTCCGCCGTCCACCATCCCCGGCAGCAAGCCAGACTTCACCAGCACCTGAAAGCCATTGCAGATTCCCAAGATCGGTCGCCCTGTCTCCACGAACGCATCCAAGTCGTCCGCCAGTCGATGGCGCAACGCCACCGCCCACAATTTGCCCGCCCCCAAATCATCGCCGTAAGAGAACCCTCCGGGCAGGACCAACATTCGGTAATCCAGCAGACGGCGCTCGCCGGCGATCAACTGATTCATATGAACGATCTCGGGCACGCCACCAGCCAACTCGCACGCCCACGCGGCCTCGCGGTCCCGATTTGTCCCATTCGCATGTAAGATCAAAATCGGCGGTTTCATTCCCCCTGCCATAGGTCATTAATCAGAGAGCCAATGCCGTTGACGTACTTACCCCTCGCTCCACGCGATCTACACGCGCCAGGCCCGCTCGATCGTCGGGAGATCCACATCAATCACCAGGCGCCCATCCAGGCCGGTCACCCGTACCCGTCCATCCTCTCGCACTCGCCCAATACGGGCGACCGGATGCCCGGCAAGACACGCCTCAAACGCGTACACATCCTCCGGCGCCACCTCCACAACGAAACGTCCCAGCGACTCGCTGAACGCGACCACATCATCCCGATCGACGCCGTCCGCCCGCGGCACATCGGCCAGCCGTACTTCTGCCCCCAAACCGCCAGCCAGGCTCATCTCTGCGACGGCCACAGCCAAGCCTCCTTCTGAGCAATCGTGACATGCCCGGACCAGCCCCCGTCCCATGGCCCGATGCAACGCCCGGTACCGCTCGATCCCCCGTTCGGGCGGCTGCGGCACGTTCGCTCCCAGCTCGCCGCGATGACGATAATAGGTCGATCCCCCCAACTCGTCAGACGTCACGCCCACCACATACAGCCAATCCCCCGGAGCCTTCAAATCCATCGTCACCGCCCGCCGCACATCCGGCACCATTCCCAAAGCCGAGATGAGCAACGTGCCAGGGATAGCACGCTTATTTCCCTCCGTATCGACATACTCATTGTTCAAACTATCCTTGCCGGACACGAAAGGAGCCCCATAAGCCACGGCCGCATCGTAGCATCCCTGCGCACTACGCACCAGCCCACCCAATCGATCCGGCAGGCTGGGATTCCCCCAGCAGAAGTTGTCCAACAACGCGATCCGATCTGGATCGGCCCCCACGGCGACGCAGTTCCGAATCGCTTCATCCACCACGGCCCAGGCCATCGCGTATGGATCGATCTTACCATAGCTCGGGTTGATGCCCACCGCCACTGCGACGCCCTGGATATGTCCGTTTCTCCCGTTCACCTCTCGCAGGGCATCCAGCGGTGCCAGCACGGCCGCGTCGCTCGGCCCGTAATCCGCCCATCCCACAAGGGGCTTCACCACCGTGCCACCCTGCACCTCGTGATCATAACGGCGGATAACCTCCTCCTTGCTGCGCGTGTCGGGATCAGCCAGGAGCTCCAGCAAGTCCGATGTCAAATCAGAGGGGCACGACACGTCTGGCTCCGCCACATCCGGCGGGGTCCACACGGCGCGCAGGCGCCGACGCGGGATGCCGTTATGCAGAAAGCCTGTGGACAACCGACCGACCACGCGCTCACCGTAGTACAGCGTCAACTGGCCATCGCCGGTGAACGTCCCCAGCACCGTAGCCTTCACGTCTTGCCCTTTACAGATTTCCTGCAGGCGCGGCCAGCGCTCGGGGGGCACGGCTAGCACCATGCGCTCCTGAGCCTCGCTCAGCCAGATCTCCCAGGGACGCAGGCCGGCGTACTTCAACGGCACGCGATCCAAATGCACCTCCGCACCCAACTCGGCGCCCATTTCCCCCACCGCCGAGGAGAGCCCACCCGCGCCGCAATCGGTGATGGCCGTGTACAACCCCTCATCCCGGGCTCGCAGCACGACCTCTTGCACCTGCTTCTCGTGGATAGGATGGCCGATCTGCACCGCGCTGCCGGCCACCTCGCCCGTCTCGTAGGTCATCTCCATCGACGAGAAGGTCGCACCGCGCAACCCATCGCGCCCCGTGCGCCCGCCAATCACGACAACCAGATCACCCGGCCGAGGCTCGCGGCGATGGCTCCCCCGAGGCAGGATTCCAAGGCAACCGCAGAACACCAGGGGGTTAGCCGTGTAACCCGGATCGTAGAGGATAGCCCCGTTGACGGTGGGGATCCCCATCTTATTGCCATAGTCCTCGATCCCGGCCGTCACCCCATCGGCGATGCGGCGGGGGTGCAACACCCCATCCGGCAGGTTGCTAAACGGGAGATCCGGCGGGCCGAAGCAGAGCACGTCCGTGTTCGCGATGGGGCGGGCGCTAACTCCCAGCACATCTCGTATAACGCCGCCCACGCCCGTGTTCGCCCCACCGAACGGCTCCAGCGCTGAGGGATGATTATGCGTCTCCACCTTGAAGGCCAGATCAAATCGGTCATCGAAGGCCACAATGCCCGCGTTGTCCACAAAGGCGGAATGCACCCAAGGTTTATTCACCCGCTCCGTCGCCGCCCGAATGTACGTCTTCAGCAACGAGTCGATCTGAACCCGGCGCGTTTCCCCGCTTGGCCCTCGCTCCTCGTACGTGATGAACGCCCGAAACGTTTTGTGTACACAGTGCTCCGACCACGTTTGCGCCAACGTCTCCATTTCCACATCCGTGGGCTCACGCCCCTCTTGACGATAATAAGCCCGAATCGCTCGCATCTCGTCGAGGTCCAACGACAAGCGCCGCTTTCGGCTGATCGCCATCAAGGTCGCGTCGTCAGCACCGGTGATTGAGATCATCTCCACAGTATCATCGGCCTCCTGAACCGACACGAAGGGAGGATCGACGGGCTGATTAATCGTATAGGTCTGGATCATCTCGTTGACCAGCAGTCTCTCGGCGGCGAGGCGCGCCTGGTACTCCGTGAGTGCCCCTTCCAGGACGTAACGTTGACCCGTGGCCGCACCCTTCAATCCCGTCACGCCGATCATGAAAGCACCCTCCAGCAGGCTCTCGGCCACACTATCGGTCACGCCCGGCAACAGTGCCACTTCGATCACCCAGGTGGCCGGCGACGCGGCCATATGAGCATCTTCTAGCCGGCACCATGCTGCTTCCTCGACCAACGGGTCGTGCAAAAGAGTATCCACAATGTGCTGAACGGTCTGGACATCGAGATCGCCCTGCAGGAAGTATAGGTTCGCTACCGATATGGATTGTACTCCATCAATGCCCAGCGCTTCCATCTGAAGTAAAAGGCGCTTTCCGCGAGCATCACGATTGCCCGGCCTCGTCGAGACATCAACGCGATAGATCATGTGCTATTTCACCTACATTCCGCGATCGCCTATCAATACATCATCGTGCGGTACTTTTTGTATGGAGATGTAGTCAACCACAAACTGCTCCCTGCACAAATGCTGTTACCAAAACCGGTTGATTGAAAATACCATGAAACATCAGGGAAAGAGAAGCTACTTAATGGCATAACATAACCGCGCTAAATCGTTTCTTTCAGATGAGGCTGAGAACATGTTTGGAAATTATCAAATCGAAAGCGTCAACTTTCGCAACATAAGGTGAATGAAATCCCGGCTCAACCGTCGATACCGGTTGAGCCGGCCGAAACTGCGCTCGATCACCCATCGCCGAGGTAGGGGAGTGAACCCTCGTTGGCCCTTTGAGCGATGCGATATTGAGCGATATATCTTCAGGGCCCGGGCAAAATTCAGGCCCCGCTCTTGGCACTCCCGCATAAGGCCCACCTCACCCCAGCCGTGCGCCAGGGCCAGCCTGGCCACAGCATCTTCCCAGTCCACAGGAGGGTGCGGCTTCTCGAAGTAGGACTCGGGCCACAGGCGCGCCCAGCCCCGGTAGCGCACCGTCCCGTCGGGGCGGATGACCTTCAACACCTGCGGTTGGGAGCCGAAGATGCCTACCAGCGCCTCCAGGTCCTTCTCGTCCCCGTCGAACCACATCATCACCGCCGGTTCGGTCATTACCGTGCGCCTCCTGTTTTTCGTTATCCTCATACCCATTATACAAAATACAAAACCGTAGAGGCAATGAGGGCTTGGCCGTGTAGGGCAATTGCATTTAGGCCAAAAGGACCTTGAGCAGGTAGTCATTGTCCCATCCGGCCAACTTGCGCTTGGCGCGTATGCTGAGCTTGCGAGAGGTCTCCTGCCGCAACAGGTTGAGGGCGATGTGTCGCAGCACGGCGAAGTTCTCCGGTCCGTTTCCCTTGCGCACGCGGGAATCATCCTCGCGGAAGGTGATATCCAAGACCCAATGAACCTTGTTTTCAATCTCCCAGTGGGTCCGCACCGCATGAAGCAGTTGCTTGGCGTTACTCTCCAGGCTGGAGATGAAGTAGCGCCGTTTCACTGTCCTTGTTGTGCCAATGCGACGTTCTGCCTCGACCACCCCCATGGACCGCAACCCCTTCCACTCCCCCAGGGTGGCAATGTACTCCAGGTACTCCGGCGCCGAACTCGTCCAACAACGACGAATCTCTATGTGGCCATGCCCCTTGTCCACCGTCCTGCTATAGTCACACCCCACCCGCTTCATCTCCTCCTCATTGTCAAAGAGACCCTGAATCGCCTCCAACAACCGCCCCTGGTTCTCCTTCACGGCAAACACATAATCGGCCCCATTGGCAATGACTCT